>JBBILI010000017.1:0-102100 GCA_037445025.1 Rhodospirillales bacterium
GCGCCGCAGCTGGTGCCGATATCGGTGCCGTTGCCGGCGCCCAATTCGATGATGTTGCCGCTGCCGTCGAGCACCACGACATTGTTGCCGCCCGAGCCGGTATGGATGTTGTTGCCGCCATCCTGGCTCGAAATGATCACCCCGTTCGACCCGTTGCCGTCATACACCCCGCCCACCGCCTGGATCGGCGTCGTGCCCGCGAAATACCCGTTGAACTCGAGGCCGGCATTCGCACCCTGCGTGGTCTGGTTGGCGATCACGTTCAGCACGTTGGTGACGCCGGTGCTGGGATTGACATCGCTGTCGATCAACGGATTGGCGGTCGGCTCGGTCTCGCTGAAGCTCATCCCCGCCGGGGCCAGCACCTTCACCTCATAGGCGCCCTGCGGCACCTCGGTGAAGCTGTAGCCGCCCGAACTGTCGGTGGTGGTCGTGCCCAGCACCGTCTTGCCGTCGGCACTCAGCAGCTGAACCGTCACCCCCGCCACCCCGGCATCGCCGACATGATAGACGCCGTCACACTGCCCGTCGAAGAACACGAAGCTCTTGATGGTGCCGCCCCCGACAGTGACGCTGGCCGTCGCATCCAGCGTCGTCGGGTTGGCGCCCGGCGTCACGCCCAGCGTGTTGACCGGCGCCGAGGTCACCAGGCTGCCCGTGTCGGTCAGCACCTCGTTGACCGTGTCGGCCGCATCGACCTTGGCCACGATCTGCACCACCACATCGCTGTTGGTGGAGCCCGCCGGGTTGGTGATGCCGGCCGTGCCAAAGTCAAAGCTCACCACACCGGCGCTGTCCACACCCGCGGCGCCCACCGCCAGCGCCGAGCCCGTGGTGCCCCCCAGCGAGACCACGCTGGACGAGACATAGTCGAGCCCCGTCGGCAGCGCGTCGCTGAGCACCAGGTGCTGTGTGCCGGTGTCGAGCGTGCCCACCACGTCATAGGTCAGCATCTCGCCGGGCGCCGCGTAGATCGTCCCACCCGCAGAAGCCTGCGGCGGCCCGTACGAGGTCCCCACCAGAGTCTTGCTGACATGATCGACCAATGTCGCGCCCACACTGGCCTGCGCCGTCTTGCTGAAGCTCTCGCCACCGGTGTTGCCGTTGGCCACCGTGTCGGGCTGCGAGGTGTAGTCGAGCGTCGCGGTGTTGGTGATCACCGCGGCGTTGACGACATTGTTGGCCAGCGCCGCCTGATAGGTGATCACCACCGGCACCGCCCCCGGCGCGATGCTGGCGATGCTGGCATCGAACCCGTTGCCATCAGGCACAAAGCTGCCGGACGCCCCCGAGATTGTCTCGCTGCCCGCCACCAGGGTGAGGCCGTTGGGCATCAGATCCAGCAGGCTGACATTATACGCCGGCGAGGTCATGTCGGCGGCAGGGTCGATGGTCATGGTGAAGGTCGCAACCGACCCGGCGTCGCCGCTGGTGAAGGTCGTGGCCTTGGTCAGCGTCAGGTCCGGCGCCACGATCGTGTCGCTGGCCGAGGCGGTGGAGCTATGGCTGCCGGCTCCGGTCGTCCCCGAGCTGGTCAGCGTCGCCGTGTTGATCAGCGTGCCCGACGTCGCGGCGCTGGTGTCGAGCGCCGTGAGGTCGATGGTGCCGGTCCCGTCCGGCCCCGCCGGAACCGTGACGGACCCGAGATCGAACGTCACCACGCCACCAACATCGCTGACCGGCGTGATCGCGCCTGCGCCCACCAGGCTGGCGGACTGGAACACCATCCCGGCCGGCAGGCTGTCGGTCACCACCACGTTGGAGGTGCCGGGCTCCAGCGTGCCGACCAGCTGGTAGGTCACCGTCTCGCCGTTCGCCACCTTGGTGGTCGCGATATCGGCCGAGTCGGAGGTGGCAACGATGCTCTTCGAGATCGACGAGGAGATCACCACGCCGGTCGTGGCTGTCGAGGTGTTGGTGTTGGCGACGGTGCCGTTGGTCGGCTGCGTGGCATAGGTGGCGCTGGCGGTGTTGGCCAGCACCTCGCCCGGCGTCACCGCATTGCTGAACGTGGCGTTGTAGACCACATCGATGGTCTCGCCGGCCGCGATGGCGGCACCGGCGTTGAAGCTGAACCCGTTGGTGTTGCTGGTGAAGCTGCCGGGCACCACCGTGCTGGTGCCGGCGATCTCAGCCGTCGGCGCGCCCAGGATCAGGCCGCCCGGTGTCGCGTTGGTGTCGAGAATGTCGAGGTTGTAGGCCGGGCCGCTGCCGGAATTCACCGCCTGGATGGTGAACTGCGCGACCGTCCCCGCATCGCCGGTGCCGGTGAGGATCTGCACCGTCTTGAGCAGCGACACCGAGGGCGTGACGACCGACAGATCGACCGTGCCGCTGGTCACGGTGCTGGACCCCGCGCCGCCAGGGCCGGCCGTGGTGACCGAGGCAGCGTTGGCAATCGTCTCGCCGTTGGTGACGCTGCCCGCTACATCGGCTGTCACATCCACCAGGATCGTGCCGGTGTTGCCGATCGGATCGGTGATGGTGCCCAGGCTCAGCACGGCGTTGTTGCCGCTGCCGGTGTCGGTCACCGTCGTTGCGGTGGTGCCGCCGGCCGAACCCAGCGACGCGCCCACATAGGTCAGCCCGCTCGGCAGCACATCGGTGAGCACCACCGACTGCGTGCCGTTCCCCGGCACCACCGCCAGCTGATAGACCACCTGCTCGCCCGCCTCCACCTTGCCCGCAGGCAGCGTGGGGTCGGAGGCCGACAGCAGCGTCTTGGCGATGGTCGGCGACAGCGTGACATTCACCGAGGCGGAATCGGTGTTGGTGTTCTCGACCGGCGTTCCCGTGGGCTGCTCGGTGTAGGTGCCGCTCACCGTGTTGGCGAGCACCTCCGCCGGGGTGACGGCGCTGCTGAACGTGCCGGTGTAGCGGATCACCACCGTCTGGCCGGCCGGAACCGGGGCGCTCGGCGTGAAGGTGAAGCCGTTGCCGGCCGGCATGAACTGGCCCGCCACCACGGTCGACGTGCCGGCGATCACCGCCGTCGGGCTGCCCAGGATCAGCCCGCCGGGGGTCGCGTCGGTGTCGGTGATGACGACGTCGTCGGCCGGCGCGTTGCCGCTGTTGGTGTAGGTGACGGTGAAGTTCGCAACCGTCCCGGCATCGCCGGTGCCCGAGGCGATCTGCACGCCCTTGGTCACCGACAGCATCGGCGCCACCACCGTCTCATCGACGGTGCCGCTGTTGGCCACCTGCGCGCCGCTGCCGTTCAGCGCCGTGCTGGTCACCGCGGCGGCGTTGTCGATCGTCTGGCCCAGGCTCACCGTGCCGGCCACATCGGCCGTCACGTCGATCAGGATGCTGCCGCTGTTGCCGGCGGGATCGACGATGTCGCTGAGGTTCAGCGTCAGGTTGTTGCCCGCGCCGCTGTTGGCGAGCGCGCCCAGCGTGGCATTGGTGCCGCCGGCGGCGGCCACCGAGGCGCCCACGAAGCTGAGCCCGGTCGGCAGGGTGTCGGTCACGCTGAGGTTCTGCGTGCCGTTCCCCGGCGTCACCGCGATCTGATAGACCAGCTGCTCGCCCGGCTCGACCTGGCCGGTGCCGAGATTGCTGTAGCTCTCCGACAGCAGCGTCTTGCTGATGGCAGGCGTGAGCTTCACACTCTCGTCCGCGGTCGCGGTGTTGGAAACCAGGGAGATGCCGGTGCCGACGGCCGTCGGCAGCGAGGAGTAGGTGGCGGAAGCGCTGTTGTCCAACGTCTGGCCGGACTGCACGGCGTTCGTGTAGGTGCCGGTGTAGTCGATCGTCACCGTCTGGCCGACCGCGATGGGGTTGGTCGGCGTGAAGGTGAAGCCGTTGGCGGTGCTCTGGAAGTTGCCGCCGACAGTGGCCGTCGTCCCGCTCAGCGTCAGGTCGGCGGGCGAGCCGTCGGTGTCGGTCAGCACCACGTTGTCGGCCGGTGCGGTGCCGTTGTTGTCGATGGTGATGACGTAGGACACCGTCTGCCCCGCATCGCCCACGATGCCCGAAGGCGTCTTGTGCACCACCAGGGTCGGCTGCTCGATGGTGGCCGAGGCGGTGGCGGTGCCCCCTGGCTCGACCGTCCCGGCGGTTTCCACCGAGGCGGTGTTGGTGAGCACCGTGCCGCTGGACAGCGAGCTGGTGTTCTGCACCGTCCCGGTCACGTCGATGGTGACGAGGCTGTTCACACCGCTGGACTGGGTGGCGCCGAGATCGAAGGTGACGGTGTTGCCGCTCACGATGGGCGTGGTGTTGACACCAGGATCGCTGATGCCGCTGCCCGTGGCCACGATCGAGGCGGAGCTGTAGACGAAGCCGCTCGGCAGCGTGTCGACGATCCTGAGATCGGTGCTCGACCCCTCGACCAGCGTGCCCACCACCTGGAACGTGGCGCTCTCGCCCTGCACCAGATGATAGGGCAGGGGCACCTGGCTGGTGTCGCTGCCCGCGACCAGCGTCTTGCTGATCCCCGGGTTGGCGATGTTGACGGTGGCGGAGTTGGAGCCGCTATAGGTCTTGTCGTAGCCCGGCGTGGTGAAGGTGCTGTCGGTGCTCGGCAGCGAGTCCGCGGTGTAGCTGCCGGTGTTGACGAAGCTGGAATTGTAGGCGTCGGTGCTCAGCGCCGTGGTGGTGAATTCGAGATAGTCCTGACCGCCCACGTCCAGCGTCGGGATATCCGCCGTCACCGTCTGGGTGGCGGCGTTGTACGACGCTGTGGCGGTGGTGATAACCACGCCGCTGCTGTTCACGACCTCGACATTGGTGATGCCCGCAAGGTTGATGTCCGAGGCCAGCGAGGCCAGCGGATCGCTCAGCACGACCTGATAGGCCGGGGCCGCGCTGCTGTTCGATCCGTCGCTGATCTCCACACGATAGGTCAGCGTGTCGCCGGCCGTGGCCGTGACCGTCGGTTCGAAGCTGCCGTTGGTGGTCACGTCCTTCACGGTCTTGTGGATCGACAGCTCCGGCGCCACCGTTTTCACCTGCGTCGTGCCGGCCGGCGAGGACTGCGTGCCGCCCTGCGGGCTTGTATACAGCGTATCCGCGGTGTTGGTCAGCGTCAGCCCGCCGGTGTTGCCGGAGGTGCTGCCCTCGAACGCCGCCGTCACGGTGTAGGTCACCTGATCGGGCGCGGTGTTGCCGTCATTGGTGACGGTGACATTGCCGAGATCCAGCCCCACCCCGCCGGCCGAGAGCGTGCCGATGGCGGTGCCATGCGTGGCCGAAGTGCCGATGATGCCTGGTCCGACCGAATCAATCGTGCCGGAGACGAAGGTGAGCGTGCCGTTGCCGCTGGCCGGCAGCAGATCCTGCACGGTCAGGTCCTGATACGTGCCCTCGCCCAGCGTGGTGGTGACGGTGAAGGTCACGGTCTCGCCGAGCTTCAGCGCCGCCGCATTGCCGGCCACGCCCGACGAGCCGGCCGCGTCCTCGGAGGTCGCGGTCACCACCTTGGTGGTGATCGGCGCCTCGGTATAGACGGTGGTGCTGGCCTGCAGCGTGCCGGTGTCGTTGTTGTTGCTGACGAAGTTGGTGCCGCCATTCTGGGCCGCGAACTTCGTCACCGTCGCCGTGTTGGTCAGCGTGTCGACCGGCTGGGCGATGGTGGTCGGCAAGGTCACGTCATAGGTGACAACGGCGATGTCGCCGGTCTGCGTGCTGCTGCCGCTGTCGGCCGCCAGCGGATTGACGAGCGTGATGCCACCGCCGCTGCCCGTGTCGAACAGGCTGTTGGCGCTGCCGTCGTTGTTGACATACGCCAGCGCGTTGCCCGCCCCGTCGGTGACCTTGATGTTGCTGACATCCGCCGTCGTCAGACCGGTCGGCAGCGTGTCGTTGAGGCTGATGTTGTAGCCGTCGGAACTGCCGGTGTTCTGCACCTCCACCGCGTATTCCACGGTGTCGCCGCCCTGCAGGCCATACGTGGTGTCGCTGAGGCCGACATCCCCATTGTTCACCGTGCCGTTGACACCGGTGAGATCCGTCGCGCTGCCGAACACGGCGCCGCCGTCGTTGAAATGGCCCAGCCCGTCGTTGCCCGAGATGCTGCCGGTCGGGCTGGCAATGCCCACAACGCCCTTCTGCACGTTCATCACCGGCTGCACGATCTCGATCTGCTTGATCGCGCTCTGCGTGGTGGTGGTGCCGAAGGAGTTGGTCTCGCTCGCCGTCTCCTCGTTGGTGAGATCGAGCCCGTTGATGAACGGCTGATCCAGCGCCGTCGTGGTGTACAGCAGATTGACCGTGCTGTCCGGCGTGCCGGCATCGCTCACCTGGCCGAAATTCACGGTGAACGCGTTGCTCGCCGCATTCACCGTCACCCCCGGCGCGCCGGTGAACTCGCTGGTCGAAAGCTGATTGCCCGGCGCGAACTCGATCGTGCCGTCGCCGGGCACGTTGCTGCCGCTGGCGGTGGCGTTGACGAAGCTATACGTGCCGCCGCTGCCGTTCGGCTTGGTGACATCGATCACCGGCAGCGGCTCATAGTCGGTGACGGTGAAGTTCGAAGCCGTCGTCAGCGGCAGGTTGTAGCTGAGCTCATAGGTCACCTGGTCGCCCGGGGTCACCAGCGGCACCGTGCCGGGAGCCACCAGCGTGCCGTTGACGGCATAGACCGTCTTGGTCGGCGCGCCCACCGGCAGGCTCACGCCGGCGCTGCCGCTGTCGGACACCTGAATGTTGTTGTCATTGACCAGCGTGCCCGTCACCGTCGCGCCGTTGCCGAGCGGGTCGCCCTGCTCGACCAGCGTGGTGGTCGTGGTGCCCGGATGGGTGCCCTGGTAGGTCGTCGTGATCTGCGAGGCGAGATCGATGCTGAACGTCGCCGCCGTCGCCGCGGTGTCGCCCGCCACCAGCGGGTCGAGCCCGCCGTTGAGATCGGCCCCCACACCCGCCTTGGCCATCGCCGCCGACACGTCAAAGGTGATGGTGGTCACCCCCGTGGTGGCGTCGACCGCGCTGCGCGAGTCGGTGCCGTCAAAGGTGATCGGCGTCGTCGTCGAACCCTGCGTCACCGACAGCGTCAGCGGCACGTTCGCGTCCAGCGTCTGGCCGCTGCTCAGCGTGTCCGTGACAACGATGTTGCCCACATCGCTGAAGTTCGAGACCTCGCCGTTGATCTGCCAGCTGATCACGCCGCCCGGCGCCAGCGTGGGGGCGGAGACCACCTCCTTCTGCAGCGCGATCGGCTTGGCGGTGATCACGTCCTGGCCCGGCACGTTGGTGGCAGGCTTCACCGGCGCCGGCGTGGAGCTGACCACGCCGCCGCTGGCGCTGCTGAACCCGGCCGAACCGCCGCTCTGGTTGCCGATGCCGAGATCGGTGGGCGTCGAATTGCTCTGCAGCAGCAGCCCGCCGGAGGCCGCGCCGAGCCCCGCCGTGATGGTGGCGCTGGAACCGTTGGTGACATTGGAGCCGGCGAAGTTGCCGATGATGCGATTGTTCGACTGGTCGTAGCTGATCGCGCCATAGCCGTTGTTGGTGCCGATCCCCGGCCCCTCGCCGGGCGTCCCGCTCAGCGTCGCCGCGAAGCTGAGGCTGCCGGCGTTGCTGACGTCGTAGAGATAGCTGCCGTTGCTGTCGGTGACGGTCACGGTGTTGACCACCGAGCCGCCGTTGAGCTGATCGACCAGCATCGTGCCGCTGCCCGAGGCGCCGTTGCCGACCGGCCCGGTGACGGTGTTGGGCTGCTGATACTGGCCGGAATTGCTGTATTCCGACGAAATGCTGCCGACATCGCTGGTGCCCGAACCGATCACGCCGAAATCGGCGACGATCTTGCCGGCGGCCTCGTCGTAATACACGAACCGCGTGCCGGTGGCGCCGACCCCCGAGGTCTCGATGACCGGCGCCGCAGCGGCACCGGCGGAGCTGGAGGCCAGCGTGACCGAGCCGGTGTTGCTGACGTCATACACATACGTGCCGCTGACGCCGTCCGAGATGGTGAAGCTGTTGGAGATGGCGGAATACGGCAGCTCGTCGGTGACCGTGAGGTCCTGGCCCGGCGTCGCCACCACCGTCGCAGCGCCCAGCGACTGATACTGGCTCTCGCTGAAGTTGCTGACGATGGAAGGGCCGTTGAAATCCGTGTCGCTGGTCGAGGCGCCGGTATAGCTGCCGAAATTGGCCGTCAGCGAACGGGAGGCGGCGTCGTAATACACCCCCGGCGTCGTGGCGATCAGGCTGGCGCTGTTCTCGATCGGCAGGCCCGTGATGGCGGGGTTGGGCGTCCCGGTGGTGCCATGGGTGGTGGCCCCGGTATAGCTCAGCGCGCCGGTGGCGGGGTTGACGGTGTAGACATAGTCATACCCCGTGCCCGGGTCCTGCAGCGTGAACGTGTTGGCGATCGCACCGTTGGGCAGCGTGTCGGTCAGCGTCAGATTGGTCAGGTTGGAGCCCACGGCGACAGCGGAGCTGACCGTGAAGAACGCCGTGTTGCTCGGCCCGGTCGCCAGCTCCTGGTCAGGGCCGCTGTAGCTGCTCTGGGTCAGCAGCACGCTCGGCGTGATCGACAAAGTCGCCGGCGCCGACACCTGGATCGGCGTGCTGCCGGTGGCCGTGCTGCCATAGAGGAACCCGCCGGTCACCGAGATCGGCTCGGCCGTGCCGACCGAGGCGGTCTTGGGCACGTTCAGCGTCACCGTCACATCGGCCGGCGTCTGGCCCGGGGTGAAGCTGCCGAACGGCAGGGGGATATAGACCAGCGCCCCGCCCGGCGTGCCGCCCGTGACCGTGACCGAGGTACCGGGCACCGTGAAATCGCCGGACGCGTCATAGGTGCCGGCCTGGTAGTTGGTGATCGGCGCGCCGAGGAAGCTGATCGCATCGCCCGCTCCGAAATTCAGCCCGTTGGTGCCGAGCGTGCCCAGATTGAGCACGACATACGGGCCATATCCCGTCGCATTGGCGTTCGAGAAGCTGAGATCCACCGTCTGCGTCGTGCCAAGGAAAGCATTTGGATCCGCAGAAATGCCAACGGTCGGGGTCGGAGAGGCCATAAGTATAGATCCTTACGCGAGGACGGTCATTTGCGCTCGGTTCTGCAAACGACGGGCCAGTTTTCGTCGTCGCTTTTCTTCGATTTTAGGCAGATTCACGCAGGATTGATGCCGTAAAGCGATGATATTCTGCCTATTGCACTGCAAAATGCGAATTATATTGCAATTTGCATTCTGCGACAGCGATACACTGCAATCTGCAACACCATACCAATTGAGAACGATCCCGCTCCGCACTGTGCAAATGGACAATCCGGCCGCCGCGCGCCCCCTGGTGCCGCGCCGCGCGCCCGGTATTCTGTCCCCCGCCAGGGCCCATCGCCGGCCGAACCAGGAACAGCGCCGATGCCCCAGCCACCCCCTTCCAACGCCCGCATCGTCCGCGCCCCGCGCGGCGCCCTGCGCACCTGCCAGACCTGGCAGGCCGAGGCCGCCCTGCGCATGCTGATGAACAATCTCGACCCCGAGGTCGCCGAACGCCCGCAGGATCTCGTGGTCTACGGCGGCATCGGCCGCGCCGCCCGCAACTGGGAGGCGTTCGACCGCATCACCGAAAGCCTGCGCCGCCTCGGCCCGGAAGAGACCCTGCTCGTCCAGTCCGGCAAGCCCGTCGGCATCTTCCGCACCCATGCCGACGCGCCGCGCGTGCTGATCGCCAACTCCAACCTGGTGCCGCACTGGGCCACCTGGGAGAAGTTCCACCAGCTCGACCGCATGGGCCTCATGATGTACGGCCAGATGACCGCCGGCAGCTGGATCTATATCGGCAGCCAGGGCATCGTGCAGGGCACCTACGAAACCTTCTGCGAGGTCGGCCGCCAGCACTACAACGGCAATCTGTCAGGCCGCTGGATCCTCACCGGCGGATTGGGCGGCATGGGCGGCGCCCAGCCGCTGGCCGCCACCATGGCCGGCGCCAGCCTGCTCGCCGTGGAATGCCAGCCCAGCCGCATCGACATGCGCCTGCGCACCGGCTACCTCGACCGCGCCACCGAGGATCTCAACGAGGCACTCGCCTGGGTCACCACCGCCGAAACCCCGATCTCCGTGGGCCTGCGCGGCAACGCCGCCGAAATCTTCCCCGAACTCGTCCGCCGCGGCATCCGCCCCGACGTGGTCACCGACCAGACCTCCGCCCACGACCCGCTGAACGGCTACCTCCCCGCCGGCTGGACCCTGGACCAGTGGGAGGCCACCCGCGCCACCAACCCCAAAGCCGTCCAGGCCGCCGCCAAAGCCTCCATGCGCGCCCATGTCCAGGCCATGCTCGACTTCCACCGCAGGGGCATCCCCACGCTCGACTACGGCAACAACATCCGCCAGATGGCGCTGGAGGACGGCCTGTCCGACGCCTTCGACTTTCCAGGCTTCGTCCCCGCGTATATCCGCCCGCTGTTCTGCCGCGGCATCGGCCCGTTCCGCTGGGCCGCCCTGTCCGGCGACCCGGAGGACATCTGGCGCACCGACGCCAAGGTGAAGGAACTCATCCCCGACGACCCGCATCTCCACCGCTGGCTTGACATGGCCCGCGAACGCATCCGCTTCCAGGGCCTGCCCGCCCGCATCTGCTGGGTCGGCCTCGGCCAGCGCGACCGGCTCGGCCTCGCCTTCAACGAAATGGTCCGCACCGGCGAACTCAAGGCCCCCATCGTCATCGGCCGCGACCATCTCGACAGCGGCTCCGTCGCCAGCCCCAACCGCGAGACCGAGGCAATGCAGGACGGGTCGGACGCGGTGTCGGACTGGCCGCTGCTCAACGCGCTGCTCAACACGGCGTCCGGCGCCACCTGGGTGTCGCTCCACCACGGCGGCGGCGTCGGCATCGGCTACTCGCAGCACGCCGGCATGGTGATCGTGGCCGACGGCACGGATGACGCGGCACGCCGCCTGGCACGGGTGCTCTGGAATGATCCGGCCACCGGAGTCATGCGCCATGCCGATGCAGGCTATGAAACCGCCATCACCAGCGCGCATGAGCACGGGCTGGATCTGCCTTCGTTGGTCTAGCAAGAAAGTAATCCGAAGCAAGCACTTCTTTTCTGAAGAAAAGAAGCAAAAGAATTTTATTCGCTTTCAGGCAATATCAGAATAATCGTCGTGGGGTGGGTAAGCGCTTGCGCCACCCGCCATGCCACGCGAGCGCGTGGTGGTTGGCGATGCCGCACACACACCATGCGAACAACTGCTGTGTGGAGGGTCGATCTCCGAGGCCGTTGATATCGCGCACCGAGTTGGCAGGCGGCACCACATCAAATGAAGACGCGTACCAATGGTCATTCTTTATGACCGTTGGTAAGCGTTACGGACTTTCGTCACGCCGCTTGCCGGATGTCTGTCAGGAAAGCAGAGACTTCCGTTGAGAGATCGCGCGTGCGCCCTGCCAGCATCTCGGCCGCCTGGAGCACCTCGCCCGCAGCAGTGCCAGTCGACGTCGCACCCTGGCTGACACGGGCAATCGTGCTGCCGACCTCCTGGGTGCTGGCGGCGGATTGCTGAACATTGCGCGAGATCTCGGCCGTCGCGGCACCCTGCTCCTCCACAGCCGACGCAATGCTGGTGCTGATCTCGCTGACCCTCTCGATCGTCGTCGTGATCGTCTGAATCGCCGTCACCGCTTCCGCCGTCGCCTGCTGGATCGTGCTGATCTGCGCGCTGATGCTCTCGGTGGCCTTCGTGGTCTGCTGCGCCAGGCTCTTCACCTCGGAAGCAACCACGGCAAAGCCCTTGCCCGCGTCACCGGCCCGCGCGGCCTCGATGGTGGCATTGAGCGCCAGCAGATTGGTCTGGCTCGCAATGTTGGTGATCAGCGATACCACCTCGCCAATCTTCTGCGCACTGTCAGCGAGATGCTGGACCATCGTGTCGGTGCGCCTGGCATTGTTCACCGCCTGCTGGGTGATCTCGGCGGATTGACTGACCTGCCGGTTGATCTCGTCGATCGACACGGTGAGTTGCTCCGCAGCGGCAGCGACCGTGCTCGCACCGCTGCCAGCCTCTTCCGCAGCCGCAGCGACGGCACTCGCATGCTCGGTGGTGTCAGAAGCCGTGGCCGACATCCCCTCGGCGGTGTGGCGCAACTGCTCGGCCGCCGCCCCAAGTGTCGTGACCAGGCTGCCCACCTTGCGTTCGAACCCATCAGCAGTACGGCGCATGGCAGCACTCTGCGCCGCCTCTGCCATGCGCCTGGATTCATCGTTCGCCTGGCGCAGCCGTTCAACCTCCTGCGCCGCAGACTTGAACACCTCCACCGTGCGCGCCATGGCGCCCAGCTCGTCACCCCGTTCCACGCCGGGAACCTCGGCCGTCAGATCGTTGCGTGCCAGACGCGCCATCACCTCGTTCAACCGCCCCAACGGACGCGCCAGGCCGCCAATGCCAATCGTCAGGGCAAGTCCCAGTGCGCTCAGCAGCCCGAGTACGGACACGCCGATGACAATGAAAATCGTCTCAGACATCCTCGTCGAAAGCGCATCGGCGTCCTGCCTGGCGCCGCGGACCAGCGCATCGACCGCCGCGGTCTGCGCCAGACGGGCCTTCTCCGCCATCGGGCTGCATTCTTTGTCCAGCCGCTCGGCGGCCTTCGCATTGTCCTGCGCCGTCGTCGTCGTCGCAGCGAACTCCACCGCCGGCGCGCACGCGGCGAAGGCGGCAGCGTAGGCCGCGGTCGCCGGCCCGGTGATCGAGGCGTGCTGCGGCACGAGCCTGGACGCCTCGGCCACCAGGCTTTCATAGGCGTGCTGGTGATCCCGATTGGATTTCAGCAGGCGCGCGTTGTCCTCGTCTGACGTCACCACGAGCAGATGGTACGCATCGGCGAGGTAGGAAGCGACCGCCTTGTTGGCGGTCGTGAACAGCATGGCCGCCTGCGTGTCCTGGCGCAGAAGCCTGGTGTAGGCGTCATCCGCCGCTTTCAGGTTGCTGAGGCTGACGCCGATCCCACCGATCGCGAACAGCGAGAACAGCCCAATGATCGCCGCCAGCTTGACGATGATGCGGCGATCCTGAAACGTGAGAAACCCCATGCAGACCCCCGGTGTGCCGTCGGCAACCCCGACGCAGGAGGCAGAATGGCCGCCGGAGGTTAAAACATGATGAAGGAGAGGGTGCGGCCGGCCTAGAGCGGGGTGGCATCTGATAGGCGATGCGACCCCGCTCTAGCTCTTTGTTTTAACGAGCAATTTTATGGCACGGTGAGTCCGCCTGAAGCCATATTGCTCTAAGGCGCGTCCGGCGCCGCCCGGTCCCCCGGCTGGCACGGCCCGGTGTGATGCCAGTTGATATGCATCACCGTATCGGCCGGAATGTTGGCCGGACCGCCCTCCATATGCGACTTGCCCGACATGCTCATGTCGTTGTCACCATGGGTCATGACCGAATCCGTCGTCATCACCCCGCCGGCGACCTTGCACACGCTGTGCAGGTTCACCACGTCGCCGCTGCGCTGGGCGGTGGTGGTGCAGTGCGCGCCGGCGCCACCGCGGTTGAGATCGGCCTCGGTGAACGTCCGGTCGGTCTTGTAGCAGATCCGGAATCCGGAGCCGGGCTTGGGCGGGCCGTCGCCGGTGTCCATGGTCATCACCCATTCGCCGGCCTTGATGGAGCCCAACGTCTCCGCCGCCGCCGGGAGCGTGCCCAGCAGCAGCAATGCCAATGTCAGACCCCGCATGATCCCGGCACTCCTTTCCCGCCTCCCGATCCTGGCGCATCCAAGGTCCCGACGCGATGAACTTGCCCGTGACCGTCAGACGCCGGTACCTGCCTGCGCCAGCCTCCCGGGGTTGAGGATCCGGTCGAGCTCGGCATCGCTCACCGAAAGCTGCTCGCGCGCCAGCGCCCGGATGGTGCGCCCGGTCGCCAGCGCCGTCTGCGCCAGCGCGGCCGCGCGCTCATAGCCCAGCAGCGGCACCAGCGCGGTGACGGTGGAGACCGAGTTCTCCACATGCGCCGCGCACACCTCCTCCCGCGCCACGATCCCTGCCACACAGCGCGTGGTGAACGTGCCCACCCCGTTGGCCAGCAGCGAGATCGAGGTCAGAATCGCATGCGCGATCAGCGGCTCGAACGCGTTGAGCTGCAGCTGCCCGCCCTCGGCCGCCAGCGTCACCGTGAGGTCGTTGCCGATCACCTGGAAGCACACCAGGTTCATCACCTCGGGGATCACCGGATTGACCTTGCCCGGCATGATCGAACTGCCCGGCTGCATCGCCGGCAGCGCGTATTCGCCCAGGCCGCCGCGCGGCCCGGAGGACAGCAGCCGCAGATCGTTGGCGATCTTGGACAGCTTGGTGGCGATGCGCTTGAGCACGCCCGAGAACATCACGAACCCGCCCATGTCCCAGCTCGCCTCGACCAGGTTGGCCGACTGCACCAGCGCGAAGCCCGAGCGCCGCGCCAGCTCGGCGATGGCGAGCGGCCCATAGGCCGGATCGGCGTTGATCCGCGTGCCGATGGCGGTGCCGCCGAGATTGACCTCATGCAGCAGCAACGACGCCTCGCGCAGCCGCGCGATGTCCTCGCGGATCGTGTCGGCATAGGCGCCCAGCTCCTGGCCCACCGTCATCGGCACCGCATCCTGCAGCTGGGTGCGGCCCAGCTTCACCACATGCGCGAATTCCCGCGCCCGCTCGTCGAACGTGTCGGCCAGCCGCCCCAGCGCCGCCGAAAGCTGCCCGGTCGCCAGCAGCATCGCCAGCCGCACCGCGGTCGGGTAGGCGTCGTTGGTGGACTGCGAGAGGTTCACGTCGTCATTGGCATGCAGCGCGGCACTGTCGTCGCGCGGCCGGCCCAGCAGCTCGCGCCCGCGCGCGGCCAGCACCTCGTTCATGTTCATGTTGGTCGACGTGCCGGCCCCGCCCTGAAACACATCGATGGGGAAATGCGCGTCCAGCCGCCCGTCGATCACCTCGGCGGCGGCCTGCACGATCGCCTGGCACTTCTCCGGCGCCAGCTTGCCCAGGCCGGTGTTGGCGATCGCCGCCGCCTGCTTGACCATCGCCAGCGCCTTCAGCAGCGAAGGGTGGTGCGAGATCGGAATGCCGGAGATCGGAAAGTTCTGCAGCGCCCGCGCGGTCTGCGCGCCGTAGTAGGCCGCCTGCGGAACGGCGATCGTCCCAAGGCTGTCATGGTCCTGGCGTGAGGGAAGGCCGGGCATTGTCGTTTTCTCCTGGATCCTGTTGGGCACTCCTTGGGCACCACCCGCGGGAATCGCCAGCTGTCACATATCACGATACGGTGTTGTGACGCTGGCGTTGAGGATCGCTTAAGTTCATTGGGGTATAGTATCATGCAAGACGGCATCACGTCGGTTGGGCGATTGGCAGCCGCAGGGGAATCTCGGTTTGAAGCAGCGCGGAGCGGTCGGATGCAGGGCGCAGATCATCGAAACCTGTCCTGTTCAGGCCGATTTCATCGCCAGGCCTGCTTAGCTTGACGAATCCGATGCTGCGGCAATGCGTGATCCTGGTGGGCGGACGTGGCACAAGGCTCGGCGCGCTGACCGATCAGACCCCCAAACCCGTGCTGCGCTGCGGCGATCGCCCGTTCCTGGCCTGGCTGCTGCGCGAGCTGCAGCGCTACGGCTTCGAGGAGGCGGTGCTGCTCACCTTTCACCTGTCTGACCGGCTGCGCGAAAGCGTCGCTGCATTGCAGGCCTCGCTGCCGCGTCCCATGCGCATCGTGTTCTCCCAGGAGCCGGCCCAGGCCGGCACCGGCGGCGCGCTGCACCACGCGCGCGCCCTGCTCGACGAGCGGTTCCTGCTCTGCAACGGCGACAGCTGGTTCGACACCAACCTCGCCCCGCTGCTCGTCGCCGCCGATCCGCCGGACATCATCGGCCGCCTCCTGCTGCGCCATCTCGACGATGCCGGCCGCTACGGCGTGGTCAGCCATGACGGTGACGTCGTGACCGCGTTTCACGAACGCCCCGCAGCCGCGTCCGGGCCGGTCGCAGGCGACATCAACGCCGGCCTCTACGTGTTCGACCGGCGCATTCTCGACCACGTCACCCCAGCCTGCTCGCTGGAGCGCGACGTGCTGCCGGCCCTGGCGCAGACCGGCAGGCTGCGCGCCACCACCGGCCACGGCTATTTCATCGACATCGGCATCCCCGACGACCTCGCCCGCGCGCAGAGCGAGCTGCCGGCCCGGCTGCACCGCCGCGCTTTGTTCCTCGACCGCGACGGTGTGATCAATGTCGACCACGGCTATGTCGGCAGCATCGAGCGCTTCACCTTCATGGACGGCGCCAGGGCCGCCATCGCCCGCGCCACCCGGGCGGGCTGGCACGTGTTCATCGTCACCAACCAGTCCGGCGTGGCGCGCGGCTATTACGACGAGCAGGCGGTGCACGACCTGCATCGCTGGGTGCTCGGCGAGGTGCAGGCGCAAGGCGGCACCATCGACGATGTGTGCCACTGCCCGCACCATCCCGAGGCGGCGCTGGCGCAGTACCGCCGCAGCTGCGACTGCCGCAAGCCCGCCCCCGGCATGCTGCGCGATCTGCTGCGCCGCTGGGACGTCGATCCCGCCGGCTGCGTCATGGTGGGCGACCAGCCGACCGACATGCAAGCCGCCGCGGCCGCCGGAATCGCCGGCTTTCGCTTCCACGGCGGCAATCTCGATGATTTCGTGGCCCCGCTGCTGGCGCGCGCCGTAAGCCCGCCGGAAAAGACCCTGGCATGAGCGGCCGCATCGCCAGACCGCCCGCGACACGGCGCAGCGGCGCCGAGCCGGCCGTGCTGCGCCTGCAGGGCAATCTCGACCAGGTGGCCGAGACCGGCCAGGTCATCGGCTGGTGCTGGTCGCCCGACGCGCCCTTGTCCCGCCGGATCGTGGCCGTGCTGGTCGATGGCAGCGAAGCCGTGCGCAGCACCTGTGGCCTGGAGCGGGCCGATCTGCGCAAGGCCGGCCTGGGCGACGGCGCCCACGGCTTCCAGGTGATGGTCCCGCCGGAGCACCGGCTCGACGGCGTGACCGCCAAGGTGACGCTGCGTGATGTCGCCAGCGGCAAGCTGGTCGGCGGCGTCACCGAGGTGATCTGGAACACTCCCGCGCTTCCTGCCGCCGCTCAGGCGCCCGCGCCGGTGGTCGAACGCGTGCCGCAGGGCAATGTCGACGGCATCACCAAGGATGGCCGCGTCTCCGGCTGGTGCTGGTATCCCGACCGGCCGGAGCAGCAGGTCACCCTCGCCGTGCTGGTCGACGACGCGCCGGTCGGCACCACCCAGGCGGCCGACTTCCGTCCGGATCTGCACGCGGCCGGCATCGGCCACGGCGCCTACGGCTTCTCCTTCGCCCTGCCGTGGTCGGTGCTGTCCGACATGGGGCAGATCACCGTCACGGTGCGCGACCACGACACCGCGGCCCCGCTCGGCCAGCCGATGACCTTGCGGCTCGGCCGCATGGCCGGCGCCGAGGACCGGGTGGCCGAGCTCGAACGCCAGATCCGCCTGCTCACCAGCCAGGTGAAGGACCTCAAGGCCACGCTGGACGGGCTGCAGGACGAGCGGCCCGCGCAGGCGATGTTCGAAAGCCTCGGCCAGATGTTCCAGCTTCTGTCCCGCGGCGGCACGCCGGAGCTGCCCGGCCCCGCCCAGCATATGGGCCTGCGCGAGGCCATCGCCGTGCTGCAGCACCGTCACGCCCCGTTCACACTCGACATTCCGGACCATCCGATCGCAACCGTCGCCGTGCCCGCCCAGGCCGCCACCGCCGATCTCTACCGCAGCCTCGCCGCCCTGCGCAGCGCCGGCGTCGACCGCCACGCCGAGATCGTCCTGGTGGACGATGCCAGCCGCCAGCCTTTGGGCACAGAGGCGGCGCTGCTGCCCAGCATCGTGCGCAACCTGCGCTATCTCCGGCTCGACGAGGGCGCCGATCTCGCCGCCTGCCTCAACGAGCTCGCCCGCAGTGCCCACACCGACATGCTGGTCACCATCGCCCCCGGCCTCAGCCCCGAGCCAGGCTGGCTCGAAGCGCTGGCCGACACGCTGCGCCGCGAAACCGATGTGGCGCTCGTCGGCAGCCGGATCGTCGGACGCGACGGGCTGATGCGCCATGCCGGGCTGCTGTCGCAGGGCGACGCGTCGCCCACGCCGCTTTCCCTGCTCGCCGATTCCACGCTGCCGGAGGTGTCGTTCATGCGCCCGGTCGAGGCGGTCGGCGCCCTGGCCTTCGGCGTGCGCCGCACCGCCCTGCTGGAGGCCGGCGGCTTCCAGCCCGGCTTCGCCACGCTGGGCCACGCCACCGTCGATCTCTGCCTGCGCCTGCGCGCGGACGGCCACGGCGTGGTCACCCAGCCCGCCGCCGGCGTGCGGTGCGACGACGCGTTCGACGTCGCGCGCTATGTGCCCGACCTCGCCATCCCCACCGAGGACACGCGCCGCCTGCGGCAGCGTTGGTTCGAGACCGCCCACCCCACCTTGCGCCCGGTGCGCTTCGTCGGCCACGCCTTGGTGATCGACAACGAGCTGCCCCGCCCGGACCGTGACGCCGGCTCCGTCTCGGCGATGGAGCAGATGCTGCTGCTGCGCAAGCTCGGCTACCGCGTCACCTTCGCCGCCGCCAGCGGCAACCAGGCCGCCAACGGCGAGATCCGGATCCTGGAGAGCCAGGGCATCGAGGTCGTGCGCGCGCCCTCCTACAGCTCGGTGTCGGACTATCTGACCCGCCAGGGCCTCAGCCTCGATCTGGTGCAGGTCTATCGCTACATGAACGCCGCCATGTTCCTCGACCGTGTCCGCACGCTGGCCCCCACGGCCAAGCTGATCTTCTCGCCGGCCGACCTGCATCATCTGCGCGAGCAGCGCCGCGCCAGCGTCAACGGCGCCGCCAGGCCGGACGACTCAACCCTTGCGATCCGCGATCAGGAGCTCGCCTGCGTGCGCCAGGCCGATGCCACGATCCTCAACAGCGATTTCGAGCTGGGCCTGCTGCGCGACCAGGTGGACCCGGAAAAACTCAGGCTGCTGCGCTGGGTGAGCCACCCCACGCCGTCACCTCTGGGCTTCGCCGAGCGCAACGGCATGGTCTTTGTCGGCGGCTTTCGCCACGGCCCGAATGTGGATGGGGTCTGCTGGTTCGTCGAAGCGGTGATGCCGAAGCTGCGCGCCCGCCGGCCCGGCCTGGTGCTGCACATCGCCGGCAGCGACATCACCGACGCCGTGGTGGCGCTGGCCGCCCCTGACGTGACGGTGCATGGCTGGGTGGCCGATCTCGGCGGCCTGCTGAGCCGGATGCGCCTGTCGGTGGCGCCGCTGCGCTATGGCGCGGGCTTCAAGGGCAAGGTCGCGACCAGCCTCAACCACGGCGTGCCGGTGGTCGGCAGCGCCATGGCCCTGGAGGGCACCGGTCTTGCCGTGGGCCCCGGCGTGGCCCTGGCGGACGACGCGGACGCCTTCGTCGAGGCGATCCTGGCGATCCATGACGATGCGCAGGGCTGGCCCGATCGCAGCGCGCATGCGATCGAGAGCTGCCGCAGGCTGTACGCGCCGGAGGCGGCGCTGGGGGTCTATCAGGGGATTCTGAGGGATTTTGGGTTGCCGGTGTTGACGAAGTAAGCGGTTCTTTTTTGAAAAAAAGAACCAAAAACTTTGACCCGCTTGGCCCAGCCTTTCCGGACAGGGTGGGTCCAGCGGATGAAAGTCTTTTGCTTCTTTTTTTCAGAAAAGAAGTTCTTCCTTCCCTCACTCCATCGCACAGACCACCAACTCCCGCCCGTCCAGCAAAGGCGCCGACCCCGCCGCAACAACCGGCATCCTTGGATTGGCCCGATGCGCCCGCACCGCCGCCATATCCTTGTAGACCTCGACCAGCATGAGCTTTCCGCTGTCGGGCGTGCCATCGTCGCGCAGCGGCTGCAGCACGTCGAACCGCTCGCATCCCGGCTCCTCCGCCAGCGTCGCAGCCGCATGCGCGCGCATATGCGCAGTGAACGCCGCCTCGCTGCCCGGCTTGATCGTGAACGTGACGACGATGCTGATCCGCGACATCTGTTGCTCCCTCGGTGTGTTGCCCGCCATGCTGGTCGCAGAAGCGGGGCGGGGCAACCGCCGACACAGGAGCGTCCATGGATACGATCGATGCGGATTACGTGGTGGTGGGCGCCGGCTCGGCCGGCTGCGTCGTGGCGGCAAGGCTCAGCGAGGACCCGTCCGTGCGGGTGGTGCTGCTGGAGGCCGGCGGCCCGGACCGCAACCCCTGGATCCACATCCCGCTCGGCTACGGCAAGACCATCGCCGACCCGAAGGTCAACTGGTGCTACGAGACGGAGCCCGAGGCCGGCACCGCCAACCGCCGCATGCTGTGGCCGCGCGGCAAGGTGCTGGGCGGCTCGTCCTCGATCAACGGTCTGCTCTATGTCCGCGGCCAGCAGGCCGATTTCAACCATTGGCGCCAGCTCGGCAACGCCGGCTGGTCCTGGGCGGACGTGCTGCCGTATTTCCGCCGCTCGGAAGGCGCGCTGGGCGAGGTCGACGAAGCGCTGCACGGCCGCGACGGCCCGCTCACGGTCAGCCCCATCACCGAGCGCCACAAGCTGTGCGAGGCCTATGTGCAATCGGCGATGGAGCTGGGGATTCCGCATACGACGGACTTCAACGGCGAAACCCAGGACGGGGTGGGCTACTACCACACCACGTCGCGCAACGGCCTGCGCGTCTCGGCCGCGCGGGCGTTCCTGCGCCCGGCGATGCGGCGGTCCAATCTGCGGGTGATCACCCAGGCGCTGGCCGAGCGTGTCACCTTCGCCAACCGCCGCGCCACGGGGGTGGTGTTCAGCGAGCGCGGCAGCCGCAAGCTGGTGCGCGCCGCGCGCGAGGTGGTGCTGTGCGGCGGCGCCATCAACTCGCCGCAGCTGCTGCTGCTCTCCGGCATCGGCCCCGCCGCCCGGCTGCAGGCGCACGGCATCGCGGTCACCCACGCGCTGGAAGGGGTCGGGCGCAATCTGCAGGACCATTACCAGACCCGCATCGCCTATCGCTGCACCGAGGCGATCACGGTGAACGACATCTTCCGCAGCAAGGCCAGGATGGCGCAGGTCGGCCTGCAGTTCCTGCTGACCCGCAAAGGGCCGCTGTCGATCAGCGCGGGGCAGGTGGGCATCTTCACCCGCTCCCGCCCGGAGCTGGACGCGCCGGACATCCAGTTCCATTTCATCGTCTTCAGTGCCGACCGCGCCGCCGAGGGGCTGCACAGCTTCCCCGGCTTCACCCAGAACGTCTGCCAGCTGCGCCCGGAAAGCCGCGGCACGATCACGCTGAAATCGAACGATCCGGCCATGCCGGCCGCCATCCACCCCAACTATCTCGCAACCGAGCGCGACCGGCAGACGATGATCGACGGGCTGAAGCTGTGCCGGCGCATCGCCGCGCGCCCGCCCATCCGGCGCTACATCGCCGCCGAACACCTGCCGGGCGAGGCGGTGCACAGCGACGACGACCTGCTGGACTATGCGCGGGCCTATGGCGCCACGATCTATCATCCCTGCGGCACCGCCAAGATGGGCCAGGACAACATGGCGGTTGTGGATCCGCAGCTGCGGGTGCACGGCATCGACGGGCTGCGGGTGGCCGATGCCTCGATCATGCCGACCCTGGTCTCGGGCAACACCAACGCGGCGTGCATCATGATCGGCGAAAAGGCGGCGGATCTTCTGTTAACGGCCAGGTAATGCGATTATCAACGGTCTGTTCAGATTTTCAGGGCAGAGATTCATGCTGGGGTGTTCGAAAGGGTGGGGGTGAAACGGCTTTATTCTCCTGTTGATCCGCCAACGCGGCAGATTGGCTGGACAGAATCTGGCTGTGATGGATTACACTGCTGGCCTGAGGAGGCCTGAACTTGCAGCGTGAAATCCTGAACGTGGCGACGGCCTGCCAGCTTCCCGGATTTCGCTATGTGAGGTTCGCGCCGGTTCCGATTGTGGTGCGGCCTCCGACACCAGAAGCTGTGCCTGAACCCGAGCCTCTGGAAGAAACTGGCCCCGAAACGGTCCTGTCAGATCTCCCGTCACCGATGTCTGAGGCTGTGTCGATGGAAGCGCTGCCGGAGGCGGCTGCTGCACCGGTCTCGGACAAGCACATTGACATGCCGGCGCCGGACATGACGACCCCGGCGCCGATCATCCCGGCGCACAAAGTCATTGCGCAAAAGGTCGCCCTCCCCAAAGTCGTGGCTCCCAAAGTCGCGGCTCTCAAAGCCACGGAGCCCGAAATCCCCGCCGCTCCGGCCGTCGTTGAGACCCAAGCCGCGGCTCCGCCGGTGCCTCGCCAGTTTGCCCTGCTGGTGGAACTGGATCAGTCGATCGCGGCCCGCACCCCGGCCCGCCAGGGCGGGCGCAGCCTGCGTGGCCTGACGGTCGGGCCGAATGCGCCGGGGGTGCCGGAGCTGCCGCTGATCAACCGGGCCATCCGCACCGCCCGCGTGCCGGTCGCACCACCGGTCGCCGAGGCGGGCGCGCCGGAGACCGAGACGGTCGAGCCCGCCTTGCTCGCCGAAGTCATCGCCACGCTGCAACGCCGTGCCGCCCCCAATGCCGCCTCCCCCGCCGCCCGTCGCCAGCGACCCAGCAGGACTCCCTAGACCATGCCCCTGATCGCGCTCAGTTCGCCCAAGGGTGGTGTCGGCAAGACCACGATCGCGGCCCATGTCGCGGCCCTGCTGCGCGGCCGCGGCTACAGCGTGATCGCCATCGATCTCGACCCGCAGAACGCGCTGCGCCTGCATCTCGGCCTGCCGATGAGCGCCGAGGCAGGCTTCATGAACCAGATCGACCTCCGGCCGGACTGGCGGCACACGGCGATGAAGGCCCCCAGCGGCGTCAACGTGCTGCCGTTCGGCGCCATCGATCCGCGCCGCGTGCTGGAACTCGCCGGCCTGCTGTTCGCCGAACCGGAGCTGCTGGCCGCCCCGCTGCGCGACATGATGGCCGTGCCCGGCACCGTGGTGGTGCTGGACCTGCCGCCCGGCCACGGCGCCGCCCTGGAGGCGGTGCTGCCGCTGGTCGATCTGATCTGCCTCGTGCTGCTGGCCGATGCCGGCAGCGCAGCACTGCTGCCGCAGGTGGTGTCAGGCCAGGTGTTCGGCCGCGGCACCCTGGCCGGCCGCTTCGTGGAGCGCATGGGTGTGGTGATGAACCAGGCCGATTTCGGCAATCCGCTCAGCGCCGCCGTGATGGACTGCGCCATCCGCGCCCTCGGCCACAGGCTGCTCGGCGCCGTCTGCCATGACCCCGCGCTGGCCGAGGCGCTGGCGGAGAAGCGCATGCTGACCGTAGGCGAGTCCGGCGCCGGCGAGGATCTGGCCGTGCTGACCGATCGTATCGTGAGCCTGCTGCGCCTGCCGCCGCCGGCCCCGGTGCCGGCCACCGGCACCGCGTTTCCCGCCCTGTCCGAGTGGGGGCTGCGCTGATGGGCCCGCAGGTCACCGTCCTCGCCCCCATCAACCCGCGCCTGCCCGCCTGGGGGCGGCTGCTCCGGCTGGTGTCGATCAATCTCGGCCTGCTCTGCTTCATCACCATGGTGACGGTGCCGATGGACGCCGTGCAGCAGTCGATGCTGACCCTGGCCGGCATCGCCATCTACCTGGTGATCGACCGGTTCTTCAAATCCCGCCAGGCGTCGCTGGTGCTGGTGGTGCTCTCGGTCACCATCACCTCGCGCTATCTGTTCTGGCGGCTGACCGACACGCTGGTGTTCGAACACGTGTTCCAGAGCATCCTCGCCCTCGGCCTGATGGGGGCCGAGATCTATGCCGGCTGCCTGCTCACCCTGTCCTATCTGCAGACCGCCTATCCGCTGGAGCGCAAGCCGGTGCCGCTGCCGGCCGACCCGCAGGACTGGCCGACGATCGATGTCTACATCCCCAGCTACAACGAATCACTCGACCTGGTGCGCCCCACCGTCTTCGCCGCGATGGGCATGGACTGGCCGCGTGACAAGATGAAAGTGTGGATCCTCGATGACGGCCGTCGTGAGGATTTCCGCAAATTCGCCGAGGAGGCCGGCTGCGGTTACATCATCCGCCCGGACAACAAGGGGGCCAAGGCCGGCAATCTCAACCACGCCATGCGCCACACCGACGGCGAATACATCGCCATCTTCGACTGCGACCACGCGCCCACCCGCGCCTTCCTGCAGCTCACCGTCGGCTGGCTGGTGCGCGACGCGCGGATCGCCCTGGTGCAGACGCCGCATCATTTCTACTCGCCCGATCCGTTCGAGCGGAACCTCGCCCGCAAGCGGCCGGTGCCCAACGAAGGCCTGCTGTTCTACGGCCTGACCCAGCAGGGCAACGACATGTGGAACGCCGCGTTCTTCTGCGGCTCCTGCGCGGTCATCCGCCGCACGGCGCTGGAAGAGATCGGCGGCGTGCCGCACCAGACCGTCACCGAGGACTGCCATTGCGCCTTCCTGCTGCAGCAGCGCGGCTGGCACACGGCTTTCCTGCGCGTGCCGCTGGCGGCGGGGCTGGCCACCGAACGGCTCGCGCTGCATGTCGGCCAGCGCATGCGCTGGGCGCGCGGCATGCTGCAGATCATGCGCCAGGAGAACACGCTGTTCGCGCCGGGCCTGCTGCTGCACCAGCGGCTGTGCTACTTCACCTCCGGCTTCTCCTTCATGTTCGCGCTGCCGCGCATCGTCTTCCTCACCTCGCCGCTGGCCTTCCTGTTCTTCGGCCAGAGCGTCATCGCCGCCTCGCCGCTGGCGATCATCGCCTATGCCGGCTCGCACATGTTCCATTCGGTGGCGACGACGTCGCGCCTCAACGGCCGCAACCGGCACTCCTTCTGGGCGGAGATCTACGAGGCCTCGCTGGCCGTGCCGCTGCTGCCGGTGACGATCCTGACCCTGCTGGACCCCAAGAAGGGCAAGTTCAACGTCACCGACAAAGGCGGCACGCTGGACGAAGGCTATCTCGACACCAAGGCGGTGCTGCCCAATCTCATCCTGCTGTTCCTGCTGGTGGTGGCCTTCCTGATCGGCCTGTTCGGCATCGCCACCACCTCCGGCCTGCCGTTCCAGGCCTATCTGCTCAACACCATCTGGTGCGGCATGTGCCTCATCCCGGTCTCGGCCAGCATCGCCGTCGGCCGCGAGCGCGAGCAGTCCCGCCACCACGCGCGGGTGGACGCCGATGTGCCGGTGGAGCTGCACGTGGCAAACGGCACCGTCATTCCCTGCCGCAGCACCAACATCTCGCTCTCCGGCGCCAGGCTCGCAATCGACCGGCCGCTGGGGCTGGCGGACGGCGACGCGGTGCGGGTGGTGTTCCACACCTGCGGCGAGGAGATCGCGCTGCGCGGCAACGTGCTGCACTGGGAGGGGTCGGACGCGTTCCTGACCTTCACCATCGAAACGATGCAGGAGCAGTCCGACGTGGCGCGGCTGTTCTTCGGACGCCCCGACGCCTGGCTGCACTGGGATCACTGGCCGAAGGACAAGCCGCTGGGCGCGCTCAAGGATGTGGTGATGGCGACATCGGAGGCGGTGTTCCGCAAATACCGCTTCGGCACGGTCAAGCACGCCAAGCGCGCCGCGGCGCCGCAGGCCAAGGTGCGGGTCTCCAACGTGCTCCCGCCGCGTGCGGCCTCGTCCGCGCCTGCCGATCCGTCACCTGCGGCGGCCGACCCGGTCGCGGCACCCGCGATGGTGACACAGCCTCGGGTCACCGCCGGTGGCGTGGCTGGCGTGGTTCTGGCGCTGGTGATGCTGGCGGCTCCGGCTGCAGCGCAACCTTTGCCGCTGCCGCCCACAACCCCGCCGAGCGTGCAACTCACCACGCCGCCGCCAGCTTTCTCCGCCATGCCGTCCACACCCCCCACGGCCATCACACCGCCGTCCGTTGCAGTGCCATCCGTCGCCCCGCCCGTGCCATCCGCGCCCCCCGCGCCGGTGGCGGCCGCCCCGGCCCGGCCCGCCGCCGCTGCCGCCCGGCGCGCGCGACGTGAAGCTCACCCTGCGCGACCTCGGCGCAGGCGGGCCGCTGCAGATGCGCGGCATCACCGATCTGCAGGGCGTGCTGTTCGGCCTGCGCGCCGACGAGGTGGTCACCGCCGCCCATCTCAGCGTCATGGGCGGCTCCTCGCCCGCGCTGATTCCCTCGCTGAGCCAGATCGCGATCACCCTCAACGAGCAATCCGTCGGCACCATCGCGCTGGACCCGACACGCCAGACCTTCGGCCCGCTGGAATACGATCTCGACCCGCTGTTCTTCAGCGAGCTCAACCGCCTGAACTTCCGCTTCTCCGGCCGCTACGCCGTCGACTGCAACGACCCGCTCTCCGGCCTGCTCTGGGCCACGGTGTCCGATCTCTCGACGGTGACGATGCGCATCGAGCGTCTGCCGCAAAGCCGCGACCTCGCCCGGCTGCCCGAGCCGCTGTTCGATCACCGGGTGCTGCGCGGCGAGCTGAACCTGCCCTTCGTGCTGCCCGAGACGATCGGGCCGGCCGGGCTGCGCGCGGCCGCCATCGCCGCGTCCTGGTTCGCCGAACTGGCGGATTACCGGGGCGCCACCTTCCCCGTCTCCCGCACCGCGCCGGCGCAGGGCAACGCCGTCGTGCTCGCCGCCGGCGCCGACGCGCAGGCCCTGCTGCCGCGGCTGGACGGGCCGACCATCGCCCTGATCGCCAATCCCAGCGATCCGTTCGGCACCCTGCTGGTCATCGCCGGGCGCACCGAGCAGGAGCTTGGCATCGCCGCCACCGGGCTCGCCATCAACCATGCCGGCCTCACCGGCACATCGGCCGTGGTGCAGCAGGCCATCGCCCCCGGCCGCGTGCCCTATGACGCGCCGCGCTGGCTGCCCGCCAACGGACCGGTGACGTTCGGCTCGCTGGTCGACCGCTCGGAGCTGCAATCCAACGGGTTCACGCCGGGACCCATCCGCATTCCGCTGCGCACCGCGCCGGACCTGTTCACCTGGCGCAACGGCAGCCTGCCGGTGCACATCAACTTCCGCGCCCCCCCCGAGCCGATCGCAGACGTGTCGGTGAGCCGGCTCGACGTGTCGCTGTCCAACGCCTATCTCCGCTCGTTCCCGCTGGCCGATGGGCCGGAATGGCCGCCGCTGGCCTGGATCGCGGCGCAGTGGCAGAGCCTGTTCGGCGGCCCGCCGGCGGTGCACACCGGCAATGTCGGCCTGCCGCCCTACCTGCTGTTCGGCCGCGACGAGCTGCAGCTGCGCTTTGACATGCGCCCGATGGCGCGTGGCGACTGCACCGCGATCCCGGGCGATATCCGCGCCTCGGTCGATCCTGACAGCACGGTCGACATCAGCCATGCCTGGCGGTTCCAGCGCATGCCCAATGTCGGCCTGTTCGCCAGCGCCGGCTTCCCGTTCACCAAGCTCGCCGACCTCTCCAGCACGGCCGCCGTGATGCCGGAGCACCCGAACACGATCGAGGAAGGCGCGTTCCTCGACACGATCGGCTATCTCGCCAACATCGTGGGTGTGCCGTCGACCGGGCTTCTGGTCGTGCAGCCGGGCACGCTGGCCACAGCCGCGAGCAAGGACCTCATCGTGTTCGGCTCGCTGTCCCGCCAGCCCGCCCTGGCCACGCTGCTGAAAGGCGGCAACATCCAGGTGCAGGACGGCAAGCTCACCGCCGCCCTGCCGGACATGCTGCAGGACATCCGCTCGATCCTGGTCACCAACGCCCCGGACCATGCCGAACGCGGCCGCGTCGTGCTCGCGCTCAACGAGGCCGGGGACGGCATGGGCGCCATCATCGGCGTGGAAAGCAAGCTGCAACCCGGCCGCTCGGTGGTGGCGGTGACCGGACTGACCCCCGCCGCCATGGCCGAGACGGTCGGAATCCTGCGCGACCCCGAGCAGTCCGGCAAGATCCAGGGCGATATCAGCATCGAGACCGGCGGACGCGTGTCGGCATTCCGCGCCTCGGAGAACTACGAGGTCGGCGACCTGCCGTTCTGGCTGCGCGCCCAGCTGCTGATCGGCGGCCGGCCGGAACGGGCGGCCCTGCTGCTGTTGGCCACCGCCTGCCTGCTCGGCATTCCGTTCTTCTGGATGCTGCGCCGCCGGGCCGCGATGCGCATGCGCGCCCGGAGCTTCAAATCGTGACACGCACCCGGACGTTGATCGGCGTGCTGCTGGGGTCGGTCGCAGGACCGGCCCTGGCCCAGACACCGACACAGATTCCGACACCGGCGGCCTTCGCCCCCGGTGCCCCGCAGCCCGCTCCTGCGTCGCAGGCGACCCCGGCGGCCGCGGTCGATTCCGGCAGTGCGGTCACAACGCTGATCCGTCAGGCAGACCGCTGGCTGGCGCAGAACCGGCCGGACCTGGCCTCGCTTTCGATCACAAGGGCGTTGGCCGCGGAGCCGAACAATGCCGAGGCGCTGCAGATGGCCGCCCGGGTCGAGACGGTGCGCGGCAACCGTGACGCGGCGCTGGGCTATCTCCGCCGCGCCCAGGCGGCCGGCGGCACCGAGGCGCAGCGCGCCGCCACCGCCGCCGCCCTGCGCGCCGCCTCGCTCGACCAGACCGCCCTGGCCCAGGCCCGCCAGGCCGCCCGCGACGGCCACGCCGATGAGGCCGCCATGCGCTATCGCGCGCTGTTCGGCGCCGAGGGTCCGCCGCCGGACTATGCCCGCGAATACTACCAGGCGCTATCCGGCAGCGCCGGCACACGCGCCGAGGGCCTCGCCGGGCTGAACCGCCTCGCCGGCGCGCCCAATGCCGATCCGAACACGCAGCTCGCCGCCGCCGAGGCGCTGACCTACCAGGAAGCGACCCGTGCCGACGGCATCGCCCGCCTCGCCGCCCTGGCCGACCGCCCCGAGACCGCCGAGGAGGCCAAGCGCGGCTGGCGGCAGGCGCTGGGCTACATGGGCAGCAACCCCGCCGCCGCCCCGCTGATCGAGGCCTATCTGCGCCGCTTCCCCAACGACCCCGAACTAACCCAGCGCCTCGCCAGCCTGCGCCAGGCGCCCGCCGTGGCGCCCGACCCCAACGACGCGCTGCGCCGCGAAGCCTTCGCCCAGCTCGAAACCGGCGATCTGCGTACCAGCGCCGATCGCTTCACCAAGGCGCTCGCCGCCAACCCCAACGATGCCGACGCGCTGGGCGGGCTCGGCCTCGTCCGTCTGCGCCAGAACCAGCCCGAGGCGGCGCGGCCGCTGCTGGAACGCGCCGTCGCCGCCGATCCCGCCCATGCCGCGCAATGGCAGAAGGCGCTCGATGGCGCCGCCTATGGCATGGCGCTGACCGATGCCCGCACAAAGCTGCGCCAGGGTGACGCAGCCGGCGCCGATGCGCTGCTGCGCGACGCGTTGCGCCGCGACGTGCCGGACCATACCGACGCCGAAACCCTGCTGGGCGACACCGCCTTGAAACAGAACGATCCCGCCGCCGCCGAGCAGCACTACCGCACGGCGCTGAGCCGCCGGCCGGGCTTCCCACCGGCGGTGACCGGCCTCAACCAGGCGCTGCGGGCCCAGGGCAAGCTGCCGCCGGAGCCGGTCCGCACCGCGGCCGCACCTTCCCCCAGCCCCGGCGCGCCGAGCCCACCCTCGGCTCAGACCCCGCCGCCCGATTCCCGGGTCGGACAGCTCCGGGCTGAAGCAGCGCAGGTCACTGACAGCAACATCGCCATCACCCTGCTGCGCAGCGGCGTGGAAGCCGCCCCCAACGACCCCTGGGTCCGGCTCGACCTCGCCCGCCTGCTCCGCCGCAACGGTCGCGGCGAGGAAGGCCGCGCGCTGGTGGAGGAGCTGGCAGCGCGTGACGGCACGGCTGACGACCATTTCGCCGCCGCCCTGCTCGCCCAGGAAGATGGCCGCCTCGATGACGCGCAGTCCCAGCTCAACGCCATTCCCGCGCTGCGCCGCACGCCGGACATGGGCCGGCTCGAGGCGCAGATCCGCACCGATCGGGACGTGGCCCATGCGGCCCAGTCCCTGATGGCCGACGCCACCGGCGCCCGCCAGCAGCTGCTGCTGATCGCCGCCCGCCCCGATCCCTCCGGCGCCACCGGCGCCGCCGTGGTGCGCGCCTTCGGTGACGCGTCGGACCGTGTCGGCGCCTCCGAGGCAGCCCGGGTCGCACTGGCCGCCAATCCCGCCGGCGGCACCGCGGCCAGGCTCGCCGTAGCCGGCGCCCTGCTCGCCGCCGGCGCCGACACCGTGGCCGGCGCCATGGCAGACCAGATCAGCCAGATCGCGCTCTCGGCCGACCAGCAGCGTGACCTTAGGGCCCTGCGCAACGGCATCGCCATCCGCGCCTCCGACCGGCTGAACGAAGCCGGCTCCCAGGCCCAGGGCTTCGACCGGCTGCGCCCGGTGCTGGCGCAGGACCCCGACAATGTTGATGCCAAGCTGGCCCTCGCCCGGCTTTACCAGGGCGCGCGCCAGCCGCTCGAGGCGCTGCGCCTCGCCCAGGCGGTGCTGGCGCGCGATCCCCGCAATTTCGATGCCCGCCAGGGCGCCGTCGAGGCCGCCATTGCGGCGGGAGACCGCCGCACCGCCACCGCCCTGGTCGAGGATGCCGCGGGCAACGGCCCATCCGACAGCCGGGTGCTGTTCCTGCGCGCACGCGTCGCCAGCGCCTTCGGCGACAGCGGCCGCGCCCAGCGCCTGCTGCAGCAGGCGCTGGCACAGCGCCAGGTGGAGCTGGGCACCAACGTCGCCGCCACCGGGCTCGATCCGATGGCCGCCACCGGCAATCCGTTCCAGCCGACGGTGGGGGCCGCAGGCGTTGCCGCCAATCTGCCGCGGGACCCGCTGAGCCGGCAGATCGTCCAGCAGCTCGTCGCCACCGAGGCCGCCAACGCGCCGACCCTCGCCTTCGCGCCCACCGTGCACACCCGCTCCGGCTCCCCGGGGCTCGACCAGCTCTCCGAAATCGGCAGCACCGTGGAGGGCACGGTCGCGGCCCCCGGCATCGGCGGCACCCTCACCGCCAAGCTGGAACCGGTGATGATCAACGCCGGCCAGGTCGGCAGTTCGCTGCTGCAGCTCTACAAATACGGCACCAACCCGCTCTACGGCACCACCCCGGTCACGCCGAAGAACGTCACCGAGACCGGGCTGGGCCTCAACGTCGGCTATACGCTGAACGACCTGTTCAAGCTCAATGTCGGAACCTCGCCGCTGGGCTTCAAACAGCCCAGCCTGGAAGGCGGCATCGAGTTCGCCCCGCGGCTGACCGACTGGCTGCGGCTGCGCCTGATCGGCGACCGCCGTGCCGTGCAGGACAGCCTGCTGTCCTGGGCGGGACAGACCGACCCCAACAGCCGCGTCACCTGGGGTGCGGTCTCCAGCACCGGCGGGCGGGCGCAGCTGGAAATCCCGATCGGCCCGGGTTCGGCCTATCTCAGCGGCGGCTATGCGGTGATGACCGGCACCCATGTCGCGGCCAACAACCGCACCGAGGCCGGCGCCGGCTTCTCCTACCCGATCCTGCATGACGGCGACACCGCGCTGACCGCCGGCATGAACCTGGTCTATTTCGGCTATGCCAACAACCAGCGCGCCTTCACGCTCGGCAACGGCGGCTATTTCAGCCCGCAGAGCTACGAGGCGATCAACATCCCGATCGACTATCGCGCCAGGTCCGGCCGGTTCAGCTACGATCTCGGCGCCACCTTCGGCTATGCCGGCTTCAAGGAGAACGCCAGCCCGGTGTTCCCGCATGACCCGAACCTGCAGAGCCAGCTGGTGGCGGCGGCGGCGAGCAACCCGCTGCTCAGCACCACCAACCCCTCGCTCACCCGCAACGGCTTCGTGGCCGGCATCCGGGTGGCGCTGGCCTATCAGCTGACCGACACGCTCAGCCTCAGCGGTGTGCTGCGGTATGATCAGGCGCCGCAGTTTGATGAGACCAATGTGATGGTTCGGTTGCAGAATACGTTTTAAGAAAGCGCTTCTTTTCTGAAGAAAAGAAGCAAAAGACTTTCATCCATCGGCCCGCGCCCTGTCTGGAAGGGGGCGCGAGCCGATAGAAAGTTTTTTGGTTCTTTTTTCAAAAAAGAACTACTTCCCTTCACTCAAAACCACATGCACCGCCTCCGCCAGCTGCTGAAACCGATACGGCTTGTGCAGCACGGGAAACGCCTCCTCGATCTGCCCACCCTGGATCACCGAGGAGAACCCCGTGGTCAGCAGCACCCGCAACTCCGGGCGGATCCGCTGCGCGATCTTGGCCAGCTGCGGCCCGGTCAGCCCGCCCGGCATCACCACATCGCTGAACAGCAGATCGCACGGCGTGCCCGCCTCCAGCAGCGCCAGGCAGCTGGCGCCGTCCGTCGCCTCGACCGTGCGATAGCCCAGCGCCGTCAGGCTGCGCACCACGGTTGCGCGCAGCTGGCCGTTGTCATCGACCACCAGAACCGTCTTGCCGTCGCCGGCCCTGGGAACCGGGTGCTCGTCCGCCATCGGGCTGGTCTCCTGCAGACCCAGAACCCGCGGCAGAAACAGCGTCACGCTGGTGCCCGCACTTGGGGTGGACTGGATCTCCACGAACCCGCCATGCTGTGCCACCGTGCCGTGCACCATGCTCAGGCCCAGCCCGTTGCCCTGGCCGACCGGCTTGGTGGTGAAAAACGGCTCCATCGCCCGCTCCAGCACCTCAGGCGACATGCCGGACCCGTTGTCGGTCACCGAGATCGCGACGAACGGGCCGAGCAGGGCCGGCATGTCCGGCGCCGTGCGCTCGCAGTTGCGTGTGGCGATGACGATGCGACCGCCCGTCATCGGCATGGAGTCGCGCGCGTTCAACGCCAGGTTGATCAGCGCATCGCCGATCTGCGAGGCATCGGCGCGCACCAGCCACAGCCCCTCCTCCAGGCGCTGCTCGATCTCGATCGCCTCGCCCAGCGTGCGGCGCAGCAGTTCGACATAGGAGGCGAGATAGGCGTTGAGGTCGATGACATCTAGCGTCAGCGTCTGCTGGCGGGCGACGGTCAGCAGCCGCTTGGTCAACGCGCCGCCGTTGAGGGCGGCGGTGAGGATGTCCTTGGTCATGCTGTCGATATCGGGGCTGGGCGCCACCATCCGCCGCAGCAGCTCGACATTGTTGACGATGACGCTGAGCAGATTGTTGAAGTCGTGCGCCACCCCGCCGGTCAACTCGCCCAGCGCCGTCATCCGCTGCGAGCGCTGCAGCAACAGCTCAGCCTGGCGCCGCGGGCCGATGTCGCGCGCGATCTTGGAGGCACCCACGATGTCGCCTCGGCTGTCGCGGATCGGCGACACCGTGAGCGACACATGCACAGGGTTGCCGTTGCGGTGCTGGCGGATGGTCTCGAAATGCGTGATCCGCTGGCCTTGACGCAGCCTGGCAATGATCGCTGCCTCGTCAGACAGCTTGTCGGCTGGAATGATCGTGGTGATCGGCCGGCCGATGATCTCCCTGGCCGACCAGCCGAACATCCGCTCGGCCGCACGGTTCCAGCTGGTGATGGTGCCGTCCAGGGTCTTGGCGATGATCGCATCCTCTGAATCGGTCACCAGCGCCTCGAGGTAGCGCAGCGTGGCCTCCGCGCGATGGCGCTCGGTGATGTTGTTGTTGATTTCAATGACCCGCGGCGGATCGCCCTGCTGCAGCACCCAATGGCTTGCCACGTAAACCCTGCTGCCGTCGCGATGGCGATGCACCAGCTCGCCATGCCACACCCCGTCGCGGCGCAGGCCGGTGTGAAGCAAGCCGACATCGCCGGGAAACGCGGTCGCCAGCAGGTCGTGCGCGCACGCCCCGACCGCCTCGTCGCGCGACCAGCCATACAAGCGCTCCGCCCCGCGGCTCCAGAACAGGATCGTGCCGTCAAGCCCACGGATCATCGTCTGCGCTTCGCCGAAGCCGAAAACGATCTCTCGAAGCGACAGAATGGATGCGCTGACCGAAGCTAAAACCGCCTCGGGATCCCTGATATCGCTGCCCATGGCCGGAAGATCCATAGCTGTGGCGAATTGGTTTATTGTTCACAGGCTACAGGAAATCCAACGCCGAGTCATAGCGCGTGCCGATCAGCCGCGCATAACGTCCATGCCATCGGCAAGGATTTCATTGCATTGCGACTATGAATGACCACGCCGGTGCGGCACGCCCCGGCTCCAGCTCAGGGCCGCGTCAGCCCCTGCGAGGCCAGGCGCGGATGCACGGTCGGAACGCTGCAATCCGGCGTGTCGCGCTTGAGCACGCGCAGCCCGTTGAACTGGGCGATCTGGCGATACTTCGTCCACACCCGCGCGAAACCGGGATCGGAGGCGATGAGCACGCCGACATAGTTGATCACGCCGCCACGGGCATCGACCACGACGAGGTCGGGGCAGCCGGTGATGAAGTCCCGCGCCACCCAGCGGCGGATCGGCCATTGCTGCGGTGCGTGGCCGTCCTCATGGGCGCGCCACAGCTCGCCCTTCAGCGCCCACATGGAATCGAACCGCGAGGCCCAGATCACGCCGGTGTTGTTGACCACCGGAAACCCCAGCCCGATCCATTCGGAGAAGGCGACATAGGAATGCACCTTCTCGTGGCGGATGATCTTCTCCAGCCGCACCTCGGTGGACAGGTCGGGCGCCACCGCCTCCTGCACCCAGGGGCGCAGCCGTTCCACATCGGCATAGGCGAACACCAGCAACGCCACCGCGGCCAGGGCCGCGGCCGGCATGCGGCGGCGGCGCGGCAAGGCGAGGCCCAGCCTTGGCAGCATCTCGGACGACCACAGCAGCAGCGCCAGCACGGTCACGGTGATGCCGGGCAGCCGGTGATAGAACCAGTTCTTGCCCTCCATCAGATAGACGATGCCGGCGCCGATCGCGAACCACACCAGGATGGTCATGAGATGGCTGGTGAACGTGGCGCGCGCCGCCAGCGCCTTGCGGGTCAGTCCCCACAGCAGCAGGGTGGCGGCGATCCCCACCACCAGGGTGCGGGCCTCGTAAATGAGGCTGAGCAGCGGCGTGTCGGTGCCGCCATACAGTGCCAGCGCCAGCGGCACCGCCCGGGTGAGGAAGGCCGGGCAGAACACCAGCACCGCGCCCACATAGGCCATGCCGGAGGCCACCGCCGCGATCGGCGCGTTGCGCAACAGCTTGCGCGTGGCCAGCAGGCAGATCGCCTCGGGCAGCAGAAACGCCAAGCCGTAGGTGGGTTTCAGCGAACAGGCCAGCCCCGCCAGCGCGCCGGCGCCGATGGCCTGCCAGCGTTCCTCGTCCTGGCCGTCGAGCCACTTGGCCATCAGCACGAGGTAGGGCAGCAGCGCCGCCGCCATCAGGTGTTCGCGCTGGCCGAACTCCACGCCGGGCAGCAGAACCAGCACGATGCCGATCACCCCGAACACCGGCGCGCGGCGGGCGAACAGCGGTCCCTGGCCGCGCAGCAGGCAGGCCGTCCACCACGCCGAGCCCAGCACCATCGCGGCGAAGAACGGCACCGCGATCAGCTTCGGCATGGCGCCGAGCCACCCGGCCACGGCGGCCGGCACCGCATAGATCCAGATGATCAGCGGCGGATTGACCTCGATGAGATCCTCATAGAGCCGCTGCCCGGCCAGCCAGTTGCGCGCGACATACAGCAGCCAGGCGATGTCGTCCTTCAGCGGCGAGCGGATGGTGGTGACCATCACCAGCGCCAGCACCACGGCCAGCGCCGTCAGCGCCAGCACCACGGCCAGCCCGGGGCCATCGAGCCTGGCGCGCACCCGGGCGGTGATCCGATCGAACGACAGGGACAGGGATCGCATCGTGATGGGACAGCTCGACCTTGGGGTGGGACGGATTAGGACAAATCCGCGTGAGCGCCAAGATAGACTCTTGCTGATGGCATAATTGCGGCCTGCCCCCACCCCAACGGATGAAAGTTTCGTTGGTTCTTTCTTTTCAAAGAAAGGACTTCTTTTTTGAAAAAAAGAAGCAAAAAACTTTCAAACGTAGACGGCCGCCATGCCGCCCGCGGGGTAGCGTGTGCCGGCGGCGGCGCCCGCGGGGATCGAAGCCGACAGGGAGGCGACCTCTTCGGGCGTCAGCATCACGTCCAGGGCGCCGAGGTTCTCGTCGAGCCTGGCCACGTAGCGCGTGCCGGGTATTGCCACCACATCCTCGCCCTGCGCCAGCAGCCACGCCAGCGTCAGCTGCGCCGGCGTGCAGCCCTTCGCCGCCGCCATGTCCTCGATCGGCGCCGCCAGCCGCCGGTTCGCCGCGAAATTCTCCCCCTGAAACCGCGGATGCGCCGCCCGCCGCCCGTCCACATCAGCCGCCGTGCGGATCGCGCCGGTCAGCAGCCCGCGCCCCAGCGGCGAATACGCCACGAAACTGATCCCCAACGCCGTGGTGGTCGCCCGCGTCTCCTCCGCCTCCGTGCGATACAGGATGGAGAACTCGGTCTGCACCGCCGTGATCGGGTGCACCGCATGCGCCCGCCTGATCGTCTCGGGCCGCGCCTCGGACAGGCCCAGAAACCGCACCTTGCCCTGCTCCACCAGCCGCGCCATGGCTCCCACCGTCTCCTCGATGGCCACCTTCGAGTCCACCCGATGCTGGTAGTAAAGGTCGATCACCTCCACCCCCAGCCGGGCCAGGCTCGCCTCGCAGGCGCGCTGCACATAGGCCGGGCTGCCATCCACCCCGTTCGCCCCGCCTTCGCGCCGGATCTGGCCGAACTTGGTGGCCAGCACCACCGCGTCGCGCCGCCCCTTCAGCGCCCGGCCGAGCACGGTCTCGTTGTGCCCCCAGCCATACATGTCCGAGGAGTCGAAATGGTTCACACCGCGATCGATCGCGTCCTGGATCAGCGTCTCCGAGACGGCGTCATCCGCCTCGCCATAGACGCCGGAGAGCGACATGCAGCCAAGCCCGACCGGCGAGACGTCCAGCGTGCTGGCACCAAGGCGGCGGCGGGCGGTGATCCTGGTGTGCGGCATGCCATGCGGCTCCTTCGCGCGATTGCGGCCGAAACGGCGGCCTGCGATTCTGCTCCTTTGATAACGCCGAGGAACCGCCGGGCGGAAGAGGCAAAGGCGTCGGTTCCGCCCGCGCTCACGGCCTTTCGGGATACGCCGTCATCCGGCGGCCGCGCGCCTGGACCAACTGGTGCAGATCGCGCCGCGTGACACCGAGCCGGCCCGCGATCCGGGCGGCCATGCCGGCCGCGCGCCGCGCCATCGCCGCGTCATGCGCGCGCGGGCGGGCCGGCGCGGCCGGCGTATCCTGCACGGCGAGAAGATCGGCGCGGCGGCCCAGCGCCTCGGCCAGCGCCTCGGCGATTTCGGTGCGATTGAGCCGGGCTGGCGCACCCGGCAGGCGGCTGCGTTGCTGTTCGAGAGAATCCACGCGATCGACAAAGGCCATCAGCTCAGACAAGAGTGCAATCGAGTGCTCCACCAGGCCCAGGCTCCCTACCACGTGACAGGCAAGGGCGCGATTAAGCACGGCTTCCGTGACGATAGGTGTTATATCACAGTTAATCGTTATTATTAACGTTCCCGGTCTGTTAATGATAACTTGGTGGTATTAAAAATATAATATGGACGGAGTCAGCTGATCTTGCCGGATGGCTGGGCCGCTCACGCCGGGTCTGGCCCGGACAGAAAGGCCCTGGTCTGCGCCGCCGCCTCGGCCAGTCCCAGCCGCTGCACCTGCACCCCCGGCGGAAACGCGGTCAGCAGGCGGGTCGGCGTCTGCCGGTCGAGCAGCACGAACACGCCGCGATCGGTGGCCGAGCGGATCAGCCGGCCGAACGCCTGGCGCAGGCGAAACCGCACCACCCGGTCATCGAACCCGGCGGGGTCACCCTCGGAGAGATGGGTGCGGCGCTCGCGGTGCAGAATATCCGGCCGCGGCCAGGGCACCCGCTCGAACACCACCAGCCGCAGCGCGCGGCCGGGCACGTCCACCCCGTCCCGCATCGCGTCTGTCCCGAGCAGGCAGCTGTCGGTCTCGGTGCGGAACACGTCCACCAGCGTCGCGTTGTCCATGGCATCGACATGCTGGCCCAGCAGCGGAATGCCCGCCAGCTCCAACGCGGGGGCGATGCGGGCATGGACGGCGCGCAACCGCGTGATGGCGGTGAACAATCCCAGCGCCCCGCCGCCGGCGGCCAGGAACAGCGCCTGATAGGCGCTGGCGAGCTGGGCGATCTCGCGGGCGTTGACATCGCTGATCACGAAGGCGCGGGTCTGGGCGGCATAGTCGAACGGGCTGGCCACCGCCACCCGGATCGCGGGGCTCGCCAGATGCGAGGCGCCGACGCGCCCTTCGGCGATCCCCCACGCCGCCTCCTGGTCGGCCTCGCCGGTGTCGCGCAAGGTGGCGGAGGTGATCAGCACGCCATGCGCCGGCTGGGCGAGGGTGGTGGCGAAGGGGATGGTGGGATCGAGCCAATGCCGGTGCACCCCCACATCCCGATCACCGTCCGAACGGCGATCAAGCCGCAGGAACATCACATGGGTGGGGCGGGTGCCGGGCTCGGGCGCGAACTCGGCCGCTGCCTGCAGCATCGCCATCCAGGCGACGAGTGAATCAATCGCGCGGCGCTTCAGCGTGCGGCAAGCCGCCTCGATGCGGTTGCGCATCGCGGTGTCCATGTCTTCCGCCTCGTCCTCCAACCGTGCCGCGAGCCGCTCATGCAGCGTCTTCAAGGGCGCGACGATGCGGCCAAGGGCACGCGACAGGGTCAGCGCCGCCATCGGCAGCTCGTCCATGGCGGGATGCAGGTCGCACTCCATCACCCCCGGACCCGGATCGCCGTCGCCGCCCATACGCGCCAGCACCTGCCTGCGCACGGCGGCGAGCAGCGCCTCGGTCGGGTTGGGGCGGCCGGGCTCGGCCAGGAGTTCGGGGGCCGCGCCGCCAAGGCGCGCATTCCAGCCGGGGGCGGGCAGGGCGTGGGCCGCCTGCAGCGCTGCCTCCAGCGGCGTCATCAGATCGTCGCGCGCGGCGACCAGCTCCTCGAATCGCCGGCGCAGGCCGCGGGCGCGGGAACGTCCGCCCTCGGCACCGAGCAGCCAGCGCCGCAGCTCGGCCGCCTCGATGCCGGAGAGCTCGGCGGAGAACGCGCTGTCGGCGGCGTCGAACAAATGATGGCCTTCGTCGAACACGTAGCGCACCGGCACCGAGCTGTCGTCGATCCCGCCCCAGGCCGCCTGCGCCATCACCAGCGCATGGTTGGCCACCACCAGATCCGCCCCCCGGGCACGCCTGATGGTGTGTTCGACGAAGCATTTCCGCCAATGCGGGCACGCCGCATGGATGCACTCGCCGCGCCGGTCGGCGAGACCCGCCGTCACTCCCTGGCCGAACACCTCGGCAAACCAGCCCGGCAGATCGCCGCCCTGCACGTCGCCATCGGCGGTGCGCTGCGCCCAGCGCGCGATCAGCCCGAGCGGAATGACCGATTGCGGCATGGCCCCGCCATTGGCGCCGCCCACGGCATCCTCCAGGTTGAGCAGGCAGAGATAGTTCTCCCGCCCCTTGCGCACCACCACACGCCGGCGCCGCTCGGCCTCGTCGGGGTAGAGCCGCGCCAGTTCGCCGTCGATCTGGCGTTGCAGATGCCTGGTGTAGGTGGCGATCCACACCGCCCCCTTGTTGCGCTCCGCCCACAGGCTGGCCGGCGCGATGTAGCCCAGTGTCTTGCCGGTGCCGGTGCCGGCTTCGGCGAGGACCATATGCGGGCTGCCGCGCGTCTCGCGAGGGGCGAAGGCGGCGGCGGCGGCGCTGGCATAGTCGGCCTGGCCCGGGCGCTGCTCCGCCTGCGCGCCGAGCATGGCGGCAAGCCGGGTGCGGGCCTCCGCGCCGCTCACCGGCAGCGAGGACGGGGCAGGGGGCACCGCCTCGTCCTCCCATTCCGGCAGACGTTTCCACACGCGCAGCGAGTCGGCGTTGGATTTCGCGTTGGGCTGGCCGAGCGCTGCCAGCACGAACGGCGTCCAGCCCCAGCCCACCTCGCCCATCCGCGCGGCAAGCCCGGCCGCATCACGCTGCGCCGGCAGGTCGCGTGCCGCCTGCAGATGCGCCAGCAGCGCGCGGGCGATCTCAGGCAGGCTGCCGGCCAGGGCCGTCACCGACGGTGGTTTCAGGTCGAGCGCCACGGCGAGCCCCAGCGGCGTCGGCGCCGCAGCGCGGGCGGGGTGAACGAAGGCGAACAGCTCCAGCAGATCCAACGCCGGCAGCGACCGCAGCCCGAGCCGCCGCAGCGTGGCCGGCGCATGCACCAGCATCGGCGGGCGCGCCTTGCGCAGCATCGTCGCCGCCTCGGGGGCCGTGAGATCGAGCAATTCGCCATCGGCGGTGAGGACCTGCGCACGCCCCACCCGCGCCACGACGGACAGGGTCCGCGGCAGCAGGATCGCGGGCAACACCGGCGCGGTAAAACCTGTCATGACGAAGCTATAATCGGCCGAAGCGATTGACCAAGCCATCCCCCATTTCTAGCTTCACCCCATGCGTGAAACATTGAGCAACACGGGCCTTGCCGTGCTCCCGAAATCCTGGCCGTTCGAGGAGGCACAGAAGGTCGCCGCCCGGCTGCAAGCGGCCGGCCGCGGCGCGGCGCTGTTCGAGACCGGCTACGGCCCCTCCGGCCTGCCGCATATCGGCACTTTCGGTGAGGTCGCCCGCACCTCCTGGGTGCGCCACGCCTTCACCACGCTCACCGGCCTGCCCTCGCGCCTGCTCGCCTTCAGCGACGACATGGACGGCCTGCGCAAGGTGCCGGACAATGTGCCCAACCGCGAGATGCTGGCGCAGTTCATCGGCCAGCCACTGACCCGCGTGCCAGACCCGTTCGGCACGCATGACAGCTTCGGTGCCCACAACAACGCCGAGCTGCAACGCTTCCTCGACGGGTTCGGCTTCGACTACGAATTCGCCTCCTCCACCGACTATTACCGCTCCGGCCGGTTCGACCCGATGCTGCGCCACATGCTGGCCCTGCACGAGGAGGTGGTGGCGGTGATCCTGCCCACACTCGGCGCCGAACGGGCCGCCACCTACTCGCCGTTCCTGCCCATCCATCCCCGCACCGGCCAGGTGATGCAGGTGAAGGTGGACAAGGTGGACGCCGATGCCGGCACCATCGCCTGGCGCGACCCGGCCGATGACCGGTTCTACGAAACCCTCGTCACCGGCGGCGCCTGCAAGCTGCAATGGAAGGCCGACTGGGCGATGCGCTGGGCGGCGCTGGGCGTGGATTACGAGATGTCCGGCAAGGACCTCATCGACTCCGTGCGCCTCTCCGGCCGGATCTGCCGCATCCTCGGCTGCCCGCCACCGGAAGGCTTCACCTACGAGCTGTTCCTCGACGAGAACGCCCAGAAGATCAGCAAAAGCAAGGGCAACGGCCTCAGCGTGGACGAATGGCTGCGCTACGCCCCGCCGGAGAGCCTCGCCCAGTTCATGTTCAACCAGCCGCAGCGCGCCAAGCGGCTGTATTTCGACGTCATTCCCAGGGCGGTCGACGAATATGTCGCCAATGCCGGCAAGGCGCTGACGCAGGACGAGGCGGCCGCCATGGTCAACCCGGCCTGGCACATCCATGCCGGCCACGTGCCGCAATCCGCCGCCAGCCCGCTGTCCTTCGCCATGCTGCTCAACCTCGCCAGCGTGGTGAACGCCGAGACGCCGGAGCTGCTGTGGGGCTTCATCCGCCGCTATTCGCCGGGCGCCACCGCCGCTGATATGCCGTTCCTGGCGAAGCTGGTCGATTGCGCCATCGCCTACTACCAGGACATCGTCCGCCCCACGAAAATATTCCGCGACCCCGACGCCACCGAGCGCGCCGCCCTGGCCGATCTCGCGGACAGCCTGCGCGCGCTGCCGGCCGACACGCCGGCCGAAGATCTGCAGACACTGCTGTACGATGTCGGCAAGCGCCATCCTTTCGCCGAGCTGCGGGCCTGGTTCGCCTGTCTCTATCAGGTGTTGCTCGGCCAGCAGGAAGGCCCGCGCTTCGGCCAGTTCATCGCCCTTTACGGCGTGACCGAGACCGTGGCCCTGATCGACACCGCCCTGGCCCGCGCCGCCGTTCCGGCCTAGGCTGCGATCATGGGACGTCTGCAGAAGATCCTTCGCCATGTGCCGGCACTGCTGGGCGTTCTGTTGCTCTGCGGGGCGGTCTATGTGGTGCAGCGGGAGTTCCGCCACCTCAAGATCGCCGACATCGCCGTGGCGCTGGATGCCATTCCCCACCGCGCCCTGATCATCTCGTTCATCTTCACCGTGCTGTCCTACGGCGTGCTCACCTTCTACGACCGGCTCGGCACCATCTATGCCGGCAACGTGGTGAGCTACGGGCGCGTCGCCTTCGCCTCGTTCTGTGCCTATGCGCTGTCGCACAATCTGGGCTTCGCCGCGGTCTCGGGGGCTGCGGTCCGCTACCGGCTCTACGCGCATTGGGGGCTGACGCCGCTGCAGATCGGCAAGGTGGTGGCGTTCTGCTCGCTCACCTTCGGCCTGGGCGCCATGGTGCTGGGCGGTGTGGTGCTGTTCACCGAGCCCAAGGCCGTGCCGTTCTTCGGCAATCAACTGCCGGTGCTGCTGATGTACGGCATCGGTGCGCTGATGTGGGGCCTGGTGGCCGGCTACGTGGCGCTGGCGCGGTTTCTCGGCGTGTTCACCCTGTTCGGCCACCAGGTGGAGCTGCCGAACTGGAAGATGGCCATCCTGCAGGTGCTGCTCGCCACTGTCGACGTCGCGGTGACGGCGGCGATCATGCACGCGCTGCTGCCGCCGGCGCCGGGGCTGAACTATCTGCGCTTCCTCGGCGTCTATCTCGCCTCCTACACCGCGGGCCTCGCCGCCAACGTGCCCGGCGGCCTCGGTGTGTTCGACACAGCGCTGCTCGTGGGCCTGTCGCCTTACCTGGAGCCGCCGCAGATCATCGGCGCCATCGTCGTGTTCCGGCTGTACTACTACATCATTCCGCTGTTCCTGGCGGGGTCGCTGTTCACCGGCAACGAGGTGCTGCTGCGCGGCCGCGGCTTTCTCTCCAGTGCGGTGAAGTTTGGCGGGCTGCAGGAGCTGACACCGGATTTCGCCGTCACCGCCGCCACCGGCGCCGTCGCCCTGTGCGGCCTGCTGCTGCTGTGCATCGGCGTCATCGAGCCGCGGCCGGATTTCTCCTGGATCGACCCCGACTTCGCCGATGTGGCCGAGACCGCCGGCCAGTTCATCCCCTCGCTGATCGGCGCGGCCCTGCTGGTGCTGGCGATCAAGATGGCGCAGCGCGTGGCGCTGGCCTGGGGTGCCACCATCTTTCTGCTGCTGCTGGCCGCAGCCTATACCGTGGCGCAGGGCGAGCGCGTCTGGGTGCCGTGCGTGCTGAGCTTCACCGCCCTGCTGATCGCGCCGTTCCGCAGCGCCTTCTACCGCCGCGCCCAGGTGTTCAGCGGCCGGATGGAGACCGGCGTGGCGCTGCCGCTGCTGTGCTTCAGCGGCTGCGTGCTGGCGCTGGCCGCCTTCGAGCCGCATGTGCGCTGGCTGGAGAACGACACCTGGTGGGGCGTGATCCTGTCGCCGGATGTGCCGAACTCGCTGCGCGCTTCGGTCGCGTTCACGGTGGTGATCGGCGGCGTGGCGCTGGCGCGGCTGCTGCACCCCGGCAAGGTGCATCCGCAGCTCTGGTCGGCCGACAGCCGGCTGCGCTACGCGGCCCTGGGCGCGATGCCGCCGGCCGAGGCGGACGGCGTGGTGTGGGGCGAGGCCGACCGCGCCGCCATTCCCTATCGCCATGTCGGCGGCGTGCTGCTGGCCTTGGGCGACCCCGCCGGCGCCTCCACCGACTGCGCCTCCGCCATCTGGCGGCTGCGCGATCTCGCCGCCCAGGAAGGACTCGACCCCGCGATCTGGGGTGCCGGGCCCGCGATGCTCAAGATCTACGCCGATCTCGGCCTGTCACCGGTCCGCATCGGGCCGGACGGCGCGCCGGTCCCGTCGGATCAGGACACCGGCGGCACCGGCGGGCACTACCTCGTCTGCAAGGCGGAGCGCCACCTGCAGACCCTGCTGCCGCTGCTGCCGGCGCTGGCGGCGCATGACGCTGCGGAGTCCGGCGCTACGCCGGCCTGCACGGAATGACGATATTGGCCGTGACCACCTGAACCGCCGTGCCGTCCTGTCGCGTGGTGACGGTGCGCAGCTTGGCGATGCCGCGATCCGGCCGCGACCGGCTCAGCCGCATTTCGATGATCTCGCTGGTGGCGGATAGCGCATCGCCCGGCCGCACCGGCACCGGCCAGGAGATCGCGTCGATCCCGGCCCCCACCATGCCGCCGGCCACGCGCGGGCTGGCGCCGTCGATCAGCAGCCGCATGGTCACCGACGCGGTGTGCCAGCCGGAGGCGACGAGCTCGCCGAAGATGCTCGATGCCGCCAGCGTCTCGTCGACATGGGCGGGCTGCGGATCGAATTCCGTGCCGAACTGCTTGATCCGCTCGGCGGTCATCAGGATGGGGCCTGCGGTGAAGGTCTGCCCCACGCTGAGATCCTCGAAATACTGCATCGTCATCTCCTCCCGAACCACGCGCCGGCCGCGACGGCTGCGGCAATGACGCCACCATAGGTGGTCAAGGCAAGCCCCAGCGCCAGGAACAGGCCCGGCAGGCCCCAGCCCAGCGACAGCGCCATCGCCCCGCCGCCCACACCCACAGCCAGCCGCAGCAGGCCCGACACCACCGGCCACAGCAGCCGTCCCGCGCCCTGGGAGGCGAAATACAAGGCAAGGCCGAGGCCGAACATGCCGTAGAACGGCCCGACCCAGCGCAGATACTGCGCGCCGGCGGCGAGCATCGCCGGATCATGCCCGAACAGGCCGAGCCACGCCTCCGGCCAGAGCGCGGCCACGAGCCCGATGACCTCGCACAGCACCGTGGCGATGGCCGCCCCGATCCAGGCCGCCCGCAGCGCGCGGGCGCGCAATCCCGCGCCCACGCAGGTTCCCACGATCGCCACCAGCGGACCGCCGATGCCGAACACCAGCGGCACCAGCAGATATTCCAACCGGTTGCCGGTGCCGAACCCGGCCACGGCCGCCGGCGACACGTGGCCGACCTCGATGGTAGCGAAGCTGATGATGAAATAGGTCTGCAGCGTCACCACCATGCCGACCAGCCCCACCCGCAGGATTTCGCGAAAATACGGCCAGTGCGGCCGCGCCAGACGCAGCCCCACGCCGATCCGCCCGCCCAGCAAGGCGCGCAGCAGCACCAGCCCGCCGACGAGATAGTAGATCAGCAGCGCCACGCCGCCGCCGGCCACACCCATCGCCGGGATCGGGCCGATGCCGAAGATCAGGCACGGCGACAGCGGCACCAGACATGCCACACCGCCGATGATCACATTGGCCGGCAACGCCATGTTGCCGGTGCCGCGCACCACGCTGGCCAGCCCGTTGAACAGCCACAGCAGCACCGCGCCGCCGAAGGCGATGTTGGAGTAGATCAGCGCCGCATCGAGCGATGCCCCGCGCATGCCCAGCGCCCGGTACAGCGCCGGCCCCGCCAGCAGCATCGCCGCCGTGAAGGCCAGGCCGAAGCCCGCGTTGATCAGCAGCGCGTGCATCACCAGCGCGTCCGCCTCGTCACGCCGCCGCCGCCCGAGCGCGCGGGCGATGGCCGAAGAGATGCCGCCGCCCATGGCCCCGGCCGACATCATCGTCATCAGCATATAGCCGGGAAACGCCGCCGACAGACCGGCCAGGGCATCGGTGCCGAGTTTGCCCACGAAATAGGTCTCGATCAGGCCGGAGGCGGCCTGCGCCAGCATCACCGCCATGTTGGGAAGTGCCAGGCGCAGCAGCAGCGGCAGCAGCGGGGCCTCGAGCAGGCTGCGGGTGCGGGCGCTGATCGCAGCAGGGGCCGCGGTTGTCGTTGTATTTCCGTGCATACGCACTTATAAGCGTGCGTATGCACGGAACACAAGCTTGCAATGCCCACGCCCTGCGCCAGGCCGCCCGCCATGTCAGTGCGCTGTACGATCAGGCGCTGGCGCCCTATGGGCTGCGCAGCACGCAGTTCTCCGTGCTGGCCCGTCTGGCCGCGACCGGTCCCTGGAGCATGCAGGTGCTGGCGACGAAACTGGTGATGGACCGCACCACGCTTGCCCGCGCGGTGCAGCCGCTGGAGCGCGACAGGCTGGTGATCCAGTCCGCTGACCCCTTGGATCGGCGGATCCGTCTGCTGTCGCTGACCGAGGCGGGGGCCGCGCGTCACAAGGCGGCGCTGGAGGGCTGGCGCGTCGCGCAGGCGCGGTATGAGGCGGCGATCGGGGAGGAGCGGGCCGCCCGGCTGCGCGCCGAATGGCGCGACATCGCCGCGACGACGTTCTGATCGGCCGGAGCCAGACCCGCGCCTGGAGGAATGTCCCCGGCACATCGCTGAAACCAAATTTTAACGGGTCTTCCCTATCCTTCGAGACAACCACACTCGGAGCGAGTCCTCATGCCATTCACCACCACGCCATGCATTCTGCGTCGCCGGCGGGCCGTGCTCGGTCTTGCCGGCGCCGCGGTTGCCGCACTGTCCGCCCCCCATGTCGCCCGGGCGGCACCACGCCGGGTCCGATTTGGGCATAACAACACGGATGATTCCCATTTCGGGCGCGGCGGCCAGGCCTTTGCGGACGCGGTGGCGGCTGATGACCGGCTGAAGGACGTCCTCAAGATCAGTGTCCTCGGCAACGCCCAGCTCGGCGACGACCTCGCCATGCTCGCCGGCTGCGCCAAGGGCACCATCGACGGCGCGCTGATTGGCAGTTCGCTGATCAGCAGCAGCGTCCCGGAGATCGGGATCCTCAACGTCCCCTACGTGTTCGCCGATGTCGGCCACGCCCGCGCCGTGCTCGACGGCCCGATCGGGACCGCGTTTCTCACGTTCGCCCGCGCCAAGAGCCTCCCGGTTCTGGCCTGGGGCGAGAATGGCATGCGGCACATCACCTCCAACAAGCCGATCCGCAACGTGGCTGATCTGAAGGGCCTCAAGCTACGTGTTCCGCAATCCACCATCATGCTGGACGGCATGCGCGCCCTTGGGGCCGATGCAGCACCACTCTCCTTCGGCCTGCTCCGTGGCGCGCTGCAGACGGGCGAGTTCCAGGCGCAGGAGAATGCGATCGCGGTGGTGGAGGCAGCAAAGCTGTATAAGGTCCAGAAATACCTCTGTCTAACGGGGCATATCTACGACGCGGTGGGCTTCATCGCCTCGCCCGACCTGCTCGAGGATCTCACCGAACCGCAGCAGGCAGCCCTGGCCGCGGCGGCGCGCAAAGGAGCCGCCATCACCCGCCAGGTTTCCGACGAAGCGGCGAGGAATGGCGTGGCACATCTCAAAACCCTGGGCATGACCGTGATCGACGATGTGGACATCGCCGGCTTCCAGGCCGCCGCACGTCCCTACGCCGAAAGTCTCAAGCCCAGCTTCGGGGCAGAGCGCGTGGCGAGCCTGCTCGCCGCCGGGTCCTGAACCATAGGGTTTCCGCGAAATCTTTGGCCATGACGTCCCCCGATGAAACGGCGCCTGGGGTCAGGGATGGAATCACTTGCCAGATGCCATCCCGCCCCGCCTGGAGATCTGCGCTCATGCATTCAATCCGCACCCGCATATTCGGCGGCTTTGCTGCCCTGATCCTGCTGCAGCTTGTGGTCGCCGTCTCGGTCTGGCGCGCCGACGACCAGGTCGACCGTGCCAATGCCGCAGCCGCATCCGCGCAAACCAGCATGGACCGGGTCCTCACCGTTCGCTCGAACCTGTCCGCGCTCCAGATGTCGCTCGCCACCTATGTTCGAACCAACCTTGCCGCTGATCGCGCGCGAGTCGACGCCGCACTGACGGCCATCGCGAGCACCCTGTCCGGACTCGGAGCCGGTGACGATGCCTCGGGCCAGCTGGCGCTCAGCATCAGGGACGTTCGCTCGGCCCTTGATGCAAGCATCGCCGCGACGATCGTCCGGCGTGACAAGGAGGCCGCCCTCACGCAGGCAGAACTCGGGCTCGAGGGCTCGGTCGTTTCGCTGGCCTCCGCCGCTGCCAGATCGCCCGAACGCGATACGCTCGAGATGGTCTCCGCCAACGGCGCCGAAGCCTCTCATCTCCTGGTCGCACTGCAACGCTACGCCGCTTTCGGCGAGCCGGCCGACCGTCAGATCATCCAAGGCTCACTCTCGACCATCGCCGACAACCTTGGAGCCATTCAGAAGAACCAGGCGGGCCTTACGCCGCGCCTGACCCGCATGATCGGCACCTTGACCGCATCGATGGCCGAACTTCCACCCTTAATGGAGGCTGTCGCCACCGCGATGACCGCCCGGGCAAACAGCCTGGTGCGCCTGGACAAGGCCGCCGAGACGGCGCGCGACGCCATTGCCGGCCGCCTTGCGAGCCTCGGTGCCGAGCGGACCGCGCGGCAGGCAGAAATCGCCGCCGCTCGCCGGGGCGTCCGCATCACCGTTGCCACTGCCGGGCTCGCCTCGGCGTTGATCGGCGGCATCCTCGCCGTGCTCGTCGGCATGTCGATCACCCGGCCGGTCACCCGCCTTGCCGCGGCCATGCGCCGCATCGCCGACGGCGCGCTCATCACCGACGTGCCGGGGCGCCGTCGTCACGACGAGATCGGCCGCATGGCCGAGGCGGTCCAGGTCTTCAAGGACAACATGATCCGCGCCGACGGGCTGACGGCCGAGCAGGAAACGCTGAAGGCACGCGCGGCCCAGGAACGCCAGCAGGCGCTGCACCAGACCGCCGATTCGTTCGAAGGCAGGGTCGGCAGTCTGGTGTCTGAACTATCCGCCGGCGCTTCGATGCTGCAGACCACGGCACAGACGATGTCGTCCACCGCGACTCAGACCAGCCAGCAGGCTGCGAATGTTGCGGTGGCCGCCGAGGCTGCGACCAACAGCGTGCAGGCGGTGGCTGCGGCGGCCGAGCAGTTGACGGCCTCGATCAGGGAAATCAGCCGACAGGTGGACCAATCCTCGCACATCACCAGCCAGGCTGTGGACGATGCGCGTCGTACCGACACCATTGTGCAGGCTTTGGCAGACGGCGCGCAGAAGATTGGTCAGGTGGTCCAGCTCATCAGCAACATCGCGGGCCAGACCAACCTGCTGGCGCTGAACGCCACCATCGAAGCGGCTCGGGCCGGCGAAGCCGGCAAAGGCTTTGCCGTGGTCGCCAGCGAGGTGAAGAGCCTGGCGTTGCAGACCGCCAAGGCGACCGAGGAAATCAGCGGACAGATCGCCCAGATTCAGAGTGCGACGGCCGAGGCCGTCCATGCGATCCATGGCATCGGGTCAACCATCGAACAGGTCAGCTCCATCGCCACCGCCATCGCCGCCGCAGTCGAAGAACAAGGGGCGGCGACAGCAGAAATCGCCCGCAACGTTCAGCAGACGGCGGCCAGCACCCACGATGTGTCGACCAACATCGGCACAATGCGGGCTGGGACCGATGAGACGGGGCTTGCCTCTGGAAAGGTTCTGGATGCCGCCAGAAGCCTGTCCCGGCAATCCGACGATCTGACTGCGGAGGTTGCCCAGTTCGTCGCCGGGGTACGGGCCGCCTGAACTTGAAAGGCGCGTGGACCCATCTCTGTGTCGCGAACGCGCGGCGCAATGACGATGCATTCGGGGAAACGGGACTCGCCGGAAGGTCGCGACACGGCTATCGCGACCGAGAAGCAGTACGGTTCGTCACGAAGTGCTGGCGGCCCTGCAGGCCTGGTGGGGTTTGGTAACGCGCGTGCCGGACGCCGGGAAGCTGGCCAGTTTTGCTCGCGGGCGGATCCGTCGTGCGGCGAGCCTGCTGCCACGGTTCGGGCAGCGCCAGCCGAATCGACCCTCGGCGCAGTTACGGCAGAAGCTGCATTCGAAGCGGCAGATCATCGCATCCGTGGCTGCGGGCGGCAGGTCTGCGTTTTATACCAACGGTCATGAAGAATGACCGTTGGTATGGGTCCTGGTTTGGCGCGCCGCCGCCGGCCGACCCGGCGCGCGATACCAACGGTCTTGATCGATGGAAGAGTCATCGATCAAGACCGTTGGTCTCAGAGCAGCCCCAGCATCGCGGCGGCGCCGAACGCGGTGAGAATCAGGGCGGAGATCCGGTCGATCCACAGCATCGCCCCCTGCGTCACCGCCCGTCGCGCACCGGCGACGGCGCTGCACAGAAACAGCCACCACAGTGCCGATCCCAGAAACACACCCGCCACCAGCGCGAAGGCGCCGCGCGAGGCCACCACGCCCAGCGCCGCGAAGGCCGCGACAAAGCTGAGGATGGTCGCGGGATTGGTCAGCGTGAGCCCGACCGCCGCGACATAGGCGCGCAACAGCCCGGTGCCGCCGACCTGTCGCGCGGTGCGCGCCACACCGGCCGAGCGCCAGGCCATGAGTCCCAGCCAGATCAGGAACGCGCCGCCGGCCAGGCGCAGCGGGGTCTGAACCTGCAGCAGCAAGCGGGAGACGGCGCTGGTGCCGGAGGCGGCCAGTGCGCCGTACAGCGCATCGCCGGTGGCGATGCCGGCGCCGATCGCCATGCCCGCGGCCCAGCCTTGGGCCAGCGTGCAATTGATGGTCAGCAGCCCCATCGGCCCCACCGGCGCTGCCACCGAGAGGCCGAGCAGCAACCCGGCCAGCAGCACTTCGAGCATTCGGTCCCCCACAGCAAAAACGGCCGCCAGGTTTCCCTGGCGGCCGTTTCAGTAGCCGAAGCGCGAGGCTTCAGGCCAGCTTGAGGTTGGTGGCGGCAGCCTTGCCGCGCTCCATCGCCACTTCGTAGCTGACCTTTTGGCCGTCGTTGAGGCCCTTGAGGCCGGCGGCCTGTACGGCGGTGATGTGCACGAACACGTCCTTGCCGCCGTCAGACGGCATGATGAAGCCGAAGCCCTTGGTGGCATTGAACCACTTAACAGTACCGATAGCCATGTGAGTGTCTCCTGAAGTCAGACGCGGGAAGCCGCTTCTGCGTGATGGTTGTTGCAGGTTGAGTGTCCCGGTCGGACGAGAGCGACTTGGAGGACGGGGAGAAAGCGCGGGACCGACATCGCGTCGTTAGGCTCGGACCGTTGCTTGAGATGGGCGGATCCCGCGGCGCGCGTCATTGGAGTTTGATACTCCAACGAGGTCGTCATCTTGATGATGGCGGCTGGCACGCAAGATCGGCCGATTTTGGGGTAAGCGCGCGTCTTACGCGGGCTTCAGATTCGTGGCGGCAGCCTTGCCGCGCTCCATCGCCACTTCGTAGCTCACCTTCTGGCCTTCATCGAGGCCACGAAGGCCCGCGGCCTGAACCGCTGTGATGTGCACGAAGACATCCTTGCCGCCATCAGACGGCATGATAAAGCCAAATCCTTTTGTGGTGTTGAACCACTTCACGGTACCGATAGCCATAGCTGCGTCTCTCTCATGTCGATCCCCCGCACAAGGATGCGGGGACCCTCGCAGATCTATGCGAGGTGGATGACAACCGGGTTGATGGATTTCTTGAAGCACCCCGTGGGAGACGCAACGGCGGGGATGACCCGGACGGTACGACGGATAAGCAGCAAGCCAAGCCAGAACGCGATTGCAGGCCTAGTGGCGCAGAACTCGACGGCCAAGTCAATAAAAACGACACATTGCAGGCAGCACAAGTCCTGAGAACGCCATAAAACCGAGAAAGGGGCAAGCCCTGCGGCCTGCCCCTTCCTTCGATTCACGCAAATATCAGCAGTGAGCGTCAGATCAGAAATCCATGTCGCCCATGCCGCCGCCCATGCCGCCGCCGGGGCCGCCAGCGGGAGCCTTCTTCTCCGGCTTCTCGGCGATCATGGCTTCCGTCGTCACCAGCAGGCCGGCGACCGAGGCCGCATCCTGCAGGGCGGTGCGGACAACCTTGGTCGGGTCGATGATGCCGGCCTTGACCATGTCCTTGAACTCGCCGCTCTGCGCGTCGAAGCCCCAGTTGTACTCGTCCTTCTCCAGCACCTTGCCGGCGATGACCGCACCGTCTTCACCGGCGTTCTCGGCAATCTGGCGCATCGGCGTCTGCAGGGCGCGACGGACGATCTCGACACCGGCGCGCTGGTCGTCGTTGTCCACCTTGATCTTGGCGAGGTTCAGCGAGGCGCGGGCCAGAGCGACGCCGCCGCCCGGAACGATACCCTCTTCCACCGCAGCGCGGGTGGCGTGCAGGCTGTCGTCCACGCGATCCTTGCGCTCCTTCACTTCAACCTCAGAGGCGCCGCCGACGCGGATGACGGCAACACCGCCGGCCAGCTTCGCCAGACGCTCCTGCAGCTTCTCGCGGTCGTAGTCCGAGGTGGTCTCCTCGATCTGCGCGCGGATCTGGCTGCAACGGCCGGTGATGTCGGCCTTCTTGCCAGCGCCTTCGACGATCGTGGTGTTTTCCTTCTCGATCAGGATCTTCTTGGCGCGGCCGAGCATCGCGAGCGTCACGGTCTCGAGCTTGATGCCGAGGTCTTCGCTGATCACCTGGCCGCCGGTCAGGATGGCGATGTCTTCCAGCATCGCCTTGCGGCGATCGCCGAAGCCCGGCGCCTTCACGGCCGCGATCTTCAGACCGCCGCGCAGCTTGTTCACAACCAGGGTGGCAAGGGCTTCACCCTCGATGTCCTCGGCGATGATCAGCAGCGGACGGCCGGACTGCACGACCGACTCGAGCAGCGGCAGCATCGGCTGCAGGCCCGAGAGCTTCTTCTCGTGGATGAGGATGTAGGGGTTGTCGAGGTCGGCCACCATCTTCTCGGCGTTGGTGATGAAGTATGGCGACACGTAGCCGCGGTCGAACTGCATGCCCTCGACGACATCGAGCTCGGTCTGGATGCCCTTGGCTTCCTCAACCGTGATCACGCCCTCGTTGCCGACCTTCTGCATGGCTTCGGAGATCATCTTGCCGATCTCGCTCTCGCCGTTGGCAGAGATCGTGCCGACCTGGGCCGTCTCGGCCTGGGTGGTGATCTTCTTGGACTTCTTCTTCAGCTCTTCGACGACATGGGCCACGGCCTTGTCGATGCCGCGCTTCAGGTCCATCGGGTTCATGCCGGCGGCGACCAGCTTGGAGCCTTCACGCACGATCGACTGCGCCAGCACGGTGGCCGTGGTGGTGCCGTCACCGGCGAGGTCGTTGGTCTTCGAGGCCACTTCGCGCACCATCTGGGCGCCCATGTTCTCGAACTTGTCGGACAGCTCGATCTCCTTGGCGACGGTCACGCCGTCCTTGGTGATGCGCGGGGCGCCGAAGGACTTGTCGATGACGACGTTGCGGCCCTTGGGACCCAGGGTGACCTTCACCGCGTCGGCGAGGATGTCGACGCCGCGCAGCATGCGCGCGCGCGCGTCGGAGCCAAAACGAACTTCTTTAGCAGCCATGTCGTGTGTTCCTTATAGATAGGGGAGAGCTGATCAGGCGGCCTTCTTGGAGGAGGCGGCCGGGGCGTCGATGATGCCCATGACGTCGCTTTCCTTCATGATCAGCAGCTCTTCGCCGTCGATCTTGACTTCGGTGCCCGACCACTTGCCGAACAGCACGCGGTCACCCGCCTTCACGTCGAGGGCGACGATGGCGCCCTGCTCGTTGCGGCTGCCGGGGCCGACGGCGATGACTTCGCCTTCCATCGGCTTTTCCTTGGCGGTGTCGGGGATGATGATGCCGCCCGCGGTCTTCTCTTCGGCAGTGATGCGACGCACCACGATACGGTCGTGCAGGGGACGGAATTTCATGCGGATCGCTCCTGGATGGTTGCGACCGGACCTTCACGCGGCACTGCGAACCCCCTTTGGGCATTCACGGCGTCCTGCTTCGGTACGGCCATTGTTAGCACTCCCATGCAGGGAGTGCCAGCGATGTAGAACGCTGCCCCTCGGATGTCAAGCAATCGGCAGCACTCTCGGCAGGTGAGTGCCAAGTTGCTGATTTCAGTGGATTTTTTATTGTTTCGGCAAGATTTGCCGTGTCAGGATGATGACAGCCGCGCGGCAGATCGCGGCATTCGGGAAGCCTCGCTGGCCCTGCGGCACACAGACAAGGATGTTTTTGACCTATCGACCGACACCAACCGACGGAGAGCTGCATGCGACTGGAAACCGCACTCGAACGCCAGCTGAACGGCTATCGGATGACGACCGCCGAGATTCTCTACCATTTGCCGGATCATCCGGCGGTGCTGCAGAGCTTCGTCTGGCAGGACCTGGACATCGCGCCGAAATTTCCGGTTCTGCACCGGTTTCTCGATTTCTGGACCCGTCAGATCGATGGCAAGCTGCATTCGGTGCGCGTGGGCGCCACCAGCATCGTCAGTCTGGGCGAGTGGCGCCACATCGATCATGTGATGCAACTGCACTGAGCCGGTCCTGAGTCTGACGACCTGGGGGCTGCAGCCGCCCCACAGCCATATTTGATCCGCCGGATGATCGTATCCGGCAAGGCACGCAAAAACCCGGAGCGCATCGCAAGATGCGCTCCGGGGAACCTGTCAACGCTGCCAGGTGCCGCGCGCGATCGACTCGAAATCGCTCGGCGCAATGGCGAGGTCCTGCAGGTCGCGCGGGTTGAGCAGGCTGAGTTCGCGCATCGTCTCGGCGCGCAGGCGACGCTCGGCCACCCAGCCGCCGAGGCGGGCCATCAGGCCGGAAATCGGCGCGAGGCCCGACACACCGGTGGTCGCGGCGTCATGACCGAAGCCGCGCATGAGCTGTGCCATGGAGAAAGTCCCTTCTGTTGCAGTGCAGCATTTGCTGCAGCGCACCATAAGGGAAGTGACCCCCATTATGTCAAGCGTGCTGACCTATTTGCGCCCCGGGCAGCCGGCGCAACGCAGCCCAGCTATTTGTTGATGACGGCCGCCCCGGCCTTGGCACAGACCTCGTCCTGCGATCCGGCCCCGCCGGAAACGCCGATCGCGCCGATCAGCTTGCCGTCCTCGATCAGCGGAATCCCGCCGCGCGAGCCGATCACGCCATCAAGTGTGAGCTGATAGACCAGCCCGCCCTGCATGCCGTTCTCGAACAGCTTGGTGTCGCGGCGGTAGGCGGCTGCGGTGTGCGCCTTGTGCTCGGAAATCGCGATCGAGGCGAGCTGGGCGCCGTCCATGCGGCCGAATGCGACAAGATTGTTGCCGGAGTCGACGACAGTGACGTTCATCTTCCAGTTGTGCTTCTTCGCCTCCGCCATCGCCGCCGTCACCACGGACTGGGCCCGGTCGAATGTGATCGGCGCGCCGTAGGGCACGTCGAACGGCATCACATCGGGGATGACATCGAGCATCGGCGTGGGGGAGGGCTGGGCCAGGGCCGGCACAGCGGCAAGCGAGGCGAGACCGGCCAGAATCGGCAGCATGGAGCGGCGCATGGGCGTTATTCCCTGACAATGCCGGGTTGTCGCCCGGTCTGTTTGGTCGACCGGAAAACCCTGACGTCGGACCGCTTGCGAGACAAGAGGAAATCGTGCCCCTGGCCGCTGCTGTCGTGTTCTCTATATAGAGCGTATGCCCTTCGACTCCCGCGAAACCGCGACCTTCACCCGTGCCCGCCCCCGTGCGGTCGCGATCTGGCTGTTCGTCATGGCCTTCATGATCTGGGTCATGGTGTTGCTCGGCGGTGCCACCCGCCTGACCGGCTCCGGCCTGTCGATCATGGAATGGGCGCCGATCATGGGCGCGCTGCCGCCCTGGAGTGCCGCGGAATGGAACCGCCTATTCGCGCTCTATCAGCAGATCCCGCAATATCAGGTGCTGCACCAAGGCTTCGGGCTGGACGGTTTCAAGCACATCTTCTGGCTGGAATGGAGCCACCGGCTGTGGGGCCGGCTGATGGGCCTGGCCTTCGCGGTGCCGCTGGCGGTGTTCTGGGTCCGCGGCTGGCTGCCGCAGGGGCTGTGGAAGCGGCTGGTCGGGCTGCTTGTGCTGGGCGGGCTGCAGGGCGGGGTGGGCTGGTTCATGGTGGCCTCGGGTTTCGAGGCGGACAGCACCGCTGTGTCGCCCTATCGGCTGGTGGCGCATCTGGTGCTGGCGCTGAGCCTGTACAGCGCGATCTTCTGGACGGCGCTGTCGCTGTATCGCGGCCCGTCGGCCGGTGCGCGCCCCGGCGCGCTGCGCCCGATCTCGGCCGTCCTGGTCGGCCTCGTCGGTCTGACCATCGTGGCCGGCGGATTCGTCGCCGGACTCAAGGCCGGCTTCACCTACAACACCTTCCCGCTGATGGACGGGCATCTCGTGCCGGCCGGCTACGCGGCGCTGCAGCCCTGGACACGCAACCTGTTCGAGAACATCCCGGCCGTGCAGTTCGACCACCGCCTGCTGGCGAGCGTGACCGCGCTGCTGGCATCCGCGGTGGCGCTGTGGTTCCTGCCGCGCACATCCGGCGCCACGCGCGGCGCTCTTCTCGCGCTGGGCGGCCTGGTGCTCGTGCAATACGCGCTCGGCGTCACCACCTTGCTGTGGGTGGTGCCGACCGGCCTTGCCACCGCCCACCAGGCCACCGCCGTTCTGCTGCTCTCCGCAGCCCTTGCCCTGCGCCACACCCAACGCGCCTGACCTCATCCGATAGGATCCGCCATGACCATCGCCCCCATGTCCGACACCGCGCTGGCCGTGACCGACGACCTGTTCTTCGCCCGCCACGCGCTCGACCGCGACGCCGCCCTGCGCATCACCGCCGATGCGCTGAACGGCGCCGATGACGGCGAGCTGTTCCTGGAATACCGCGAGACCGAGAGCATCAGCCTCGATGACGGCCGCATCCGTGCCGCAGGCTTCGACACCTCACTGGGCTTCGGCCTGCGCGCCGTGGCCGGCGAAACGGCGGGCTACGCCCATGCCGGCGAGATCTCCGAAGCAGCCCTCGGAAGGGCGGCGAGCACCGTCTCCAGCGTCACCGCCGGGCACAGCGGCATCGCTGCCGAGGCGCCGCGCGAGACCAATGCGCGGCTTTACACGCCGGCCAACCCGCTCTCCGGCGACGGTTTCGCCGGCCGCACCGGCATGCTCGCCGAGATCGACGCCTATGCCCGCGGCCGCGACAGCCGGGTGGTGCAGGTTTCCGCCTCGGTGTTCGGCGAGTGGCAGGCGGTTCAGATCATCCGCGCCGACGGCCACCGCGTGGCCGATCTGCGGCCGCTGGTGCGGCTGAACGTCTCCGTCGTCGTCGAGAAGGACGGACGGCGCGAATCCGGCAATCACGGGCTTGGCGGCCGCTTCGGCTATGACCGGGTGACGTCGCCCGATGTGTGGAAGGCCGCCGTGGATGAGGCGCTGCGCCAGGCGCTGGTCAATCTCGATTCGGTGGCGGCGCCGGCCGGCGAGATGCCGGTGGTGCTGGGCTCCGGCTGGCCCGGCATTCTGCTGCACGAGGCGATCGGCCATGGGCTGGAAGGCGATTTCAACCGCAAGCAGACCTCGGCCTTCGCCGGCCTGATGGGCCAGCGGATTGCAGCACCCGGCGTCACCGTCGTCGATGACGGAACCTTGCCGGATCGCCGCGGCAGCCTGACCGTTGACGACGAAGGCACGCCCACCAGCCGCTCGGTGCTGATCGAGGACGGCATTCTGCGTGAATATCTGCAGGACCGCATGAACGCGCGGCTGATGGGCCTGCGCGCCACCGGCAACGGGCGCCGGCAAAGCTACGCCCATGCGCCGATGCCGCGCATGACCAACACGATCATGCTTGGCGGCCAACACGATCCTGACGAGATGATACGTTCGGTGTCACGCGGGCTTTACGCCGTGAACTTCGGCGGCGGCCAGGTGGATATCACCTCGGGCAAGTTCGTCTTCTCCGCCAGCGAGGCGTATCTCATTGAAAACGGCAGGCTTGGCCCGGCCGTGAAGGGCGCCACCCTGATCGGCAACGGCCCGGACGCGCTCACCAAGGTGCAGATGGTCGGCCATGACATGGCGCTCGATCCCGGCATCGGCACCTGCGGCAAGAACGGGCAGGGCGTGCCGGTCGGCGTCGGCCAGCCGACGCTGAAGCTGTCCGGTCTCACAGTGGGCGGCACGGCCACCTGAACGCGGATTCGGATACCGTCACGCCTCCGTGACTCCACGGGCTTGTCACGATAGGATACGGCGCAGAAGCACATTTTGTCCCTGTCTGTTCACGCCGCGAAACCAGATGCTGGTCACCTGAAAACACGCCTGCAGCCCTTCAAAATTGAAGCGGCTCTTGAGTGTGGTTTTCTGCGTCTATACTATCGCGTTCAAAGAAACGGCATGGTGGACTGCAGCGATTCGCCGCGTCGTCAATAAACAGTTCTTGTCAATTTTTCATGCATGTTTGACGCGATGCGGACGATTGCTTGCGCAGGGCTCCGCATACTCCGGTCATTAGCAGTCACCCACCATGGCGGTGCGGGACCGAACCGGAGAGACAGAGCCATGACGACCCAGCGCACCACGATCGCTTCCGTCCGTGACACCGGCGCCGTCCGCCTCGGCGGCATGAGCCCGGCCCTGCCGACCACGGACGCCGGCAAGGTGCGCCTCGGCGGCATGAGCCCCGCCCTGCCGACCACGGACGTCGGCAAGGTGCGCCTCGGCGGCATGAGCCCCGCTTTGCCGACCACGGATGCCGGCAAGGTTCGCCTCGGCGGCATGAGCCCGGCCCTGCCGACCACGGATGCCGGCAAGGTGCGCCTCGGCGGCATGAGCCCCGCTTTGCCGACCACGGATGCCGGCAAGGTGCGCCTCGGCGGCATGAGCCCCGCCCTGCCGACCACGGACGCCGGCAAGGTCCGCCTTGGCGGCATGAGCCCCGCGCTGCCGACCACGGATGCCGGCAAGGTGCGCCTCGGCGGCATGAGCCCCGCGCTGCCGACCACGGATGCCGGCAAGGTTCGCCTCGGCGGCATGAGCCCCGCTTTGCCGACCACGGATGCCGGCAAGGTGCGCCTCGGCGGCATGAGCCCGGCGCTGCCGACCACGGACGCCGGCAAGGTGCGCCTCGGCGGCATGAGCCCCGCTTTGCCGACCATGGATGCCGGCAAGGTTCGCCTCGGCGGCATGAGCCCCGCGCTGCAGACCACGGATGCCGGCAAGGTCCGCCTTGGCGGCATGTCCCCGAGCCTGCCCGCCGCCACGAAGGACAGCGGCCGCGTCAAGCTCGGCGGCATGAGCCCCTCGCTCTGAGCCATTCCGCGCCCGACCAAACCAGGACTACAATCGCGTGAGACCGGGCCCCCGCCCGGTCTTGCCGTGTCTGCCCCGCGGCAGACCACCCGCCCGGAGACCTGGATGAACGACAGTCAAGCCGCCGTGACCGCCAAGCGGATCACCTTCTACCGGCTCATCCCCCAGGCCCGCATGCCGCAACGCGCCGACCGCGCCGCCGCCGGCACCCTGCCCACCCGCGCCTTCCGCTATTGCGAACCCGTCGTCACCGCCTCGGCCTTCGGCTGGTATGTGTTTCCGCCGATCAGCTTCCAGCTGATCTGGGACGGCCATGAGGTGATGTGGCTCTACGACGGCGCGCCCGACTGGCAGCCGTTGAAGACCGCGCAGTTCCCCGGCTACGTGCCGTATTTCGACAGCAAGGCGCCTGAGGAGATCCGCGGTTTCTCGCCGCCTTTCGTCGGCGCCCTGCAGGAGCCGGGCCTGGTGCAGCTCTGGACCGGGTTGATCGCCCGCACGGCACCAGGCTGGTCCTCGCTGGTGCGCCCCTGCGCCAATCTGCCGCGCACCGGCGCCTATGAGCTGTTCGAAGGCATCATCGAGACCGATCGCTGGTTCGGCCCGCTGATCACCAACATGCGGCTGACCAAGACCGACACGCCGATCGAGTTCCGGGCCGATTTTCCGGTGCTGCAGGTCCAGGCCATCCCGCGCGAGGCCTTGGAGGAGCGCGGGCAGAACGACTACGAGATCGTGCCTGACCTTGACGCGTTCCATCCCGAGGACTGGGATGACTTCTACGACACCGTGGTGCGGCCGAACGTGGCTGAGAACCGGCCGCGCGGCGAATACGCGGCCGCTGCACGCAGGCGCGCCAAGGGTGAGGAACGATAGGGGCGCATCAATGGCGGATGGCACGCTTTATCTGGGCACCAAGCGCTATTCGTCGTGGTCGCTGCGCGGCTGGCTGGCCGTCAGGCTGGCGGGTCTCGATGTGGACGAGGTGATGATCGCACTCGCCGGCGGATCGACTCCGGCGGTGAAGGCGGCCAGCCCCAGCGGCTTCGTGCCGTATCTGGAGCACCAGGGCGCGCGGGTGTGGGACAGCCTGGCGATTGCCGAATACTGCGCCGAGTTCGCCCCCGCGCTGTGGCCGGCCGACCGCGTGGCCCGTGCCCTGGCCCGATCGATGGCGGCCGAGATGCACAGCGGCTTTCGCGAACTGCGCATCGCGATGCCGATGAGCCTGTTCCGTGACGGCGCCGGCCTGCAGTCGAGCCAGGCCGTGCTGGCCGATGTCGCGCGGATCGATTCGATCTGGCGCGAGGCGCTGGCCCTCTCCGGCGGCCCGTTCCTGTTCGGGACAGCGATGGGGGCGGTGGATGCGATGTATGCGCCGGTTGTGGCACGCTTCCTCACCTACCGTCCGGCACTCTCGCCGGTGTCGCAGGCCTATGGCACAGCCCTGCGCGCCGCGCCGCTCATGGCGCGCTGGTATGCGGAAGCGGCGGCTGAGCCGGACTCGTGGCGGCTTGCGGCCTATGAGGCGTCCATTCCTCCGGCGTCCCCGCCAGCCGCCTGAGCCGCAGCGCCCGCGAAATCGCCGGATCGGCCGACGCCACGCAGAACGGGATCGCCACCAGCAGCCCGCCGGCAAACGGCAGGGCGAGCACGACGTCCCACAGCGAAACGCATGCCAGGGCTGCGAAGATCGCGAGGCCGAACAGCGTGTGCGGCCAGAATCCCCGCGCCGCCTCGCGCCAGTCGACGCCGCGCCCGCTGCGGTTCTGCGCCGCCCAGCCGGTCCGCGCCCCGACCAGGGTGCGCAGCATCGCCCAGGCCTTGCTCGGCTGGGCGATGGCGTCGAGCAGCAGGGTGAAGCCGAACTCGCACAGCGCGCCCAGCGCGAACCACACCAGCCCGCCATAGCGCGCGCGCTTGCGGGCGGAGAGCAGCACCTCCGCGGTGCCGAGCAGCTTTGGCGAATAGATCGACAGCATCCAGGCCAGCACCAGCGTGACCAGCGCGCCGCGCGGCACATCGGCGCCGGCCGTCCAGGCGTTCGCCGTGGCCAGGACCAGAAGCAGCGGATACAGCGGTGCGGTGGCGAACAGCAGGATCGCCTGCACCAGCTGCCAGCGCCCGAGCGGCCGGAACCCCGGTGCCGCCAGCAGATGCCGGTATTGCAGATTGCCGGCGGACCAGCGGGCGTCACGCGCCAGGAACTCGGGCAGGGCAGGGGGATTGGCTTCCAGCGATCCCTCCTCGCCGGCCCAGACCGCCACCCCCCAGCCGGCGCCGGCGAGGCGCGCGGCCTCCACCTGGTCGTGCGAGAGGATCGGGCTGCCGTCGGGCAGCGTCTCCAGCCTGGCATGGGTGCGAAACGCGTCGATGCGGAAGATGGCGTTGTGGCCCCAGTACGGTCCTTCGCGCCCTTGCCACCAGGCCTGCCCGGTGGCCCAGACGCGCATGCCGGCGCGCATGCCGAACTGGAACAGCCGCGGGAAGGCGGCCTCGGCCGGGGCGCCCACGGTAAGGTGCTGCACGAGGCCCATGGTCGGATCGGCCTGCAGGATGCGCACCAGGCGCAGCACGGCTTCGGCGGACATCTGTGAATCGGCGTCGAGCGGGAGGCAGAACTCGAACGCGCGTCCGTCCTGATCAAGAAACGCCATCACGTTGCCGGCCTTGAAGCCGGAATTGTCCGCGCGGCGGCGGTAGATCAGGCCAGGGACGGCGCGCACCGCTGCCTCCTCCCGCGCGACCAAGGTCGGATTCTGCGAGTCTGACAGCACGAACGCCGTGAACCGATCGCCCAGCGGCGCCAGGGCCGCGATCAGCCGCTGCAGCGGCGGCAGAAACACGGCGGGGTCCTCGTGGCGCACCGTCATCGCCAGCGCCGTGCGGGCGGTGATGTCGCCCGTTTCGATGTCGCCCGCCACCGGCAGCACGGCGCGGGGCGGATCGTCCGACAGCATCAGCAGGGCGAAGCCGGTCACAGCGTTGGCGACGCACAGTCCGAGCCAGGGCAGCACGCCCAGAAAGCACAGGAGGATCAAAGCTTTCACCACCGTCCAGCCTCCAGGCGTCAGCACGCGCAGCATCAGCGCCAGCAGCACCGCCATGGCCGCCATCACGATCGCCAGGAACGCCAGCCGCCTTAACACCATGACCACCCTCCGTCCTGCCGACATGGCGCGACCCCGCCGGCAGCGCCAGGGGTGGCATTGTTCCGCTGACAGCGGTATCGGCTGGAATCCTATGCCGGGGAGACGCCAGGGACGTGGCCAGCGCGCCGATCGCCACCATTCTGCCGCCGCGCGAAATGTTCACCCCCCGCGCCACCGGCGCGATCGGGCTGCTGGTGCATGGGCTGGCGCGGGCGGTGCCGGGGGCCGTGGTCTACGGCATGGCGACGGCGCATCCCTTCGATGACGTCGCGTTCCAGCCGGTGGCGCTGCCCTGGCTGCCGCTGCGCCAGGCCGACCGCTACGCCGCGGGCCTGGTGCGCGCCTTGCGCCGCCGTCCGCCCAGCCTGATCGAAGTGCACAACCGGCCGGATCTCGCGATGCGCCTGGCAGGCCGTTTCCCCGAAATCCCCGTCGTGCTGTTCCTGCACAACGACCCGCAGGGTATGCGCCTCGCCCGCACCGAGGCGGAGCGCCAGGCGCTGCTGTCCACACTTGCCATGGTGGCCCCGGTTTCGACTTACCTCGCCTCCCGCCTGCCACCGTCTGCCGGCATCACCGTGTTTCCCAATTTCGTCGATCTCTCCGCCATCCCGCGGGTGTCGCGCGATGCGGTGATTCTGTTCGCGGGCCGGGTGGTGGCGGACAAGGGGGCGGACAGTTTCGTCGAAGCCTGTGGCCGCGCTTTGCCGAAGCTGCCGGGATGGCAGGGCGTGATGCTGGGCGCCGACCGCTTCGGTGCCGACAGTCCGGAGACGCCGTTCCTCGCAGCGCTGCGTCCCCGTGCCGCCGCCGCCGGGGTGGAGCTGCTGGGCTGGCAGCCGCATGACGCGGTGCTGGCGGCCATGGCCCGCGCCTCGCTCATCGTCGTGCCCAGCCGCTGGCCGGAGCCGTTCGGCCTCACCGCCCTCGAAGCCATGGCCTGCGGCACCGCCCTGCTGTGCGCGCCGAGCGGCGGGCTGGCGGAGGTCACGTCCGGGGCTGCCGTGCCGATCGATCCGGAGAACCCGGCGGGGATCGCGGCCGAGCTGGTTCGCCTCGCCCATGACCCCGCGGCGCGGGCCGCCCTCGGCGCCGCCGGCCGCGCCCGCGCCGCCCGGTTCGACCTGCGCGAGGCCGCTGCCCGCCTTGTGGCGCTGCGCCGATCGGTGCTGGATGCATGGCCGAGACGAACGACTGCCCCTATATGAGAGGGCCGAATGCAGCCCCGGAGACATCCGCATGTCCGAAACACTCACTGACCTCGTCCCCGTCACCGTGCTCACCGGCTATCTCGGCGCCGGCAAGACCACACTGCTCAACCGGATTCTGTCCGAGCAGCACGGGCGGAAATACGCCGTTGTGATCAACGAGTTCGGTGAGCTCGGCGTGGACAACGACCTCGTGGTGGACACCGACGAGGAAGTCTTCGAGATGAACAACGGCTGCATCTGCTGCACCGTGCGCGGCGACCTCATCCGCATCCTGGGCGGGCTGATGAAGCGGCGCGGCAAGTTCGACGGCATCATCATCGAGACCACCGGCCTCGCCAATCCGGCGCCGGTGGCGCAGACCTTCTTTGTCGACGAGGGTGTGAAGGCGCGTACAAGGCTCGATGCCATCATCACCGTGGTCGATGCCAAGCATCTGCTCGACCGCCTCGCCGACAGCGCGGAGGCCAAGGAGCAGATCGCCTTCGCCGATGTGATCGTGCTCAACAAGATCGACCTGGTGACATCGGACGAAGCCGACGCCGTGGAGGCGGAGATCCGCAGGATCAACGCCACCGCCCGCATCATCCGTGCCACCAGGAGCAACGTGCCGATCAGCGAGCTGCTTGATCAGGGCGCGTTCGATCTCAACCGCGTGCTCGAACACACACCCGACTTTCTCGACACCGACGAGCATTCCCACAACGACGAGATCGCCTCGATGAGCTTCGAGGCGAAGCGGCCGATCGATCCGGAGAAGTTCAACGCCTGGATCGGCGAGCTGCTGGGCAGCAAGGGGCAGGATCTGCTGCGCACCAAGGGCATTCTGTCCTATGAGGGCGAGGACCGGCGGTTTGCCTTCCAGGCCGTGCACATGATCGCCGATGGCGATTTCGTGGGGCCGTGGAAGGGGGCGGACCGCACCAGCCGCATCGTTTTCATCGGCCGCAACCTCAACCGCCCGCAGCTGCGCCGCGGCTTCGAAGCCTGCCAGGTCGGCTGAGATGGGCGAGACCGTCTCCGCCGATCATCTGCTGCAGACCCGCGGCGTGCAGCGCCAGTTCGATGCCTTCGTCGTGGCGGCGCGGTTCGACCGTGCCGGCACGCAATGCGCCTTCGGGCTCGGCGACGGCACGCTGCAGATCGTCTCCGTCGCCGACAAGGACAGTTGGGCCGCCATCGAGGCGCATGACGGGGCATTGCTGGCGCTGGCACCGGACGCGGCGCCGCGCGGCTTCGTCAGCGGCGGCGATGACGGCAGCTTCCTGCGCATCAGCCCGCAGGCCGGCGTGTCGCAGATCGCCGGCCACGGCATGAAATGGGTGGAGCAGGTCGCGAGCTTTTCCGACGGCAAATCTCATCTGCTGGCCTGCAGCGTCGGCAAGAATCTGCATCTGTTCGATGGGGCGGGGCAGAAGCTGAAGACTCTGGAACATCCGTCGAGCGTGACCGGCATCGTGTTCGACGGCAAAGGCAAACGCATCGCGGCCAGCCATTACAACGGCGCCTCGCTGTGGTTCGTCGCCTCCAAGACCGACAATCCGCGCAAGCTGGAATGGAAGGGCAGCCACACCGGCATCACCATGAGCCCGGATGGCGAGAACGTCGTGACCTCCATGCAGGAGAACTCCCTGCATGGCTGGCGGCTGGCGGACGGCCAGCACATGCGCATGACCGGCTACCCCACCAAGACGCAGGCGCTGTCCTTCACCAGGAACGGCAAGTGGCTGGCCTCCTCCGGGGCCGAATCGGTGGTGCTGTGGCCGTTCCATGGCGGTGGGCCGATGGGCAAGGCGCCGACGGAGCTGGCGGGCGGGGACAACGTGATCTGCACCCACGTCGCCTGCCATCCCCAGCACGAGGCGGTGGCGGCGGGGTTCTCCGACGGGCTGGTGGTGCTGGTCGACATCAATGCCGCCCGCATCCTGCCGGTGGCCGGCACGGGGCGGGGGCCGATCTCCACCCTCGCCTGGGACGCCACGGGCACCCATCTCGCCTTCGGATCGGAAACCGGCTTTGCTGGGCTGGTGGATTTCTCCAAACGCTAGGATTGTCATGATGATCACGACACACGGACTGAAGATGCCCAAGCTCGGCCTGGGCACCTGGCGCCTCAAGGGCGAGGAGTGCACCCAGGCCGTGCTCGGCGCGCTGGAACGCGGCTATCGGCATATCGACACCGCGCAGATGTACGGCAACGAGGATGCCGTGGGTGACGCGCTGGCGCAGACCCCGGTGGCGCGCGGCGACATCCACCTCACCACCAAGGTGTGGTGGGAGAACCTGGCGCCGGACGCGATGCGCCGTGCCATGGACAACAGCCTCACCCAGCTCAAGACTTCCTATGTCGATCTCTATCTGATCCATTGGCCCAGCCCGACCATGGACCTGCCGGCGGCGCTGGCGCAGATGGTCGCGTTCAAGGAGCAGGGGCTGGCCCGCAACATCGGCGTCTCCAACTTCCCGACATCCCTGGTCAGGCGCGCGGTGGAGGAGATCCAGGCCCCCATCGCCGTCAACCAGTTCGAGTATCATGTGCTGCTCGACCAGTCGAAGCTGGTGACCTATTGCCGCTCGGTGGGCGTGGCGGTGACGGCCTATTGCCCGCTGGCGCAGGGCCGGCTGGCCGATTACCCCGCGCTGGATGCGATCGCCGCCAAACATGGCGTGAGCTCGGCGCAGGTGGCGCTGAAATGGCTGCTCGATCAGGACGGTGTGGCCGCCATTCCCAAGGCCGGCCGGGCGACCAGCCAGCAGGCCAATCTCGACGCGCTGAAGCTCGTGCTCGATGACGCGGACCGGGCGGCGATCGCGGCGCTGCCGAAGGACCAGCGGTTTGTGAACCCGGGCTTCGCGCCGACATGGGATCTGGCGGCCTGATCCGAAACCGGGAAGGCGCCGCCTTTCGGCGCCTTCCTGGTGTCGCGGTCAGGCGAAGATGTCGCTCGGGCAGCGGCCTTTGAGTTCGGCGCCGAGTGCCAGACCCAGACGCTGGGCATCGCCCGGCAGGCCGCTGAGGCTGCGCTTGATGAGGAAGGAGCCGTCGGCGCGCGCCACCAGGCCGGTGAGCTTCAGCGTGCCGTCGGCCTGCATGCGGGCGTGGCCGCCGATCGGCGTGGCGCAGGAGCCGTCGAGCAAGGCCAGCATGGCGCGCTCAGCGGTGGCGACGGCGCGGGCCTCGGGGTCCTCGATGGCGGAGAGCATCGACAGCAGCTCCACATCGTCGCTGCGCACCGTCACACCCACGATGCCCTGGGCGGCGGAGGGGACCATTACCTCGGGGTCGATGATCACCGAGGCCTCGTCCTCGAGGTCGAGCCGGCGCAGGCCGGCGAGGGCGAGCAGCGAGGCGTCGAACTGGCCGGCGGCGACCTTGCCGAGGCGGGACTGCACGGAGCCGCGGATCAGCGCCATGGTGAGGTCAGGACGGGCATGCAGCAGCTGCGCCTGGCGGCGGACCGAGGAGGAGCCGATCAGCGCGCCCTGGGCCAGGGCGCTGTAGGGATCTTCGAGGTCGACGGCGCCCTGGTAGTCACGGATCACCAGCACGTCGCGGGCGTCCTCGCGCTTGAGCGTGCAGGCCAGCGAGATGCCTTGGGGCAGGGTGGTCTCGAGGTCCTTGAGGCTGTGCACGGCGAAGTCGATCCGCCCGTCCAGCAGCGCCTCGTGGATCTCCTTGGCGAACAGGCCCTTGCCGCCGATCTCGGCCAGACGGCGGTCCTGCACGGCGTCCCCGGTGGTCTGGATGACGTGCTCCTTGAACACGTCCATGCCGCGCAGCACCGGGCAGAAGGTGGTGAGCATGTGCAGGAAATTGCGGGTCTGCACCAGCGCCAGCGGCGAGGCGCGGGTGCCGACGCGCAGCGGCAGGGCGCGGCGATGGGTCTTGACGCGGGGCTGGGCGGCAAGGGCGGCGCCGGCGGGGTCGCCGGCGAAAGGCTGGGCGGCCGCCGTGTCGGTGCGGCGCGTCAGGGGCACCTCGTTCGGAAGCACCTGGGTCTGGATATCTGTCTGTGCAGTCGAGCTAACCACGGCGGCCTCCCAGGGCATTGTAAAGTTTCATGGAGCGTGAAGTGTCGCCGAACGGCCCGTTGAGGCGGACGACGGTGAGATTGAGGTATCCGGCGAAGGCCACCCACACCGCGTAAGGCACCATGCAGAGCGCGGCCTCGGTTGAGTACGGGGCGAGCAGGGCGATGAGGGCGAGATTGGTGAGCTGCAGCAGGCTCACTTCGATCACGGCCCAGTCCGGCCGTTCGAGGCGGAAATACAGCAGGCTCCACAGCATGTTGAGCAGGCCGTTGAGGATGAACACGGCGGTGACGACGCTGCGCAGCGCGGCGTTGGGCAGAATGTCCCACGCGATGATGGACGCGGTGCAGGCGAGGCCGAGGATCACCGTCCAGGCCGGGCCGAACAGCCAGTCCGGCGGTTTCCAGCTGGGGTAGCGCAGCGCGTAGTACCACGGCCCCAGCTTGGTGAGGAACCCGCCCATCCCGGCGACCAGGATGGTGTAGACCACGGCGAAGATGACTGGGCTGGTCACGTGGCGGCGAATCCGAGCAGGTGCGCCATGTCCTTGAGGAAGATCTTGACGTGCTCCTTGGGTTTGGCACGCACGAGCTTCTTGTTCATGTAGGCGTCCCAGGTGAGGGCCTGGACGTCCTTGTCCATGCAGATCTTGACGAAGCGCTCGCGACGCTTGTCGTTCGCGTACCAGAAATACTGCATGATCCCTAGTACCAGGAAAACCTTACCATGGTCTTTCATGAAGCGTTGGCGCGCGGTCTTGAGGGACTTCGCCGCGCCGGTGCGCAGCAGCAGCTCGACGGCCTCGGCGGCGAGCTGGCCGCCGGTCATGGCGTAATAGATGCCCTCGCCCGAGGCCGGTGCCACGACACCCGCGGCGTCGCCGGCGAGGATGACATCGCGGCCGTTGTCCCATTTCTTCAGCGGCTTGAGCGGGATGGGCGCGCCTTCGCGACGGATGGTCTCGACCGTGTCGAGCCCGGTCGCCTGGCGCAGCCTGGCGACGGAGCCGCGCAGCGAGAAGCCTTTCTGCATCGAGCCGGTGCCGATGCTCATGGTCTCGCCGTGCGGGAAGATCCAGCTGTAGAAATCAGGCGAGCCATGGCCCTGGTAGAACACGTCGCAGCGCTGCGGATCGTAGCCGGGGGCGGCTTCGGCCGGGGCGCGGACGATCTCGTGATAGGCGAAGACGTATTTCATCTTCGCCGCCCCCTTCACCTCCTGGCGCGCGACCGACGAGCGCGCCCCGTCGGCGCCGATGATGGTGCGGGCGCGCACCCGCACCGGGTTGGCCTTGTCGCGCTCGGGGCCTTCGAAATAATGCACGATGGCGTTGCCGTGGGTATCGCGCTCGATCTTGTCGAAGGTGCCGATGCGGCGCTGGGCGCCGACATCGGCAGCCCGCTCGCGCAGCCATTCGTCGAACATGTCGCGATCGACCATGCCGACGAAGCCGTTGCCGACCGGCATGTCCACCGCGCGGTTGGAGGGGGCGATCATGCGCGCCGCGCGGGCGCGGGCGACCAGGAGCTGGTCGGGGATGTGGAAATCCTTGATCAGCCGCGGCGGAATGGCGCCGCCGCAGGGCTTGATGCGCCCGTCGCGGTCCAGCAGCAGCACCGAGCGGCCGCGCCGCGCCAGCTCTGTGGCGGCGGTGGCGCCGGCGGGGCCGCCGCCGACCACAACGACGTCGAACAGCTCAAGATCGTCCATGCTCAAACGCCTCCGCTGGGCGCCAGTCGGGCGCCGTGATGGGTGGATGCCTGTCGTGTGGGGCGGCCCTGGCGGAACACCAGCACCGCGAGATATGCCGCTGTCAGGAACAGCGCGCTCTGTGCCGCGAACACCACGGCGTAGGCGTCCGGCGCCGTCGGCAGCACGGCGTGGGCGATGTCGGACAGTCCTGTCGCGCCGATGCCGCCGAGGCCGAAGGCCACGGCCTGGGCCGCGCCCCAGATGCCCATGCGCACGCCTTCGCGGGCGCGGTCGCCCTCGCTGACCAGCTGCATCATGGCGCCGATGGCCGAGACGGCGAAGCTGCCGTTGGCGATGCCGAGGATCACCACCGCCGCCTTCAGCGGGAAGGCCGGGCCGATCAGGCCGCCCGCGGCCAGCATCAGGGCGGCGAGCGCGGAGGCGATGCAGCCGCCCACGGTCCAGTTGCGCATCGCCGCCAGCCGGCGGCCGCCGAGCAGGCTGGCCGCGGCCACCGCCAGCATGCCGGCCAGCGCGCCGCCGTGCTGCAGGCCGGAGAGCTGAGTGGACTGGCCGGGAGTGAGGTGGAACACGCTGCCGGCGAACGGGTCGAGGATCAGTTCCTGCGCGCTGTAGGCGAGCATGGCGAAGAAGACGAACAGGGCGAAGCGGCGCGACGCCGGCTCGGCCCAGACCTGGCGCAGGGCGGGTCCGAAGCCGGTGGTGCTCTGGCGCGGCGCGGGCTCGGCGGCGTCACGCTCCATGTTCCAGACGGCGGCGGTGGTGAGCAGCATGGCCACGGCGGCCACGCCGAGCGTGACCTTGACGAGACGGGCCAGGGAGAAGGGGTCGAGAAACACGCTGGCGGTGATGGCGGTGACCACGAAGCCCGCGAACATCATCAGCCACACCAGCGTGGCCGCGGCCGGGCGCCGCTGCGGCGCGGTGAGCCCGGCCAGCAGCACCAGCAGCGAGGTGCCGGCCGCCCCGGCGCCGATGCCCACCATCGAGAACGCCACGATCGCCAGCGCCACGCCGGCCACCGCCTGCTGCGCCATCAGCGCCACGGCGAGGGACGCGAGCACGCCGCCCGCGGCCAGCACCGCCATGCCGCCGACGATCCAGGGCGTGCGCCGGCCGCCGACATCGGAGCCATGCCCCATGCGCGGCCGCAGCACCTGGATGAGGTAGTGCCAGGCGATCAGCATCCCCGGCAGGATCGCCGGCATCGCCAGCTCCACCACCATCACCCGGTTCATCGTGGACGTGGTGAGCACCACGACGGCGCCGAGCGCGGCCTGCACCAGCCCCAGCCGCGCGATGCCGAGCCAGGAAAGACCCTTCATGGCCGCACCGCGAAGGCCGCGACCAGCATGCCCAGCACATAGAGCGTGGTGCCGGTGGCGTTGTACCAGGGCGCCTTCTCCTTCGGGCTGCGCATCAGGCGGGCCATCAGGTCGAACTGGGTGCCGAGCAGCACGCCCACGGTCAGCGCGAACCAGGGATGGCCCCACACCGCGAGGAAGGTGACCACCACCGCCTGCGGGCCGGCCATGATGATGCAGGCGAGGCGGGCGGCGTGCTCCACGCCCATCGTCACCGGCAGGGAGTTGACACCCATCAGCCGGTCACCCTCGACCGCCTTGAAATCGTTCAACGTCATGATGCCGTGGGCGCCGATGCCGTAGCACAGCGCGATCACCACGATATGCCAGTCGGGAAACCCGCCTTGCATGACGGCGGCGGCGGTGAACCAGGGCAGCGACTCGTAGCACAGCCCGACGGCGCCCGGGCCCCACCAGCCGTTGAGCTTGAGGCGCAGCGGCGGCGCGCTGTAGGCCCAGGCCAGCGCCATGCCGAGGCAGGCCGGCAGGAACACCCACAGGCCGAGCGCGCTGGCGACGAGCATGGACACCACGGTCCAGACGCAGGCGATGATCAGGCCCCACTGCCCGGGGATGCGCCCGGAGGGGATCGGCCGGTTCGGCTCGTTGATGGCATCGACATGCCGGTCGAACCAGTCGTTCACCGCCTGGCTGGTGCCGGTGACCAGCGGGCCGCACAGCAGGATGCCGGCGCCGATCAGGGGCAGCCGGTCCAGGATCGGCTGGCCGGAGCTGGCGATGCCGCAGCCGAACGCCCACATCGGCGCGAACCAGGTGATCGGCTTGAGCAGCTGCAGGACCGCTGCGGGCTCGGGCAGCGACGGGGCGGGACGGACATGTGCGCTCAAGACCCTCAATCCTCCGCCAGATCGCCAAGGCCGTAGCGCCGCAGCTTCACGTACAGACTCTGCCGGCTCAGCCCCAGCATCTCGGCCGCGGACGCGCGGTTGTCGCCGGTCAGCTCCAGCGCCGCCTCGATGCACAGCTTCTCGATCACGTCGGTCGCCTCGCGCACCAGCTCCTTCAGCGAGACGCGGCCGACCAGCTCGGTCAGCTGCTCGACCGAGCGCGGCAGCTCGCGCGCCAGGCTGGCGCCGGTGGCGCCGGCGCCGCTGCCCGGCGGCGGCATGCGCCGGCCGACATTGCGGATGGCGAAGCCGAAACAGGGCTGGCCGGCGTTGACGACGCTGACCGCCGACACCTCGACATCCACGGTGTCGCCGAAGGCGCCGCGCAGGACGGTGGCGAACAGCCGCACCGAGCCGCGCTGGCGCAGATTGGCCAGCAGCACGTCCAGATCCACGCCGGGGCGGCCGAGCCAGCGGTCGAGCATCTCGCCGCGCGCCTGCTCCTCGGAGGGCAGCTGCACCATGTCGCAGAACGCGGCGTTGGCGGCGATGATGCGCTCGTCGGCGCCGACCACCACGAAGCCGTCCGGCGCGTTCTCGATCACCTTCAGCAGCTGCATCTTGGCTTCGGGCATGGCGGCGGCGATTTCGCCCACGGTCGGCACGATGCGCACCAGGAACAGCGAGGAGCTCTCCTGGCGGAACAGCGAGCCGGTGACGGTGACCTCGCGCGCCCCTTCGAGCAGCCGCACCTTCACGTCTTCGGCGCGGCCGAGGGCCCGTATTCCGGCGAGCAGCGCCTGGATGCCCTGCTGGCTCTCCGGGTCGAACGCGTCCTGGAAGGCGCGGCCGAGCACGCGCTTCCAGTTCTCGCCGAACAGGTCGCGGGCGGCGGGATTGGCCTCGACCACCTTCAGCGTGGCTGCGTCAAGGATCAGCACCGCCTCGGCGGACATTTCGAACAGCAGGCGGTAGCGCGTCTCGACATGGCGCAGCCGCGAATAGTCCCGCTCCATCGATTGCTGCGCGTCGACGAGGCGCTGCTGCAGCTCGGAGATGTCGGTGAGGTCGCGCCCGAAGGCGACCACGCTGCCTTTGTCGGCGAGCTGCACGGTGGAATACAGCACCGGCACCTGGGTGCCGCGCGCTGAGACGTGATTGACATGGCGCCAGCGCGCCGGCGCGCCGGCATTGGCCTGGCGCAGCAACGCCTCGATCTTGGTGCGGCTTTCCACCGTCACCGTGTCGACCCAGGGCTGCCCCAGCCAGTTCTCGGATCCTTCGAGGTCCATCGCCAGACGTTCGCTGTTGAAGGCGAGGTCCTGGATCAGTCCCCGGTCATCGATGATCAACGCGACATCGGAGGCGGCCGTGATCAGCGTGGCCGCGGCATCCGGATCGAGCGGCCCCAGCGTGTTCTGAGGAGATTTGAAAGCGTTCACGAGAGATGAGATCCTCCACGTCACAGGGCTCCTCCTCTCGGCGTGGTGGAGGCTTGCGGCAGGTCCAACGCTGTGGATGAGGCCGCCCGGACCGATGTCACCCGGTTTGCGCCATGAAGGTCATCAGCTGCTCGGCGCGTTGGGCTGCTTCCGGACCGTCGGCGGCGGTGGCGTCGGCGCCGACGCTGGCGACCAGTTCGGGGTTGGCAAGAAACACCGGGCCGCCCACCATCACGCCCAGCTTGAGATTGCGCGAGGCGCGGCGGGTCAGGGCGATGGTGGTCTTGAGCTGGTCGAGTCGGTTGTGGCTGCCGACGGAGAAGCCGATCATGTCGAACCAGTCGCCGCGCACGAGCGCGGCCAGCTCGGCGTTGCTGGTGACCGATTCGGTGCGCACCGTCCAGCCTTCCATGCGGAAATGGGCGGCGACGACGGCGAGGCCGAAGAAATGCTGCTCGCCCACCATCGGCACCAGCAGGATATGCCGCGCCTGCTCATGGCGGGCCAGGCTGCCGGTGTAGCCCGGCGCGATGGCGCGCAGAATCTGCTGCAGGCGCCACACGGCGGTGGTGACGGCGGTGAAGGTGATCTCGTCATCGTCCCACATCACGCCGAGGCGTCTGGCGGTCGGGCCCAGCAGCGCGCTGCAGATGGTCTCGAGCGAGACGCCGCGGGCGGCGAGGTCGTCGATATAAAGTGTGGCTGCGGAGTCGTCGCGATCGAGCGCCATTTGCACGAGATCGGCCACATCGTGATCGGTGGGCCGCCACAGCGACAGGCTGCCGGGGACCTCGGGCTGGGCCTCGTCGGCAGGGCCGGTGCGGCGCGCCTTGAGCAGGCGGGGGATCACCTCCTCTTCGATGGTGCGCGAGATCACGTCGATCCGCTCGGCCGACACGGCGCGGGCGCCGCGCATCGGCGCGCCGGCGTTCTGCGACGCAGCAAATGGCGCAGGCTCAGAGCCTTGCCGCTGCATCCCCTCGGGTCGGTTCCAAATTCCAAGATCCATCGGCGGCTCTTTCGGCAAGGCCATTTCCATCCTCCCCGCTAGGTAATCCTCTCCGGCCTTGGACTGTCAAGCTGGATTTACGTTCAGTCTAGTTGACAGGCGTCAGGCATCCCATCTAGCCTTCACATCAACGGACAAGCCTTGGGAGACGTCTTCACAAGCGCTCTCGGGGCTGACCATAAAGAACGAATGTTTTCAACGCGGTGGTAACGCCCAGGCACTGAGGTGCCGTAGCTGACACCAGCGGATTCTTCCGCGGAGGCAATGTCAAGCCATGTTTACAGCCAACTTGTTCAGCCCGTTGATCGACGCGATCGACTGCTGCCCCTGGGGCGCCTCGGCGGGTCGGCATGCGGCCGCGACGGCCAAACGTGAAGACAGCATGACACCGGCGGGGACGCGCCTGCGTCGTCCGCTTTACACGCCTGAGGAACGCATCCGGCGCGACGCGACGGTGTGGACGCTGGTGCAGGGCATTCTGGCGCCCATCCAGTTCCTCGTCTTCCTGGTCAGCCTTGGGCTGGTGGGGCGCTTCCTGCTGACCGGCGAGGGGCTGGCGATGGCCGAGTTCTCGGTCGTGGTGAAGACGCTGGTGCTCTACACCATCATGGTCACCGGCGCGATCTGGGAGCGCGAGGTGTTCGGTCGCTACCTGTTTGCGCCTGCCTTCTACTGGGAGGACGTGGTGAGCATGGCGGTGATCGCGCTGCACACCGCCTATGTGGTGGCGCTGTATCGCGGTTCGCTGTCGCCGGTGTCGCTGTCGGTGCTGGCGCTGGCGGCTTACGGCATCTACGTCATCAACGCCGCGCAGTTCGTGCTGAAGCTGCGCGCCGCCCGCCTGGACGAGGCGCGCTGCCGGGCCGCGGCGATGGAGGCCGCGTGATGGATGGGGTCGCCGCCATCTCCACCGGCTGCGGCGATGCGCCCGTGCTGCGCGAGCGCGGCCAGCGCGAGGTTTTCTGCGGGCTGACCGGCATCATCTGGCTGCACCGCAAGATCCAGGACGCGTTCTTCCTCGTCGTCGGCAGCCGCACCTGCGCGCATCTCATCCAGTCCGCCGCGGGTGTGATGATCTTTGCCGAGCCGCGGTTTGCCACGGCGATCATCGATGAGCGCGATCTCGCCGGTCTGGCCGATGCCAATGACGAGCTGGACCGGGTGGTGACGCGGCTCATCGAGCGTCGTCCGGAGATCAAGCTGCTGTTCCTGGTGGGGTCTTGCCCGTCCGAGGTGATCAAGCTGGATCTGTCACGGGCGGCCGGCCGTCTGTCCAAGGCCATGACAGGGCGCGTGCGGGTGCTGAGCTATTCCGGCAGCGGCATCGAGACCACCTTCACCCAGGGTGAGGATGCCTGCCTCGCTGCATTGGTGCCGGAGCTGCCGGAGGTGCCGGCGGCAGCGGAAAAATCGCTGCTGGTCGTCGGTGCCCTGGCCGATGTGGTCGAAGGCCAGTTCGAGCGGCTGTTTGCGTCGATGGGCATCGAAAACGTGGCCTTCCTGCCGCCGCGCATTGCCGGCGCGATGCCGGCGATCGGCCCCAACACGCAGATGCTGCTGGCCCAGCCGTTCCTGGCCGAGACCGCGCGGCTGCTGGAGGCGCGCGGCGTCACCAGGCTGCCGGCACCGTTCCCGCTCGGAGTCGAGGGCACCACGCAATGGCTGCGGGCGGCTGCCACGGCATTCGGCGTGAAGCAGTCAAGCTTCCTTGACACCATCGCCCCTGCCCAGGCCCGCGCCGCCGCCGCCATTGACCGGCACCGCGCGCAGCTGGAAGGCCGCTCGATCTTCTTCTTCCCCGACTCGCAGCTGGAGATCCCGCTCGCGCGCTTCCTGCACCGCGAGCTCGGCATGCGGCTGACCGAGGTGGGCACGCCCTATCTGCACCGCCCGCATCTGGCCGATGAGCTGGATCTGCTGCCCGCCGGCACCGTGCTCAGCGAAGGCCAGGATGTGGAGCGTCAGCTCGACCGCTGCCGCGCCGTGCGGCCGGATGTGGTGGTGTGCGGTCTCGGCCTCGCCAATCCGCTGGAGGCCGAGGGCATGACGACCAAGTGGTCGATCGAGCTGCTGTTCACGCCGATCCAGGGCTATGACCAGGCCGGCGACCTTGCCGAACTCTTCGCGCGCCCGCTCGTGCGCCGCGCCAGGCTGGGGGTGTAGCCGATGCAGCTCACGCTCTGGACCTATGAAGGACCGCCGCATGTCGGCGCCATGCGGGTGGCGACCGGCATGGAAGGCCTGCATTACGTGCTGCACGCGCCGCAGGGCGACACCTATGCCGACCTGCTGTTCACCATGATCGAGCGCAACGCCAAGCGCCCGCCGGTGACCTACACGACCTTCCAGGCGCGCGATCTCGGCTCCGACACCGCCGATCTGTTCAAGCAGGCGGCCAAAGATGCGTATGAGCGGTTCCAGCCGCAGGCGCTGCTGGTCGGCGCCTCCTGCACCGCCGAGCTGATCCAGGACGATCCCGGCGGTCTTGCCCGTGCGCTCAATCTTCCGGTGCCCGTGGTCGCTGTTGAGCTGCCGGCCTACCAGAAGAAGGAGAACTGGGGGGCGGCGGAGACGTTCTACCGCCTGGTGCGCGCCTTCGCGCAGCCGGTGGAACGCACGGTGGGACGGCCGCGCTGCAACATCCTCGGCCCGACCGCCCTGGGCTTCCGCCATCGCGACGATGTGCGCGAGATCTCCGGCCTGCTGCGGCGCATGGGGATCGACATCAACGTGACCGCGCCGCTGTCGGCCACGCCGGCGGATCTGGCGCGGCTGGCGGGTGCCGATTTCAACGTGGTGCTGTATCCCGAGATCGCCAGCACGACGGCCGCCTATCTGGCCAAGACCTTCGGCCAGAAGGCGACCAGGACCGTGCCGATCGGCGTCGGCGCCACGCGGGACTTCATCGCCGAGGTGGCCGCACTCGCCGGAGTCGATCCGGCAGAGGTTCTCGCCGACGGGAATTCGCGGCTGCCCTGGTACTCGCGTTCGGTGGACAGCAACTACCTCACCAACAAGCGCGTGTTCGTGTTCGGTGACGCCAGCCACGTGATCGCCGCCGCCCGCATGGCGCGCGAGGAGTTCGGTTTCACCGTGGTGGGCATGGGCACCTATTCCCGCGAGTTCGCCCGCGAGGTGCGCGAGGCGGCGAAGCAATACGGCGTGGAAGCGCTGATCACCGACGATTATCTCGATGTCGAGGCCCAGGTGGCGGCCCTGCGGCCCGAGCTGGTGCTGGGCTCGCAGATGGAGCGCCACATCGCCAAGCGCCTCGGCGTGCCCTGCGCGATGATCTCGGCGCCGATGCATGTGCAGGATTTCCCGGCCCGCTACGCCCCGCAGATGGGCTTCGAGGGGGCCAACGTCATTTTCGATACCTGGGTGCATCCGCTGATGATGGGCCTGGAGGAGCATCTGCTCGGCATGTTCCGTGAGGACTCCGAGTTCTCCGAAACGCCCTCGCATCTCGGCAGCACCGTGCAGAAGGCGCCAGAGCCGATGCGGGTGCAGGTGCGCGTGCCGGAGCTGGCGGAAGCCGTGGCGGCGGTGGCGGCGCCGGTTCTGGAAGCAGCACCCGCAGCTCCCGTCTGGACGGCGGAGGCGGAGAAGGAACTGGGCAAGATCCCGTTTTTCGTCCGCGGCAAGGCCCGTCGCAACACCGAACGCTATGCGGCGGAACACGGGCTTCATCACATCACCGTCGAGGCGCTGTACGATGCAAAAGCATATTTCAGCCGCTGACCTCACCGCGTCGCGCGCCCCGGTCTCGTACCGGGCGGTGACGCCGATCAAGTTCGTCATCGTGACGATGGACAGCACGCTGGCGGGCTCGGCCTCGCGCGCGCTCGACAAGCTGCTGCCGGAACTGCCGGGGCTGGAGCTGGTGGTGCACGCGGCCGACGAGTTCGGTGTCGATCCCGAGGCGCTGGAAGCCTGCAAACGTGACATCGCCCAGGGTGACATCGTCGTCGCCGCCATGCTGTTCCTCGACGACCATATCCGCATGGTGCACGAAGCCCTCGCCGCACGCCGGGCCGACTGTGATGCGATGCTGGGTCTGCTGTCGGGCAGCGAGATCATGAAGCTGACGCGGATTGGCCGCTTCGCCATGGACAAGGAAGCCACCGGCTTCATGGCCATGCTGAAGAAGCTGCGCGGCAACGGCAAAGGTGGCAAGACCAGCGGCGCCGGGCAGATGAAGATGCTCAAGCAGCTGCCCAAGATGCTGCGCTTCGTGCCGGGCACGGCGCAGGATGTGCGCTCCTATTTCCTGGCGCTGCAATACTGGCTGGCGGGGTCCGAAGAGAACATCGCCAATCTGGTGCGCATGCTGGTCAGCAAATACACCACCGGCGCGCGACTGGAATCGGCGGCGAAAATCAAGCCGCAGCCGCCGATCGAGTATCCCGAAACCGGGCTGTATCACCCGCGTCTGCCCGGCCGCGTGACCGACCGGCTGGACGCGCTGCCCTCGCACGGCACCGCCGGCACGGTGGGGCTGCTGGTGCTGCGCTCCTATATTCTGTCTGCCAATTCGGCGCATTACGACGGGGTGATCGCGGCCCTTGAGGCGCAGGGCCTGCGCGTGGTGCCGGCGTTCGCCAGCGGGCTCGACTCGCGCCCGGCGATCGAGGCGTTCTTCAAGCAGGACGGCGTGCCCATGGTCGATGCCGTGGTGTCGCTCACCGGGTTCTCGCTCGTCGGCGGCCCCGCCTACAACGACGCCAAGGCGGCCGAGGCCGTGCTGGCCTCGCTGGATGTGCCGTATATCGGCGCCCATCCCGTCGAGTTTCAAACACTCGCCAGCTGGAAGCGCGACAGCCGCGGGCTGATGCCGGTGGAGGCCACGATGATGGTGGCCATTCCTGAGCTCGACGGCGCCATTCTGCCGATGACCTTTGGCGGCCGCTGCGGCGTGTCGCACACCGAGCAACGTTGCGAAGGCTGCGACGGCCGCAACTGCGCGCGCCAGATGGCGCCGCATCACGAGCGCGCGGCGAAGCTGGCCGGGCGGGTGGCCCGCCTGGTGGCGCTGCGGCGGACCGCACGTGCCGAACGCCGCGTGGCGCTGGTGCTGTTCAACTTCCCACCCAACGCCGGCAACACCGGCACGGCGGCGTATCTTTCGGTGTTTGAATCGCTGCATCGCACGCTGCTGGCCCTGCAGGCCGGCGGATATTCGGTCGTTGTGCCGGACAGCGTGGACGCATTGCGCGACGGCATTCTGTACGGGAACGCGGCGCAATATGGCGCGCTGGCCAATGTCGCGGTGCGCATCCCGACTGACACCCATGTCAGCAAGCAGCGCTGGCTGGCGGAGATCGAGAAGACCTGGGGCCCCGCGCCCGGCCGGCAGAACGCCGATGGCAGCTCGATCCATATTCTCGGCCGTCAGTTCGGCAATGTGTTCGTGGGTGTGCAGCCGGGCTTCGGCTACGAGGGCGACCCGATGCGCCTGCTGTTCGAGCATGGCTTCGCGCCCACCCACGCCTTCACCGCGTTCTATCGCTGGATCGAGGAGGATTTCGCAGCCAACGCCGTGCTGCATTTCGGCACGCATGGCGCGCTGGAGTTCATGCCGGGCAAGCATGCCGGGCTGTCCGAATCGTGCTGGCCGGACCGGCTGATCTCGAACCTGCCGAATTTCTATCTCTACGCCTCCAACAACCCCTCCGAGGGCATGCTGGCCAAGCGCCGCGCGGGCGCCACGCTGGTGAGCTACCTGACGCCGCCGGTGACCAAGGCGGGGCTCTACAAGGGGCTGCTGGATCTCAAGCAGTCGGTCGATCGTTGGCGGAACAGGGATCCGGAGTGCGATCCCTCGCAGGTCGAAGCACTGGCCAGCCTGATCCAGGCGCAGGCCGCAGCCGTCGATCTCGCCCGGCCGGAGCCGCAATGGGGCATGGAGGCGTCGCTGCAGGTCACCGCTCTGATCCCGAAGCTGCTGGAGCTGGAATACACGCTGATCCCGTCCGGCCTGCATGTCGTCGGTGTGCCGCCGCGCGCCGAGGAGCGGCAGGAGATGCTGGAGGCGGCGGGCATCACCGACGCTGCCGAATTCGCCCGGCTCGACGCGCTGCTGGCCGCCGACCACGAGCTGCCGGCCATTCTGCATGCGCTGGATGGCGGCTATCTGTATCCCGTGCCCGGCGGCGATCTGCTGCGCACGCCCGAGGTGCTGCCGACCGGGCGCAACCTGCACGGGTTCGACCCGTTCCGCCTGCCCAGCGTGTTCGCGCTGGCCGACGGCGCCCGCCAGGCCGACCGTCTGCTCGCCCGTCACGCCGAGGAGACCGGCAGCGTGCCGGAGACGGTGGCGATGGTGCTGTGGGGCTCGGACAACCTCAAGAACGAGGGCGGCCCGATCGCCCAGGCGTTGTGGCTGATGGGCGCCGAGCCGCGCATGGACAGCTATGGCCGTCTCTGCGGCGCCAAGCTCATCCCGCTCGCAACCCTCGGCCGCCCGCGGGTCGATGTGGTGATCACGCTGTCCGGCATCTTCCGCGATCTGCTGCCGCTGCAGACCAGCCTGCTGGCCGAGGCGGCGCTGCTGGCGGCGCAGGCCGACGAGCCCGCCGATCAGAATTTTATCCGCAAGCACGTGCTCGAATTCATGAACACCAACCCGGGTGTTCCCATCGAGGACGCCGCCTTGCGCGTCTACGGCAACGCCGACGGCGCGTATGGCGCCAACGTCAACGCGCTGGTGAATTCCGGCGCCTGGAACGACGAGGACGAGCTGGGCGACGCCTTCGTGCGCCGCAAGGGCTTCGCCTACGGGGTGAACGGCAAGCCGCGCCGCCAGGAAGCGGTGCTGGCGGCGGCGCTGAGCACCGTCGATATCGCCTATCAGAACCTCGACTCGATCGAGCTGGGTGTGACCACCGTCGATCACTACTTCGACACCTTGGGCGGCATCAGCCGCGCCGTTCGCAAGGCGCGCGGCGGCAAGGCGGCGGATGTTTATATCGGCGACCAGACCCGTGGCGACGGCCAGGTGCGCAGTCTCGCCGAGCAGGTGGCGCTTGAGACCCGCACCCGGGCGCTGAACCCGAAATGGTACGAGGCGCTGCTCACCCATGGCTACGAAGGGGTGCGCGAGATCGAGGCGCAGGTGACCAACACGCTGGGCTGGTCCGCCACCACCGGGCAGGTCGCCCCTTGGGTCTACGAGAAGCTGACCGAGACCTTCGTGCTCGACGAGGCCATGCGTGAGCGCCTGGCCACGCTGAACCCGACCGCGTCGTCGAAGATCGCCAACCGGCTGATCGAGGCGCATGAGCGGAAATACTGGCAGCCCGACGAAAAGATGCTGGAGCTGCTGCGACGTGCCGGAGAAGAGCTCGAGGATCGTCTCGAGGGTGTTACCATGGGAGCCGCCGCATGAGCGTCACACTCACACGTCCGACCAAGCGGGGCACCGACGGCGAAGGCAGCGTGCAGGTGCGGATGGAGCAATCCATCAAGATCGGCACCGCCAAGGTGTTTGCCGTGTATGGCAAAGGCGGCATCGGCAAGAGCACGACGTCGTCGAACCTGTCGGTGGCGTTCAGCAAGCTTGGCAAGCGCGTCATTCAGATCGGCTGCGATCCGAAGCATGACAGCACCTTCACGCTGACGAAGTCGCTGATCCCCACCGTGATCGATGTGCTGGCCACGGTCGATTTCCATGCGGAAGAACTTCGGCCTGAGGATTTCGTGTTCGAGGGCTATAACGGCGTGATGTGCGTGGAGGCCGGCGGCCCGCCGGCCGGCACCGGCTGCGGCGGCTATGTCGTGGGGCAGACGGTGAAGCTGCTGAAGGAGCATCATCTGCTCGATGACACCGATGTGGTGATCTTTGACGTGCTGGGCGATGTGGTGTGCGGCGGGTTCGCCGCCCCGTTGCAGCACGCCGATCGCGCGGTGATCGTCACCGCCAATGATTTCGACTCCATCTTCGCCATGAACCGCATCGTCGCCGCCATCCAGGCCAAGGCGCGCAACTATGATGTGCGGTTGGGCGGTGTGGTCGCCAACCGCTCGGCGGCGACCGACCAGATCGACAAGTTCAACGCCGCCATCGGTATGGACCTGCTGGCGCATTTCCCGGATCTCGACGTCATCCGCCGCTCGCGGCTGAAGAAGTCGACCTTGTTCGAGATGGAATACTCGCCGGAGCTGGAGCGGGTGCAGACCGAATACCTCAAGCTCGCCGCCACCCTGTGGGCCGGCACGCCGGACCGCACGCCGGCGCCGCTGAAGGATCGCGATATCTTCGATCTGCTGGGGTACGACTGATGCCCGCCATGACCTATGAAAAGCGCCGGGGTGAACTCGAGCATTATTTCGACCGCACGGCGGCGGCGGCCTGGGCAAAGCTGACCTCGGACGCACCGGTCAGCGGCATCCGCGCCACGGTGCGGGCGGGGCGGGACGAGATGCGGGCCACGCTGCTGTCCTACCTGCCGCAGGATCTGCGTGGACGGCGGGTGCTCGATGCCGGGTGCGGCACCGGGGCGCTGGCGGTGGAAGCCGCACGGCGCGGGGCGGAGGTGGTGGCGTCCGACCTGTCGGCCACGCTGGTGGGCCTCGCGCAGGAGCGGCTGCCGCATGATCTCGGCCAGGGCAGCGTCACCTTCCATGTCGGCGACATGACCGACCCGACGCTGGGCGCGTTCGACCATGTGGTGGCGATGGATTCGATCATCCACTACCGCGGGCCGGATATGGTGCGGGTTGTGGCCGGGCTGGCCTCGCGGGCCTCGACCTCGGTGATCTTCACCTTCGCGCCGCTGACGCCGCTGCTGGCGGTGGCCCTGACGGTCGGCAAGCTGGTGCCGCGCGGCGACAAGTCGCCGGCGATCGAGCCGATCCGCAAATCCAACCTGTGGAAGCGCATCGCCCGGCACGAACATCTGGAAGGCTGGCAGCCCGCGCGTTCGCACAAGGTGAGCCGGGGTTTCTACACCTCCAACGCCGTGGAGCTCGTCCGGGCATGAGCGTCAACGCCAGGCTGGCACGGCAATGGTCGAAGGTGGGAACGCAGTTCCTGCCGTTCGCCGAGATCGCCTCGGCCGAGTTGCCGATGGCCCGGTTGCTGCGCCTGTCGCTGTTCCAGATGACGGTGGGGATGGCCGCCGTGCTGCTGATCGGCACGCTCAACCGCGTCATGATCGTGGAACTCGGCGTGCAGGCCTGGCTGGTGGCGGTGATGATCTCGCTGCCGCTGGTGTTCGCGCCGTTCCGCGCGCTGATCGGCTTCAAGAGCGACAATCACCGTTCGTATCTCGGCTGGAAGCGGGTGCCTTATCTGTGGTTCGGCACGCTGGCGCAGTTCGGCGGGCTCGCGATCATGCCGTTCGCGCTCATTCTGCTGTCCGGTGACACGCAGGGGCCCGCCTGGGTGGGCCAGGCCGGTGCGGCGCTCGCATTTCTGTTGGTTGGCGCGGGTCTGCACACGGTGCAGACCGTGGGGCTCGCCTTGGCGACCGATCTGGCACCGCCCGAGAAGCACACCCGCGTGGTGGTGCTGATGTGCGTGATGCTGCTGGTCGGCATGATCGTCTCGGCGGTGGCGTTCGGGCTGCTGCTGGCGCATTTCAGCCAGATCCGGCTGATCCAGGTGATCCAGGGCGCGGGCCTGCTGACGATGGTGCTCAACACCATCGCCCTGTGGAAGCAGGAGGCGCGTGACCCGAAGCGTACCCAGGGGGGGGCCGCGAAGCCGTCCTTCGCGCAGGCCTGGGCGGTGTTCGCGCAGGGCGGGCAGGCCAAGCGCCGGCTTGCCACCGTGGCCCTCGGCACCGCGGCGTTCTCGATGGAGGATGTGCTGCTGGAACCCTATGGCGGGCAGATCCTGCATCTGCCGGTCGCCGCCACCACCTCGCTGACGGCGTTGCTGGCGGTGGGCGGGCTGCTCGGCTTTCTTGTGTCTGGCCGCATGCTGAGCCGCGGCGGCAACCCGTATCGCCAGGCGGCGTTCGGTGTGATGACGGGGGTGCTGGCGTTCAGCTGTGTCATCTTTGCCGAGCCGTTCCAGTCGGCCCTGCTGTTCGGGCTCGGCACCACGCTGATCGGCTTCGGGGCGGCGCTGTTCGAGGTCGGCACGCTGATGGCGACCATCCAGCGCGCGGCATCCGACAGTGCCACCGGCGGCAGGGTGGGGCTGGCACTCGGCGCTTGGGGCGCCGCGCAGGCGTCCGCGGCCGGGCTTGCCATCGCCGCCGGCGGGATCATTCGCGATGTGGTCGGCCATTTCGCGGTCAACGGGTCGCTCGGTGAGGCCCTGTCGGGGCCTGCCACGGGCTACAGCGTCGTCTATCACCTTGAACTTGCTCTTTTGTTTGCAACGCTCGCAGCGCTTGGCCCGCTGGTGAGCTCGCGGTCGGTCTCCCGCGCCGCGGCCTTTCGTCTCACGCCAGCCTTCCCAGCGTCTCCGACCCTTTCCTAGCCCGAGGTAACGTCCATGATCGGTGCCATCACCCACGACTATTTCGACATTGCGCAGCTGACCCTCTGGGGCTTCTGGATCTTCTTTGCCGCGCTGATCTTCTACATCCGCCTGGAGGACAAGCGCGAAGGCTTCCCGCTGGTCTCCGACCTGCCGGGCCGGGTGCCGCTGGAGGAGGGCGCGTTCATGCCCAAGCCCAAGACCTTCCTGCTGCACAGCGGCGACACCGTGCTGGCGCCGCGCCGCGAGGCGCCGGAGGCCGAGCCCAACGCCGTCCCGATCGCCAAATTCCCTGGCGCGCCGCTGGAGCCCGCCGGCGATGCGATGCTGGCCGGCGTCGGCCCCGGTTCCTGGTGCAACCGCGCCGATGTGCCGGAGCTGCTGTGGGAGACGGGGGCTGCCAAGATCGTGCCGCTGCGCGCGGACCACGAGTTCTCGGTTCCGGCCGAGGACCCCGATCCGCGCGGCATGAAGGTGCTCGGCGCCGACAAGCTCGAAGCAGGTGTATGCGTGGATGTGTGGGTGGACCGGTCCGAGACCATCCTGCGCTACGCCGAGATCAAGCTGACCTCCGGCAAGATCGTGCTGGTGCCGATGACCTTCCTGACCATCGGCGGCAAGCCTGCGGTGATCCGGGTGAAGTCCATCCTGTCCACCCAGTTCGAGGGCGTGCCGACTCTGGCCAACCCGCTGCAGATCACCAAGCTCGAAGAGGACAAGGTCTGCGCCTATTACGGCGGCGGCACACTGTATGCCACGCCCGAGCGCTCGGAGCCGCTGCTGTGAGCGCCGAGACGAAGGTCCACAAGGACCAGAAATACTACGATGCCACCGAGCCGGTGCGCGGCCTGCCGGAACGGCTGCCGCCGGGGGAGATCATCCTGTGGCAGGGGGCGCCGCAGTGGAGCGCGCTGGCACGGCGGGCCTTTCATATCCGCGGGGTGGCGATCTATTTCCTGGTGCTGATCGCATGGTATCTGGTCTCGCTGGTGACGGATGCGAGCTCGGTTCCGGCGCCTGAGATGTCGCTGGTGCCGCTGGCTGTCTCGGTGGTGGTGGCGCCGGCGCTGATCCTTGGCTTCTCCTGGCTGATCGAGCGGACCACGGTCTACACCATCACCAACAAGCGGGTGGCGATGCGCTTTGGCATCGCGCTGCCGATCACCTGGAACATCCCGTTCGCGCGGCTCAGCAATGTGGACCTGAAGCTGTATCCGGAAGGCGCGGGCGAGCTGATCCTGACGCCGATGGCGGACGACAAGTTCTCCTACATGGTGATGTGGCCGCATGTGGAACCCTGGCAGATCACCAGGCCGTCCCCAGCTTTGCGCTGCGTGCCGGAAGCGGCCAAGGTGGCGGGCATTCTGGCCTCGGCTCTGGTGGAAGGTGGCCACGGGGTGGCGCCGGCGACGCTGCCGGAGAAGCTGATGGGCGGCCTGCCATCCCCCGAGCTGGGGCGCCATGCGCCGCAAGCGGCCTGAACCAAGGGAGAATGACGTGAGCAGTTCCACAACCCACCCGATGTTGGCGCAACCGCCGCGGCGCGGCTGGGCACGCGGGCCGTTGACCCTTGTGCTGGGCCTGGCCGCCTTCGCGTGCGTGGCGGGTCTGGCCGGTCCTTATATCCATCCGCTGTCGAGCCATGACGCGTCTCAGGCCGTGGCGGTGCGCAGCCTGCTGTTCGTCGATCGTGACGATGGCGGCGTGGGCATTCTCGATGCGGACAGCGGCAGCACCGTGGCCGTGATCCCGGCCGGGCAGGAGAACTTCGTCCGCGCCACCATGCGGGGGCTGGCGCAGCAGCGCTACCGCGAGGGCATTTCGGCACAGGTGCCGTTCCGCCTGACCGCCTGGGCGGATGACCGGCTGAGCCTGGTCGATCTGGGCAACGGCCGCACGCTGGAGCTGGAAAGCTTCGGGCCGACCAACGAGGCGAATTTCGCCCGCCTGCTGCCGCTGCCGGGCGTGTCGCAATGAGCTGGCTCGGTGGCGCCGGCACCGTGGAATGCACGGTCGATGTGGACATCGAGAAGACCGGGGAGAGCTTTCACGCCTACACCGTGCCGGCCGACCTCGACATCAATCCCGGCGACGTGCTGACCCTGCACGGCGTGCCCACCGATATCGGCTTCGGCGAGCAGTTCACCATGCAGGTGCGCGCGACCGTCGAACGGGCGGGACCGCTGACCCGGCTCTGGACCAGGGCTGCCAGCCTGTTCGAGTTGACGGAGCTGTATGAAGTGGGTTTTCAGGACCCTGAGACCCTCAAACTGCGCCCCCATGCTGCAACATCAGGCGCCAAGGACATGACATGAGCGCAACCCTCGCGGATTTCCGCACCTCGGATGACACCACCCGCAAGGCGCAGCAGGACACGATCCTCACGCCGCGCTTCTACACCACCGATTTCGAAAAGATGGACAAGGTGGACGTGAGCCGTCTGCGCGCCGACTGGGACCAGCTCGTCGCCGAGATGCGCGCGGACCCCAATCGTGGCCATTTCCGCCGCAACGAGAAGTTCGACATCGACGTGAACGCGATGCCGCCCGCGCTGAAGCGCGAGTTCATCGAGTTCCTGGTGAGTTCCGTGACCGCCGAGTTCTCCGGCTGCGTGCTGTATGCCGAGATCAAGAAGCGCGTGACCAACCCCGACATCCGCGAGCTGTTCGCCTTCATGACGCGCGACGAGGCGCGGCATGCCGGCTTCATCAACGACACGCTGAAGGATTTCGACGTCGGCGTGGATCTGGGCTTTCTGACCAAGGCCAAGAAATACACGTTCTTCCAGCCGAAGTTCATTTTCTACGCCACCTATCTCAGCGAGAAGATCGGCTACGCCCGCTACATCACCATCTTCCGCCATCTGCAGAAGCACCCGGAGCGGATGATCCATCCGATCTTTGGCTGGTTCGAGCAGTGGTGCAACGACGAGTTCCGCCACGGCGAGGCGTTCGCGCTGCTGATGCGCGCCAACCCGCACTACCTCGAAGGCGTGAACAAGCTGTGGATCCGCTTCTTCCTGCTCGCGGTCTACGCCACGATGTATATCCGCGATCACGCCCGCGATGAGTTCCACGACGCGATGGGCATCGATCCCACGGACTATGACTACAAGGTGTTCCGCATCACGTCCGAGATCAGCAAGCAGTGCTTTCCGCTGACGCTCGACATCGACAACCCCGTGTTCGTGCGCGGCCTGGAGACGCTGCGCAAGCTGACCGTGGGCCAGAACGCGGCGCGCAAGCAGGGCGGCCTCATCGGCGGTATCAAAAAGGCGGCGCTGACGGTGGCTGCCGGCTTCACCTTCGTGCGGCTGTTCCTGCAGCCCGTTCACAAGCACGACCTGCCGGCGAATGTTCGCCTGCAGCCGACCTGGTAGGGGAGCACACGGCAGGATGTCGTTCTACGGACCACCGGTGGCGTTTGCCTTGTTCGTCTGGTGGTTCAGCACGGGGCTGATCATCGTGCTCGACAATCTGCCGCGTCGCACCTTCGCCTGGAGCTTGCTGGCGATGAGCGGCGTGTCGGGCTACGCGCTCTACCGACTGTCCTATGCCAGCCTCGATGCCACGCCCCACGGCGCCACCACCGCCTTCACCTGCGGGCTGATGGTGTGGGGCTGGCAGGAGATGAGCTTCCTGATGGGCTTCGTCACCGGGTCACGCCGGGTGGCGTGCGACGGGACATGCCGGTTCGGCGCGCATTTCCTGCACGGGGTGCAGGCGGTGATCCATCACGAGCTGGCCATCATCGTGGGCTTCGTCGCCATCGTGGCGTTGAGCTGGGACGGGCCGAACCAGGTGGGCACCTGGACCTACGCCATCCTGTGGGGCATGCGGGTCAGCGCCAAGCTCAATCTTTTCCTGGGCGTTCGTAACCTCAACGAAAGCTTTCTGCCGGAGCATCTGCGCTATCTCGGCAGCTTCTTTCGGGTGAGGGACATGAACCTGCTGTTTCCCGTCTCGGTGACGCTGGGCATGGTCCTGTCGATCATCCTGGTGCAGCGCGCCGCGGTGGCCGATCCGTTTGCCGCGACGGCCTATGCCATCGCGGCCACGATGACGGTTCTTGGTGTGGTCGAACATTGGGCGATGATCCTGCCGGTGCCGTTCGCGGCGCTTTGGAACTGGCGCCCCTCACGCAAGCCTGTCCTGCCGGAGGTGGCGCTCTACGACTGCGCCGAACCGGCTCATGTTCATGTCCACTCTCACCCTGGCCCCCGGCGCTACGCCGCGGACCCGCGCTGATCACCCGGAGGTCTCCATGGATTACGACGCATTCTTCGGCAAGCAGATCGATCTCCTGAAGCGCGAGGGCCGCTACCGCGTGTTCGCCGATCTGGAGCGACACGCCGGCAACTTCCCCAAGGCGACGCGCTACAGCACGCGCGGCAAGCGCCAGGTGACCGAGACGGTGACGGTGTGGTGCTCGAACGACTATCTCGGCATGGGCCAGCACCCGACGGTGCTCGCCGCCATGCACGAGGCGCTCGACCAGTGCGGCGCCGGCGCCGGCGGCACGCGCAACATCTCCGGCACCAACCACCACCACGTGATCCTGGAGCAGGAGCTGGCGCAGCTGCACCAGAAGGAGGCGGCGCTGCTGTTCAACTCGGGCTATGTCTCGAACTGGGCGACGCTGTCCACCCTGGCCGCCAAGATGCCGGGCTGCGTGATCTTCTCCGACGCGATGAACCATGCCTCGATGATCGAGGGCATCCGGCACAGCCGGGCGCGCACCGTCATCTGGAAGCACAACGATCTGGTGGATCTGGAGGAGAAGCTCGCATCGGTCGACCCTGAGCTGCCCAAACTGATCGCGTTTGAGAGCGTGTATTCGATGGAGGGCGACATCTCGCCGATCAAGGCGGTGTGCGACCTCGCCGACAAATACGGGGCGATGACCTATCTCGACGAGGTGCATGCCGTGGGCATGTATGGCGACCATGGCGGCGGCATCTCCGAGCGTGAAGGGCTCAGCCATCGCCTGACGGTGATCGAGGGCACGCTGGCCAAGGCGTTCGGCGTGGTCGGCGGCTACATCACCGGCAGCCGCAACATGATCGACTTCGTGCGCAGCTTCGCTTCCGGCTTCATCTTCAGCACCGCCCTGCCGCCGGCGGTGGCCGCGGGGGCGGTGGCCAGCATCCGCTACCTCAAGCAGAGCGGCGCCGAGCGCGCCGCCCAGCAGGAACGCGCCGCCACCTTGCGCACCATGCTCAACATCGCCGGCCTGCCGCACCACGACAACACCAGCCATATCGTGCCGGTGATGGTGGGCGATCCGGTGCGCTGCAAGGAAATCAGCGACATCCTCTTGGATTACTACGGGATCTATGTCCAGCCGATCAACTACCCCACGGTGCCGCGCGGCACCGAGCGGCTGCGGCTGACGCCGGGGCCGCTGCATACCGACGAGGACATGGCGCATCTGGTGGCGTCGCTGTCGGAAATCTGGTCGGAGCTGGCACTGCAGCGCGCTGCCTGATTCTTGCGGATGGGGATTAATAATCAGCCATCAACCGTGCCTGTCAGGCTCGGTTGACAGGTTGACGTATCTTTCCCTGACAGTTTGATGTATGCTTCCCGGGAGATGAGCTGAGCCGCCCGCATTTTCGTATTGGACCTCCGATGTCCGCCTATGGCACCACACGCCACGCATCTCACCCGACCATCCATCAGCCTGACATCACGCTGCTGCTGGACGATGCCGGGATCATTCGCAAGGCGAGCCTGGCCAATGATCTGCCGGGCGAGGGCTTCGAGTCGTGGCTTGGCCGACCCTGGATCGAGACCGTGGGCGATGGTGGGACGGAGAAGGTGCGGGGCATGCTCGATGACGCGCTCACCGTGGGTGTGTCGGCGTTCCGGCTCGTGCAGCAGCGCTTTCCCAACGGCACCGAGCTGCCGGTCGAATATTCCACGGTGCGGTTGGGCGGCCAGTCCGGGCTGATCGCCATCGGCAAGAACCAGCAGGCGGTGGCCGAGCTGCAGAGCCGGCTGATCGCCACCCAGCAGGCCCGCGAGCAGGATTACTGGAAGCTGCGCGAGGTCGAGACCCGCTACCGCCTGCTGTTCGATGCCTCGCATGAAGCCGTTCTGCTGATCCGTGCCGACACGTTGCGTGTCGTCGAGCTGAACCTGGCCGCCCAGCGTATCCTCAACGTGTCTCCCGGGCAGGAGCTGATGCCGGAGATCAATTCGGCCGAGGCCGATACCGTGAATGCCATGCTGGCACGTGTGCGCGATCAGGGCCGTGCGCCGGGCGTGATGCTGCATCTCGGGGCGGATGGCCATGCCTGGATCATCCGTGCGTCGATGATGTCCTCCGAGCCGGGGCCGATGTTCATGCTGCAGCTGGCGCCGGCCAGCGGTGTTCCCGCGGTCAGCGAGCCGGCCAGCCAGCCGACCGACGCGCTGCTGGACCGCCTGCCCGACGCGTTCCTGGTGCTGGATGCCGACGGTGTGATTCTGCGCGCCAATCCGGCCTTTCTCGACCTTATCCAGGCCGGCGGCGACGGGGCCGTGGTGGGCGAGAAGCTCAGCCGCTGGCTGCAGCGCCCGGGTGCCGACATGGGCGTGCTGCTGACGACGTTGCAGCGCCATCGCACCGTGCGGATGATGGCCACCACCATTCAGAACGAGATCGGCGAGGAGATCGCCGTTGAGATCTCTGCGACGGGCAACGATCCCGCGCCGTTTCGTCTCATCGGCGTGCTGCTGCGCGATGTGTCGCGGCGGGTGACGGTGGGTCCGGGCGCAGCCCCGCAGGACTCCACGCCAGGCGCCAGCCTGCGCGCGGTGCTGGATTCGATGGACACGCAGATCGGTCAGACGCCGCTGCCGCGCCTGGTGCGCGAGACGGTGGAGGTGCTGGAGCGCCATTTCATCGAGGCGGCGCTGGAACGTGCCTCCGGCAATCGCACGGCCACCGCGGAACTGCTTGGCCTCAGCCGGCAAAGCCTTTATGTGAAACTGAATAGGTATGGTCTGGACACAGAAAGCCAGTCTGGGGTTGACGCAGCTCCGTAGAAGACCAGTTCGGTGGGACAGTGATTTCAAGCTCAGCCACCACTCCGGCGTTCGGCGCCGCGACGCTTTCGAATTGCGAGCGTGAACAGATCCATCTTGCCGGATCCATTCAGCCGCATGGGGCCCTGCTGGTCTGTCGCGAGCCGGATCTTATGGTGGTGCAGGCCAGCGTGAACGCAGCTTCGTTCCTGGGGCTTGCGCAATCCCCGCTCGGTTGCCGGCTCGCCGATCTCGGCGGGACGCTGGCGCAAAGCATGGCGCCACTGCTCGGAGAGAAGCTGACCGAGATACCTGGCGCCTTGCTTGCTTGCGTCGGCGACGATCAGGACCATTGGTTCGATGTGGTGGTGCATCGCCCGGGCGATTCCGGCCTGATCGTGGAACTGGAGCGGGCGAGCCCGTCACTGGATATCGCCGGGCCGATCGAGCAGGCTTTGCGCCGTGTGGTCAATGCGTCCACCCTGACCACGCTGTGCGACGAGGCCGCCACGATCTTTCGCGCGCTGACCGGCTATGACCGCGTGATGATCTATCGCTTCGATGAGGAAGGCCACGGCCAGGTGCTCTCCGAAGCGCGGCGCCCGGAGCTTGAGGCGTTTCTGGGCAATCGCTACCCCTCGACCGACATTCCGCACATCGCCCGCAGGCTCTACGAACGCAACCGCGTGCGGGTGCTGGCCGATGTCACCTTCACGCCCGTTGCGCTGGAGCCGGCGCTTTCGCCGCTGTCAGGTGGCCAGCTCGACATGAGCCTGTGCACGCTGCGGGCGTCGTCGCCCATCCATGTGCAGTACCTCAAGAACATGGGCGTCGCGGCCACGCTGGTGATTTCGCTGATGGTCGACGGTCGGCTGTGGGGCCTGGTGTCGTGCCACCATTACAGCCCGCGGATGGTGCAGTTCGAGATGCGCGCGGTGTGCGATCTGCTGGCCGAGGCGGTTGCGACGCGGATTGCGGCGCTGGAAAGCTTTGTGCAGAGCCAGGTCGAGCTGTCGGTCAGACGGTTGGAGCAGCGCATCATCGAGTCGATCTCGCGCGAGGGCGACTGGCGGGTGGCGCTGTTCGATGGCTCCCCCGCCCTGCTGTCGCCGCTGGGCGCCAGCGGGGCCGCCTTGCTGTTCGAGGGCCAGTGCCATGTGGTGGGCGAGGTGCCCGGCACCGAGCAGATCCGCGCCATCGGCGCCTGGCTGGACAGTTTCGGCCTGACCGCGGCACCGCGCACATCGGTGTTCGCCACGTCCGCGCTGGGCGTGGACGCGCCGGATTTCGCCCCCATCGCGGGCATCGCCAGCGGCCTGGTGGCCACCCCGGTGGCGAGCGTGATGCCGGGATTGCCCGGCGAATACATCATGTGGTTCCGCACCGAGCAGATCCGCACCGTCACCTGGGGCGGCGACCCTACCAAGGCGGTGCTGGGAGATGATCCGCTGCACCTGTCGCCGCGCCGCTCCTTCGCGCAATGGCATCAGGTGGTCGAAGGCACGTCGCAGGCCTGGTCGAGCGCCGATCTCGCGGCGGCCCGGCTGATCGGCGAGAGCCTGGCGGATGTGGTGCTGCAGTTCCGCTCCGTGCGCATGCTGATCGCGCAGGACCAGCTGGACCAGGTGAACCGGCAGATCGGCCAGTCGGACCAGGCGGTGGTGATCGCGGGCGAGACCGGGCGGGTGCTGCAGATGAACGCGGCCTTCGCGCGGCTGCTGCCGGCGGGCCACGCGCCGATCCTGGCGCTCGAGGACCTGCCGATGCTGTTCCGCCAGCCGCTCGAGATCCAGCGGCGGCTCAGCGATCTGCGCCGGCACAACCGCATCTGGCGCGGCGAGGTCGAACTGGGCACCGAGGAGGGCGGCCGGCCGATGCTGGTGCGGGCCGATCCGGTGTTCTCCTCCCCCGATCGCCCGCTCGGCTTCGTGCTGCTGTTCACCGATCTCAGCGAGCGCAAGGCGGCCGACGTGGCGCGGCGCAACCTGCAGGAGGGCATCGTCTCCGGCCAGCGCGCAGTGGCCGGGCGGCTGGAGACCGGCATCGACCTCGCATTTCAGAACCTGCTGGCGGCCGTGGTCGAGAACGCCCAGATGGCGGCGCTGGAGATCACCGACGGGGTGGAGACCGCGGCGATGCCGGTGAAGCTTGACAGCGTGCATGCCAGCGTGCGCCGGGCGGCCGAACTGCTGCAGCGGCTGATCCGCCACGCCGGCACGCATCTGCCCGCGGGCCAGAAGCACTGACATCATGCTTGCTTCGTCTCTCTGGCAGCACACCAGGCTCCTGCATGGCGCGGCCGAACGCTCCGGCTTCATCGCCATGATGTTGCGCGGCACGGCGCGCCGCGAGGGCTACGCGCTGTTCCTGCGCAACCTGCTGCCCTGCTACGAAGCGCTGGAGGATGGGCTCGCCCGTCTGGCCGGGCAGCCGGGCGCCGGGCGGCTGGCGCTGGCGGAGGTGACGCGGGTGACGGCCATCAGGTCCGATCTCGCGTGGATCGGTGGGCAGGGCCTGCCGGTGCTGCCCGAGGGTGAAGCCCATGCCGCGCGGATCCGGACGGTGGCCGAGGGAGACGGGGCGCGGCTGATCGGCCACGCCTATACCCGCACGCTGGGCGATCTCAGCGGCGGCCAGATCCTGCAGCGGCTGCTGGCCGAGCGGATGGGGCTGGAAAACGATGCGTTGGCGTTCCATCGGTTTCCGGCTATCGACGACATCGATAGCTTCAAGGCCCGCTACCGCGCCTCCATCGACACCGCCGGCACCGAGATCGCCGATCCCGGTGCGGTGGTGGAGGAGGCCGCCTGTGCCTTTCGGCACACCATCGCCCTGTCCGAGGCGGTGGCGGCGCTGACCACCGCGTGACATCGCAGCCATTGGAGAGCCAAGCTTGGCCATAGCCTTCCCATTTTCCGCCATCGTCGGCCAGGACGAGATGAAGCGCTGCATCACCCTGGCCGCCGTCGATCCGGCGATCGGCGGCGTGCTGGTGTTCGGCGACCGCGGCACCGGCAAGTCGACGGCCGTGCGCGCCCTGGCCGCGCTGTTGCCGCGCATGCAGGTGGTCGACGGATGCCGCTACGGCTGCGATCCCGCCTCAGCCACAAGGCTGTGCAGCGAGTGCCAGGAGCGGGCCAAGACCGGTCCGCTGCCGCATCACGCCGCCCCGGTGCCGGTGGTCGATCTGCCGCTGGGCGCCAGCGAGGACCGGGTGGTCGGCGCGCTCGACCTGGAGCGCGCCCTGTCACGCGGCGAGAAGGCGTTCGAGCCGGGGCTGCTGGCGCGCGCCAATCGCGGGTTTCTGTATGTCGACGAGGTGAACCTGCTGGAGGACCATCTGGTCGATCTGCTGATCGACGTCGCCGCCTCCGGCGAGAACGTGGTGGAGCGGGACGGGCTGTCCGTCCGCCATCCCGCGCGCTTCGTGCTGGTCGGCTCCGGCAACCCTGAGGAGGGCGAGCTGCGGCCGCAGCTGCTGGACCGGTTCGGCCTGTCCGTCGAGGTCAAGACCCCCACGGACCTGCCGCTGCGCATCGATGTGGTGCGCAGGCGCGATGCGTTCGAGCGAGACCCTGAGGCGTTCATCGCGGCCTGGGACGGCGCCGACAGCGCGCTGCGCGAGTCGATCCTGGCGGCACGCGCCCGCCTGTCGTCGGTAGAGGTGCCCGACGCGGCGCTGGAACAGGCCGCGAAGCTGTGCATCGCGCTGGGCACCGATGGTCTGCGCGCCGAGCTCACGCTGATGCGGACCGCCCGCGCGCTGGCGGCGTTCGCGGGCGATGCGGTGGTGACGCTGGCGCATCTCAAAACCATCGCCCCGCCCGCCCTGCGCCATCGCCTGCGGCGGAACCCGCTGGATGATTCCGGCTCCTCCACCCGCGTCGCGCGGGCGTTGGATGAGGTGTTTCCCGGGTGAGTGCGGCGGAGGATGCGGCGCTGACCGCGCTGCTGTTCGCGGTCGATCCCCAGGCCTGCGGCGGTGTGTGCCTGCGCGCCGGGGCGGGGCCGGCGCGCGATTCGTTCCTGAGCTTTGTACGCGACCTGCTGCCGGAGACGAAATTCCGCCGCGTGCCGCTGTCCATCTCCGAGGGCCGGCTGCTCGGCGGCCTCGACCTCGCCGCCACCCTGCGCGCCGGCCGGCCGGTCGCCGAGCGCGGCTTGCTGGCCGAGGCCGATGGCGGCGTGCTGCTGCTGGCCATGGCCGAACGCATCCAGCCGGCGACGGCCGCAAGGCTCACCAACGTGCTCGACACCGGCACCGTCACCACCGCGCGAGACGGGGTCGCGATGACGCAGCCCGCGCATGTCGCCATGATCGCGCTCGACGAGGGCATCGAGGACGAACGCGTCGCCGAGCCACTGCGCGACCGCATGGCGTTCCTGCTCGATCTCGACGGTATCTCCGCCATCGACACCGATGCGCTGGAGGGCGATGTCGACACGCTGGCGGCGGCGCGGCGGCTGCTGCCCCACGTGACATCGTCCGACGAGGTGCTAACGGCGCTGTGTTCCACAGCGATGGCGCTGGGCATTCCCGCCCTGCGCGCGAGCCAGATGGCGCTGCGCGTGGCGCGGATCGCGGCCGCCCTGGCAGGGCGCGACGCCGTCGCCCTGCAGGACGCGGCCCTCGCCGCCCGCCTCGTGCTGTCGCCCCGCGCCACCGTGCTGCCGCCGGCACCGCCGGACGCGCCGCAGGACGTGCCGCCGGAGCCGGAGCCCGACGCGGAGCCGCCGCCGGACGAGCTTCCCCCTGAACCGCCGCCCGAGGCTCCGTCCGACGGCGCGGACAACGATGCCGAAGGCAGCGACCTGCCGGAGGGCGAGGTCGTGCTCGAAGCCGCCCGCGCCGCCATCCCCGCCGGCCTGCTCGCCCAGCTCAGGGCCAACGAGGCCAACCGCCTGCAGCCGCGCGCCGCCGGCAAGGCCGGCGCGCCGAAGCCGGCGGGCCAGCGTGGCCGCCCCGCCGGCATCCGTCGCGAGGCGCCGGGCAAGGGCAACCGCCTCAACCTCGTGGAAACCCTGCGCGCCGCCGCCCCTTGGCAGCGCCTGCGCCAGCAGACCGCGTCCGACCCGTCGCGCCTGCAGATCCGCCCGGACGATTTCCACGTCACCCGCTTCAAGCAACGCGCCGAGACCACGACGATCTTTGCCGTCGACGCCTCCGGCTCCGCCGCCGCCAACCGCCTCGCCGAGGCGAAGGGCGCGGTCGAGCTGCTGCTGGCCGATTGCTACATCCGCCGCGACCAGGTCTCCGTCATCGCCTTCCGCGGCAGGGCGGCCGAGATCCTGCTGCCGCCCACCCGCTCGCTGGTGCGCGCCAAGCGCAGCCTCGCCGGCCTGCCCGGCGGCGGCGGCACACCGCTGGCGGCGGGGATCGATGCGGCCATCGCTCTTGCAGAGTCAGTACGCCGCCGCGGCGGCACGCCGGTGGTGGTTCTGCTCACCGATGGCCGCGCCAACGTCACCGCCGCCGGCACCGGCGGCCGCGCCAAGGCCGAGGCCGAGGCGATGGAGGCCGCCACCAGATTGCGTCTCTCCGCCGTCACCACGTTGCTGGTCGATACCTCGCCGCGCCCGGCCCCGGTTGCCAGAACGCTGGCCGCCGCCATGTCTGCACATTATCTGCCGCTGCCCTACGCCGATCCCGCTATGCTGTCGCGGGTGGCGCAGGATGCGGCGCGGACGCGGTAGGATGAAATCATGAGCGAGCGCCTGCTGTGGGAACGAGACGGCACCGACTGGCCCAACCGCGCGGCCAGCCGCTTCGTTACGGCCGCCGGAATCGCCTGGCACGTCCAGATCATGGGCGAGGGCCCGGTCCTGCTGCTGGTCCACGGCACCGGCGCCTCCACCCATAGCTGGCGCGACCTGATGCCCAGGCTGGCGCAGGATTTCAGCGTCATCGCCATCGACCTGCCGGCACATGGCTTCACCGCCCCGCCGGAACGCCGCCGCATGTCGCTGCCCGGCATGGCGCAGGACCTCGCGGCCCTGCTCAAGGTGCTGGACGTGACACCCGAGTTCGTCGTCGGCCACTCCGCCGGTGCGGCCATCCTGGCGCGGATGTGCCTGGACGGGCTCATCGCACCCGCTGTGCTGGTCAGCCTCAACGGCGCCATCCTGCCGCTGGTGGCAATGCCGGAGGAGCTGTTCGGCCCCGCCGCCCGCGCGCTGGTGGCGTGCAAGCTGGTGCCGCGCCTGTTCGCCTGGCAGTCCGGCTCGCCCCGCGCCCTGCAGCGGCTGATCGACAGCACCGGCTCGAAGCTCGACGACCGCGGCACCGCGCTCTACCGCAGGCTCGCCAGCAATCCCGGCCATGTCGGCGCGGCGCTGGACATGATGGCCAACTGGGGCCTGCGCGCGCTGGAGCGCGATCTGCCGCGGCTGAAAATCCCCCTCGTGCTGGTCGCCGCCGCCAATGACCGCACCGTGCCGCCCGGCGAGGCCCAGCGGGTGCGCCGGCTGGTGCCCGGCGCGCGCCTGCTCTCGGTGCCCGGTCTCGGCCACCTCGCCCATGAGGAGGACCCCGCCGCCTTCGCCGGCCTCATCCGTGCCGCCGCGACCGAGGCAGGCGTTCTCGCCCGGGTATGAGCGACTTCATCGGCAGCGGCCGGGTGCTCGATGTCATCATCGCGCTCACCGTGCTCGAGGCGCTGGGCCTGATCGCCTGGCGGCGGGGCAGGGGCGCCTGGGACATCATCGGCCACCTCGCCGCCGGCATGTGCCTCGCCCTGGCGTTCCGACTATCCACGCTCGGCGCGTCCTGGATCTGGGTGGCCGCCTGCCTGGCCGCCGCCGGGATCACCCATCTCATCGACACGGCGCGCCGCTGGAACCGCTGAGCCGGGACCGCGACACGATAAAAAGTGTTCCATTGTCCTGACACTTGCCATTCTGGCACTGGCCCCAACTGTCAAGCTGGTGTTACGCTCCCCCGGAGGTTCAAATGCTGACAGAGACCGCAACGCGTCCGTCCCGTGCCGATACCCCGGATCGCCGCCCCCATGCGGTGGTGATCGGCAGCGGTTTCGGCGGTCTGGCGGCCGCGATCCGCCTCGGCGCCCGCGGCTACCGTGTCACCATGCTGGAAAAGCGCGATGCCCCGGGCGGGCGGGCCTACGTGTATCGTCAGGATGGGTTTACGTTCGACGCCGGCCCCACCATCGTCACCGTGCCCTATGTGTTCGACGAACTCTGGGCGCTGTGCGGACGTCGCCGTGACGACGACGTGGAACTGGTACCGATAACCCCATTCTACCGCATCCGCTTCGATGATGGAACCAGTTTCGACTACACCGGCGACAGCGACGCGATGCGCGCCGAAATCGCCCGCATCGCGCCCGAGGATGTGCCGGGCTATGACCGCTTCCTGCGCACCAGCCGTGAGGCCTGCCGCATCGGCTTCGAGGAGCACGGCCATGTCTCCTTCGCCGACTGGCGCACCATGGCGCGCATGGTGCCGGCGATGTTGCGCCAGCAGGCCTATCGCAGCGTGGCCGACGTGGTGGCCCAGCATTTCAGCCACCCCAAGCTGCGCACGGTGTTCAGCTTCCATCCGCTGCTGATCGGCGGCAACCCGTTCGCCGTCAGCGCCATCTACTGCCTGGTAGCGCATCTGGAAAAACACTGGGGCGTGCATTTCGCCATGGGCGGCACCGGCGAGCTGGTGCGCGGCCTGGTCAACCTCATCGAAGGCCAGGGCGGCACGCTCCACCTCAACAGCGAGGTCCGCGAGATCCTGGTCGAGAACCAGACGGCGAAAGGCGTCCGCCTCGCCGATGGTACCACCATCAAGGCGGATGTGGTGGTCTCCAACGCCGACAGCGCCTGGACCTATCGCCACCTCATCGCCCCCCAGCACCGCAAACGCTGGACCGACGCCAAGATCGACCGCGCCCGCTACTCCATGAGCCTGTTCGTCTGGTATTTCGGCACCAAGCGCAAATACCCCGATGTCGCCCACCACACCATCCTGCTGGGCGAGCGCTACAAGGCCCTGCTGACCGACATCTTCCGGCACAAAAAACTGTCCGACGATTTCAGCCTCTACCTCCACCGCCCCACCGCGACCGACGCCGCCCTCGCCCCCCCGGGCTGCGACACGTTCTACGTCCTCTCCCCCGTGCCCCATCTCGACAGCGGCACCGACTGGGCCACCGAGGCCGAACGCTACCGCGGCCTGATCTCGAAATACCTCTCCGACTCGCTGCTCCCCGGCCTCGAGGACGAAATCATCTCGCAGCGCATCATGACGCCGCAGGATTTCAGGAACGAGCTGCTCTCCCTCAAAGGCGCCGCCTTCGGCCTCGAACCCATCATCACCCAGACCGCGTATTTCCGCCCGCACAACAAAAGCGAGGACATCGCCGGTCTCTATCTCGTCGGCGCCGGCACCCATCCCGGCGCGGGTGTGCCTGGCGTGATCTCCTCCGCGCGTGTCCTCGATGAAGTGGTTCCCCATGCAGATGAACTTGTCGCACGCCACGCCGTCTGACCGCGACGCCTGCCGCGCCCTGCTGCGCAATGGCTCGCGCAGCTTCCACGCGGCCTCCAAGCTGCTGCCGGAATCGGTGTTCGAACCCGCCGGCAGCCTCTACGCCTTCTGCCGCCTCGCCGACGACCAGATCGATGACGCCGTGGACGGCCGCTCCCTCGAAAAGCTGACCCCCGACGCAGCCCTCGCCCGCCTGCGCGACCGGCTCGACGACGCCTACGCCGGCCACCCCCGCAACCACCCGGTCGACCGCGCGCTCGCCGACATGCTCGCCGCCTCCCGCATGCCCCGCGCCCTGCCCGAAGCCCTGCTCGAAGGCTTCTCGTGGGACGCCGCGGCCCGCGAATACGAAACCCTGTCCGACGTGCTGGCCTACGCCGCCCGCGTCGCCGGCGCCGTCGGCGCCATGATGACGGTGCTGATGGGCCGCACCGACACCGCCACCGTCGCCCGCGCCTGCGATCTCGGCTGCGCCATGCAGCTCTCCAACATCGCCCGCGACGTCGGCGAGGACGCCCGCGCCGGCCGCATCTACCTCCCCCGCGCCTGGCTGCGCGAAGCAGGCATCGACCCCGCGTGCTTCCTCGCCAACCCCGTCTACACCCCCGCCCTCGGCCGCTGCGTGCAGCGCCTGCTCGGCGTGGCCGACCAGCTCTACCGCCGCGCCGATTCCGGCATCAAGAACCTCCCGCTGTCCTGCCGCCCCGGCATCGGCGCCGCACGGCTGATGTATGCCGAAATCGGCCACGAGGTCGCCCGCCGGGGCTGCAACAGCATCGACCGCCGCGCCGTCGTCTCCGGCCGCCGTAAGCTCGCCCTGCTGGCCGAAAGCACCCTGCTGGCCCTGATCCCCGGCCGCGTCCAGACCATGGCCCCGCTGGACGAAACCCGCTTCCTGGTGGATGCCGTCGCCCACGCCTTCCCAACCCAGGGCGCCGCCCGCCCCGGCCAGGTCGCCTGGGCCATCGAACTCTTCGCCCGCCTCGACGACCGCGACGCCCGCCTGTCCGGCGCCGTCGCTAGAATGTAGGAGCTCCCCATGTTGCCGAGCTGGGCCAGCTCCTCCGAACTCCTGGTCATGCTGGTCATCCTGGCCTTCCTGGTCCGCGAGTGGTTCTCCATCCGCCGCACCATCCGCCGTGACCGCGAAAAGGCGGAGCGCGACCGCCCATGAGCCTGTTCCGCCTTTTCGTCATCGCCCACATCCTCACCGGCGCCGTGGGCCTCACCCTGTTCTGGGTCCCCGTCCTCGGCCGCAAGGGCAGCCCGCTTCACAAGAACTACGGCAAGATCTTCGCCTATGCCCTGCTCGCCACCGGCTGCTCCGCCATCGGCATGAGCCTGTGCACCCTGTCCGACCCCGCCGGCACCCACCCGAAAATCGCCGACGCCGCCCTGGTCTCCGGCCTGTTCGGTTGGATGATGCTCTACCTCGCAACGCTGACCATCAGCCTGATCTGGCACGGCCTGATGACCATCCGCAACAAGACGCGCCACCTGGAAAACCGCCGCTGGTGGAACGTCGCCCTGCAGGGTGCCGTCATCGCCGCCGCCCTCAACTGCGCCCGCTACGGACTCGAAATCGGCCAACCCCTGATGATGGCCATCGCCATCGTCGGCATCGCCAGCGGCGTCACGAATCTGGTGTTCATCTACACCGACCACCCGCCCAGGCTCGCCTACCTCAAGGAACACGTGAAGGCCTTTGTCGGCGCCGGCATCTCCGTCTACACCGCCTTCATGACCTTCGGCCTGGCCCAGCTCCTGCCCAGCCACGCCTTCAACCCCACCCTGTGGGCCATCCCGATCATCATCGGCATCTCCATCATCCTCTACCACCACCGCCGGCTTGCCAAAGCCACCAAACCCCGCCCCGCCGCCGCGTAGCCCGCATCGCGCCTGGGCGATGCGGGGCCGCTGCCGCCAAAACGCGCCGAAAGTTATTCCATAATCGTAATAAAATAGCCGTGCCGAGGCCGCATCTCGATCACGCCTTCAAAGCGCCCTGCCGACGCACCGCCGCCAACACGCCGCGCGGAATCGGAATCCGCCCCCAATCCACCTTGACCCGCGGCTTGCGAACCCGTTTCGGCTTGTCCAACGCCGCGCTCTCACCCTCCTTCGCGGCCACCCCAGGCCGCCAAACCGAACTCTCCACCGCCAACATCCGGCACAACGGCCGCAGAACCCGCACCGCTTCCGGCGCCGCCGCCAGCAAGGCCACCATCTCCGGCGCCGCCAGCACCGCCCGCAACTGCGACCCAAACCCCGCCGCCTGCCAACCCGCCGCGACCACCAGCCACCCGAACCGACGCGGCCAGATCCGCCCGGAAGCCTCCCGCCGCCCCCGCTGCGCCGCCA
>JBBILI010000018.1:0-101953 GCA_037445025.1 Rhodospirillales bacterium
CTGATGCAATGATGGCGGAAGCAGCCAAGCTTGATCCACATCCCACGCACGAAAGGTCTTGCTCATGCTTGGCAGTGAATCAAACCTCAGCCCGCGTCGGCCAGAGAATTCTCGGACAGGCTCCTAGGCAGCCGGGCCCGGCCGGTGCATGAATGGCGCAATGCCGCCGCGTCCGGAGAACGACATGTCCAAGGTGATCATCAGCTGCGCCATCACCGGCGCCATCCACACCCCGTCCATGTCGGACGCGCTGCCGATCACCCCCGAGGAAATCGCCCAGGCCTCAATCGAGGCCGCCGAGGCCGGGGCCGCCATCATCCATCTGCACGCGCGCGACCCGCAGACCGGCGAGCCGACGCCTGACCCCGCGGTGTTCATGCGCTTCCTGCCGGTGATCAAGCAGGCCACCGACGCGGTGATCAACATCACCACCGGCGGCGGCATGAACATGACGGTGGCCGACCGTCTGGCCGCCCCGCTGATGGCCAAGCCCGAGATGTGCAGCCTCAACATGGGCAGCATGAACTTCAACATCTCAGGTGCCGCCGCCCGCCCGCGCGCGTGGAAGTTCGACTGGGAAAAGCCCTATCTCGAGCGCACCACCAACCACATCTTCCGCAACACCTTCGCCGACATCCAGTCCATCACCGAACAGCTCGGCAAAGGCCACGGCACCAAATTCGAGTTCGAGTGCTACGACATCGGCCACCTCTACAATCTCGCCTATTGCCTGGAGAAGGGCTGGGTGGAGCCGCCGCTGTTCGTGCAGTCCATCTTCGGCATCACCGGCGGCATCGGCCCGGAGCTTTCCAACCTGATGTTCATGCGCGAGACCGCCAACAAGCTGTTCGGCAACGACTATGTCTGGTCGGTGCTGGCCGCCGGCCGCCACCAGATGAACTTCTGCACCATGGCGGGCATCCTCGGCGGCAACGTGCGCGTCGGCCTGGAGGACAGCCTCTATATCGCCAAAGGCAAGATGGCGACCTCCAACGCCCAGCAGGTCGCCAAGATCCGCCGCATCCTCGAAGACCTCAGCCTCGAGATCGCCACCCCCGCCGAGGCCCGCGACATCCTCAAGCTCAAGGGCGGCGACCGCGTCGGGTTCTGACGCCGCCTCATCACTTGACCCGGAGAGCGCGGACTGTTGCAGTCCACCCGCGATCTTCGGGAGTTCCTGACATGAAGCGTCTTGCCGCGGTCCTGCTGGCTCTCTCCGCGCTGTCCGCCCCGGCCTATGCCGCCAAGGACAGCATCACGCTGGGCATGCCGCTGGAGCCGCCGGTGCTCGACCCGACGGCCAGTGCCGCAGCCGCGGTGAAGGAGGTCACCTACGGCAACATCTTCCAAGGGCTCGCCCGCATCACCGAAAAGGGCGAGGTCGCGCCGCTGCTGGCGAAGTCCTGGGCCATCTCGCCCGACGGTCTCACCTACAGCTTCGCCCTGCAGACCGGCGTCACCTTCCACGACGGCGCACTGTTCGACTGCAGCACCGTGAAGTTCACCTATGAACGCGCCGCGGGACCGGACAGCACCAATTCGCAGAAGGCGTTCTTCGAGCCGATCAGCAGCATCGCCTGCCCCGACCCCGCCACGGCGGTGATCACGCTGAAGCGTCCCACCGGCCTGTTCCTCAACAACATGGCCTCGGGCGACGCGGTGATGCTGTCGCCCGCCTCGGTCGCCGGCGACAAGACCAACCCGATCGGCACCGGCCCGTTCGTCTTCAAACGCTGGATCAAGGGCGACCGCGTCGAGCTGGAACGCAACCCGCATTACTGGGGCACGCCGGTCAAGCTCGCCTCCGCCACGTTCCGCTTCATCTCCGACCCATCGGCCGCCACCGCCGCCATCCTCGCCGGCGATCTCGACGCCTTCCCGCTGTTCCCCTCTCCGGAATCCATCGACACGCTCCGCAAGGACCCGCGTTTCGCCGTCGTCATCGGCACCACGCAGGGCAAGACCATCATGTCGGTCAACGACGCGCGCAAGCCGTTCGACGATGTCCGCGTCCGCCGCGCGCTGGCCTACGCCATCGACCGCAACGCCCTGATCGAAGCACTTGGCGGCCTCGGCAAGCCGATCGGCTCGCATTTCATCCCCGGCAATCCCGGCTATGTCGATCTCGTCAGCACCTATCCGTATGATCCGGAGAAGGCGCAGAAGCTGCTCGCCGAAGCGGGCGTGAAGCCGGGCACCGAAATGACCATCAAGCTGCCGCCGCCCGGCTACGCGCGCCGCGGCGGCGAGGTGATCGCCGCCATGCTCGAACAGGTGGGCCTCAAGGTGAAGCTGGTGCCGGTGGAATGGGCGCAATGGCTGGACCAGGTATTCAAGCAGTCGGATTTCGATCTCACCATCATCGCCCATGTCGAGCCCAACGACCTGGAGATCTACGCGCGCGATAAATACTACTTCAATTACAACAACGCTGATTATCGCGCGCTGTACCATAAATTTGTCGAGACCACCGACAACGCCGCCCGGCTCGACCTGCTGGGCCAGCTGCAGCGCAAGCTCTCCGAGGACGAGCCCAACATCTTCCTCTTCGCCCTGCCCAAGGTCGGCGTGTGGAACGCCAAGCTGACCGGGCTGTGGCACGACCAGCCGATCTTCGCCAACGATCTGTCCAACGTCGCGTGGAGCGACTGACACCACCGGCGTGAGCGGCTTTCTCGTCCGCAGGCTGGCCGGCCTGGCGCTCACCCTGCTGGCCGCCTCGCTGGTGGTGTTCCTGGTGCTGCAGGTGCTGCCGGGCGATCCGGCCTCGCTGATGCTTGACGCCCAGGCCCGGCCCGACACGCTGGCCGCCCTGCGCCACCAGCTCGGCCTCGATCGGCCGGCCTGGCTGCGCTATGTCACCTGGATCGGGGGCTTGCTGACCGGCGATCTCGGCCAGTCCTACACCTATTCGGTGCCGGTGGCGGAGCTGGTGGGCGAGCGGATGATGGTAACCCTGCCTTTGGCCGTGCTGTCGATCGTGCTGTCCACCGGCATCGCCATTCCCGTGGGCGTGCTGGGCGCCGCCCGCCGCGGCCGCCCGGCCGACACCGCGGCGATGGGCCTGTCGCAGTTCGGCATGGCGCTGCCGAATTTCTGGCTCGGCATCCTGCTGATCCTCACCTTCGCCGTGGCCTTGCCGATCCTGCCGGCCGGCGGCTTCGTCGGCTGGGACAAAGGGATCTGGGCCGGCCTGCGCTGCCTGATCCTGCCGTCACTGGCCCTGGCGCTGCCGCAGGCGGCCATCCTGTCGCGCATCACCCGCTCGGCGGTGCTGGAGACGCTGGGGCAGGACTATGTCCGCACCGCGCTGTCCAAGGGCCTCTCCGGCCAGGCCGCGCTGTGGCGCCACGCGGTGCCGAACGCGCTGATCCCGGTAGTGACGGTGATCGGCCTGCAGTTCTCCTTCCTGCTCGCCGGCACCGTCATCATCGAGAACGTGTTCGCCCTGCCCGGCCTCGGCCGGCTGGTGTTCCAGGCGATCTCGCAGCGCGATCTGATCGTGGTGCAGGACCTGGTGGTGCTGCTGGCCGGCAGCGTCATCGTGGTAAATTTCCTGGTCGACCTGTCCTACCGCGCGCTCGATCCGCGCCTGTCCGCACAGGACGGGCCATGAGCCGATGGCGCAACCGCAACCTGCTGATCGGCGGGGCGATCACGCTGGCGATCCTGGCGATCGCCCTGGTGTCGCTGGCCTGGACACCGTATCCGCCCACCCGCATCGACATCGTCCACAAGCTCGCCACACCCTCCGCGGCGCACTGGTTCGGCACCGACCCGTTCGGCCGCGACGTCGCCTCCATGCTGATGGCCGGCGCGCGGTCCTCGCTGTCCGTCGCCCTGATCGCGGTGGTCGCCGGCGCCGGCATCGGCATCCCGCTCGGCGCGCTGGCCGCCGCGCGCGGCGGCTGGGTGGACGCGCTGCTGATGCGCGCGACCGATCTCGCCTTCGCCTTCCCGGCCCTGCTGACGGCGGTGATGATCACGGCTCTGGCCGGCCCCGGCGCCTTCAACGCCATGCTGGCGATCGGCCTGTTCAACATCCCCGTCTTCGCCCGCGTCACCCGCGGGGCGGCGCTTGCGGTGCGCGAGCGGGACTTCGTGATGGCCGCGCGCGCCACCGGGCGCGGCGAATGGAGCATCATGGCGCGCCACGTGCTGCCCAACACCTCGGCCGTGCTGCTGGTGCAGATCACCATCCAGTTCGCGCTTGCCATCATCGCCGATGCCGGCCTCGCCTACGTCGGCCTCGGCACCCAGCCGCCGTTCCCGAGCTGGGGGCGCATGCTGAACGACGCGCAGACCTACATCTTCCGCGCGCCCTTGCTGGCGGTGTTTCCGGGCCTCGCCATCACCCTTTCGGTGCTTGGCCTCAACCTGCTGGGCGACGGGCTGCGCGACGCACTCGATCCCCGCCTGACCGCGCGGCGTTAACGCCTCGCTCATCTCTCGGTCCTATCCTCTGCTGCGGATGCCGGGAGACAGGTATGGATATCGTGCCGCAATCCGCCCCAGCGGATCGCCTTGAAACCCTGACCCGCACAAGCGTGGCGGGCCTGCCGGACGAGACGATCTTTGATGCCACGTTGCGCATCGCAGCCGCCCTCGCCGGGGTGCAGCTGGCGGTGATCTGCCTCGAAGCCGGCCGCAGGCACTGGGTCCGCTCCGAATTCGGCCCCGCATTGCGCGAGGCGGTGCAGGCGAGCGACCTGCATGCGGCCGCGCTGCGGCAGTCCGGCACCCTGATCGTGCCCGATGCCGGCGCCGAGCCGGCGTTTGAGCACGACGATCTGGTGACCGGCCCCTGGCAGATCCGCTTCTTCGCGAGCCTGCCCCTGCATCTGCGCGCCGGCGGCCGCATCGGCACGCTCTGCCTGCTCGATCCGGCGCCGCGACATCTCGGCGAAACCCAGCTCGCCCCGCTGCAGGACCTCGCCCACATCATCACCGACCAGATCGAACTGCGATTGCAGGCCACGACGGACAGCCTGACCGGCGTCTACACCCGCCGCTACATCGGCTGCTACCTGGAGCCGGAAGTGGCGCGCTGCCGGCGCCACGGCAACCGGATGAGTGCCATGGCCGTCGAACTGGACGGGCTCAAGGCCGTCAACACGCAGCTGGGTCCTGCGGCTGGCGACCTGTGGATCCACGCCGTGGTGACTGCGATCCGCGCCTCGCTGCGCTTCTGCGACCTGGTGGCGCGCGTGGGCGGCAAGACGTTCCTGGTCATCCTGCCCGAAACACCGGCCGAAGGCGCAGCACTGGTGGCCGAACGCACCCGCAGCGCCATCGCGGCCCTGCGGCTGCCCTTCGCCGCCACCGCGATCACCGGCACGGCCCGCATCGGCGTGACCACGCTGACCGGACATGACCTTCATGTGGGTGACCTGCTGCGCCGGCTTGATGTGGCGCTTGCCGCGGCGGGGCATAATGAAGTTGTTTTTGAAGCATAGAAACTTCTTTTCTGAAGAAAAGAAGCAAAAGACTTTCAATCGTTTGATACCAACGGCCTTGATCGATGACTCTTCCATCGATCAAGGCCGTTGGTATCGCGCGCCGGGTTGGCCGGCGGCGGCGCGCCAAACCAGGACTCATATCAACGGTCATTCTTCATGACCGTTGATATGAGATCCGCGTTCTCTGGAACAGACCAACCGGTCCGGACAGGTTTTTTCTCAAAATAGAACTTCATCCACTTCAGACCGGCGGAAACCCCAGCACCGCGCGCTCGTCATCGGTCATCCCGCTGGCCTGCCGGCCCCAGCTCACCTGATAACGGATCACCCGCGCCGGCGCGCCCGCCACCGCCACACATTCCCCCACCACGCCCTTGACCAGCGACATCGCCCCCACAATCGACCCCGCGCCGATCCGCTGACAGTTCAGCAGCAGCGCGTTCTGGCCCAGCCACACATGCCGCTCCAGGATCGTGTCCACCGGCGGCCGGTTGATCCGCTCGCCCGACCGCAGATCGTGCACCGCATGCATGTCGTGATTGCGGATCCAGATGCCCGAGGAGATCAGCGCATCATCGCCGATCACCACACAGCGATCCTCGCCCTCGATCTCGATGTTGCAGCCAACCGCCGTCGCACCGGCGCCCCACAGCAGAACCTGGCGGTTGGAGCGCATGAACACATCGTGCAGGCTGATATAGCCGTCGTCCAGCCGGTCGAACACCACCGCACCGTCCGATCCCAGAAGCCGGATATTGGCATGGAGGTTGCCGCCGGCAGCGCGGTTGTCGAACACCAGGCAGTTGCCGGCGCCGCCCACCTCGATGCGCACCTGCCCCACCGGCCGGTCCGGATCGGCCACGATAACGGTCACATCGGGGTGCCCGGTCAAATGAATGCCAACCCCCTGCAACTCAGGGTCTGCCGCGCCGTAGATGGTCATCGGCAGGTTCTGCAGCCCGTCAGGGGTCAGCGAGGTGACCCTTTGGTCCAGCAGCGTGGCCAGCCGTGCCTCGGCGGCGGAACTCAAACCTGGCAGGGAGATGGTCTGCGTCATCTTGCACTTTCAAAACAACCGGTCCCGTTTCGATCACCGGCCGCACCGTGTCCTCGATTGCATCGCGTGTGCTATACGAACGCGCCGCGCGCAAGGGCGTGACATCCGCGTGGGCCCTGCCGGTATTGCAGTCACCCGCACGCAAGTGTCATGAGAGGCCGCGGGACCGGCGGATTGATTGGCGGCACATCCGGTGGCATCAGTCGACTGTTTGCCAAAACACACCGAGGGATCAATGCGAATCATTGTTACAGGCGGCTGCGGCTTCATCGGATCCGCCGTGGTGCGCCACATGATCCGCACCACGGATCACACGGTCATCAACATCGACAAGATGACCTATGCCGCCTCCGAGGATGCGCTGGAAAAGGCCCGCACCCACCAGCGCCACTCGCTGGTCCGTGCCGACATCGCCGATCACGATGCGATGGCGGCGGCGTTCGCGACCTACCAGCCGGATGCGGTGATGCATCTCGCCGCCGAAACCCATGTCGACCGCTCGATCGACGGGCCGGGCCCGTTCATCCATTCCAACGTCGTCGGCACCTACACCCTGCTCGATGTCGCGCGCGCCTACTGGTCAGCCCTGCCGGCGGACCGCCGCGCCGCGTTCCGCTTCCACCACGTCTCGACCGATGAGGTGTTCGGCGCCCTCGGCCCCAACGACCCGCCGTTCACCGAGACCACCGCCTACGACCCGCGCAGCCCCTACTCCGCCAGCAAGGCGGCGTCCGACCATCTGGTGCGCGCCTGGCACCACACCTATGGGCTGCCCACCATCGTCAGCAACACCGCCAACAACTACGGCCTGTGGCAGTTCCCGGAGAAGCTGATCCCGCTGGTCACGCTCAACGCGCTGGAAGGCAAGACCCTGCCGGTCTATGGCGACGGCTCCAACAAGCGCGACTGGCTCTATGTCGATGACCACGCCGTGGCGCTGACCAAGGTGGTGGAGCACGGCGAGATCGGCGCCACCTACTGCATCTCGGCGCGCCAGCCGCGCACCAACCTGCAGGTGGTGCTCGCCATCTGCGCCGCCCTCGATGCCCGCGTGCCCGATCCGGAAGGCCCGCGCACCCGTCTCATCCGCTTCGTCACCGACCGGCCCGGCCATGATTTCCGCTACGAGATCGACCCCAGCCGCAGCGAGGCGGCGCTGGACTGGAAGGCCCCGAACGACTTCGAAACCGGCCTCGGCAAGACCATCGACTGGTATCTCGCCAACCGCACCTGGTGGGAAGGCATACGCGCCGCCAAATACGCCGGCGAGCGTCTTGGCCAGTCGAAGGACGCGGCATAATGAAGGGCATCATCCTGGCCGGCGGCTCGGGCACGCGCCTGCACCCGATGACGCTGGCGGCCAGCAAGCAGCTGCTGCCGGTCTATGACAAGCCGATGATCTACTACCCGCTCTCGGTGCTGATGCTGGCCGGGATCAAGGACATCCTGATCATCTCCACCCCCGCCGATCTGCCGCAGTTCCGCCGCCTGCTCGGCGACGGCGCGCGTCTGGGCGTGACCTTCACCTACGCCGAGCAGCCCCGCCCCGAGGGCCTGGCCCAGGCCTTCCATATCGGCCGCGACTGGCTGGCCGGCGAGGCCTGCGCGCTGGCGCTCGGCGACAACCTCATCTTCGGCGACCATCTGTCGGTGATGATGCAGGGCGCCGCCAAGCGCGAGGAAGGTGCCACCGTGTTCGCCTACCAGGTGGCCGACCCCGAGCGCTACGGCGTGGTGTCGATGGACGCCTCCGGCCGCGCGCTCGAAATCATCGAGAAGCCGGCCGCTCCCGCGTCCAACTGGGCGGTGATCGGCCTGTATTTCTACGACAAGGACGTCACCGAGATGGCCGCCGCCGTGCAGCCCTCGCCGCGCGGCGAGCTCGAGATCACCGATCTCAACCGCATGTACATGGAAGCCGGCAAGCTGCAGGTGCAGAAGCTCGGCCGCGGCTGCGCCTGGCTCGATGCCGGCACGCCGGACAGCCTGATGCAGGCCGGCACCTTCGTGCAGACCATCCAGTCCCGCCAGGGCATGCTGGTCGGCTGCCCCGAGGAGGTGGCCTTCCGCATGGGCTTCATCGACGCCCCCACCCTGCGCGGCCACGCCAGGGCGCTGGGCAAGACCGAGCTCGGCCGGGTGCTGATGCAGATTGCGGACGGACAGCACACATGAAGATCGAACGCCTCGCCATTCCGGACGTCATCCTCGTCACGCCGCCGCGCTTCGCCGACAGCCGTGGCTATTTCTTCGAGGCCTACAACGCGCCGCGCTTCAAGGCCGCCGGCATCGAGGTGGATTTCATCCAGGACAACCAGAGCCGCTCGAAGAAGGGCGTCGTGCGCGGTCTGCACTGTCAGATCGCCCCCAACGTGCAGGGCAAGCTGGTGCGCTGCCTGCACGGCGCCATCTGGGACGTCGCGGTCGACATCCGGAGGGGCTCGCCCACCTACGGCCAGCACGTCTCGGCCCTCCTCAGCGCCGAGAACGGCGCGCAGCTCTGGGTGCCCGGCGGCTTCCTGCACGGGTTCATGGCACTCGAGGACGACACCGACGTGATGTACAAGGTGAACGCCCCCTATGACCGCGCCGCCGAACGCGGCGTGATGTGGAACGACCCGGACCTCGCCCTGCCCTGGCCCGAGACCACCACGCCGATCGTCTCCGACAAGGACCAGGAACTGCCCCGCCTGCGGGACTGCGACACCGGGTACACGCTGTGACCGGCCCGATCCTCATCACCGGCGGCTCGGGCCAGCTGGCCCGGTCGCTGGAATCCCACGCGGGCGCGCGCAATGTGCTGCGGATCGGCCGACCTGACCTGGATTTCGACGCGCTCGACGCCATTCCCGCCACCCTCGCGCGGATCGCGCCCAGCCTGATCATCAACGCCGCCGCCTACACCGCGGTCGACAAGGCCGAAACCGATGTGGAGGCCGCCGACCGCGCCAACCATCTGGGCCCCGAGATCCTGGCACAGCACTGCGCCGCCCGGGGCATCGCGCTGATCCATGTCTCGACCGACTATGTCTTCGACGGCGCCAAGGGCGCGCCCTATGTCGAGACCGACACGCCGAACCCCACCGGCGTCTACGGCAGCACCAAGCTCGCTGGCGAGGCCGCGGTGCTCGCCGCATGTCCGCAGGCTGTGGTGCTGCGGACGTCCTGGGTCTACGCGCCGGAGGGCAAGAACTTCGTGCTCACCATGCTCGGGGCCGCCAAGCGGTTCCCTCGCTTGCGCGTGGTGGCCGACCAGCTGGGCTGCCCGACCAACGCCGAGGATCTCGCCCGCGCCATCCTGGCCATCTCTGACCAGATCCTGGCCGGCTGGAAGCCGGACTTTCGCGGCGTGTTCCACGCCGCCGGCACCGGCGAGACGAGCTGGCACGGCTTCGCCGCGCAGATCTTCACCGAGGCCGCGAAATACGATCACCCGGCCCCGCCGGTCGATGCCATCACCACCGCCGACTGGCCGACACCCGCGAAACGCCCGGCCGATTCTCGCCTGAACTGCGACAGGCTGGAAGCAGTGTTCGGCGTGCGCCAGCCGGCCTGGGAGGCCAGCTTGGCCCACGCGATCAGACAGATCCTGGCACCCAGCCACACGCCCTGAGGGCTGACTGCATCGCCGGCGGCGGCTCCGCTGTCGCGTGCAGCACCGGCGTGAGTTCCAGCCGGATCGCGCGCGCCAGCAGGTGCAGCCCGTCGCCGCTGCCATAGAGCGGGTCGCCCAGCATCGGCCATCCCCGATGGGCGCAATGCACCCGCAGCTGGTGCGTCCGTCCGGTGCGCGGCGTCAGCTCAAGCCAGGTCCGCCCCTGGCCGCGCCCCAGCACCCGCCACTGCGTGACCGAAGCCTGGCCGGCGGGATCGACCGCCATGCGCCATCCCGTGCAGTGCTGCCGCTTCAGCAGCGGCGCATCGATCACGCCCGCGGCATCGTCAGGCCCGCCTTCCACCACCGCCCAGTACACTTTGTGCGCCTGCCCTTCGGCAAACACCGCCTGCGCCGCCAGCAGCGCCGCCTTGCGCAAGGCGACGACGAGGCAGCCCGCGGTGTCGGCATCCAGCCGATGCACCAGCCACGGCCCGTCCTTGCGGCGGGACAGCCGGGGAAACCAGTCCTCCACGCTCGGCCCGCCGGCCGGCCCGGGATGCACCGCAAGCCCGGCCGGCTTGTTGAGGATGACGAAATGCGGGTCGGCGAGCAGGATCGGCAGGTCAGCAACCGCCGAATTCCGAGATTCAGCCATGGAATCTGATACCGTCACTACGCTTCGAGCGCATAAAAAACTTTCCCTCACCGCAGGCCAGGCGTAACATCTCGCCGTGATCTTCGAGTGGGACCCCGTCAAGAGCGACGCCACCTTCCACCAGCGCGGTTTCGACTTTGCCTTCGCGACAGGGGTTTTCAGCGGCCCTGTCATCGAGGCCATCGACATGAGACGCGACTGTGGAGAGACGCATATTCGCGTGATCGGCCAGTCCCAAGGCATCACCCTGGTGGTCGTCTATACACCACGCGCCGACGCCAGAAGGATCATTTCGGCGCGGCTGGCCAACCGAAAGGAGTGCGCAAGATGGCTGAAACTGTCCGGATGACCTTGGCCGAAATCGCCGGTTCCGGCGGCGGACGTGTGGACAAGGCCAGGGTAGCGGCGATCACCGAGCAGCAGATCCGAGACCACATGATCGAGGATGGCGAAAACCCCGAGGCCGCGCTGCCGGCCTATCGCCGTGTGCCGGATGTTCAGGCGATCCGCGAAAAGCTGCATCTGTCGCAGGAAGCGTTCGCCAGCACGATCGGCGTGCCGGTGGCCACCATCCGCAACTGGGAACAGCACCGCACCGGCATCGTGCCTGCCGCGCGAACGCTGCTGCGAATCCTCGAGCGCGAGCCGGAAGCGGCGTTGCGGGCCTTGGCGTCGCCATGACGGGGCGGTAGCCGGCGGTTGACACCGCCCGCCGCACCCCCCAAGCCCACGTCATGAAAACCGACACGATCTGCGGCCTCAAGCCCGTCGATGCCTGCTTCACCCGCCGGGCGGACAGCGTGCAGCGCCTGTTCTACCTGCCCGAGATGAAGGCCGCCGCCGGCCCTTACTGCGCGCGCCTCGCGGCCAGTCGCAAGCCGTACCGCATGGTCGAGGCGCCGGAGCTGGAAAAGATCGCCGGCACGCCGCATCACGGCGGCATCGTGGCCGTCGCGAAATCCCGCATCCCCGCCATCTTCGACCCCGTCAACCCGCCCCGCACCCGCGTGCTGCTGGTGCTCGACGGCATCGGCAACCCGCACAATCTCGGCGCCATCGCCCGCTCCGCCGCGTTCTTCGGTGTCGAGGCCATCCTGCTCAGCGAAGGCCCGCAGGACGCGATGCCGTCGGATGCCGCCTACCGCGTCGCCGAAGGCGGGCTCGAATGGCTCGATTTGTTCAAAAGCCGCAACCTGCCCAACGTGCTGGCCGCCATCGAGCCGTATTACCGCACCGTCGCCACCTCGCTGGGCCGCGACGCGGTGCCGGTGGCCGAGCTCCCGCGTGACCGGCCGATTGCCTTGGTGCTCGGCAACGAGGAAAACGGTGTCTCACCCGCCGTGCTCGAAGCCTGCCGCCGCCAGGTGCGCATCGCGGGCACCGGGCGGGTGCAAAGTCTCAACGTGGCCCAGGCAGCCGCCGTGCTGCTCGCCGATCTCGCGGGAATCCTTCAATAATGCGCATCCACGTCCAGAACGGCCCCGATGACGGCGTGTTCGCGGTCACCCCCGCCATGTTCAGCGACACCGGCCACACGCTGAGCTTCGGCACCACCCAGGCCGAATTCGACACGGCGATGACCGAGGCCGAGGCGCTCGTCACCTCCGCGGCCCTCGCCAAGACCCTGTTCCCCTGCGACGCCCCGCAGCTGCGGCTGATCTTCTGCACATCGGCGGGCCTGGACAAGCTCGCCCCGTATGACTTGCTGCCGCCGGGCGCCACCCTGCTCAACAACAGCGGCGTGCACGCCGCCCGCGCCGGCGAATACTGCACCATGGCGCTGCTGATGCTGGCCGCCCGGATGCCCGCCATGATCGAAGCCCAGCACGCGCAGCGCTGGCAGAAGCAGTTCGCCTCCCTGCTGCGCGGCCGCCATCTCGGCGTGCTCGGCGTGGGCGATCTCGGCGCCGCCGCCGCGCGCGCGGCCCGGCATTTCGGCATGCGCACCACCGGCATCCGCACCCGGCCCGAGCCGCACCCGGATTTCGACCGCATCATCACCCAGGAACAGCTCTATGACTGTCTGCACGACATGGCGTTCCTGCTGATCGCAGCGCCGCTGACGCCGGCCACCGAGGGGATGATCACCCGCGAACGGCTGGAGGCCCTGCCGCAGGGCGCCTGCGTCATCAACATCGGCCGCGGCGCCATCCTCGACCAGGACGCGCTGTGCGACCTGCTGGACACGGGGCATCTCGCCGGCGCCGTGCTCGACGTGTTCGTCCCCGAGCCGATCCCCGCCGGTCACCGGCTGTGGACGACGAAGAACCTCATCATCACCCCGCATTGCTCGGTCGACGATCCCGCCCGCTACGCCGCCGACAGCGTGCGCCTGTTCCTCGACAACGTCGCCGCCTTCGAACAGGGCCAGCCCATGCCCAACCGCTTCGACACGATCCGCGGATATTGATCGCTGCCATGCCCCGGGAGCGGCTTTGTTTTGCCGCCCACCGATGCCACATGCGAGGCATGAACAGACGCGCCCTGCTCGCCATGATGGCCCTGCTGCCGGTTGCCGCCCAGGCGCAACCGGCCGCCTCGAAACCCTTTGTGCCCACGGCGCAGGACAAGGCGGACCTCGCCCGTGTCGAGGCCTATCTCAACACGCTGCGCAGCTTCCGCGCCCGCTTCCTGCAGGTCGCCCCGGATGGCGCCACGTCGGAAGGCAACGCCTGGCTGCAGCGCCCGGGCCGGCTGCGCTTCGAATACGACAAGCCGACGCCCGACCTGCTGGTGGCCGGCTTCGGCTCCGCCGTGTGGTTCGACAGCCAGCTCAAACAGACCACCTCGGTCCCGCTCACCACCACCCCGCTCGGCATCCTGCTGTCTGACACGATCCGGCTCAGCGGCGACGTCACCGTCACCGGCATCACCCGCGCGCCCGGCGAGCTCGACATCGCGATGGTTCGCACCAGCGCACCCGGCGACGGCAGCCTCACCTTGGTGTTCAACGACCAGCCCCTGGTGCTCAGGCAATGGTCGGTCACCGACCAGCAGCGCCAGGACACACGGGTCAGCCTGTTCAACCTCGAACCCGGCGGCACATTCGCGGCAAGCCTGTTCCAGTTCAACGACCCGCGCCTGCGCCAGCCCGACCAGGGCCAAGGAAACTGAGACACGGCGCAGAACCCCGGGACTGACGTAAAACCGCCACATGGCGATGGAATTTCAAGGCCTGATTCAGACTTTCACCTTTATTTTGGCGTGATTCTCACGGACGATGGCGTCATGAAACCGTTGATCGGCATTTCCTGCTGCACAAAGTTCTTCGGCACGTTCGGCATGCCCAACCATGCCGCGTCCGACACCTATATCCGCGCCACCGACAAGGTGGTGGGCGGCATCCCGGTGCTGCTGCCCGCCAACGGCGCCCGCGCGGATATCGACGGGCTGATCAGCCGGCTCGACGGCATCATCCTCACCGGCAGCCGCTCCAACGTGGAACCCCGCCTGTATGACGGGCCGGACCATCTCGAAGGCACCCCCGAGGATCACGCCCGCGACGCCACCACCCTGCCGCTGATCCGCGCGGCCATGGCCGCCGGCGTGCCGCTGCTGGCCATCTGCCGCGGCCTGCAGGAATTCAACGTCGCCCTCGGCGGCAGCCTCCACCAGCGCCTGCAGGACCTGCCGGACCGGATGGACCACTCAACCCCCATGCAGCCCAACCCGCGCATGCGCACCGGCAAGGCGCACAGCCTGCGCGTGGAGCCGGGCTCCTGGCTGCACCGCGTGTCCGGGCAGACCACCATCGCGGTGAACTCCCTGCACAACCAGGGCATCGACCGGCTGGCCCCCGGCCTGGTCGCCGAAGGCGTGGCGCCGGACGGCACCATCGAGGCAATCCGCTGCGTCACCTGCCCGGGTTTCGCCGTGGGCGTGCAGTGGCATCCGGAATATGATTTCGAGACGGATGCCGTCTCCGCCGCCATCTTCGCCGAATTCGGCCGCATCGTGGTGGCGCGCAGCCGGGCTTCGCTGGGCTCACTGGCGGCGGATTGAGCCGGGGGGCGGTTCCGTCCTAGGCTCGCCTGGGGAACAAGGAACCGTCCATGAGCGAGCTGATCCGCGTCGACATCCATGCCGGATATCGCGTCGTCGCACTCAACCGCGCCGACAAGATGAACGCGCTGACCCCGGACCTCATCGACGGCCTCATCGCGGCGCTCGACGACGCCGAGGCCGACATCACCTGCCGTGCCCTGCTGCTCACCGGCACCGGCCGCGCCTTCTGCGCCGGCGCCGACCTCGCCGGCATCGCGCCCGACCGGGATCTCGGGGCCGCGATCGAGCGCAGCTGGAACCCGCTGGCCCGCAAGTTCCACCACCTGCGCATGCCCAGCGTGGCCGCGGTCAACGGCGTGGCCGCCGGCGCCGGCGCCAACCTGGCGCTGGGCTGTGACATCATCCTCGCAGCCACCTCCGCCAGCTTCATCCAGGCGTTTTCCAAGATCGGCCTCATCCCCGATGCCGGCGGCACCTATCATCTGCCCCGCCTCGTCGGCGAAGGCCGCGCCCGCGCGCTCGCCATGCTGGCCGAGCCGGTGGCCGCCGACCGTGCCGAGGCGATGGGCATGATCTACCGTGCCGTGCCCGATGACACGCTGATGGACGAGGCCCACGCCCTGGCCGCCCGCCTCGCCGTCCTGCCCACCCAGGCGCTGCTGCTGACCCGCGAGGCCTACGCCGCCAGCAACACCAACAGCTTCGACCAGCAGCTCGACCTCGAACGCGACCTGCAGCGCAAGGCCGGCTTCACCGCCGACTTCCAGGAAGGCGTGCGGGCGTTCCTGGAGAAGCGCAAACCTGTGTTCAACGGCCAAAAGGCATGACGCCGGAGGAACTGGCCCGCGCCTGCGCCGCCGCGATGTGGGAGAACGACCACGCCACCCGCGGCCTCGGCATCACGCTGGACCATGTCGCCCCCCACACCGCGCGGCTCGGCATGGTCGTGCAGCCGACGATGGTGAACGGCCACGGGATGTGCCATGGCGGGTTTCTGTTCACCCTGGCCGATTCCGCCTTCGCCTTTGCCTGCAACAGCGCCAACCAGCGCGCCGTCGCGGCGCAATGCAGCGTGTTTTTCCTCGCCCCCGCCCGGCTCGGCGACCATCTCGTCGCCACCGCCGCACGCCGCAGCGAGGCCGGCCGCAGCGGGATCTACGATGTCACCGTGGCAACCGACACCGGCACCCTCATCGCCGAGTTCCGCGGCCAGTCCCGCACCATCGGCCAGACCTTCTTCCCGGACCTGCCATGACCCTGCCCGACCTGCTGCCTGACCCCTGGCTGATCGAGCCGATGGAACGCGCCTCGCGCGACGCCATCACCGCCCACCAGTCCCGGCGCCTCGCCTGGACCCTGCGCCACGCCTACGACCACGTGCCGCATTACCGCCAGGCGTTCGACGCCGCCGGCGTGCACCCCGACGATTTCCACGGCATCGACGACCTGGCGAAATTCCCCTTCACCACCAAGGCCCACCTGCGCGCCAACTACCCGTTCGGCATGTTCGCCGTGCCGCGCGAACAGGTGGCGCGCATCCACGCCTCCTCCGGCACCACCGGCAAACCCACCGTCGTCGGCTACACCCAAGGCGACATCGACACCTGGGCCCATCTGATGGCCCGCTCCATCCGCGCCGCGGGCGGCAGGCCCGGCATGCGAGTGCACGTGGCCTACGGCTACGGCCTGTTCACCGGCGGGCTCGGCGCGCATTACGGCGTGGAGAAGCTCGGCTGCACCGTCATCCCCGTCTCCGGCGGGCAAACGGAACGCCAGGTGCAGCTGATCCGGGATTTCGAACCGGACCTCATCATGGTCACCCCCAGCTATATGCTGGCCATCCTCGACGCGTTCCACACGGCGGGCCTCGACCCGCGGGCGACCACGCTGAAGGCTGGCATCTTCGGCGCCGAACCCTGGACGGAGGCGATGCGCGGCGAGATCGAATCCAGCTTCAACATGCATGCCGTCGACATCTACGGCCTCTCCGAGGTGATGGGCCCCGGCGTCGCCCAGGAATGCGTGGAGACCAAGGACGGGCTGCATATCTGGGAAGATTACTTCTACCCCGAGATCATCGACCCCGAGACCGGCGCCGTGCTGCCGGACGGCGAGATGGGCGAGCTCGTTTTCACCTCGCTGGCCAAGGAGGCGATGCCGATCATCCGCTACCGCACCCGCGACCTCACCCGCCTGTTGCCCGGCACCGCGCGCACCATGCGCCGCATGGCCAAGATCACCGGCCGGTCGGACGACATGCTGATCGTGCGCGGCGTCAACATCTTCCCGACCCAGATCGAGGAGCTCGTGCTGGAAATGGAGGCGCTCTCCGGCCACTACCTCATCGAACTCACTCGCGAAGGCCGGCTCGACGAGATGATTGTGCATGTCGAGGCCCGGCCCGACCATTTTGCTGGCGGGCTGGACGACGTGGCGTCCGTTCTGGCGGCACGGATCAAGGACCGTATCGGCAGTTCGGCGCGCATCGTTGTGGCGGCCCCTGGCAGCCTGGAGCGCTCGGTCGGCAAGGCGCGGCGGGTGGTGGATCGGCGGCCACGCGGCTGAGCCTTGCTCTGTGGCGACGGCCGTGAAAGGTGAACCGCCAAGGCGCCAAGACGCCAAGAGTCATTGGAGAAAGGAAGCCCGCGCGCAGACCAAATGCTGTCTCTCAAACCTTCTTAGCGCCTTGGCGCCTTGGCGGTTCAACTTTCTAAAACCGCCTCCCAGGATCAACGGCGCTTGACCGAACCGCCCCACCCCCGCACCCTCGCACGATGATCGATCCCGCAGCCCTGCACCGCTCCCTTCTCACCGTCGACACCCATATCGACATTCCCTGGCCCGAAGGCCCCGCCTTCACCGACAGCACCAAGCGCCGCGTCGATCTGCCGAAGATGCAGCAAGGCCACCTCGTCGCCGGCTGCTTCGCCGCCTATGTGCCGCAGACCCCGCGCACGCCCGAAGGCCATGGCGGCGCCTATGTGCGCGCCATCGCCATGCTCGACTTCATCAACACCATGGGACAGGGCAAGGCCCGCGTCTGCAGCACCGTCGATGCCATCGAGAAGGCGCACCGCGCCGGCGCCACCGTCATCATCCCCTGCGTCGAGAACGGCCACGCGCTCGGCGGCGAGCCCGCCCGCATCGCCGAATTCGCCAAGCGCGGCGCGCGCTACATGACGCTGACCCATAACGGCCACAACGCGCTGGCCGACAGCTCCAATCCCCGCGCCGATCTCGGCGACGGCGAAAAGCTGCACGGCGGCCTCTCCGCCCTCGGCCGCGAGGCGATCCTGGAGATGAACCGCAACGCCATGGTGGTCGATATCGCCCACGTGTCGAAGGCCTCGATGCTGCAGGCGGCCCAGGCGTCGCGCACACCGGTGATGTCGACGCATTCCTGCATCAAGGCGCTGTGCGACAATCTCCGCAACCTCGACGACGAACAGCTCGACGCGCTGCGCGATGTCGGCGGCATGGTCAACATCACCGCCGTGTCAGGCTTCCTCAAGGCCGGCGCCAAGCCGGAGCAGGTGACGCTGTCCGATTACGTCGATCACGTGGAGTACGCGGTGAACCGCATCGGCCTCGCCCATGTCGGGATTTCATCGGATTTCGACGGCGGCGGCGGCTTCACCGGATGGCGCGACATCTCCGACAGCGCGGGCATGACGGCAGAGCTGGTCGCGCGGGGATACGATGCGCAGGCGATCGCGGCGCTGTGGGGGGGGAATTTTCTGCGGATCCTGCGTGCGGCGGAGGTGGCGGCAAGCAGGTAGGCAAGCGGTTCTTTTTTGAAAAAAAGAACCAAAAAACATTCACTCGGCTGGCGCGCCTCACCGGAGAGGCACGCACCCAACGGATGAAAGTCTTTTGCTTCTTTTCTTCAGAAAAGAAGCGCTTAAGCCCGCGCCAGCCAGGGCAGCATCCGCCGCAGCACGCCATCCTTCCAGAAATAGTGATGCGCCAGCGCCGCCGCCGCATGCAGCCCGGCCAGGATCAAAATCCCGTTGGCCGCCAGCGCATGCACGCTGCCCACCAGCTGGCGCAACGGCTTGTCGTTCGCCGCGAAGGCCGGCAACCGGCCAAGATTGAGAATGTTGTCGCCCCGCGCGAACGTATAGGCCACGCCGGCCACCAGAACCGTCACCATCAGCGCATACAAGGCGTGATGCACCACCTGCGCCGCAAGCTGCTTCACCCCGGTCTCGGCCGGCGGCAGGCGGCGGCCGCTGGTCATGCGCCAGACGATCCGCGCCGCAATCAGGCCGATCAACGCCACGCCGAGCAGAATATGCACCGAACGTGCATAGATCCGCGCCGCGCCCGTGAAATCATCGATGAACTGCGGAATCAGCCACATCACCGCAACGGTCGCCGCCGAGATCCAGTGAAACACAATGGTGCGACGATCATACTGCAAAGAGGAGGACATACAGAAACCTTCAGCTGTTGCCGATAAGAATGCCGGTCGCGAACACAAGTGCGCCGCCGAAGCCCACTTGCAAGGCCGCCGACAGCGGCGGCGTGTCCATGAACTTCCAGCGGATCCAGCTGATGATGCCGAGCTCGACGATCACCACCGCGATCGCGGTCGCCAACGCCGTATGGAAGTTCGGGATCAAAAACGGCAGCGTGTGGCCGATACCGCCCAGCGTGGTCATCAGCCCGCAGATAACACCGCGAATCCACGGCGCGCCACGCCCGGTGAGCGAACCGTTGTCCGACAACGCCTCGGCGAACCCCATCGAGATGCCGGCACCGAGCGATGCCGCCATGCCGACCAGGAATGCGTCCCAGCTCTGACCGGTGGCGAACACGGTGGCGAACACCGGCGCGAGCGTGGAGACCGAGCCGTCCATCAGCCCGGCCAGACCGGGCTGGATGAAGCGCAGCACGAACATGCGCCGCTCGGCATCCTCCTCGCCCTGCTTCACCGTCTCCGGCACATTCGCCTCCACCAGCTGGTCGGCGATGTGCTCATGGCCCACCTCCGCCTCGGCCAGATCGCCGAGCAGCTTGCGGACCGCGGCATCGGTGGTACGGCTGGCGGCCTGGCGATAGAAATTCGCTGTCTCGGTCTCCATGATCTGCGCCTGGCGCCGGACCGTGTCCACGCCCAGCGCCGTCGCCTGCCAGACCGGCTTGCGGCTGACGAACCCCTTCACGTCCTGCCGGCGCACCAGCGGGATGTGGTTGCCGAACTTCTCGACGAACAGATCGATCAGCCGGCGGCGATGCTCGCCCTCCTCGGTCGCCATCTCGCTGAACACGCGGGCCGACGCCGGGTAATCCGCCCGCAGCGATTCCGCGAAATCGGCGTAGACGCGGCCATCCTCCTCCTCGGAGCTGATCGCCAGGGCCAGGACTTCCTTCTCGGACAATTCATCGAAGTTGCGCATCGTGATCTCTCCACTCAGGCCGCCGCATATAGGCCGCCGAAGTGGCAACGATCAAGTCGCAATCGAAATAATGCGAATGCTTCGCAACTGCGAAGAAGCACGTTACGGCGCGTAATCCGCGGCCGTGATCGCAGGCGTCCGCCCCGCCACCAGGTCGGACAGCAGCGCCGCACTGCCCGCCGCCAGGGTGAAGCCGAGCGCGCCATGACCGAGGTTCAGCAGCAGATTTCCCACCCGCGACGGCCCGATCTGCGGCAGGCCAGTGGGCGAGGCCGGGCGCTGGCCCGACCAGGGCTGCAGATCCGTCTCGGCACAGGCGCCGGGAAAGATCGCCTGTAGCGCGCGCGACAGGCTCTCGGCCCGCGCCGGCAGCACCGACGCATCGGCGCCGCCGATCTCGGCGAACCCCGCCACCCGCAGCCGCCCGCCCAGCGGCGCATAGACGGTCTTGCGCGCCGTGTCGGTGATGCTGCGCACCGGCGCGCGGTTGCTCGCCAGAATCGGTGCGGAGATGGAATAGCCGCGGATCGGCTGCACCGCCACCGCCACCCCCGCCCTGCGCCCCAGCGCCCGGCTGCCGACCCCGGCGGCGAGCACATAGAGATCGGCCGATATCCGCCCCTCCGCCAGATCCACGCCTGCCACGCGCCCGGCCGCCATGGCCAGCCTGGCCTCGACGCCCAGGTGAAAGCTCACCCCCCGCCGCGCCAGCCAGGCGTGCAGCCCGAGGCACAGCTTGCGGCAGTCCCCCACCTCCTCGCCCGGTGTCAGAATTCCGCCGGCCAGACGGTCCGCCACCGACTCCAGCCCCGGCTCCAGCGCCACGCACTCCGCAGGCGTCAGCGCGCGCTGCTGTGCGCCCATCGCCGCCTGCAGCACCATCTGCGCCTCGGCCATGCGCTGCGAGGCGGCGGAGGACTGGATGACCAGCTTGCCGTTGCAGGCATGATCGAAATCGATCCCCGTCTGCGCCGCCATCGCATGCAGCCGCGTCCGGCTCAGCCCCGCCAGCGCCAGCAGCCTGGCTGTCGTGTCGGCACTGCGCGCATCGGTGCAGGCCTGCAGGAACCGCAGCAGCCAGGCCCACTGGCCCGGATCGAACGACGGCACGTAGCGCACCGGGCTCGCACGGTCGAACAGGTAATGCGGCAAGGCCCCCAGCACGGCGGGCGAGGCCATCGGCGCCACATAGCTGTAGGACAGCTGCGCCCCGTTGGCGAAGCTGGCGCCGCGCCCGACCTCGGGCTCACGCTCGATCACGGTGACCGCATGGCCGTCCTGGGTCAGGCTCCAGGCGGTGGTGAGGCCGACAATGCCGGCGCCGATGACAATGATGCGCATGCAACATCTCCGCATGCGATCTGGGGAGTTTCAAGAGGCGGGCAGACCGCCGCGCAATTCCTGTTGATTTCGCCTCGCCTTCGCCCAACTCTCCGACGCACGGCAAGCCAGGGGTTCAGGTCGGCGCTGGCCGACCGGATCTGGCCTTCCGGGACAGGATCGGGGCATTCGGCAGCGGCCGTATCGGGAAGTTGAGGAGATCAGCACATGACTGTCGGCGCCGTTCTGAAGAACAAGAACAACAACATCATCTCGGTGGCCCCGACGGCCACCATGCTCGAGGTGGCCGAGATCATCACCGCGCGGCGTATCGGCGCCGTGCTGGTGCTGGACGGCGCCGGCGGCGTGGCCGGCATCGTCAGCGAACGCGACGTAGCCAAGGGGCTCGCCCGTCACGGCGCCAAGATTCTCGACATGCAGGCGCAGGACCTGATGACCCGCAGCGTCACCACCGCCACACCGCAGACCACCGTCGACGAAGCCATGTCGATCATGGATGCCGGCTATTTCCGCCATCTTCCTGTGTTGGAAGAAGGCCGGCTGATCGGCATCATCAGCATCCGCGATCTCGTGAAGTATCGGATCATGCTGCACGAACATGACGTCGAAAACCTGAAAGGGTATATCGCCCGCCAGGTCTCCTGAGAGCCGATCTCTGAACGCGCCCGTAACGGCCATCTGGCGCGCGTTTCCTGCGCTCCGGTGCTCATGGCCTCCAGGCCGCTCCGCTCCGGTGCTCGGAAACGCACGCCATCTGACCATTCCGGACACGTTCAGAGACCGGCTCTGATACCAACGGTCATTCTTCATGACCGTTGGTATGAGATACGCATCTCGCGTCGCGACCGGCAGCGGTCGAGGGGCCGAAGACCCTCGCGCTGTCTCGCTTCAGCCGTTGGCAGCCTTGCGCTTGGAGGTCGTCACCGGAACCGCCTCGGCTTCGGCCTTCTTGGTGGCGGCGGCCTCGTTCATGATGCTGCGCAGGTCACGCAGGAAGGCGGTGCCTTTCAGCGTGCGCTGCACGAGCACCGAGCGGCGGTCCATCGGGTCGACCTTGCGGCGCGCGAGGTCGAGCTCGCCGAGCCGGTCCAGCGCGCGGGTGATGGCGGGCTTGGACACGTTGAGATCGGCGGCGAGGCCGCGGACGGTGTGCGCCCCTTCCTGCAGGTAGCAGGTGAGGAACACGCCGAGCTGACGGGCCGAGAGATCCGGACCGTCGCGGCGAACGAGCGCCACGACCGTGTCGCGCAGGATGCCGACGAGCTGGTCGGACAAGGGTGAGGTTGCCATGGTGTGTTCCCTTATGGTTCGGTCCGATGGACCTGGATGTGGGGCGCTGTGGTTTGGTTCAGGCGGAGCCGCAAAGCGCGAGGCGTTCGGTGATGGCGCGCGCGAAGGCACGCATGGCCGGTGCATCGCCGCCTTCCGGGCGGGCAGGGCGGGTCGTGTCGTTCCAGCAATAGGTGTCGAGATGTGCCCAGGGCGTGCCCGGGGCCACGAACCGGCGCATGAACAGGGCGGCCACGATGGCGCCGGCCTGCGATTTGCTGGAGACGTTGTTGAGATCGGCGGCATTGGAATCGAGCCAGGGGTCGTACCCGTCATGGAGCGGCAGGCGCCACATCGGGTCGGCCTCGGCCTGGCCGGCGGCGAGCAGTGCCGCGGCCCAGTCGTCATCATTGCAGAACAAGGCAGGCAGGTCTGGCCCCAGCGCCACGCGGGCCGCGCCGGTGAGCGTGGCGCAGTTGACCAGCAGGGCGGGGGCTTCATCGCTGGCTTCGGCCAGCAGGTCGCACAGCACCAGGCGCCCTTCGGCGTCGGTGTTGCCGATTTCGACAGCGAGTCCGCGGCGGGTGCGGATCACATCATTGGGTCGCATCGCATGGCCGGACACGGCGTTCTCCACGCATCCCAGTCGAACAACGAGGCGGAGCGGAACGTCCGCATCCATCAGGATACGTGCCAGCGCCAGAACAGATGCGGCGCCGCCCATGTCCTTCTTCATCAAGAACATTCCGGCGTGTGACTTGAGGTCGTAGCCGCCGGTGTCGAACACAACACCTTTGCCGCACAGCGAAACGAGGGGAGAGGTGGGGCTGGCGGACGAGCCCTGCCAGGTGAATTTGGCCACCACCGGCGCCCGGTCCGAGCCGCGGCCGACGGCTGCGACCGTGGGGTACTGCGCATCCAGCGCGGCGCCTTCGGTGCGGGTGAAGCTGGCGCCGTAGGCATGCGCGAGCTGTTCCGCCGCGTCGGCGAGTTCGGCGGGGCCGAGCAGGTTGGCCGGCATGTTGACCAGGTCACGTGCCATCCAGATCGCCTGCGCCTGATCGACGGCGGCGGCGTGGCCCGGCGGCAGCACCAGCAAGGCCGGCGGGCGGCGCGGGGTTTTGAAGGTGGTGAACCGATAGGCACCCAGACAGAAGCCGAGCACGGCGCGGCCGGTTTCATAATCGCCCGGCATGAGATACCAGGAGCCGGTGGGCAGCCGGTAAGCAAGGTCGCCGAACGGCAGATGGGTGCGGTCGTGACCCAGACCGAGCACCGCCTGCACGATGCCCGATTCGCCCGGCAGCAGCACCAGTTCGCCGGCGCGTCCGCCGAAGCCGGCCGCTTCGACATAGGCGGCCTGAGCCGAGGTCAGACCGGAGATGAAACCGTCGACACCATCCGGTCGGAGGGCTGCTATGGCGCGTGCATGAGGATCATCGGGCAGACAAGGTATGACCTGGTCGGTGATCAGGCGGGTCACGTTGCGATCGTCCTCCGCGCAACATTGCCGACTCCGGCCCGTTCTGTGCGCCGTCGGTATATGACATTCCGGTTTCCGAAATACAAGCTCGTTTCGAGTTCGTCTTGCGATCTATACGCCGAATTCATGCAAGTCAGCCATGATCGGGAGCGAACCCGCTGTAAACAAGTGATGACACAGACCACAAATGACTGAAATATCTGGGCGTTTTATGTGTTGATTCAGGTATACCCAACGCAGGGCCGCATGACCGCCCGCACATACATGAATGCCGCGGCAGGTTCCCCTGCCGCGGCATTCACATAGGTGATTCTCCCTTCCGTGACGACGTTACATCTGCGGGAGCATTGCCTGTTCCACCCGCCGTGCGAACGCCGCCGGATCCTGCGGCATGTCGCCGTCCTGCAGCCGCGCGAGGTCGAACAGCAACTGGGCGTCGTCCGCCACGGAATGACCCGCGGTCAGACGTTCCGCAAGCGCCGCGATCACCTTGTGCCGGGGATTGATCTCCAGAACCGGGGCCGGCGCGAAGCTCATCCGCCCGGCGCGCTTGAGCAGCCGCTGCATCTGCAGATCCGGGCCAGCCCCCGCCGCCAGCACCACAGCACTGTCGGTGAGCCGGTCGGTGGTCCGCACATCCGAAACGGCTTCGCCGAGGGCGGACTTCATGGCAGCGATCAGCGCCTCGGTCTCCACCACCTCGCCTTCCTGGTCGGGAGCGGCGAGCTTGGACAGGTCGGCGGCACCGGCCGAGACGCTGCGAACCGGCTTGCCTTCGAACTCGGTCAGACGATCGGGCCAGAACGCGTCGATCGGGTCGGACAGCAGCAGCACCTCCACGCCGCGGGCGGTGAAGCCTTCCAGCTGGGCCGAACGGGCCAGCGTGTCGGCGTTGTCCCCCACGAGGTAGTAGATGGCCTCCTGGCCTTCCTTCATCCGCTCCACGTATTCAGGCAGCGAGGTCAGGCCGGTCACGGTCGAGGAGCGGAACCGCAGCAGGGGCGCGAGATCGGCGCGGTGGTCGTTGTCCTCCCACACGCCTTCCTTCAGCACGGCGCCGAAATTGTCCCAGAACTTCTCGTAGTCGGCGGCCTCCTTGGCGCGGGTCTTCAGCTCGGTGAGCACCCGGTTGGTCACCGCCTTGCGGATGCGCGCCAGCGTGGGCGTGGCCTGCAGCATTTCGCGGCTGACGTTGAGCGGCAGGTCCTCGGTGTCCACCACGCCCTGGACGAAGCGCAGCCAGGGCGGCAGCAGCTCGGCCTGGTCGGTGATGAACATGCGCCGCACATGCAGCCGCAGCTTGGAGACGCGCTCGCCTTCCACCGGGTCGAACGGCTTCATGCCGGGGATGAACAGCAGGGCGGCGAACTCGATGCTGCCCTCGGCACGCCAATGGATGGTGGCCCAGGGGCTGTCGAAATTATGGCCGAGATGGCGGTAGAACTCGGCATATTGCTGCTCGGTGATGTCGGACTTGGATTTCCGCCACAGCGCCGTGCCCTCGTTGGCCTGCTGATCCTTGCCGTCGCGCACGATCATGACGGGGATGGTGATGTGATCCGCCCATTTGCGCACCACCGTCTCGATGCGGATGGGTTCGAGATATTCCTCGGCGTCCTCCTTCATATGAAGAACGATGGTGGTGCCGGCCTCCTCGCGGGTGGCGGGGGCGAGGGTGAACTGGCCGCGGCCCTCGCTGGCCCAGGTCCAGGCCTCCTCATGGCCGGCCTTGCGCGAGGTGACCTCGACGCGGTCGGCCACCATGAAGGCGGAATAGAAGCCCACGCCGAACTGGCCGATCAGGCTCGGCCGGTCCTCGGGCTTGGCATGGGCCAGGCTCTCGCCGAACGCCTTGGTGCCGGAACGCGCGATGGTGCCGAGGTTGGAGATCATCTCCTCGCGCGTCATGCCGATGCCGTCATCGCTGATGGTGATGGTGCGGCCGGGCTTGTCCAGCTCGATGCGCACCTTGGCGCCCTCGGGCGGGGCCAGGTTCGCCTGGGTTAGCGCCTCGAAACGGCGGCGATCCGTGGCGTCGGCCGCGTTGGCCACCAGCTCGCGCAGAAAGATCTCCCGCTCCGAATACAGCGCATGCACCACCAGATCGAGCAGCCGCCCGACCTCGGCGCCGAAATCATGTTTCTCAACCGTCGATTCGCTCATGGTCTGGTCCTCCGATGCGGTCGCCATATGAGCGGTAAGGGGCTGGTTTTCAACGCCGTCATCGTACTGACGCAGCAATCCCCTTGCATTCCGCGCCGCAGCATTCACAGTTGCTGTCATGTCGGGCTTCGCACATCGCGTGAAGGCAGTCCTGGGTCCCACCAACACGGGCAAGACCCATCTCGCGCTGGAACGCATGCTCGCCCATTCCTCGGGCATCATCGGCTTTCCGCTGCGCCTGCTGGCGCGCGAGAACTATGACCGCATGGTGGCCCGCAAGGGCGTGGGCAACGTGGCGCTGATCACCGGCGAGGAGAAGATAGTCCCGCCGGGCGCGCGATGGTTCTCCTGCACGGTGGAGGCGATGCCGCTGGACCGGCACGCCGAGTTTGTCGCCGTCGACGAGATCCAGCTCTGCGCCGACCCTGACCGCGGCCATGTGTTCACCGAAAGGCTGCTGCATGCGCGCGGCCTGGTGGAGACGATGTTCATGGGGGCCGAGACCATCCGCCCGCTGATGCAACGGCTGATCCCGGGCGTGCAGATCGAAACCCGCCCGCGCCTGTCCCAGCTCAGCCATGTCGGCGCCGCCAAGCTCACCCGCCTGCCGCCGCGCTCGGCCGTGGTCGCGTTCTCGGCCGCCGAGGTCTACGCCATCGCCGAGATGATCCGCAGGCGCCGCGGCGGCTGTGCGGTGGTGATGGGCCGGCTCAGCCCGCGCACCCGCAACGCCCAGGTCGCGCTCTATCAAGAGAAGGAGGTCGATTTCCTGGTGGCCACCGACGCGATCGGCATGGGCCTCAACATGGATGTCGATCACGTCGCCTTCGCCCGGCTGTCGAAATTCGACGGCCACCGCCCCCGCCTGCTGACGGCCGCCGAAGTGGCGCAGATCGCCGGCCGTGCCGGGCGCGGCATGCGCGACGGCACGTTCGGCTCCACCGCCGACTGCCCGCCGCTGGATGACGAGCTGGTGCGCGCCGTGGAGGGCCATTCGTTTCAGCCGCTGGAGCAGCTGTTCTGGCGTTCGTCGGAGCTGGATTTCAGCCATATCGACGCGCTGCTGGCCTCACTGCAGGCGCCCTCGTCCATCCAGGGACTGGTGCGCGGCAACGACGCGGCCGATCTGGAGACGCTCACCGCGCTGTCACGCGAGACCGAGATCCGCGCCATGGCGCGCGGCCGCGCCCGCCTGAGGCTGCTGTGGGAAGCCTGCCAGATCCCGGATTTCCGCAAGATCTCCGATGACAGCCACACAAGGCTGTGCGCCCGCGTGTTCGGCCACATCGCCAACGACGGCAAACTGCCGACCGACTGGATCGCCGGCCAGATCGCAGCCCTCGCCCGCGCCGATGGCGATATCGACACGCTGATGCAGCGCCTCGCCTCGATGCGGGTGTGGACCTATGTTGCCGCCCGCGCCGACTGGGTGAGCGATGCCACCCATTGGCAAGGCAAGGCCCGCGCCGTCGAGGACCTGCTCAGCGACGCGCTGCACGAGCGCCTCACCGCCCGCTTCGTCGACCGCCGGGCCGCCCATCTGATGCGCCGGCTGGAGGAGAGCGAGACCAGCGACCTCATCTCCGCCGTCACCCGCCGGGGCGAGGTGGTGGTGGAAGGGCACCCGGTCGGCCATGTCGAAGGCTTTGCCTTCGTGCCGGACCCGGATTCGGTGGGCGATGCCCGCAGGCTGGTGATGCGCGCCGCCCGCCGCGCCCTGGTCTCCGAGATGCCGCGGCGCGTGGCGCGGCTGGAAGCGGCGGCCGACAGCGCGTTCGCCTGGCTGCCCAGCCAGCGCCTGGCCTGGGAAGGTGCTGCCGTCGCCCGGCTGCGCCCCGGCGCCTCGGTGATCCGCCCGGCGGTGGAGATCACCGAAAGCGAATTCCTCGACGGCCCGCAGCGCGAGCGCGTGCGGCTGCGGCTGCAGCGGTTCCTTGACCAGCACATCCATGACGCGCTGACCCCGCTGTTCGCCGCAGCCGCCATGGCCGAACGCCACGGCGCGCTGCGCGGCCCGCTGCACCGGCTGGTCGAAGGTCTCGGCGTGGTGCCGGGCGCCACCGAGGCGGAGGTGGAGCCGTCCCTGCGCGCCCGGCTCAAGGCGCTGGATGTGCGGGCCGGCCGCTTCGCGCTGTTTCTACCGGCGCTGCTGAAACCCCGCGCGCGGCAGGTGCGCGCCTTGCTGTGGTCGCTGCAGCACAACACCCCGGTGCCGGAGCTGCCGCCGCCCAGCGTGGTCAGCCTCGCGATGCCGGCCTGGCCGGCGGGCTTCGCCGCCAGCATCGGCTGGGTGGAGGCCGGCCCCGTGCTGCTGCGGCTCGACATCGCCGAACGCATCGCAGCCGAGCTGGCCTTCGCCGCCCGCGGCCGGCCGGTGCCGGTGCCGACCGATCTGGCCCAGCGCCTGTCGATCCGCGCGGACAGCCTGCCGATGGTGCTGCGCGCCCTGGGCTTTCGCGTCAATCCCGCCATCGCCCTCGGCGAAGACGAGTTCGGCCCGCCGGCGCCGGCCACGCTCTCCGCCCTGCGCCGGCCGCGCACGCCCGAGCCGGCGCCGGAACCCATCAAACCCGTGCGTGATGGCCCGTTCGCAGCGCTGGCCTCGCTGCGCCGCTAGATGCAGATCGAAGATCGCGACTGGCAGCGCCTCGACAAATGGCTGTGGTGCGCCCGCTTCATGAAGGCCCGCGCCGACTGTGCGCGCCTGGTGCAGGAAGGCCTGCTGCGCATCAACCGCCAGCCGACCGACAAGCCGCACGCGAAGCTGCGCGTGGGCGACGTGGTGACCCTGCCGCTGCGCGGCGATGTGCGGGTGATCGAGATCCTCGCACTTGCCACCCGCCGCGGCCCCGCACCGGAAGCCCGCCTGCTCTACCGTGACATCCTGCCCCGCCCTGCGCCCACCCCAGGCGACGCCACGGCTTGCGCCGATGTCGATATGACGGCATATCCGCCGGACTGAATCCCCAGCGTCAGGAGCACGCGATGACCTACGTGGTCACCGAGAACTGCATCAAGTGCAAATACATGGATTGCGTGGAGGTGTGTCCGGTGGACTGCTTCTATGTCGGCGAGAACATGCTGGTGATCCATCCTGACGAGTGCATCGATTGCGGTGTGTGCGAGCCGGAATGCCCCGCCGAAGCGATCGTGCCGGACAGCGACGACCGCGCCGCCGCCTGGGCCGAGCAGAACCGCACCTATGCCGCCACCTGGCCCAACATCACCCGCAAGGGCGAGCCGCCGGCCGATGCCGACGAATGGAAAGGCAAGCCCGACAAGGCCGAGCTGTTCTCCTCCGAGCCCGGACTCGCCTGACCGCCGCCGCACGTCATGCGACGCGGAGCTACTCCGCGTCGCATGACTCGGTGACAATTCCGTGTTATGGATGCGCGGCAGCAGCGGACCCGCGACCCCCGCGTGACGTTGGTGCCACACGCGACATGATCCGTCTGCATATCCTCGTTTGCATCTTGCGAGCGCGGGCAGGATGCCGGTGGCTCATGGCATCGTGTCGTGTCCACGTCAGCCCACGAGGATCCGGATGAAGGCGTCCGTCGCTGAACCAGTCGCTGCTGAAGCTTTGCTCCGGCCCGACCTGGCCTCTCCCGCCCCCCAGAAGCCGCGCGCCGCTCCCGGCGCCCGCCCCTCCCCGCCGTCGAAGAAGGCCACCGCGCCCATGACCGAGACCGCCGCGCCGATCGCCGAAGCCGCTCCCGCTCCTGTCGCCGAGCCCCGCCCGGCGCCCCAGCTCTCGGTGCCGCAAGGCCCGAACGGCCGCCCGGCGCCGATTTCGCGCGCGTCCAACAAGGATGAGACCTTCTCGGAGAACGACTATGTGGTCTACCCGACCCATGGCGTCGGCAAGGTCGAGAAGATCGCGATGGAGGACATCGCCGGTCATCGTCTCGAACTCATCCACATCACCTTCGAAGAGAACCGCATGACCCTGCGGGTGCCGGTCGCCAAGGCCCGCAGCGCCGGGCTGCGCCGTCTGTCGACCAAGAAGGCGTTCGACGAGGCGCTGGCCACCCTCAAGGGCCGCGCCCGCGTCAAGCGCACCATGTGGTCGCGCCGCGCCCAGGAGTACGAGGCCAAGATCAACTCCGGCGACCCGATGGCCATCGCCGAGGTGGTGCGTGACCTGCACCGCAATGCCGGCCAGCCCGACCAGTCCTTCAGCGAACGCCAGATCTACGAGGCGGCGCTGGACCGTATGGCCGCCGAGCTCGCCGCCATCGACCAGACCGACAAGAACACCGCCCTGACCAAGCTGGGCCAGTTCCTCAAGGCGGCCTGAAACCGGAGCGGGCGCGGGGCAGGTCCGGCCGGCGCGCGCTGCGCGCCTGCCCACGGCCCCGCGTTCTTGCTTTCCCGCCACGTCTCGGTTAGACCGCTCCGCTCGCTGGCACCCCTGGAGGCCGGCTTTTTGTTTTGTGGAGTTTTGTCATGGCCAATGTCGTCACGATCGAGGCCGAGGCGCGCGCGGATGCAGGTAAGGGGGCAGCACGTGCGACTCGGCGGCAGGGACTGGTTCCCGCTGTAATCTATGGGGCGAAGCAGCCCTCCGCCCTTATTTCGCTCGATCCGCGGATCGTCATGCGCGAGGTGTCGCGCAGCGGCTGGCGCTCGCGCCTGTACGAGGTGAAGTTCGGCGACAAGGTCGAGCGGGCGCTGATCCGCGAGGTGCAGTGGCACAAGGTCAGCGACAAGCCCGAGCATGTCGATTTCCAGCGTCTCGCCCCCGGCGAGAAGATGCGCGTGGCGGTTTCGGTGGTGTTCGCCAACGAGCTGCTGAGCCCGGGCCTGAAGCGCGGCGGTGTGCTCAACATCGTGCGCCACGCCGTGGAATGCTTCGTCGACCCCGACAACGTGCCGGCGCATTTCACCGCCGAGCTCACCGGGCTCGAGATCAACGACAACATCCGCTGGTCCGACCTGAAAGGCACCGACGGCATCAAGCCGGTGATCCAGGACCGCGACTTCGTGATCGCCTCCGTGGCCTCCACCAAGGGCATGGAAGCGGCCGCGGCCGAGGCGGCTCCGGCCGCCGGCGGCAAGGCCGCCCCGGCGAAGGGCAAGGCGGCTCCGGCCAAGGCCGCTCCGGCCAAGCCTGCCGCCAAGAAGTAGTCCTCGTCCAAGCCGGCTGGAGCACCGGACATGCTGCTCTGGGTCGGCCTGGGCAACCCGGAACCCGCCATGGCGCGCCAGCGCCACAATATCGGGTTCATGGTGCTGGACGAGATCGCCCGCCGCCACGGCTTTTCGCCGTGGCGGCAGCGCTTCCGCGGCTTGGTGGCCGAAGGCCAGGTAGGCGGTGCCAAGGTGCTCGGCCTCAAGCCGCTCACCTACATGAACGCCTCGGGCGAATCGGTGCAGCAAGCGGCCGCCTTCTACAAGCTGGAGGTGGGTGACATCACCGCCTTCCATGACGAGCTGGACCTGTTCGCCGGCAAGGTGCGGGTCAAGAAGGGCGGCGGGGCGGCGGGGCATAACGGGCTGCGCTCGATGGACCGGATGCTGGGCAGCCCCGAATACTGGCGCGTCCGGCTGGGGATCGGCCATCCCGGTTCCAAGGACCGCGTGACAGGCCATGTCCTGGGAGATTTCGCCAAGGCGGAGCAGCCGATGCTGACAGCACTGCTCGACGCAATGGCCGATGCGGCGCCGCTGCTGGCGCAAGGGCTTGCCGCCGGCAAGCCGGAAGAGTTCATGACGCGCGTGGCGCTGCTCACACAGGATGTTCGCTGATGGGTTTCAATTGCGGCATTGTCGGCCTGCCCAACGTGGGCAAGTCCACGCTCTTCAATGCGCTGACCGCGACCGCGTCGGCCCAGGCGGCCAATTATCCGTTCTGCACGATCGAGCCGAATGTCGGGCGCGTGGCGGTGCCGGACAAGCGGCTCGACATGCTGACCAAGATCGGCAAATCGCAGAAGACGGTGCCCACCAGCCTCGAATTCGTCGATATCGCGGGCCTCGTGCGCGGCGCCAGCAAGGGTGAAGGCCTGGGCAACCAGTTCCTCGCCAACATTCGCGAGGTCGATGCCATCGTCCACGTGCTGCGCTGCTTCGAGGACCCGGACGTCACCCATGTCGAAGGCAGCGTCGATCCGATCCGCGACGCCGAGACGGTGGAGACCGAGCTGATGCTCGCCGATCTGGAGAGCATCGAAAAGCGCCTGCCGGCGCTGCAGAAGAAGGCCAAGGGCGGCGACAAGGATGCCGCCGCGCAGGTGGCGATCATGGAGCCGATCGCCGCTGCCCTGGCGCAAGGCCGCATGGCCCGCACCGCCATTGCCCCCGCCGACATGGAGGCGGCGAAACGGCTGCAGCTGATGACATCCAAGCCTATTCTGTATGTCTGCAATGTCGAGGAAGCCGCGGCTGCCACCGGCAACGCCTTCTCCGCCCGCGTCGCCGCCCGCGCCGTCGCCGAGGGCGCCCGCCATGTCGTGGTCTCGGCCGCGATCGAGGCCGAAGTGAGCCAGCTGCCGGCGGAGGACCGCGCCGAATTCCTGGAAGGACTGGGCCTGGCCGATTCGGGTCTCGATCGTGTGATTGCCGCCGGCTATGGACTGTTGGGGCTGATCACCTATTTCACCGTCGGACCCAAGGAAGCGCGGGCCTGGACCATCGTGCGCGGCACCAAGGCGCCCCAGGCGGCGGCTGTGATCCATAACGACTTCGAACGTGGCTTTATCGCCTGCGAAACAACGGCGTATGATGATTTCGTCGCCTACAAGGGCGAACAGGGAGCGAAGGAAGCGGGCAAGGTGCGCGTCGAAGGCAAGGAATACGTGGTCAAGGACGGCGACATCCTGCTGTTCCGTTTCAACGTCTGATGGATCTGGTTGACGTTCTGATCGATGCGTCGGTCGAAAGCAGCGGGCAGTCGTTCCTGACGGTTCTGGGAACGCCGGCGGTGGAGAGCTATTACGCCGATCTGCACCAGCGCTACCTGCCCGACACCAACGGGCAGAAGATGGTGCGCGTGGCGCTGCATTTCGCCGTCCAGCAGCTGGCCACCCGCAGCTACGCCGATCCGGCGCATGAGCGCGTGCTGCAGATCGGCGGCCTCGACCCGTGCGACCTCACCGCCGGCGTGCTCGATGTCGTGCCCCACACCCGGGTGCAATGGGTGCCGGGGTTCAGCGATGTGACCGCGGCCGAGACGGCCGGTGTGCTCGAACGCACGCGGCTTCGGCTGCCCACCGACGGGCTGCCGCTCCAGCTCGCGATCACCAGCGATGACTGGCGCACCCTGGCGGCGCGGGCCGAACCGCGCTCCTACGGCCTGATCGCCGTGTTCTCCGACCGCAACATCCGCGACATGGCGGCCTGCGTGGCCGATCTGCGCCGGCTGCTGAACCCGCGCGGCCGGCTGGTGCTGTTCGAGGCGCTGTCCGGGGGCAGGCGGCCGACGGATATCGACGGGATGGATTTCGTCGGCCGGTATTTCATGTCGGGTCCCGGCCAGGTGCGCACCCTGGCCATCACCGTGGTGCCCGCCGTCACGCCGGAGCAGGCCGCATGATCGAGCCGCTGGACCATGACGCCGTCACCGCGCTGCACACGCTGCCGCGGGTGATCCGGCTCAACGTCACCCACGAGGACAGCATCCGCGTGTTCAGCGAGGCGATGCGCGTGCCGGTGCCGGCGCCGGTGCTGGTCAAAACCGTCGAGCCGCTGCCCCCCCGCACCCAGGACATCGTCAGCCGCACCGAATCCGAGCACGACGCGCAATATCTCGCCCGGCTGAACGACGTGCTGCTGACCGGCCATCGCGACCTGTTCACCCTCGACGGCCTCTACCTCACCGACCTCGCCAGCCAGGCCGGCCTGCACAGCCGCCCGCCCGAGGTGGTGCCGGGGCCCGACGGCAAGCTGATCCGCCCGCTGGCCGCGCTGAGCCCGGAACTGGTGGACGAGACGGCCGGCCTGCTGTTCTTCCACAGCGCCAGCGGCGACAACCACTCCCACTGGCTGCTGCAGACGCTGCCGCAGCTCCGGCTCTACGAAAGGGCCGGCATCCGGCCGGAGCGGCTGATCGTGCAGCCCAACATCCGTCCCTACCAGCGCGAGACGCTGCGGCTGCTCGGCTGGAAGGACCGCGAGATCCTGGTGCGCGCGCCCGATCGGCCGATCATCTTCCGCGAGCTCTATGCCGGCTATGTCGATGGCGGGCTGGTGCCGGATGCCACGATCTACGACCGGCTCCGCGAGGCCTGCCCGCGCCGGCCGGGCAGCCCCGAGAAGCTCTACATCTCGCGCGGCGACGCCCGCACCGTGCGCCGCTTTCTCAACGAGGACCGGCTGATCGAACGGGTGCGCGAGCTCGGGTTCACCGTTGTCACACCGGGGGCGCTGTCGCTGGCCGAGGAGATCAGCCTGTTCCAGGGCGCGCGGGTGATTGCCGGGCCGCTCGGCGCCGGGCTGTACAACGCGCTGTTCACCGATCCCGGTGCCACCATCGTGGCGCTCAGCGACCCCAACTACGCCATGACCTGGCTGGCCCAGGTGGCCGGGCTGCGTGGCCACCAGCACGCCGCCGTGTTCGGCCTCGCCTTTGACAGCATCGAGCCCACCTTCGGCGGCACCCACAACAACTGGATCTGTGACGTGGCGCAGGTGGCCGAGGTGCTGAAGCACTTCTGATCCGCCGCGCGCGATCGAAAGGCCTTCGACCTTTCGCCATTCTCCCCCATATATCCGGCGCGTCGCCAGATGGTCTGCCGGCGCACCACAGTGAAGGAGGTGTCCATGTTGCTCACCCGTCGTCTGGCGGCCGGCGCTCTGGCGGCAGCCGTTCTGGCCGTTCCGCATCTGGCCCGCGCGTCCAGCGAGGCGCCGTTCACCGATGCGGCGTTCGCCGCCGCCAAGGCGGCCGGCAAGCCCATTCTCGTCCACATCACCGCGACCTGGTGCCCGACCTGCGCCAAGCAGCGGCCGATCCTGTCTCAGCTGTTCGCCACCCCCGCGTTTGCCGGCCTGCAGGTGTTCAACGTCGATTTCGACACCCAGAAGGACATCGTCCGTGCCATGGGCGCGAACATGCAGAGCACGCTGATCGTGTTCGTCGGCCCGTCCGAGAAGGGCCGCTCGGTGGGTGACACCGACCCGAGCTCGATCCACGCTTTGCTCGACAAGGCACGGTCCTGACCCTGTCGCTGCCGCAGCTCGGTTTCGGCTTTCTCGCCGGGCTGCTGTCGATCCTGTCGCCTTGTGTGCTGCCGTTGCTGCCGCTGGTGTTTGGGCCGGCGGCAGCGGCACATCGCTTCGGCATGGCGGCGCTGGCGGCAGGGCTGGTGGTGTCCTTCGTCGCAGTCGGTCTGTTCATCGCCACGATCGGGTTTTCCATCGGGCTGGACGGCGATGTGTTCCGCACCATCGCCGCCGTGCTGCTGGCGGCGCTGGGGGTGGTGCTGCTCAGCGGCGCGCTGCAGACGCGCCTGGCGGTTGCCTCTGGCGGCGTGTCCGACGCCGGCAGCCGGCTGATCGATCGGATCACGCCGTCCGGGTTGGGTGGTCAGTTCGTGCTGGGGCTGCTGCTGGGCGCGGTGTGGAGCCCTTGCGTGGGGCCGACCCTGGGGGCGGCTTCGGTGCTGGCGTCGCAGGGCAAGGATCTGCCGGCGGTGGCGTCGGTGATGATCGCCTTCGGCGCGGGCACGGCGATGCCGCTGCTGGCGGTGGGGCTGGTGTCGCGTCAGGCGCTGGCGCGCTGGCGCGGCCGCATGCTGCAGGCCGGAAAGATCGGCAAATACGCGCTGGGCGCCAGCATGCTCGCCGTTGCCGCCCTGATCCTCACCGGCACCGACCGCGCGCTGGAATCAGCCCTCGTGGCCGCATCACCCGCATGGCTGACCGACCTGACAACACGATTCTAACGAATGAAAGTTTCTTTGGTTCTTTCTTTTCAAACAAAGAACTTCTTTTTTTGAAAAAAATGAAGTAAAAAAACTTTTAACTTCTGTAGGAGCCGTTGATGTCGATGTAGCCGTGGGTCAGATCGCAGGTGTAGGCGGTGGCGCGGCCGGATTTCAGGCCCAGGTCCACTTCAATGTGGATCTCCTGGCCTTTCATGTGCGCCACCACGGGCGCCTCGTCATAGCCGGGCACCACCGTGCCCTGGCGCGCCATCCAGGTGCCGCCGATGGCCACGGACAGCAGATCCCGATCCGCCGGCTCCCCCGCCTTGCCCACCGCCATCACGATGCGCCCCCAGTTGGCGTCCTCCCCGGCAATCGCGGTCTTGACCAGCGGCGAATTGGCGATCGCCATCGCCACCCGCTTGGCCGATTTCGCCGTCACCGCCCCGCTGACATCGATGCGGATCAGCTTCTGCGCCCCCTCGCCGTCGCGGATCACCTGCAGCGCAAGATCGAGCAGCACCTCATCGAGCTTGCGGGCGAAATCGGCCAGCACACGCCCGCCATCCTCCGGCACCTTCACATGCTTCGCCTTGCCCGTGGCAAACAGCAGCACCGTGTCGGAGGTGGAGGTGTCGCTGTCCACGGTGGTGGCGTTGAAGCTGCCGGCGACGCCGCGGCTCAGCAGCCGCTGCAGCGCATGGGCGGGGATCTTGGCGTCGGTGGCGATGAAGCTCAGCATCGTCGCCATATCCGGCGCGATCATGCCGCTGCCCTTGGCGATGCCCACGATGGTGACGAACCCTTCGCCGATCTGCGCCACACGGGTGCAGGCCTTGGGGAAGGTGTCGGTGGTCATGATGCCGCGCGCCGCGGCTTCCCAGCCGGACTCGGTGAGGCTGTCATGCAGCACGGGCAGGGCGTCGGTGATGCGCTCCACCGGCAGCTGTTCGCCGATCACCCCGGTCGAGGCCACGAACACCTGCTTGGCCGGCGCGCCCACCAGCTTGCCGGCCGCCGTCGCCGTGGTCTTGGCCACCTCGGCGCCGGCCTTGCCGGTGAACACGTTGGCGTTGCCGGCATTGACCACCAGCGCCCGCGCCTTGCCCGAGCTCAGCGCCGCGCGGCACCAGTCCACCGGCGCGCCGGGGCAGAGATTGCGGGTGAACACACCGGCGACGGTGGTGCCGGCGGCGAACTCCGCCATCACCAGATCGGTGCGACCCTTGTAGCGGATGCCGGCCGCCGTGGCGCCAAGACGCACCCCCGCGATCACCGGCAGGTCCGGCAGAGGGACGGCGAGTGGGGAGATCTTGGTGGCCATGGCGGGCGTTTCCTGTGGATTTTAAGAGAAGCAAGGTCTTCTTTTCTGAAGAAAAGAAGCAAAAGACTTTTATCCGCTGTCGCAGACCTCTCCGGAGAGAACCGCGAGAGCGGACAAAAGTTTTTTGGTTCTTTTTTTCAAAAAAGAACCGCTTGCCTTAACTCACTTCTTCGGCGGCGGCGTCGCCCCATCGGTCGGCTTCATCGGCGACCCGTCGGAGTTGAAGCGCTCCACCTTCACCAGGCCCTTGGCCTGATTGATCACCTTGTTGATGCCTTCGTTGATCATTGCCGTGCGCAGTTCGTCATGCGCCTGCTCGAAGGTGGGCGCCGGCTGGTTGCGGCGTTCCTCGAGCTTGATGACGTGCCAGCCGTAGCGGGTCTGCACCGGGGTCTGGGTGAACTCGCCTGGCTTCAGCGCGAAGGCGGCGGCCGAGAATTCCGGCAGCATGTCCGCGGCCTTGAAGAAGCCGAGATCGCCGCCCGAGGCCGCGGCCGGGTCGGTGGAGTTCGCCTTGGCGAGGGCGATGAAATCCGCGCCGCCGTTGAGATCGGCGATGATCTTCTTGGCCTGCGCCTCGGTCGGTACCAGGATGTGGCGGGCATGCACCTCTTCCTCGCCCGGCTTGCCGGCGATGTCCTTCTCGTAGCGCGCCTTGATCGCGTCCTCGGTGATGGAGGGGCCCACTTCCTTGCTGATCAGCGCGGACTGCAGCGCCCGGTCGCTGGCGGCCTGCATCAGCCGGGCCACCTGGGGCTCACGGTCGATATTCTGCTTTTTCGCCATGATCACCAGGGCGCGGCCGTCGATGGCCTGGTCGAGCAGCTGGGGATAGAGCTGCGCCGGCGGCAGGTTGCGGACTTCCTCGGGCAGTGTCTGCATCAGCACGTTGAGATCGGCGAGACGGATCTCAGTGCCGTTGACGCGCGCGATCACCGTCTCAGGCCCGGCGCCGCCGGCGAGATGGGCGGCCTGGGCCGGCGGAGCGGCCTTGGGTTGGGCGAGCAGGCCGGACGGAAGCAGGGCGAGCGAGACCAGAGCCGCGCCGAGGCGTAGAGACCGCATGTGTGTTCCCTTAGAGATGCCGCATGATGGCCGAAATGCGCTGGAAAGGCCAGACAGGCCCCCGTCAGATTGACCCGGGGGGTCGCCGGTCCTATCTGACGCAGACGCTTATTCCGAAGGCTCTCCATGTTCGCAAGCCTCGCCCGCGCCCTGTTCGGCACCGCCAACGACCGTACCCTCAAGGGGTATCAGAAGCGCGTGCCGCAGATCAACGCGCTGGAACCCGCCATGCAGGCGCTGTCCGACGACGCGCTGCGCGGCCAGACCGCGAAGTTCCGCGCCGAACTCACCGCCGGCCGTGATCTGGACGATCTGCTGCCCGAAGCCTTCGCCACCGTCCGCGAAGCCGCGGTGCGGGTGCTGGGCATGCGGCATTTCGACGTGCAGCTGATCGGCGGCATGGTGCTCAACGACGGCAAGATCGCCGAGATGAAGACCGGCGAGGGCAAGACGCTGGTTGCAACCCTGCCCTGCTATCTCAACGCGCTGACCGGCCAGGGCGTCCATGTCGTCACCGTGAACGACTATCTCGCCCGGCGTGACGCGGAATGGATGGGCCAGCTCTACGGGTTTCTCGGCCTGTCCACCGGCATCATCGTCCATGGCCTGGACGATGCGCAGCGCCGCGCCGCCTATGGCAGCGACATCACCTACGGCACCAACAACGAGTTCGGCTTCGACTATCTGCGTGACAACATGAAATACCGCCTGGAGGACATGACCCAGCGGGACTTCGCGTTCGCCATCGTCGACGAGGTCGACTCGATCCTGATCGACGAGGCGCGCACGCCCTTGATCATCTCCGGCCCGGCGGAGGACAGCTCGGACCTGTATCGCACCGTCAACGCCGTGGTCGTCGAGCTGGTGAAGGACGCGACGAACTACGACAAGGACGAGAAGTCCCGCACCGTGTCGATGACCGAGGCCGGCAGCGAGCGCGTGGAGGAGATGCTGCGCCAGGCGGGCATCATCACCGAGGGCAATCTGTACGACATCTTCAACATCTCGGTCGTCCACCACGTGCAGCAGTCGCTGCGCGCGCACACGCTGTTCACCCGCGATGTCGACTACATCGTCGATGACGACAAGGTGGTGATCATCGACGAGTTCACCGGCCGCAAGATGGAAGGGCGGCGGTATTCGGACGGTCTGCACCAGGCGCTGGAGGCGAAGGAGTTCGTCACCGTCCAACCGGAGAACCAGACGCTCGCCTCCATCACCTTCCAGAACTATTTCCGGCTGTATCCCAAGCTGTCCGGCATGACCGGCACGGCTTTGACCGAGGCCGACGAGTTCGCCGAGATCTACAAGCTCGAAGTGGTCGAGATTCCCACCAACGTGCCGGTGACGCGCAAGGATTCGGATGACGAGGTGTATCGCTCGGCGGCCGAGAAATATCAGGCCGTCGCCACGCTGATCGACGAGGCGCGCGGCCGCGGCCAGCCGGTGCTGGTGGGCACCACCAGCATCGAGAAGAGCGAGGTCATCTCCGAGCTGCTGAAGAAGAAGAAGGTGCCGCATGCGGTGCTGAACGCGCGCTTCCACGAGCAGGAGGCGGTCATCGTCAGCCAGGCCGGGGCCCCCGGCTCGGTCACCATCGCCACCAACATGGCCGGCCGCGGCACCGACATCAAACTCGGCGGCAATCTGGACATGCGGCTCAAGATCGAGCTGGCCGGGCTGGAGCCGGAGGCGGCAGCGAAGCGCGAAGCCGAGATCCGCGCCGAGATCGCGGCCAACCATGACAAGGTGAAGGCCGCCGGCGGGCTGTTCGTCATCGGCACCGAGCGCCATGAGAGCCGGCGCATCGACAACCAGCTGCGCGGCCGCTCCGGCCGCCAGGGCGACCCCGGCGCCAGCCGGTTCTTCCTGTCGCTGGAAGACGACCTGATGCGCATCTTCGGCTCCGAGCGGATGGGCGGCATGCTGCAGCGCCTGGGGCTGAAGGATGGCGAGGCGATCGTTCATCCCTGGATCAACAAGGCGCTGGAGAAGGCACAGAAGAAGGTCGAGGCGCGCAACTTCGACACGCGCAAGAACGTGCTGAAATACGACGACGTGATGAACGCCCAGCGTCGCGAGGTGTATGCGCAGCGCCGCGAATACATGCGCGCCGCCGATGTGAGCGAGACGGTGGCGGACATGCGCGCCGAAATCATCGCAACCATGGTGGCCACGCATATCCCGGCCAAGGCGTTCGCCGAGCAGTGGCGCACCACGGAGCTGGCCGAGCAGGTGCAGCGTGTGCTGAACCTCAATCTGCCGATTGCCGATTGGGCGCGTGAGGAAGGCATCGAGGAGCACCAGATCCAGCAGCGGATCGAGGATGCGGCGGACCAGTTCATGGCGGCGAAGGCGGCCAATCTGGGGCCGGACCTGATGCGCTATGTCGAGAAGAGCCTGCTGCTGCAGGTGCTCGACCAGGTGTGGAAGGAGCATCTGCTGGCGCTCGACCATCTGCGCCAGGGCATCGGCCTGCGCGCCTATGGGCAGCGCGATCCGCTGAACGAGTACAAGTCCGAAGCGTTCGCGCTGTTCAACGGCCTGCTCGACGAGCTAAAGGAGCGCGTGACGATGATGCTGTCCCGCGTGGAGCTGAGCCCGCAGGAGCCGGCACCGCCGCCGGCGCCGCAGATCCTGCCGGCGGCCACGATGGAACGCGGCGGCGATGCCGGCGACGCCGCACAGGACAGCTACGGCATGGCCGAGACCTCCGTGCTGACCCGCACGCCGGGGGTGGACCCCAAGGATCCCTCGACCTGGGCCGTCACCCCGCGCAACGCGGCATGCCCCTGCGGCAGCGGACGGAAGTTCAAGCACTGCCATGGCAAGCTGGCGTAAATCAAAGCTGGAAAATTTTTTTTTCTTCAGAAAAGAAGGGCTTGCTTGAATTTCGTCTGCGGTGGGCTCAAGCCCACCCTACTGACATTCACTCATTTACGCCCACGATCGCCGCGATCACCGCCTGCGTTACCTCCGTGGTCCGCGCCGCCCCTCCCAAATCCGGCGTGTGATAGCGCCTGTCCGCCGTCACCGTCTCGATCGCCTTCATCAGCCGCCCGGCGGCGGCGCCCTCGCCGAGGTGCTCCAGCAGCATCACCGCCGACCAGAAGGTGCCGATCGGGTTGGCGATGCCCTTGCCCATGATATCGAAGGCCGAACCATGGATCGGCTCGAACATCGAGGGAAACGCGCGCTCCGGATTGATGTTCCCGGTCGGTGCAATGCCGAGCGACCCCGCGAGCGCCGCGGCCAGGTCGGACAGGATATCGGCGTGCAGGTTGGTGGCCACGACCGTGTCGATCGTCTCGGGCTTCATCACCATGCGCATCGTCATGGCGTCGACCAGCATCTTGTCCCAGGTGACATCGGGGAACTCGGCGGCGATCTCGGCGGCGATCTCGTCCCACATCACCATCGCGTGGCGCTGCGCGTTGGATTTGGTGACCACCGTCAGCAGCTTGCGTGGGCGTGACTCTGCGAGGCGGAAGGCGAAGCGCATGATGCGCTGCACGCCGGCGCGCGTCAGGATCGACACGTCGGTGGCGACCTCGATCGGCAGGCCCTGGTGCGCCCGCCCGCCCACGCCGGCGTATTCGCCCTCGGAGTTCTCGCGCACGATCACCCAGTCCAGCTCCGGGCCGGAGACGCTGCGCAGCGGCGAGGTGATGCCGGCCAGGATGCGGGTGGGGCGCACATTGGCGTACTGGTCGAACGGCTGGCAGATCGCCAGGCGCAGCCCCCACAGGGTGATGTGGTCGGGAATGTCCGGGTGGCCGGCGGAGCCGAACAGGATGGCGTCGTGATGGCGGATCTGGTCACGGCCATCTTCCGGCATCATGCGGCCGTGGCGCTTGTAGTAGTCCCCGCCCCAGTCGAAGTGATCGACCGTGAAGGTGAAGCCACCGGCGCGGGCGGCCAGCGCCTCCAGCACGGCCACGCCGGCCGAGATCACCTCGGGGCCGATGCCGTCACCGGGAATGGCTGCGATCCTGTAGGTCTTCATGGTCGGTCTCCGCCCTGCTGCGCATCAGATATGACAGAAGCGTATCCGGCACCAGTCGAAGCCATCTTGCCGATCCGGCGTGGCGCCAGCAGGGTGCAACGTTCGCCGCACGCCCAGCCCCAGGAACCGCCATGAAGCTCGACCCCGCCGCCAAGGGCGTCTACCCGATCGCGCCCACCCCGTTCGACGCGGACGGACGCATCGATTTCGACTCCATCGACCGCATGACCGATTTCTACCGCAGCGTCGGCAGCACGGGGATGACCGTGCTGGGCGTGATGGGCGAGGCGCCGAAGCTGGACGGCGCGGAGGCGCTTGAGGTGGCCACGCGGTTCATCCGCCGCGCCCAGGAGCTGCCGGTGATCGTGGGCGTTTCCGCCCCTGGCTTCGCTGCCATGTGCAGCCTGGCGGTGGCGGCGATGGACGCAGGCGCCGCGGGCGTGATGATCGCGCCGCCCAACACGCTGCGCACCGATGACCAGATCACCGGCTACTACCGGCAGGCCGTCGAGGCGATCGGCGCCGATATCCCCTGGGTGATCCAGGACTATCCGCTCAATTTCACCGTCGTCATGACCCCCGGCGTGATCAAGCGGATCGTGACCGAAAACCCGTCCTGCGTCATGCTGAAGCATGAGGACTGGCCGGGGCTGGAGAAGATCTCGGCCCTGCGCGCCTGGCAGGCCGAAGGGTCGCTGCGGCCGATTTCCATCCTGTGCGGCAACGGCGGGCTGTTCCTGGATTTCGAGACCGAGCGCGGCGCCGACGGCGCCATGACCGGCTACGCCTTCCCGGACATGCTGGTGGACGTGGTGCGGCTGCAGGCCGAAGGCGAGCGGGAGGCGGCGCATGACCTGTTCGACGCGCATCTGCCGCTGCTGCGCTACGAGCAGCAGCCGGCGGTGGGGCTCGCGATCCGCAAATACGTGATGGCGAAACGCGGCATCATCGCGTCGGACGCACAGCGCAAGCCGGCGATCGGCATGAGTGCCAAGGCGCGCGACGAGGTGAATTTCCTGCTTGGCAGGCTTGCCCGCCGTGACTCTCGGGCCACCGGTCTGGCGGACTGAGGGGGGCTGGAGCGGGTGAAGGGAATCGAACCCTCGTATGCAGCTTGGGAAGCTGCCGTTCTACCATTGAACTACACCCGCAGGCCGGCATGGCGGTTATAGGAAACCCGAGTTGACGGCGCAATCCACAGACCGTAGCGTTCGGGTCCCGCTATCGCGGGCCTCGTGATTTGTCCGGCCGGATTGCGGCGAGGTGAAACAAGCGCGCTAAAGAGGCCAGCGGACGTCAAGCCGCGGGAATGGGCCCGTGGGCAGCCGCTGCATCCACGGTCGGCCCAGATAACAGGGCCCGTCATGCCGAATCATCGCACCGCTCTCCGTCCCGCCACGCTCCTGGTGCATGGCGGCACTGAACGCACCGCCTATGGCGAAACCGCCGAGGCACTCTTTCTCACCTCCGGCTTTGTCTATGACAGCGCCGAACAGGCCGAGGCCACCTTCAAGGGCGAGGCCAGTCACTACCAGTATTCCCGCTTCGGCAACCCCACCGTCACCATGCTCGAGAAGCGCCTTTCGCTTCTAGAAGGGGCCGAGGCGTGCCGCGCCACCGCCACCGGCATGGCCGCCGTGCATGCCGCCATGCTGAGCCATCTCAAGGCCGGGGACCGCGTGGTGGCCTCCCGCGCCCTGTTCGGCTCCTGCCACTGGATCGTCTCCACCCTGCTGCCGCGCTACGGCGTCACCACCGTGTTCGTCGATGGCGCGGATCTCGCGGCCTGGGCGGAGGCGCTGGCCACCCCCACCACGATGGTGCTGCTGGAAAGCCCGTCCAACCCGATGCTCGATCTGGTGGACATCAAGGCGGTCTGTGACCTCGCCCATGCCGCCGGCGCGCTGGTGGTGGTGGACAACGTGTTCGCAACGCCGCTGCTGCAGAAGCCGTTCGAGCTCGGGGCCGATATCGTTGTGTATTCCTGCACCAAGCATATCGACGGCCAGGGCCGCGTGCTCGGCGGCGCCGTGCTGGGGCGGCAGAAATGGGTGGACGAGGTGCTGACCCCGTTCATCCGCAACACCGGCCCGTCGATCTCGCCGTTCAACGCCTGGCTGCTGCTGAAGGGGCTGGAAACGCTCTCGCTGCGGGTCACCGCCGCCTCCGCCACTGCCGAAGCCGTCGCCAACCACCTCGCCGGCCGCCCTGAAATCAGGATGGTCCGGTACCCCACCCGCACCGATCATCCGCAACACGAGCTGGCGCGGCGGCAGATGAAAGGCGGCAGCACGCTGGTGGCCTTCGAGCTGGCCGGCGGCAAGCCAGCGGCGTTTGCCATGATGAACGCGCTGCAGCTCGTCGCCGTGTCGAACAATCTCGGCGACAGCAAGTCGCTCGCCACGCATCCCGCCACCACCACCCATATGCGCATCGGCGCGGAGGAGCGAGCCAAACTCGGCATCAGCGACGGCGCCATCCGTCTCTCCGTCGGACTCGAAGATGTGGCCGATCTGATCGCCGATATCGACCAGGCGCTCGATCATGTCACGCAATCCTCACGGCAGGCTGCGGAATAGGCGAAGTAGCGCTAGAATGCCCTCGCCTGGCCTTCTCATGGCCCGGCGGGGGACATGCCATGCCGGACGATTACGTCGCCACCACCCGCGCCATCCGCGTCAGCGTGCGCAGCTTCTACCTCGCCGACCAGTCCCGGCCGGACGACAGCCACTATGTCTGGGCGTATCGGGTGCGCATCGAGAACACCGGCGCCGAGACGGTGCAGCTGATCGCGCGCAGCTGGGTCATCACCGACGGCATCGGCCGCATCCAGCGCGTGCACGGCCAGGGCGTGATCGGCCAGCAGCCGACACTCGATCCCGGCGAGACGTTCGAATACACCTCCGGCACGCCGCTTGAGACCACGTCCGGCTTCATGTCGGGGACGTATCATATGAGCCTGCCCGGCTCCGGCGAGCGGTTCGATGTCGCCATCCCGACCTTCAGTCTGGACAGTCCTTTTCTCAATGTGCGCCTGCACTGAAGGGCCGATCTGCAGAACTACGCCCGGTGTCACGGCCGATTGACTTGCGGGATCGACACATCGTCCCACATCAACCTCATCGCTTTGCCCGAACAACGCGTGTTCGGGATCAGCCCCAAGGAACGACCGGTGAACATCGCCCACCCCAAGCCCGCGCCCGACCTGTCCACAACGCGCCCCACCCGCGAGGAGGCCGAGGCCGCCGTGCGGACCCTGCTGCTATGGGCCGGTGACGACCCCACGCGCGAAGGCCTGCTCGACACGCCGGACCGGGTGGTGCGCTCCTACGAGGAGTTCTTCGCGGGCTACACCATCGATCCTGTCGCCCTGCTCGAACGCACCTTCGAGGAGACCGACGGCTACGACGAGATCGTGCTGCTGCGCGATATCCGGCTGGAGAGCTATTGCGAGCACCACATGGTGCCGATCATCGGCCGCGCCCATGTCGCCTATCTGCCCCACCGTCGCGTGGTGGGCATCAGCAAGCTCGCCCGCGTGGTGGAGGCCTACGGCAAGCGTCTGCAGATCCAGGAGAAGCTGACCTCGCAGATCGCCAATACGATCAACGACGTGCTGCAGCCCAAGGGCGTGGCCGTGGTGATCGAGGCCGAGCACCAGTGCATGAGTACGCGCGGCGTCCACAAGTCCGGCGTCTCGATGGTGACGAGCCGCATGCTCGGCGCCTTCCGTGACGATCCCACCACCCGGCGCGAACTGCTGACCATGATCGCACGGCCTTCCGCGGGGTGATGCACCCCGGGCGCGCCGTATAGCCACACCCGATCCTTTTGGGTAGGGTGAGGGATGCACCCGGTTCCGTTTGCAACCCGCTGGTGGCGCGGCCTGTGGGCCGCGGCCCTGTTGCTCGGTCTGCTGTCGCCGCAGCCGACACCGGCCGCGGTACCGGACTGGCTGGCCAGCACCATCTGCCACGCGCCCGGCGACGATGCGCCGGGTCATCCCAGCAACGGTGCGGCACCGCTTCTTCACTGTGCGCTGTGCCTGGTGGGTCAGGCCTTGGCGATGCCGCCGGCCGTGCCGGCGCCGGTGCTGCCCCGCGAGTCTCACGCCGACCTTCCGGAGACCACGCTGGCGCGCTGGCCGGGCCCTGGCCCTGAGCATGCCTATGCCTCCCGGGCGCCGCCTGCGACCATCTGACGAATCCTCGGTCCGGCGGCGCAGATTGTCTGCGCGTCTCCGAAACGATGGTCCTGACCGTCCCACATCGGTTCACGTCTGCCCTGCGCCCCGGCGCGGCAGCGCAATTTGGAATAGTTCATGTCGAAATTTCCGCTTCTCGCGGCCGGGCTGCTGTGCCTGGCCTTCCCGGCCTTGGCTCAGGGCCCTTCCGTGACCGTCCAGAACGCCTGGGCACGCGCCACCACGCCGCAGCAGAAGGTGGGCGGCGTGTTTCTCACCCTGATCGACAACGGGCCGGCAGACCGGCTGGTCTCGGCCACCTCGCCGATCGGCGACATGGTCGAGCTGCACCAGACGGTCAACGACGGCGGCGTGATGAAGATGCTGCCGGTTGAAACGCTCGATTTGCCGCAGGGCACAAAGGTCGAACTGAAGCCGGGCGGGTATCACCTGATGGTGATGGGGCTGAAGCACGGCCTGGTCGCCGGAAGCAGCTTTCCGGTCACGCTGACCTTCGAAAAATCGGCGCCGGTGACAGTGACGGTGACGGTGGGCACCGCAGGCGCAGCTGGCCCTACGATGCTGGGCCATGGCACCATGCCTCAATCAAAGGAATAGAAGTTTCTTTGGTTCTTTCTTTTCAAAGAAAGAACTTCTTTTTTGAAAAAAAGAAGCAAAAAACTTTTATCCTTTTAGAAGTAGCTGGAAAGGTGCTCTCGGATCCGCAGAAGGGGTGGGATATCGGGCGGTGGCACGAAGGTCTGGCCGGTGATGCGCTCGTAGGCGTCGATGTAGACCAGGGCCGTCTGCAGGATCACCTCGTTGGGGATCTCCGGCACGGGCTCGCGGTAAGGGTCGCAGCGCGCCGTCACCCAGCGGCGGATGAAGTCCTTGTCGAAGCTCCGCGGCGCGGTGCCCGCCGCGAAATGCGCCTTGTAGCTCTCGGCAAACCAGTAGCGGCTGCTGTCCGGCGTGTGGATCTCATCGGCCAGCACAATCCGACCATCCGCGTCGGTGCCGAATTCATACTTGGTGTCGACCAGGATCAGCCCACGTGCCGCCGCCATCGCCTGACCGCGCGCGAACAGCGCGAAGGCATAGTCCTGCAGTTGCGACCACTGCCCAGGCGTCAGCAGCCCCTGCGCCAGAATCTCCTCCCCGCTCAGCGGCGCGTCATGCCCGCCATCGAACGCCTTGGTCGTCGGCGTGATGATCGGCGCCGGCAGGCGCTGGTTGGCGCGCATCCCGTCCGGCAGACGCGTGCCATACACGTCCCGCGCGCCGTGCTGATACATCGTCAGAATCGAGGTGCCGGTGGTGCCGGCAAGATAGTCCCGCACCACCACCTCCACCGGCAGGATATCCAGCCGCCGCCCCCGCACCACATTGGGGTCGGGGTAGGAGAGCACATGGTTGGGGCAGATATCGGCCGTCGCCTCGAACCAGAACCGTGCGGTCTGCGTCAGCACCTGGCCCTTCAGCGGGATGCAGGCGAGAATGATGTCGAAGGCGCTGATCCGGTCCGTCGAGATCAGCAGCCGGCTGCCGTCGGGCAGGTCGTAGTTGTCGCGCACCTTGCCGGCATAGTGGTTCGGCAGCTGGGCAATGGTGGCATCCGTCAGCACCAGATGCGCAAGGGCGGTGATCTCGTCGTAGGTCATGCGGACTCCAGGGACGGCGTGGCGATGGGGTAGTCGATCGCGAGGATTTCCACCAGTTCCGGGCCGCGCGGGGTGACCATGCGCACGGTGTCGCCGACCCGGGCCTGCATCAGGGCGCGCGCGATGGGCGAATGCAGGCTGACCTCGCCGCGGGACAGATCGGCTTCATCCACACCGAGAATGGTGACCCGCCGCTCCACCTCCGCCGCGTTGACGAACGTCACTGTCGCCCCGAAGCGCACCCGCCCGCGATCGGGCGTGGCGGCAGGATCGACGATCTCGGCGATGTTGAGCCGCTTCATCAGAAACCGCGCCCGGCGATCGATCTCGCGCAGCCGCTTCTTGCCGTAGAGATAGTCGCCGTTCTCCGAACGATCGCCGTTGCCGGCCGCCCAGGAGACGATCTCCACCACCTTCGGCCGCTCCACCTTCATCAGCTGGTGCAGCTCCGCCACCAGCCTGGCATGGCCCGCGGGAGTGATGTGGTTGCGCGTGCCCGGCGGCAGAGGCGGCCCCGAATCGTCATCGTCATCATCGTCCATCGCTGCAGGATACAAGGTTCGGATCTGCGTTGCATGGGCTGCTGCCATGCAACATCAAACCGTTGGTTGACGCGCGGACGTCGCGACCAGGACGATGCGGCCATGTTCAAATATTTCGAAGACCGGCTGAAACCAACCGCGATGGCGCCCGAATCGCCGCCGCCGCGCGATGGCGAGCGGGCCCTGATGCGCTTCTACTGGCATTATGTGCGCCAGGCGAAGTTCCTCTACCTCGCGCTGTTCGTCGCCGGGCTGACGGTGGCGCTGATGGACACGCTGATCCCGGTGTTCATCGGCCGTCTGGTCACGCTGGTGTCCAAGCATGCGCCGGAAACACTGCTGGCGCAGGAATGGCCGCAGCTGGCCCTGATGGCGGCGGCCTTGCTCCTGGGCCGGCCGCTGTCGCTGCTGGCGCGCGGGCTGATCACCAACCAGGCGCTGGCGGCGGGGCTCACCAACCTGGTGCGCTGGCAGTCGCATTGGCACGTCGTGCGCCAGAGCTGGACGTTCTTTCAGAACGATTTCGCCGGCCGCGTCGCCAACCGGGTGATGCAGACCGGGCCGGCGCTGCGCGAAAGCGTGACCGCCTCGATCAACGCGGTGTGGTACATCCTCGTCTACGGTGTGACGGCGCTGGCGCTGATGTTCTCCGATGACTGGCGGCTCACCCTGCCGCTGATCGCCTGGTTCGCGGCCTATATCCTGATGCTGCGCTATTTCGTGCCCCGCCTGCGCGACCGGTCGCGCGCCATGAGCGAGGTGCGCTCCGGCCTCACCGGGCGGATCGTCGACAGCTACACCAACATCCTCACGGTGAAGTTGTTCGCCCGCGCCCGCGACGAGGATGATTTCGTGCGCGCGGCGGTGGACGACCACACCAACGCGTTTCACGACCAGCTGCGCATGATCACCCGCTATGTGCTGACGCTGACCATCATCAACGCGTTCCTGGTGGCCGGCACCGCCGCCATGGCGGTGACGCTGTGGACGATGGGGCTGATCACCGTCGGCGCCGTGGCGATGGTGCTGCCGCTGGCGTGGCAGATCTCCAACATCTCCGGCTGGGTGGCCGAGAACGTCACCGCCATCTTCGAGAATGTCGGCATCGTGCAGGACGGCATGAAGTCCATCGCCGTGCCGCGGCAGATGCCGGATGCGCCGGACGCGCGCGAGCTGCAGGTGACGCGCGGCGCCATCCGGTTCGAGAACGTCACCTTCGGCTACGGCACCCAGCGCGGCGTGCTGCACAATCTGTCGCTCGATATCGCACCGGGCGAGCGCATCGGGCTGGTCGGTCATTCCGGCGCCGGCAAGTCCACGCTGGTCAATCTGCTGCTGCATTTCCACAAGCCCGACAGCGGCCGCATCACCATCGACGGGCAGGACATCGCAGGCGTCACCCAGGAGAGCCTGCGCACGCAGATCGCCATGGTGACGCAGGACACCTCGCTGCTGCATCGCTCGATCCGCGACAACATCGCCTATGGGCGCCCCTGGGCGTCGGATGCCGAGGTGGTGGCCGCCGCCGAGCAGGCGGAGGCGACGGATTTCATCGCCACATTGGAGGACTGGAACGGCAACACCGGATACGAGGCACATGTCGGCGAGCGCGGGGTGAAGCTGTCCGGCGGCCAGCGCCAGCGCATCGCAATCGCCCGCGTCATCCTCAAGGACGCGCCGATCCTGGTGCTGGACGAGGCCACATCCGCCCTCGACTCCGAGGTGGAAGCGGCGATTCAAAGCCAGATGGACCGGCTGATGCGCGGCCGCACCGTCATCGCCATCGCGCACCGCCTGTCCACCATCGCCAAGATGGACCGGGTGGTGGTGATGGACCATGGCCGCATCGTCGAAATCGGCACGCATCATGCGTTGCTCGAGAAAGGCGGGGCGTACGCGCGGATGTGGGGGCGGCAGTCCGGCGGGTTTGCCGAGGCGGCGGATTGAAGGCTGTTCTTTTTTGAAAAAAAGAACCAAAAAACTTTCGTTTGTTTGAGGGATTCCCATGTCCGAGCTCACCATCGCTGCCGGCCCGTATACCTTTACCGCGCGGTGGGAGGAGGAACTGGCACCCAAGACATGCGCGAAGTTCAAGACGCTGCTGCCGTACAAGGAGCGCATCATCCATGTGCGCTGGAGCGGCGAGGCGTGCTGGATACCGTTGGGGGAGCTGGACCTCGGCCTCGGCTACGAGAACCACACCAGCTATCCCGCGCCCGGCCAGATCCTGGTCTATCCCGGCGGCATCAGCGAGACCGAGATCCTGCTGGCCTACGGCTCCTGCCACTTCGCCAGCAAGGTCGGCCAGCTCGCCGGCAATCATTTCCTCACCATCACCGGCGGGCTGGAGAATCTGGTGGCGCTGGGGAAGATGACGCTGTGGCAGGGCGCGCAGGACATCGTGTTCGGCGCCTGAAGCGGTTCTTTTTTGAAAAAAAGAACCAAAAAACTTTTATCCGCCAACACGTGACCCTCCTGAAAGATCCGCGTCAGCGTTTCAAAGTCTTTTGCTTCTTTTTTTTAGAAAAGAAGGCCTTGCTTCCTTGCATCAGTGGCCAAAGAGCAATGCAGGTATATTGTATCTACTATTTAATTCGAATAAGCAACGAATAGGGTGTGCCTTTGGGCGGGTCCCCATCACCGTTTCGAGACACGATCCGTCCGGACCCAGGCCATCACACCGCGTGGAATCGGCACACGCCCCAGATCCGGTATCACCTGCTTGCGCGGCCGAGCCCGCACGCGCCGTTTCGGCGCATCCGCCCCAGGCCGCAACACCGAAGTCTCGATCGCCAGCATCCGGCACACCGGCGTCAGCACCCGCACCGCCTGTGGGCACGCCGCCAGAAATGCCACCATCTCGGGCGTCTCCAGCACGGCCCGAAGCTGGCAGCCCAACCCAGCCGCCTCCCAACCGGCGTCTCGCACCAACCATCCGAACCGGCAAGGCCACAGCCGAACCCCGGCCTCCCGAGCGGCACGCGAAACCGCCGGCGAACGCGCACGCCGCACGCCCACCGGCCGCAACCGCCCCGCCTGAAACCGCGACACCATCCCCTCGATCCGGCGAAGAATCTCCCCCAACCTGCGATACACCAGATGCACCAGCGCCTCATCCAACCACCGCCGACCGCCCCAGTGCGCCACCGCCACCCGCAAGGTGCCGATCACGGCGGACAGGCTCAAAAAGGGGAAAGAAGCGGCGTTCATGATTATTTTCCTACTCGAAAACCCCTCCAGGCGCAAGAGGAAAGCATCGGCCAAGCGTCCCCGATGCGGCCCCTCCATGGATCAACATCACGGGCGGTTGGCAGAGACCGGAACGAATTCCATCCACGTCGCAGCTGCAACGCAAGATCGATCAGCGCCATTCAAAGGCCCGCGAACAGAACTGGCCGTCCCATGACGTCACCAGACAGACATCGTGGATGCGTGCTCCCGGAGGGCGATGCAATCCGCCGGTCCTCGCCAAAAGGCGGATGACATCCGCCCTACGCGAGCACCGTCTCCACGGCATCCCCCAGCCGCTCAACGATCGCCACAATATCCTCACGCTGGGCAATATACGGCGGCGCGATCAACACATGGTCTCCGAACCGCCCATCGATCGTGCCACCCATCGGATAGACCGCCACCCCGTTCTGAAACGCCTGCTGCTTGATCTTTTCATGCAGCCGCAGACCGGGATCGAACGGCCGCTTGCTCGACCGGTCCGCCACGAGCTCGATCGCCTGGAACAGCCCACGGCCGCGGATGTCACCGATATGGGCGTGGTTGCCGAAACGCTCGGTGAGCTGTTCGTGCAGCACGGCCCCCATCGCCCGCACATTGGCCAGCAGATCGTCCTCGGCAATCACCCGCTGCACCGCCAGCGCCGCCGCACAGGCCACCGGATGCGCCTGATAGGTGTGCCCATGCATGAACGCGCCGGACCCCGCATCCAGCGCCTGGATCACCTTCCCCGACACCAGCACCCCGCCGATCGGCTGAAACCCGCCGCCCAACCCCTTGGCGATCACCTGGATATCCGGCACCACGCCCTCCTGCTCCCAGGCATGCATGGTGCCGGTGCGGCCCATGCCGCACATCACCTCATCGAGGATCAGCAGCGCGCCGTGCCGGTCGCACACCGCGCGCATCGCCGGGAAATAGCCGGGCACGGCGGTGACACAGCCCGTCGTCGCCCCCACCACCGGCTCGGCGCAGAAGGCGATGACATTCTGCGGACCAAGGCGCTGGAATTCCGCCTCCAGCTCGTCCGCCAGCCGCTGAACATAGGCGGCGTCGCTCTCATCCGTGCCTTGGAACCGGTAGGAGAAGCACGGGCTGACATGGCTGAACGCCGGTGACAGCAGTTCGGCATAGGGGGCACGCCGCATGGCGTTGCCGCCGGCCGACAGCGCGCCCAACGTGTTGCCGTGATAGCTCGCCCGCCTGGCGATGAACCGGGTGCGCTGGGGCTGGCCGATTTCCAGATAATACTGCCGCGCTAGCTTGATCGCCGTCTCCATGCCCTCGGAGCCGGAGGAGACGAAGAACGCATGGGTCAGGCCGCCCGGCTCGTCCGCCAGCAGCGTCTCGGCCAGCTCCTCGGCGGCGGTGTTGGTGAACAGGCCGGTATGGACATAGGCGACCTTGGCCAATTGGTCCGCGATCGCCGCCCGCACCCGGACATCGCCATGCCCCAGGCACGCCACCGCCGCCCCGCCGGAGCCGTCCAGCACCGTCCGGCCATCCGCCATCACGATATGCATGCCGTAGCCCCCCACCGCCAGATGCGGTGCCTCGTGCAGGCTGCGGTGCAGAATACGGCTCATGAAAACACTCCTATTCTCGCAAAGCAGCGAAACGCCGGATGTCGTTTCACTCATTCTTGACACCCAGGGCCACGAAGGTTAGCAAGCCCACGCTTTCCGGCAAGCAATCTTGCCCAGGACGCAGGAATGAATGAGCGCAAGGACAGCGACGACGGGTCTTTCGAGAGCCGGCTCGAAGCTGCCCGCAGGAAGCAGGGGCTCGATCCCGAACCGCAGGCCGACAAGGCCGGCGGGACGCAGCCGACATCGATGGGTGTGGGTCTGCGGGTGGGGGTCGAACTGCTGTCCACCCTGATCGTGGGGGCCGCCATCGGTTGGTTTCTCGACCGGGGGCTGCACACGTCGCCCGCCATGCTAATCCTGTTCGTTCTGCTCGGAGGCGCCGCCGGCATCGCGAATGTCTGGCGGCTGATGTCGCCAAAGGCGCCGAAACGCTGACGGCGAAACGACAGTTGGTATGAAGGACGGGTCTCTTGGCGGCTGAAGCACACACGATCGACGCACTCGGCCAGTTTACCCTCACCCCCGTGATGGGACAGATGGGCGCTTCGATGAACTTCTCGCAGTCCAATCTGCTGATGCTCATCGCCAGCGTTCTGATCCTGTCCTTGCTCTATTTCGGCATGCGCCCCAAGGCCATCGTGCCGGGCCGCCTGCAGGCTCTGGCAGAAACCCTTTACGAATTCGTCTATTCGATGTGTTCGGATCAGATCGGGCATGAAGGCCGGAAGTTCTTCCCGTTCATCTTCACCCTGTTCACCTTCATCCTCCTCGGCAACCTGCTCGGCCTGCTGCCGTTCTCGTTCACCTATACCAGCCACATCATGGTGACGTTCGCGCTCGCCGCCTTCGTGATCATCCTCACCACGGTGGTCGCGCTGCGCATCCATGGGCTGCACTTCTTCACCTACTTCTTCCCCGCAGGCGCGCCCAAGGTGCTGGCGCCGCTGATCATCCCGGTCGAGATCATTTCCTACCTCTCCCGCCCGGTCAGCCTGTCGATCCGTCTTTTCGCCAACATGGTCGCCGGTCACGTGATGTTCGAGGTGTTCGCCTCCTTCGTGATCATGCTCTCCGCCGCCGGCGCCCTCGGCGTCGTGGGCGCGGTCGGACCGTTGGCTCTGAATGTTGTGCTGGTGGGCTTCGAGCTCCTGGTCGCAGCCCTGCAGGCCTATGTCTTCGCCATCCTGACCTGCATCTACCTGCACGACGCCGTGCATCTGCACTAGACGTCGCAGACTTCGTACAACCGCTTCAGCCTGAACACAGAAGGATTGATTGATATGGACGTGCTCGCCGCAAAGGCCCTCGGGGCTGGTATCGCTGTGATCGCCCTGGCCGGCGTCGGCATCGGCATCGGCAACATCTTCGCCGCCCTGGTCACCAGCGTCGCCCGCAACCCGTCGGCCCGCGACCAGGTGTTCGGCCTCGGCATTCTCGGCTTCGCGCTGACGGAAGCCGTGGCGCTGTTCGCCCTGCTGATCGCCTTCCTCATCCTGTTCACCTGATCCAAGGGGTTCCGCCCGTGCGTGGCCTCAAGGCACTCGCGTCGGCCGGCTTTCTCCTTCTGACCTCCTCGGCCTATGCCGAGGAGGCCAAGAAGGGCATGCCGCAGCTCGACCTCGCCAATCCGCTGACCACCTTCCAGGTCGTCTGGCTGGCGGTCATCTTCCTCGCCCTCTATCTGCTGCTGTCCAACTGGGCGCTGCCGCAGGTGGCCTCGGTGCTGGAAACGCGCGCCAAGACCATCGCGGACGATCTGGACGCCGCCCGCCTCGCCAAGACGCTGGCCGACAAGGCCCATGCCGAAATGCTCGCCGCCACCCACAAGGCCCAGGCTGAGGCCCAGGCCGAAGTGACCGCGGCGGTCGATGCCGCCAAGGCCCAGGCCGCCTTCAAGGCCGCCGCCGCCAATGCGGACATGGACAAGCGGCTCGCCGAGGCCGAAGCACGCATCGCCGCGGCGCGTGACGCCTCAGTGGGCGCGCTGCGCGAGGTTTCACTGACCGCGACCGCCGACGTCGTCACCCGCCTGGCCGGCTTCACGCCGCACCACGCGGTGATCGAACAGGCGGTCGATCGCGCACTCACCGCCCGCGCGGCGTAAGGACACGACGATGGAACATAAGAGCTTCTTCGCCGATCCGCGCACCTGGGTGGCCGTCGCCTTCGTCATCTTCTTCGTTCTGCTCGGCAAAACGATCTGGAAGGCGCTGACCGGCATGCTTGACGGCCGCGCCGCCAAGATCCGCGCCGAACTGGCCGAGGCGCAGCGTCTGCGCAACGAGGCCGAGGCCATGCTGGCCGAGGCCGCGAAAAGCCGGGCCGAGGCGCTGGCCAACGCCCAGGCCCTGCTCGAGGGCGCGAAGCGCGAGGCCGCACGGCTGGCCGCTCTGGCCGTGGAAGAGGCCGAAGCGTCCGCGCGTCGGCGTGAACGGATGGCGATGGACCGCATCGCAGCGGCCGAGAAGGCCGCTGTCGATGAAGTCCGCCTTGCCGCCGCCGATATCGCAACCGCTGCCGCAAAGCTGCTGATCACTGAAAACCTCGGTGATATCGCCGGTGCCGCCATCGTCGACCACGCCATCGCCGGCCTCCCCGCGGCCCTCCGCGCCGCCTAAGCTGGAGCCACTTCCAAAAAAAAGCGCTGCTGCCTTCGGGCAGCAGCGCTTTTTTTTCGAAATGGCCTCGGCTCAGGCGGACGAAAGTTTCAACGAAAGAACTTCTTTTTTGAAAAAAAGAAGCAAAAAACTTTCATCGGACCTGCTGTATCGCCGAGAGCACCCACCGGCCACCGGGAGCACGCAGAAAGGTCCAGATCTCTGTCGCCATGATCCGTTCATTTGGGTGACCGTCCACAACCTGCCCCTGCGGCGTCACCGTCACATCCACCGCGGAGAAACGCATCGCCACAGTGGCATATTCTCGGCCCTGCTCAGCCCACGCCTCCGACAGATCACCCTGCTCAAGCTTCACATCCCGCACCAGATTGCGCACGTTGCGACTGGTCTGCTCGGCCATCTGCTCACCGAAGTAGCTCACCATCTCCGGGGTCACGATCATGCGCAGCGTCGTCAGGTCATGCTGCGACCAGGCCGCCTGAACCCCCTGCAGCAGCTGTTCGAACGCCTGGAAATCCGCCGGCCCGATCTGAACAGCCGACCCCGCCGGTCGCCCGACGCCCGGCATGCCAGACCCTGTGAACATCGCAGGCCCCTCGGCCATGACCAGGGCCCGGCCCATGAACCGGCTCAGCACCCAGCGGCCGACATAGAACAGAATCGCCAGCTGGATCAGCAGACCAAACATGCTGCCAAACCCGCTGATACCGTGAAACAGCCCGCCACCGAACAGCATCCCCAGCAGCCCCGCGCCGATGAACCCACCGACCAGCCCGCCCATGAACGAGGGCCGCGGCTGATATCCCGGCGCATAGCCGGGCGCCGGCGCCTGCGGGCTCGGCTGGGTCAGGCTCCGCTGCATGGGAGCGGCCGTGCCGGGCGCGGTCCTCGTGGGCGGCGGCGCGGAATAGGTGCGCGTGCCACGACTGCCAGACGACGTGCCCCCGCCCGCAAGGGCGAAGGCCGATGTCGGCGCAAGCGCAAGTCCAAGCACAAAAAACGCAGCAAACAGAGCGGCAGGGCGGCGCATGACACGATCCAGAGGGTTGCAGCCCTCATATAGGAACGATCGAACGCAAAATGCAGGGGTATCTACGCCCCCGCGATGGTCAACCCCTCAACGCGAATCGTCGGCGCATCCGTGCCGCGCCGGAACACCAGATCGTTGGCCGGCACCAGCGTCGCGAACATCTCAAGCCCGTTGCCCGCGATGGTGATCTCCGCCACCGGCTCGGCCAGCGCGCCGTTGCGGATCATGAACCCGGCTGCCCCGCGGCTGTAGTCGCCGGTGACGCTGTTCATACCGCCACCAAGCAGCTCGGTGACATAAAGCCCCTCCACGATATCCGCCATCAGCTCGGCCGGGGACAGCGCACCCGGCGCCATGAACAGGTTGGTCCCCGAGGGCGAAGGCGGCCCGCTGGTGCCGCGGCTGGCATGGCCGGTGGAGGCGAGGCCGAGCTGGCGGGCGGTGCGGCTGTCGAGCAGCCAGGTGGTCAGCATCCCGTCCTCGACCAGATTGCGCCGGCGCGTCGGCACGCCCTCGCCGTCGAACGCCTTGGAGCGCAGGCCGCGCACCCGGCGCGGATCGTCGGTGATGGTGATGCCGGGGGCGAACACACGCTGGCCCATGCGGTCCTTCAGCAGCGACGTGCCACGGGCCACGCTGGCACCGTTGATCATGCCGGTGAAAGCGGAGATGAGGCTGGAGGACACGCGCGGGTCGAACACCACCGGCCGCCGCCCCGTCGTCGGCCGCGTCGGGTTCAATCGGGCCAGGGCGCGCTGGGCTGCGGAGCGGCCGATCGCCTCGGCATCCTCCAGATCGGCCAGATGCACGGTGCTGGAATAGTCATAGTCCCGCTGCATGTCGGTGCCGCTGCCGGCCAGGGCGACCGCCGAGATCGAGTGGCTGCTGCGCAGGGTGCGCCCGGCAAATCCGGCCGAGGTCACCAGAATGATCTCGGTGCGGGAGAACCCGGCCTCGCCGCCCTCGGTGTTGGTGATCCCTTCTGTTCCACGTGCAACACTTTCCGCGATTTCGGCGCGTTCGATCAGCGCTTCGGCACTGGGCTCCTGGCCATCATCCAGTTCGAGGTCGATATCCTCCGGCGGGGCCATCAGCTCGGCGAGGCCGAGGAACCGGTCCTCCGGCACCACCCGCGCCATCGCCACCGCCCGTTCGGCCAGCTGCTGGAACCCCGCGGGATCGACGCTGGTGGCCGAGACGATGGCGGATTGCTGGCCCACGAACACCCGCAGGCCGAGATCCTGGCCTTCCGCGCGTTCCAGCTGCTCGGTCTGCCCACCACGCCGCGCGACGGAAAGGGAGGTGCCGGCCACCAGCACGGCATCGGCAGCATCGGCACCGGCGGCCTTGGCGCGGGCGATCAGGTCGGCCAGGAGGGAAAGATTGTCCATCGCTCAGGCCGCCAGAAGCTGGGTGATGGCGGACAGGCCGGGCACCAGATCGGCCGGGCCCATGGCGGCGAGGGTGGGTTTGGCGCGGAAGATCTGCTGGGCGGCGCGCTCCACGTCCTGCACGGTCACGGCCTCGATGCGGGCGACGGTCTCGGCGGTGGGGATGACGCGACCAAACACCTGGATGTGCCGGGCCAGCTGCTCGCAGCGGCTGCCGGTGCTCTCCAGCGACATCAGCAGACCCGCCTTCACCTGAGCGCGGGCGCGGGACAGCTCCACCTGGGTGACCTCGCGCTGCACCTTGTGCAGCTCGTCCAGCGTCACCGGGATCAGCTCCGCCGCCTCGCTTTCGCCGGTGCCGGCATAGATGCCGAACATGCCGCTGTCCATGTAAGGCGAGGCAAAGGCGTAGATGGAATAGACCAGCCCGCGCTTCTCGCGCACCTCCTGGAACAGCCGCGAGGACATGCCCCCGCCCAGCAGGGTGGCGAGCAGCATGGTGGGATAATACTCCGGCGTGCCGTAGCCGACGGCGGGGAAGCCCAGCACCACATGCACCTGATCGAGATCACGGTTCTCGCGGAACTCGCCGCCGCCGTAGAGCCCGGGCAGCGTGGCGGGGGCCGGGGTGGTCGGCAGATCGGCGAAATGCCGCTGCACCAGATCGAGGACATGGTCGTGATCGAGGTTGCCGGCGGCGGCGACGACGGTGTTCGCGGCGGTGTACTGCCGCTTCATGTAGCCGGTCAGCGTATCGCGCCGCATGGCGCGGATGAGGGTCTCGGTGCCCAGCACCGGCCGGCCCATCGGCTGGGACGGGTAGGCCGCCTCCTGGAAATGATCGAAAATGATGTCATCCGGCGTGTCGTTGGCCTGGCCGATCTCCTGCAGGATCACCCCGCGCTCGCGCTCGATCTCCGCCGTGTCGAACACCGAGTGCGTCAGGATGTCGCCGATGATGTCGGCCCCCAGCGCCGTGTCCTCCTTCAGCAGCTTGACGTAGTATGCGGTCTGCTCACGGGCGGTGTAGGCGTTGATATGCCCGCCGACGGCCTCGATCTCCTCGGCGATGCCGACGGCGGAGCGGCGCTCGGTGCCCTTGAAGGCCATGTGTTCGAGGAAATGCGACACGCCATTCTCCTCGGCCGTTTCATGGCGGGTGCCGGAGGCGACATAGGCGCCGAAGGAGACGGTCTCCACCCGGTCCATCCGCTCGCTGACCACGGTGAGGCCGGAGGGAAGCTTGGTCACGCGGATGGCGTCGGTCATGCGGCATTCCTTGAAACGAGGGCACGCACCCGGGCCTCGATGGCGGCGAGGTCGGCGGGCACGCGGATAAATGTCTCTTCTCGTTCATATAGGTCGGCGAGGTGCGCGGGGAGAGGGGGTCTGCTGCCTGTCGCCTGCTCCATCGCATCGGGAAACTTCGCCGGATGGGCGGTGGCCATGGCGATGATGGGGGTGCCAGGCTGGTGGCAGGCCCGCGCAGCCTCGATGCCGATGATGGAATGCGGATCGGCGACGTAGCCGGTGGCGGCTTCGAGGGCGCGGATGGCATCGATGGTGCCGTCATCGCCCAGGCGCCAGCCGCGGAACAGGGCGGTGGCCCGGCGCCAGGCGGTGTCATCGACCGGCATGTGGCCGGTGGCGCGGAAGTCGGTCATGGTCTTCGCCGTGGTCGCCCCGTCCCGGCCCTGCAGCTCGAACAGCAGACGTTCGAAGTTGGAGCTCACCTGGATGTCCATGCTCGGCGACAGGCTGGGCTCGACGGCGCGGACCGACATGTCGTTGGCATCGAGGAAGCGGGGCAGAATGTCGTTGCGGTTGCTGGCGACGACGAGCTGGCGAATCGGCAGGCCCATGCGTGAGGCCGCGTAGGCGGCGAGCACGTTGCCGAAATTGCCGGTGGGAACGGCGAACGACACCGCGCGGTCCGGCGCGCCCAGCGCCAGGGCGGCAGCGACGTAATAGGGAATCTGGCCGAGAATGCGCGCCCAGTTGATGGAGTTGACGGCGGAGAGGTGCATCTCGGTGCGGAACGGCGTGTCGTTGAACATCGCCTTCACTAGGTCCTGACAGTCATCGAACGTGCCAGCGACGGCGAGGTTCTCGACATTGGCGGCGTGCACGGTGGTCATCTGCCGGCGCTGCACCTCGGAGGTGCGGCCGTCGGGGTGGAGAATGACGATATCGATCCGGTCACGTCCCGCGCAGGCCTCGATGGCGGCGGAACCGGTATCGCCGGAGGTGGCGCCGACGATGGTGACGCGCTGGTTGCGTTCCGTCAGCACATGGTCGAACAGCCGGCCGAGCAGCTGCATCGCCATGTCCTTGAAGGCCAAGGTCGGGCCGTGGAACAGCTCCATGGTCCACAGCTCGGGACCGAGCTGGACCATGGGCACGATGGCGGGGTGGGCGAAGCCTGCGTAGGACTCGGTGGTCAGCCGAAGCAGCGTGTCGTAGGCGATGCTCTCGGCCATGAACGGGTGGATGACGCGGGCGGCCAGCTCCGAATACGGCAGACCCCGCAGTGCGCGCCATTCCTCCGGGGTTCGTGTCGGCCATGATTCCGGCACAAACAACCCGCCATCCTCGGCAAGTCCCGCGAGCAGGACGCCGGCGAAATGGCGCGGGGCGGCGGTGCCGCGTGTCGAGATGTAGCGCATCGGAAGGGCCTGTCTGCCGGGGAAACGGGCGCCAGTGATGAGCCAGGGACGGGTTTCAATCAATGGGGCGGATCACGGAGCAGCACCTGTTCGCGCAGCCGCGTGTCGACATCCTGTCCGCCGTGAAAGATGCCGTGGATGACCACCCTCTCGTGCTCTGCTTCGATTGAATATGCCGTGATGACGCGGCGGGCGAAGGTATTGGTCCGGAGATTGGGCCGGATATCATCACGGCGCCTGCCGCGCTCCGGAAAGGTTGAAAGCGACCGACAGTCCGCCAGAAGAGATCCAACAAAAGCGTCTGCTTTCTCGGTTCCGGCATTTTCCTTGATGTAGTGGTAGAGAATGGCGACCTGGTTGAGCGCGGAAGGTGAAAACACCACCGCATAGCGTCTCATGGATGGGCGAGCCTCGGCTTCTGATCACCTGCCAGAACGCGTACGCGATCGAGGATTTCATCGACCGGTATGGCGTTGCCGGGGTCGGCCTGATACGCGTCATAGCTGGCGGTCACGGAGTCACGCAGCCAATGTTCCATGGCTCGATCACGCGCCAAAAGGGCCAGCAGGCCATCGTGGATCATGTCGCTCTCATTGTCGTATTCGCCGGACTGAACCTTGGCCACAACCAATGCGGCGAGTTCATCAGGCAGGGTGATGGTCAGCGAGCTTGTGTTGGTCATCGCGAGCCTCCTGTCATCCGTTATCGTGGATAATGTCCGGCGATCGATAACAGATCCAGGATCATCGACCGTCTCCAACGACCCAAGGATCTATTCGGCACATGTGCATCGCACCGACCATGTTGAAGGCACATAAAGCGAAATGACGTCCGTCGCACGGAACTTTTCAACAATCGCGTTGTCCGTCGCCGCCGTCGAGCCGATTCGTAGCCCGCATCGCCCAAGCACGATGCGGGCTACGACAGATAGCGCTGTGCGAGATGCGCCTGGAAATCACGCGGGTCCAACGGCTTCCCCGTCGCCTGGCGCAGCAGCTCGTTGAACCCGTACAGGCTCCCCATGCCGTGCACCTTCGCCCGCAGCCAGCCGAGCAGCGGCGTGAGATCGCCCTGCCCCAGCGCCTCGTCCAGCCCCGTCACCTCCGCCCGCGCGGCCGCCATCAGCTGGGCCGCGGCCATGGCGCCAAGGGAATAACACGGGAAATAGCCGACCAGGCCGCAATACCAGTGAATGTCCTGCAGCACGCCCAGCGAGTCATCGGGCGGGGTGATGCCGAGCAGGTCCTGCAGGCCCTCGTTCCAGGCGCCGGGCAGGTCGGCGGCCAGAAGGTCGCCGGACAGCAGCGCCTGCTCCAGGCGGAAGCGGAGGATGACGTGGGCGGGATAGGTCATCTCATCCGCATCGACCCGGATGAACCCGCGTTCGACATGGCGCATGACGCGGCCGAGGTTTTCCGGGGCATAGGGGGCTGCGTCACCCCCGAAGGTCGCGTGCAGCTGCGGGCCGAGCCAGGACAGGTAGGCGTCGGAACGGCAGGCCTGCATCTCCACGATCAGCGACTGGCTTTCGTGCGCCGCCATCCCGGCCGCCTCGCCCACGGGCTGGCGGGCATAGGCGGCAGGCAGGCCGCGTTCATACAAGGCATGACCGGTCTCGTGCATCACGCCCATCAGGGATTGCGCGAAGCTGTCGGTGCGGTAGCGGGTGGTGATGCGCACATCGGTGGGCGTGCCGCCGCAGAACGGGTGGGTGGAACGGTCGAGCCGGGAGTGTTCCGCTTCCAGGCCAGCATTGTGGGAGAGCCTGCAGCACAGCGCCTCCTGCACCGCCTCAGCGAAGGGGCCCTGCGGCTGCAGGGCGGGGCCGCGTGCGGCCTGGATCGCCTCAGCCCGCGGCAGCGCGTCGGACAGGAACGACGCGTAGTCGGCGAACACCGGCTCCACGTCGGCGGCGGTGATGCCGCGCTGATAGCCGTCCATCAGCGCATCGTAGGGTCGCAAGTTCAGCGCCGGCGCCAGGGCGTACGCCTGTTCACGGACGAGGCCCAGCAGTTCGGTGAGGGCGGGCTGCACGGCGGGGAAATCCCTGGCGGCGCGGGCCTCGCGCCAGATCATCTCGCAGCTGGAGCTGGCGCGGGTGAGGGCTTCCACGAGATCGCCCGGCACGGCGGTGGCGCGGGTGTAGCCGTGGCGCAGCAGGCGGAGATTGGCGCGCTCCCATTCGCCCTCGGGCGGGGCGGCTTCGGCTGCGGCGAGATCGTCGGCCACCTCAGGGGCGGTCGCGAGGCCGTGGGCGAGGCCGGCGAGCACGGCGAGCTGGTCGCCGCGCGCCGCAGCACCGCCGGTGGGCATCATCGCACTCGCATCCCAGTTCAGCACCGCGGCGGCCTCGTTGATCGTGGCGATGCGGGCGGCGCGCGCGGTCAGGCGATCATAGGCGGTCATGTCCGGAGGGTCTTTCTCGCATAGAGCACGAAGATGATCAGCAGGGTGACGGCAAAGCCGAACCAGGTGAAGGCGTATTGCAGATGGTTGTCCGGCGGCCGCGGCAAAGTCTGCACCGGGTCGGGGAAGCGGCCGAGCACGCTGGGGCCCATCGCCACCAGGGTGACCGGCGCCACCTTGGGCAGGCCGAGGGCGGCGCCGATCGGGGCGGGGTCGAGCGTGTAGAACAGGCGTTTGGCCGGGTCGTCCTTGGCCGAGAAGGTGCCGGCGTGTTCGGCCGGGCGCAGATAGCCCTCGACCGCGCCCTGCGGAAACACCATGGGGTCGCGCGGCTGGTCCGGCGCCCAGCCGAGATCGACCAGAATCGGTGCGGCGCCGTCGCGCAGCAGCGGCACCACCACATGGCTGCCCAGCGTGTCGGCGCGGACCTCGGTGCCATAGCGCACGAGAAGGTCGGTGCGCAGCATGCCGGCCACCCGCACCTTGGCGAACGGCGGCAGATCGTTGGTGAAGGCAATGGCGGGGTTGCGCTCGGCGGCTGCGATCTGCTCCAGCAGGCCGTGCTTCCAGTCCCGCCGCTGCAGCTGCCACACGCCCAGGCCGATCAGTAGGGCCAGCATGACCACCGTGCTGACCGCCGGCACCAGAAGCTTCTTCAAAGTCCCATCTCGCTCCGACGATGCCGATACTGCAGCGCGATCAGCGCCGCCTTCAGCGGCCGCATCATGACCACCGCCAGCACCACGCCGACGACCGGCCATAGCACCACATGCACCCAGATCGGCGGGTTGAAGCGAAACTCAACCCATAGCGCGCCCACCACCAGGATGGCGCCGAGCGGGAAGATGACCAGCGAGGCCGGGCCGTCACCGCTGTCATGCGCGCGCAGATCGAGGCCGCAGACATCGCAGCGGTCGCGGACGGAAAGGGCGCCGCCCGGGGTCCACCCCCGGAACAGCGCCCCTTTGCCGCATTCCGGGCAGCAGCAGCGCAGGGCCGCCGTGCCGATCGGAACGGTCAATTGGCCAGCACCGGCCCGGCGCCCCAGAGATACACGGCCACGAACAGGAACAGCCACACCACGTCGACGAAATGCCAGTACCAGGCCGCCGCCTCGAAGCCGAAATGCTTCTCCGGCGTGAACTGGCCGGCATTGGCGCGCATCAGGCAGACGAACAGGAAGATGGTGCCGACGATGACGTGAAAGCCGTGAAAGCCGGTGGCGAGAAAGAAGATGGCGGGGTAGATGCCGCCGCCGTCGAACTTGAACGGCGCGTCGGAGTATTCGATGCCCTGGCACAGCGTGAAGGTCAGGCCCAGCAGCACCGTGCAGGCCAGACCGCGGATCAGGCCCTTGCGGTCACCCTCGATGAGGCTGTGATGCGCCCAGGTGACGGTGGTGCCGGACAGCAGCAGGATCATCGTGTTGAGGAACGGCAGGCTGAACGGGTTGAAGGTCTTGATGCCGGCCGGCGGCCAGGTCGGGTGGGCGGTGCCCAGCACGTGCTCAGGGTAGAGCGCGAAGTGGAAATAGGCCCAGAAGAAGCCCACGAAGAACATCACCTCCGAGGCGATGAACAGCGTCATGCCGTAGCGCAGGCCGAGGCGGACGATGGCGCTGTGCAGCCCGGGAGTGCGGCTTTCCATCAGCACGTCCTTCCACCACAAGAACATGGTGGCGAGCACGCAGAGCAGGCCAAGGACCAGGAAGGTGTAGCTGCCGAAATGCGCGGCCTGGATGATGCCGTAAACCGTGAGACCGGCGCCGAGCGAGCCGACCAGCGGCCAGGCCGACGGATCGACCAGGTGATAGGGCTGCTTCAGCCCGGAACTGGTCAAGGCCGCATCAGCGGCGTGGGTGTCGTTGCTCATCGGTCCCTCATGTATGCGATGGGAATTTCATTCCCGTCGTGGTCAGGCTGGCCGCATCATGGTCAAAACGCCCTGCGGTTCAAGCGCGTTTGCCGTGCTGCACCAAATCATCTCACGACGGCGCCCGGAGGCGGCACGTTCTGTTCGCCAAGCTTGCCCACATGCGGGCCCGCGGTGGCCATGGCCTTGCGCAGGGCGGCATCATCGGCGGCGCGGAAGAACGTGTAGCTCAGCGTGATCGTCTTCACATCGGCGGTTTCAGGGTCGCGGCTGATCGCCGGATCGACCCAGAAGCTCAGCGGGAACTCCATCGCCTGGCCGGGGTTGAGGGTCTGCTCGTTGAAGCAGAAGCAGGCGGTCTTGTGGAAATACTTGCCGACCACGTCGGGGGTGACGTTGTAGAGCGCCACCCCGGTCACGGGTTCGGCGCTGTTGTTGGTGGCGTGGTAGAACGCCATCTGATCCTGGCCCAGCGGCAGGGTGACGCGCGCCTGATCAGGCGCGAACTGCCAGGGCAGGCCGGGATTGGTGTTGGCGTTGAACCGCACCGTGATCATGGTCTTGACCGCGCCCGGCGCGTCCGCGCCGCCGATCTGCGGCGTGCCGCCATAGCCGGTGACGGCGCAGAACGCGCGGTAGAGCGGCACCGACGCGAAGGCCAGGCCGGTCATGCCCAGGATCACCGTGGTGAGAACAACGGCCAGCCTGGTGTTGCTGTTCGGGTTCAATGGCTGCCTCCCAGGGTGCCGCCGAGCTTGACGAAGGCGATGGCGTAGAACAGCGCCGCCACCAGCAGCAGCGCCACCAGCATGGCGAGGTTGCGGCCCCGCCGGCGTTTGCCCAGGGCCTCCGATTCCGCGCGTGTCAGCCGGGGCGGCATCATCGGATCAGCCCATCGACGGCCACGGCGCCGAACAGCGCGAACAGATAGATGATGGAGTAGCGGAAGGTACGCCGGGCCGGGGCGTCGTTGGTCAGGCTCACGCCGGTGGCGTCCTGCCGGTCACGGGCGAGCTTCCAGACGCTGACGAGAAAACCCAGACCCAGCACGGCGGCCGCCGCGCCATAGACGATGCCGGCATAGCCCAGCGCCCAGGGCAGCAGCGAGAACGGCACCAGGGCGAACGTATAGATCACCACCTGGCGGCGGGTCTCCTTGGCGCCGGACACCACGGGCAGCATCGGCACCCCGGCCCGCTCATAGTCGGTATGGGCATACAGCGAGAGCGCCCAGAAATGCGGCGGCGTCCAGAGGAAGATGATGCCGAACAGCAGCCAGGGCATCACCCCGAGCCCGCCGGTGACCGCGGCCCAGCCGATCAGCGGCGGGAACGCGCCGGCGGCACCGCCAATGACGATGTTCTGCGGCGTGCGGCGTTTCAGCCACATCGTGTAGATCACGACGTAATACAGGATTGAGCCGGCGAGCAGGGAGGCTGCGAACCAGTTGGTGGCCAAGCCCATCACCATCACCGAGGCGGCCGAGAGCACGATGCCGTAGGTCAGCGCCTCGTCGGCATGGATCCGTCCGGCCGGCACCGGTCGCTTGCGGGTGCGGCGCATGATCGCGTCGATGTCCCGGTCGTACCACATGTTGAGCGCGCCCGCAGCGCCCGCCCCGATGGTGATGCACAGAATGGCGGCCACCGCGAGCACCGGGTGCAGATGGCCCGGCGCCACCAGCAGGCCGGCCAGCCCGGTATAGACCACCAGGGTCTGCACCCTCGGCTTGAGCATCATCAGCCAGTCGCGGGCCGAGCTTTCCTCAATGTCAGGCGCCGAAAGAGAGGAAAGGGAGGACGCGATGCCCCCCCCCTCCGATCCAGCCGCGACAACCGCGGTATTCATCACAAGGTCCAATCAGTTGACGCGGGGAAGCTCTTCAAAGACGTGGAACGGCGGGGGCGAGGCCACGGTCCATTCCAGCGTGGTGGCACCTTCGCCCCACTGGTTGTCCGCCACCTTCGCCGGGTTTGTGAAGGTCTTGTAGAGCACGAACAGGAAGATCAGCACCGAGAGACCGCCGATATAGCTGCCGATCGAGGCGACCTCGTTCCAGCCCTCGAACGCCGCGGGATAGTCGACATAGCGGCGCGGCATGCCGGCAAGGCCGAGGAAGTGCATGGGGAAGAAGGTGAGGTTCACGCCCACGAACGTCATCCAGAAATGCACCTTGCCCCAGAACTCCGGATACTGGTGGCCGCTCATCTTGCCGATCCAGTAGTAGAACCCGGCAAAGATGGAGAACACGGCGCCAAGCGAGAGCACGTAGTGGAAATGCGCCACCACGTAGTAGGTGTTGTGCAGCACCTCGTCGAGGCCGGCGTTGGACAGCACCACGCCGGTGACGCCGCCGACGGTGAAGAGGAAGATGAAGCCGATCGCCCACAGCATCGGCGTCTTCATCTCGATCGAGCCGCCCCACATCGTGGCGATCCAGGAGAAGATCTTGATGCCGGTGGGGACCGCGATGATCATCGTCGCCGCCATGAAGTAGGCGCGCGTGTCGACCTCGATGCCCGAGACGAACATGTGGTGCGCCCACACCACGAAGCCCACCACGCCGATGGCGACCATGGCGTAGGCCATGCCGAGATAGCCGAACACCGGCTTCTTGGAGAAGGTGCTGATGATGTGGCTGATCATGCCGAAGCCCGGCAGGATCATAATGTACACTTCAGGGTGGCCGAAGAACCAGAACAGATGCTGGAACAGCACCGGGTCGCCGCCGCCCTCTGGCACGAAGAACGAGGTGCCGAAGTTGCGGTCGGTGATCAGCATGGTGATCGCACCCGCCAGCACCGGCACGGCCAGCAGCAGCAGGAAGGCGGTCACCAGCATCGACCACACGAACAGCGGCATCTTGTGCAGGGTCATGCCCGGCGCGCGCATGTTGAAGATGGTGGTGATGAAGTTGATCGCGCCCAGCAGCGAGGAGATGCCGGCCAGATGCAGCGCGAACAGCGTGTAGTCCTGCGCCGTGCCGGGCGAGTAGGTGGAGCCCGACAGCGGCGGATACAACGTCCAGCCCGAGCCGGCACCGTCACCGGTCAGCAGGCCCATCAGCACCAGGATGAAGGCCGGCACCAGCAGCCAGAAGCTGATGTTGTTGAGGCGGGGGAACGCCATGTCGGGCGCGCCGATCATCAGCGGCACGAACCAGTTGCCGAAGCCGCCGATCATAGCGGGCATGACCACGAAGAAGATCATGATCAGGCCGTGCGCGGTGACGACGGCGTTGTACTGCTGGCCCGAGGCGAAATACTGGATGCCGGGATGCGCCAGCTCCAGGCGCATCAGGATCGACAGCGCGCCGCCGACGATGCCCGCGCAGATCGCGAACATCAGATACAGCGTTCCGATATCCTTGTGGTTGGTGCTCATCAGCCAGCGCTTCACGAAGCCGGGCGCGTGGCCGTGCTCGTCATGGTGACTGTGGTCGTGTGCGGTCGCACTCATCTGGGATCTCCTGCTGCGCGATCTGGATCAGCGCTGGATGGCGGCAAGCTTGATGGTGTCCGACCCGCTTGCGGGAGTAGAGTCGGCAAACTTGGTCTTGGCGTCGGTCAGCCAGGCCTGGAACTCGTTCTCCGGCATGGCATGGATCACGATGGGCATCTGCGAGTGGTTGGCGCCGCAGATCTGGTTGCATTCGCCGTAGTATACGCCCGGCTTGTCGGCCTTGAACCAGGTCTCGATCGTCCGGCCGGGAATGGCATAGCGCTGCACGCCCAGGCTCGGGATGAAGAAGCTGTGGATCACGTCAGCGCTGGTGGTGAGCACACGGACATTCTTGCCGGCGGGGACGACGAGCTGGTTGTCGACATCGAGCAGGCGCAGCTGGCCGGGCTTGAGGTCTTCATCGGCAACCATGCGGCTGACGAAGTCGACCTTGGCGACGTCGGAATAGTCATATTCCCAGTACCACTGATGCCCGGTGACCTTGATGGTGATGTCGGCGTCGCGGGTGCGGTCCTCGAAATAGACCAGGCGGAAGCTGGGGATGGCGATGACCACGAGGATCAGCACCGGGATCAGCGTCCAGGCCACTTCGAGCATCGTGTGGTGGCTGGTGCGGCTGGGGTTCGGGTTGCGCTTGGCGCTGTAGCGATAGGCGACCCAGCCGAGCAGGGCCGCCACGAAGACGGTGATGACGGTGATGATCACCAGCACCAGGTCGTTCAGCTGATGGATGGCGACCGACACCGGGCTTTGTGCCGGCTGCATGCCCATCTGCCAGGGTTGCGGCGTCTGCGCGAACGCCGCGCCGGAACCCAACAGCGTCATGGTCATAAGACTTGCGGCCAATCGCCGCACGAGGTGGTGCATCGCCCGATCCAATCCACTGGTTCCGCACTGGGCCGGGGCCCATTGCCTGTTCCGCGGAGCTGACACGCCCCTGTGTCAGGGGCGTCGCGCTCCGCATTGCAGCAATTGGGCTACAGGACCCGTTCGTCCAGATCAAGACCGATGGAGAATTGAAGCGGTATGTTCCGCAGGCGCCTCGATCAGGCGGCCGCCTCGTCACGCCGGTCGCGGACCCTGACATAGGCCAGCTGGGCGTGTTCGCTGCAATACGGCTTGCCTTGTGTGGCATCCGCGTCACAGAAGCGAAAGCTTTTCGTGCCGGGTTCGCCGATCGGCCAGCAGCAGCTGATGCTGCGGCTGCGCGGGGCCGCCACCGGGCGAAGAGCAGCCGACCGCACCGGGGCAGGCTCGGGGGCGCGCACCGGCTCGGGCGGCTGAACCTGGGCTTCCACCGGCAGCGGCGGCAGCGTCGGCCCGACCACGCGACGGGGGGCCGTCGGCCGCACGGGACCGCCGGCCTCGCGGCGGATCGGCGAAGGACGGGCCGGCAGGCTGAGGCGATGCGCCTTGCCCACCACCGCGTTCTTGGACACACCCATGCGCCGGCCGATCTCGGCCGTGGAATGGCCTTCCGCCCAGAGAGCCCGGAGTCGCGCGATCGCGTCCTCGTTCCACTCCATATTTTGGCATCCTTCATCGCGTTGCTACAACATATGGTAGCGACAGTCGGGCATGCGCTCAACAACGGCGGCCGGTTCGGGCGCAGAAACTTGTGGGTAACTCGAATTCGACCACCAGATATGGTGGTATAACGGTCAAATGATGTCGCTTTGCGCGGTTCCGCCAATGCCGCAGGATCGCCGTATGAATGCAGGCCGCAGACTGACCCTGGCGCTTGGTGTCACCCAGACGTTGGCCTGGGCCTCCACCTACTACATTCCCGCGACCATGATCGGCCCAGCGTCGCAGACCTTCGGGGTGTCGCGCACGGTGCTGCTCGGCGGCTTCTCGCTGGCCATGCTGGTCTGTGGCCTGTGTTCGCCCGCGGTCGGGCGGCGCATCGACCGGTTCGGCGGGCGTGGTGTGCTGGCCGGTTCAGCCGTGGTCACGGCGGCGGGGTTGCTGGCGATGGCGGCGGCGCCGGCGGTGTGGGCCTGGTATGGCGCCTGGGTGCTGGTGGGCCTCGGCATGGCGATGGGGCTCTACGATGCGACCTTCGCCACCATCGGGCGGCTGCTGGGGGCGCAGGCGCGTCCGGCGATCGTGGGGGTGACGCTGATGGCGGGGTTTTCCAGCTCGCTGGGCTGGCCGGTCGGCACCTGGCTGGCGGCGCAGTATGGCTGGCGGGTGTCGGTGGCGTGCTACGCGGTCATGCAGCTGGTCGTCATTCTGCCGATCAGCTGGCTGCTGGTGCCGCGGGCGGGGCCTGTGGCGGTGCCGGCGAGCGGCACCGAGACCGGGCCGGCGCCGCGCGCGGGCAGCTTTGCCGTGATGGCGGCCTATTTCACTCTGCGCGCCGCCATCACCGCCATCATATCGGTGCATGCGCTCACCTTGCTGGAAGGGCTTGGCGCGAGCACCGAGCAGGCGGTGCTCGCGGCCACGCTGATCGGCCCGTCGCAGGTGGCCAGCCGGGTGCTGGACTGGCGGTTCGGCCGCGGGTTCAACCCGATGGTGGCGGCGTTGACCGGCACGGTGCTGTTGCCGCTTGGGTTTCTGACGCTGGTGCTGCGCGGGCCGTTTCTGCTGTTCGGTCTGCTGTACGGCATGAGCAACGGGATTCTCACCATCACCCGGGGCACGTTGCCGCTGCATGTGTTCGGCCCGCACGGCTATGGCGGGCGGCTGGGGCGGATTGCCTTGCCGTCGATGATCGTCTCGGCGCTGGCGCCGACGCTGCTGTCGCCGTTGATCGATATCTGGCCGGCGGCGTGGGTGGTCTGGGTGGTGGGGGGAATCGGGGCGGTGTCGTTGGGGTTGTTGCTTGTACTGAGGAGGTAAGGAAGCACTTCTTTTTTGAAGAAAAGAAGCAAAAGACTTTCAATCGTTTGAGCGGACCACTCTCCGGAGGAGGGCGCCAGCCGGTAAAAAGTTTTTTGGTTCTTTTTTTCAAAAAAGAACCTCTGTCTTATTGAATCAACGCCTTGATCCTCGCGACCGCCTCCGGCGTCGCCCACTCCGCCCCGCCTTCCAGCCTGGCCAGTGCCCGCCCCTGCCGGTCGATGATCAACGTTGTGGGCAGTCCCCGCGCCCCCCAGGCCCGGGCGGCAGCGCCGTGCGCGTCGGTCCAGATGCCGAGATTTTTCACCGCGTGAGCGGCGTAGAACTTCGCCACCACCTTGGTGCCGCCACGGTCCGACGAGATCGGCACCACGACGATGTTGCTGCCGGCCAGCATCGGGGCAAGCTGGTCGAGCGCCGGCATCTCCGCCACGCAGGGCGTGCACCAGGTGGCCCACATGTTCAGAACCACGCCCTTGCCCGCGAAATCGGCCAGCGTGACGGGCTTGCCGGACGCATCGGCAAATTCCGCCGCGGCGGGGGCGGCGGGCTGGGGCAGCATCTCCAGGTGGTCGATGCCGTAAAGCTCCACCTTCGGCTCCGCGGGGGTGAGGATGGTCTGCGCATGCGGTTTGCGCGGGGCCAGCCCGGCGGCTAGGGTCGCGCCCACCGCCGTAAGGGTTCGGCGTGTGATCAACTGCATGATGGAAAGCCTCCCGTGAGCGAAACGCCGGATCTGCGGAACACCGAAGCCAACATGCAATGGGGCGGTCGGTTCGCGGCGGGTCCGTCCGTGATCATGATGGAGATAAATGCCTCCATCGGGTTCGACCGCAAGATGTGGCGCCAGGACATCGCAGGCTCGCGCGCCCATGCTGCCATGCTGGCACGGCAGGGCATCATCACCGGGGCGGACGAGGCGGCGATCCGCGAAGGGCTGACGCATATCACCGACGAGATCGAGGCCGGGCGGTTCGGCTTCACCGAGGACCTCGAAGACATCCACATGAACATCGAGGCGCGGCTCACCGAGCGCATCGGCGAGGCCGGCAAGCGGCTGCACACCGGGCGCAGCCGCAACGACCAGGTGGCGACGGATTTCCGGCTCTGGGTGCGCGACGCGATTGACGGGATCGACGGGCAGATCGCCGACGTGATGCGCGTGCTGGCGCGGCGCGGGCTGCAGCATGCGGGGGACCCGATGCCAGGCTTCACCCATCTGCAGACGGCACAGCCGGTGACATTCGGGCACCATATGATGGCGTATGTGGAGATGCTGGCGCGGGATCGCGGCCGGCTGGCGGATTGCAGGCGGCGTTTGAACGAGTGTCCGCTGGGGTCCGCGGCGCTGGCCGGCACGTCGTTTCCGCTGGACCGGCAGATGACGGCTTCGGCGCTGGGGTTCGACCGGCCGACGGCGAATTCGCTGGACGCCGTGTCGGACCGGGATTTCGCGCTGGAGTTTCTGTCGGCGGCGGCGATCTCGTCGATGCATCTGTCACGGCTGGCCGAGGAGATCGTGATCTGGTGCAGCGCGCCGTTCGGGTTCATCCGGCTGTCGGACGCGTTCACCACCGGCAGCTCGATCATGCCGCAGAAGCGCAACCCGGATGCGGCCGAGCTGGTGCGCGCCAAGACCGGGCGGGTGACCGGCGCGCTGGTGGGGCTGCTGACGGTGATGAAGGGCCTGCCGCTGGCCTATGCCAAGGACATGCAGGAGGACAAGGAGCCGGTGTTCGACGCCGCCTCCGCCTGGGCGCTGTCGCTGGCGGCCACGGCGGGCATGGTGCGGGACATGACGCCGGATCTGGCCCGGCTGCACGCCTTCGCGGGCTCCGGCTTCGCGACGGCGACGGATCTCGCGGATTATCTGGTGCGGGTGCTGAAGCTGCCGTTCCGCACGGCGCATCACGTCACCGGACGGCTGGTGGCGGCGGCCGAGGCAAGGGGGATCGATCTCGCCGGGCTGACGCTTGCCGAGATGCAGGCGGTGGAGCCCGGGATCACTGAGGGAGTGTTCTCGGTGCTGACGGTGGAGGCCTCGGTCGCGTCGCGCACCAGCTATGGCGGCACGGCGCCGGCGAATGTGGCGGCGCAGGCGACGCGGTGGCTGGAGGCGCTGGCATGAGGCTGCTGGCCGCCGTGATGCTGGTGCTGGCGCTGGCCGGCTGCGGCAAGAAGGGGCCGGTGACACCGCCGGGGCCACCGGATCAGATCATCTATCCGCGGGGCTACCCGGCTTATTGAACGACCCGCCAAAAGGTGAACCGCCAAGGCGCCAAGACGCCAGGTTCTTTCTTCTTGGCGCCTTGGCGCCTTGGCGGTGAGTCTCGATACGCGGCTCATACCAACGGTCATGACGAATGACCGTTGGTATGGTCTTGGTTTGGCGCGCCGCCGCCGGCCAACCCGGCGCGCGATACCAACGGCCTTGATCGATGGAAGAGTCATCGATCAAGGCCGTTGGTATCAGCTCAGAGCGAGGCTTCGACCCACTGCTTCAGCACGCTCTTGGGCGCGGCGCCGACCTTCTTGGAGACGGGCTTGCCGTCCTTGAACAGGATCAGCGTCGGGATGCCGGTGACGGCGAAGGCGTTCGGGGTTTCGGGGTTGTCGTCGATGTTGACCTTGGCGACCGTCACCTTGCCGGCCAGCTCCTTGCCGATCTCTTCCAGCGCCGGGCCGATCGCCTTGCAGGGGCCGCACCATTCCGCCCAGAAATCCACCAGCACGAGCCCCTTGGAGCCCAGAACATCGGTGGCGAAGCTGGCATCGGTGACAGCAACAGTGGAGGAGCTCATGAACGTCGGGCCTTTCGGGGGCTGAATAGAACGCTGAAGGTGGGACAGCGACAGGGATTGATCAAGCGGCGCGATGTGCAGCCGGAGCATGGGTGTCCAGCAGCGGATCGGGCAGCCGCATCACCTTCGCCCCCACAGTCCAGACCAGCAGGCACACGATGTCACGCCCCGGATGGATCGCGGCCAGCACCGCGCGGTAGGCCGCCATCTGGCGCAGATACAGCACCGGCGTGTCCTCGACGCGGACGGGCGGGGCGCGGTTGGTCTTGTAGTCGGCGATCACCACCGCCTCGGGCAGGATCGCCAGCCGGTCGATCAGCCCGCCGATCACCTGGCCCGCGACCACGCCGCTGAGCGGCACCTCGGCGCGGCCGGCGTGGCCGAACAACGGCGCCAGGGCGGGATGCGCAAGCACCGCCAGGACCTCGTCGGCGAGCGCGGAAGGGTCGTCCACGCCCTGGCCAGGCCGGTCGAGAAACCGGATCGCGGCGGCGCGGCGCGCGGCCGGCGCCAACGTGGGGAGATGCTGCAGCAGGGTATGCACCAACTGGCCGCGGCGGAACCGCTGGCCGGCGGCGTCGCGCTGCAGCAGCGGCGAGGCCGCCTGCGGCACGTCGCCGAGGGCCACGCCGTCGGGACGGCTGGGTGCCAGCGGCTGCGGCATCGCGGGCTCGGCCGGCGGCGCGGCGGCGCGCCAGTCGGGCGCGGTGCCGGCCCAGCGCGGCAGCGCGGCGGTGGGCGCGGCGTGGGGCACACGTTGCGGCTCTGGGTCTGCGTGCTGCGGGCTGTCCAGCCGAAACGTCTCGCCCGGCCAGGGTTCGGCGATGGCCTCGAACGGCGCGCCCGGCCGCTCCAGCGCCGCGAAGCCGCGCGCGACGTGCTGGTACCAGCAATTCTCCTGCAAGGCGGTGCCGGTCTGCCAGCCGCACACCAGCAACCGGTCCTCCGCCCTTGTCAGCGCGACATAGAGCAGACGGTTCTGCTCCTCCGCCTGACACGCAAGGCCTTCCGCCCGCAGACGGTCGGCGGCGTCGCAGCTCAGCGCCTGGTTGGGCCGCCAGACCGGCAAGGCGGGGGCGGCGTTGCTGTCGTCATCCGCCGCCCACAGCACCCGCTCGTCGCCCGGCGGCAGGCCGGTGGTGTCGGGCAGGATCACCAGCGGCGCCTGCAGGCCCTTGGCGCCGTGCACGGTCATGATCCGCACCGCGTCAAACCCGTCGCCGCCCGGGCCTTCCGCCTCGCGCTTCACCTCGGCGGCGGACTGGCGGAGCCAGTGCAGGAACCCCTGCAGCGACGGCGGATGCGTCTGCGCGTGGCGCAGGCTGGCGGCCAGCAGCTCGTCGATCGGTTCGGCGGCTTCCGGGCCGAGGCGGGCCAGCAACCGGGCGCGGCCGCCGAGCGGGCCGAGCGCCTCGGTGAGCAGCGCATGCGGGCTCGCGTGGTCCACCCGGCGGAACAGGGCGGTGAAAAAATCGTAGGCGGCGTGGCAGTGCGGCGCGGTGCTTGCGCCGAGCGCTGCGAACAGGCTGCCCGCGCGGCCCATGGCGAGGTGCATCAGCTGGTCGTCGGTCAGCCCGCCGAGCGGCGAGGTCAGCACGCAGGCCAGCGCCAGATCGTCCTGCGGCAGCAGCAGCGCATCGCACAGCGCCATCAGGTCGGCCACCGCCGGCTGCGCGGTGAGCACCATCCGGTCCAGCCCCGCCACCGGCACGTGGCGCGCCTTCAGCGCGCGCACCAGCGCCGCCATGAAGGCGTTGCGGCGGCGAACCAGAATGAGGATGTCGCCGGCGGCCAGCGCCCGGCCCCGGCTCGGCAGGATCTCGCCGCGCCGAAGCTGACCCTCGATCCACTCCGCCAGGGCATCGGCCAGGCGCTGCAGGGCGCTGGTCTGGCGAAGGTTTTCGGTGGGGATGTCCCAAGGCTGCAGCGGCGCGGGCTCCGGCCGGGGGGTGACGGGCCACAGCTCGACCCGGCCGGCATGGCCGGCGCGGTCGGCGATATGCTGCAACACACCGGGCTCGCTGACGCCGCGTGCGGCCTCGGGCTGGGCGAACACGGCATCGACCAGACGCAGCACGGGGGCGGTGGAGCGGAACGACACATCGAGCGCCACATCGCGCCAGTGCTGGCCGGCCTGCGTCACGCGGCTGCGCAGCACGCCGCGCCAATGCGCGAAGGCATCGGGGTCGGCCCCCTGGAACCCGTAGATCGACTGCTTGCGATCGCCCACGGCGAACACCGTCCGCGTCACGCCGTCCCGCGCCCCCGCGCCGGCGAAGAACTCGGCGGTGAGCCGGCCGGCGATGTCCCATTGCGCGGGGGCGGTGTCCTGCACCTCGTCGAGCAGCAGGTGGTCGAGCCCGCCATCGAGCTTGAACAGCACCCAGGCGGCACCGGGATCGACCAGCAGGCGGGCGGTGCGGGCGATCAGGTCGTCATAGTCCAGCCGGCCGGTGAAGTCCTTGCCGTCCGCGTAGAGCTGGGTGACGGGGCCGGCAAGGTCGACCAGGGCCGCCGTCAGCCGCGTCACCTCGGCAGCGCGCCAGCCATCCTCGACCATGCGGATCCGGCGCTGTTCGGCCTCCACGATCGCCGGCAGATCCGGCAGCGAGGCCGCGAGGTTCTTGTTGACAAAGGCGCCGGTCTTGCGGTCCTCGCCGCCGGTCGTTTGAAATTCCTCGCGCCAGGCGCTCCAGTTCCCGGTGCGGTCGTCATCGTCCAGACCCAGCCAGCCAAGGATGCGCGCCGCCTTTTCCTTCACCGCCGGGCTTGCGTCACGGGCGACGACGGCAAAGACGCGCCGGAGGTCGTGCTCGTCGCGCCAGCGCGCGTGTTCGCCCAGCACGCCGGGCGCCCGCGCCCCCAGGATCTCCGCCAGCCGGGCGCGCAGACGGTCCGGCCCCAGGGCGGCCACCGCGTCCATCCGCGCGCGGTCGCGCTGCAGCGTCTGCACCAGGCCGCCGAAGCCGTCGAGCGAGGCCAGTCCCGCCAGCGCCTCCAGCGCCGCGCGCCGCTCCGGCGTGTGGGTGCGCGCCAGCATGGTCTCGCGCGCGCTCTGCCAGGCGATTTCGGTGTCGCGCTCGTCCACCAGTTCGAAATGCGGCGACAGCTCGGCTTCCAGCGGAAAGCGGCGCAGCAGCGACTGGCAGAACGCGTGGATGGTGCCGATGCGCATGCCGCCGGGCAGGTCCAGCACCTCGGCAAACAGCTCGCGCGCCTTGCCGAGCTGCTCCGGCGTGGGATCGACGCCGATCTCGGCGAGCTCGCGCGCAAGCCGCTCCGGCTCCAGCGTCACCCAGCGCCCCAGCACGCGCTGCAGCCGGAGCGCCATCTCGGCGGCGGCGGCCTTGGTGAAGGTGAGGCACTGGATGCGTTCGGGCCGAGCGCCGGCCAGCATCAGCCGCAGCAGCCGGTCGGTCAGCAGCTTGGTCTTGCCGGATCCGGCGGAGGCGGCGACGAAGGCGGAGACCGCGGGGTCCGAGGCGGTGCGCTGCGCCTCGGTGGCGCGTTTGCGGGCGGACTGGCTCATGCGCCTTCCTCCAGATCCCATTCCGCCAGCCGTTCCAGCTGGGCGTAGTCGGAGAACCGCGGGCGGAACGCCGGATGCGGCTGGGCGAGATAGGCGCGGGACGGGTCGTCGAAGGCGATGATGCGGGCGCGCAGCTGGTCCGCCGCCTCGGCCGCGGCGGCGGCAATGGCGGCCGTCTGGCTTTTGAACAGCAGCGTCGGCTTGCCCGCCTCGAAGCCGCCGCTGACATGCCAATAGACGAGTTCGGCCACGTCGCCCTGCCAGGACGTGCCGAACGCGCCGGCCTGCGCCATGGCCGCTTCCAGCGGCAGCTGCGGCGCCCAGCCGGCATCCACCGCGCGCTGGGTGGGCGGAGCGCCGGTCTTGTAGTCGATGATGGCGAGGCTGCCATCGGTGCGCCGCTCGATGCGGTCGGCCCGGCCGGTCAGCACGAAGCCGCCCGGCACGTCCAGCGGCAAGCGCCCCACCAGCTCGGTGCCGATGGCGACCAGGGTATGGTGTTTTCGCCGGGCGATCTCCAGCTCCACCGCCCAGTCGGCGATGCGATGCAGCCGCGGCGTCCACCATTCCACCAGCGCGCGGCGCAGATTGGCCTGGGCCAGAGCGAGTCCCATCGCCTCCTTCAGCTCCACCCGCGCGTCGGCGGGGAATTTCGCGCCGTGCCGGGCCAGAAACAGCTGAAACCCGCGATGCACGAGCTGGCCGTAATCGGCCGCGTCGGTCGCCTCCTGCAGCGGCTTGAGGGCCACGAGCCGGAGGATATGCTTCGCGTGGATGGCATAGGGATCGGACGACCAGGTCTCGATCTCGGTCACGCTGAGCCGGCGCGGCCGGGCCGCCACCGGCGGGCACGGGCGCGGCGGTCGCACCGGCTGCGCGCCGTGGGCCGGCTGGTCGAGCAGCCGTGCCCAGTGCGACGCGGGATGCCGCGGCAGGGCGGCGCCGCGTCCCTGCAGCAGCGCCTCGATCCGCGCCAGCCAGCGGGCCGGCACCGCGGGCGCGCCATCCCGCCGGCGCGGGCAGGACAGCACGGCGATCGGCGCGCAGCACGCCGCCATGACGAAATCATGCGCCGCCTCGCCCACGCGCTGCTCGGGGCTCGGCAGCCCCACCGCCGCGCGCATCGGCCGGCTGAGCCAGGGGCCGGGATCGGTGGCCGGCGGCCACACCGTCTCGGCGAGGCTGCCGAGCACCACGACATCGACCGTCTGCAGCCTTGCCTCCAGCAGGCCCCAGATGAACACGCGGGGATGCTCGGCCGTGGCCTCACGGCCGCGCAGCGCACGCCGGCTGCGCACCGCCACACCATCCAGCAGCGCGTCGAGCAGGCCGGGCAGCACCTCCGGAGGCTGGGGCGGCAGGCGGACCACGGCATCGAGCGCCGCCGTCACCGCCGTGGCCAGCGCCTCGCCTTCCTCCTGCGCCCAGAGCCGGGCGGGTCCGGGCGTCTCGTCCGTGGCGGCCAGGGCCTCGGCGGATTCGATCAGCGCCTGCAGCAGGTCGGCCGGTGGCAGGCTGGGGCTGGCGAAGGCGCGCAGCAGCGGCGACAGGCAGGCTTCCAGCCGCGGCAGGAAGGCCTCCAGCGGCGCCACGCCCTCCACGGCAAGGCGCAGACCGGCGAGGCCGGGCTCGGGCTGCGGGCCACGCAGCACAAGGTCGAGCCGGCGGGCCAGGTTTCGGCATGCGGCGGCGGCAAGCCCGGCGGCGGCCAGCGGATGTTTCAGCAGCGCCAGCAGCGCCACCGGCGCCAGGCGCTCTGCAGCCACCGCCGCGAGCAGACGCAGGAACACGGCGGGCGGCGTGTGCGCCAGAGGCTCGCCCGCGCTGTCATCGGCCACCACGCCCCAGCGCAGCAGCTCCGCCGCCACCCGCACCGCGAGCTGGCGGTCCGGCGTGACCAGCGCGGCCCGGGCGCCGGAGACCTGCAGCGCGTCGCACAGGATCAGCGCGATGGCGACTGCCTCCTCCTGCGCGTCGGCCGGCTCCAGGCGATAGAGGCCTGCGGTCGAAACCGGTGCCGGTCTGCGCCAGGCGTCAAGCGCGGACGCCGGCAGCAGCGCAAGGGCCAGGGCTGCTTCCCGTGCATGGGCTTCGCCCCCCCAGCGCGCCACATCGCCGACGCCAGCGCCCATGCCGGCCAGCAGGCCGAGCAGCCCGGCCTGCGGGTGGGACGGCTCGCATTCCTCCGGCGGCTTCGCTTCCAGCCCCGGCAGGATCACCCGCCCCTGCGGCAGCCGGGCGATCACCTTCAGCAGGGCGGCCACCGCCGGAATGCCGCCGGTGGCGCCGGCCGCCCAGACCGGCATGTCCGGCGGCTGATCCTCCCAGGCCCGCGCCTGGGCGCGCAGCAGACGCACCTGGCGGGCAGCGGGGTTCATCACGCCGTTGACCTCCAGCCAAAGCGGCCATTGCCGGGTGACGATGTCGAGGAACCGCAGGGTGATCTGCCAATGCGCGGCCAGGGCGCCATCGGCGGCGCTTTCCAAGGCGGTGGGAAAATCCACGATCTCGGCGCGTTCGGCCTCGTCCATCAGCTCGGCCAGGGCCTGCGCCAGCTTCCACGCCTGATCGGCCGCGCGCACGCCGCCGGCGGCCACCGGCAGCGCCAGGATCATGCGTGACAGCTCGGCGAGGCGACGCGCCGGTTCCACCGCGGGCGGCAGGTCGAGTGCGCCGGCCAGGGTGAGCGGCGCCTCGTCCAGCGCGCCGATGGCGGTAATGCGCGGCAGCAGCATCGGCGCGCCGTCGGAGACCCGCAGGAACGCCTCGGCCAGCGCGCGGGCGGCGCGGCGGGTGGGCAGCAGAATCAGCCCTTCACCGGGGGCGAACCGGCCGGCCAGCCAGCGCCGCGCCACCTCGTCGAGAAACGCCGCATGCGCCGGCAGGGTTGCGAGCTTCACAGCCGTCCCGCCCAGCCGGACAGTTCGGCCTGCCTGCGATCATCGTCCAGCGCCTGCAGGGTGATGCGCAACGCATCATCCGGCGCGAGGTCGCCGAGCCGGTCCGGCCATTCCACCAGCACGATGTCGACGGTCAGCTCGTCCCAGCCGAGCTCCACCACCGATCCCGGCCCGTCCAGCCGCCACAGGTCGAAATGATGCACCGGGCCCCGCTTCGTCTCGTAGCTCTGCACCAGGGTGAAGGTGGGGCTCGGCACCTCCAGCGCGGGATCGCCCGCCGCCGCGCGCAGGAAGGCGCGGGCGAAGGCGGATTTGCCGGCGCCGAGCAGGCCTGCCAGCAGAATCGCATCGCCGCGCCGCGCCTGGGCCGCCACGCGGGCCGCAAGCGATTCGGTAGCGGCGAGGTCAGGCAGAATCAGTGTTGGCATGGGCCGAGCCTAGCCTTGCCTTGGCCGCAGGCGAAGCTAGGTTTGCGGCATGAGCGAAATCAAGCACACCGCCACCCTGTTCACCGACGTCGCCATCATCGGCGCCGGCCCCGTGGGCCTCTTCGCCGCCTTCGAATGCGGCATGCTGAAACTGTCCTCGCTGCTGATCGACGCGCTGGACGCGGTCGGCGGACAGTGCACGGCGCTGTACCCGGAGAAGCCGATCTACGACATCCCCGCCCATCCCGCGATCGAGGCCGGCGATCTCATCGGCAATCTGGAACGCCAGATCGCGCCGTTCGAGGTGCCCCGCCTGCTGGGGCGGCGGGTGGAAAGCGTGACCGGGCAGGCCGGCGCGTTCGTGCTGGGCACGGACCAGGGCGAGGCGATCCATGCCAAGGCGGTGATCATTGCCGCCGGCGCCGGGGCGTTCGGGCCGAACCGGCCGCCGCTGGACGGGCTGGGCGTGTTCGAGGCGACCGGCTGCGTGCAATACTACGTGCGCCGCAAGGAGGATTTCCGCGGCAAGCGGGTGGTGGTCGCCGGCGGCGGCGACAGTGCGGTGGACTGGGCGCTGGCGTTGAAGGACATCGCTGCCAGCGTGCGGGTGATCCATCGCCGGGCCAAGTTCCGCGCGGCGCCGGAGACCGCAGCCCAGCTCGACGCCGCGGCGCGGGCCGGGGAGATCGATCTCGTCATTCCCTATCAGCTCCATGCGCTGCATGGCGATGCCGGACAGCTGCGCCAGGTGGAGGTGGCCGATCTCGATGGCGCCACCAGGCGGCTCGATGCCGATGTGCTGCTGCCGTTCTTCGGCCTGTCGATGGATCTCGGCCCGATCGCCGGCTGGGGGCTGGCGCTTGCGCGCAGCCATGTCGCGGTGACGGCGGCGACGTGTGAGACCAGCGTTCCCGGCATCTTCGCCATCGGCGACGTGGCCAGCTATGCCGGCAAGCTGAAGCTGATCCTGCAAGGCTTCAGCGAGGCCGCGATGGCCGCCCACGCCATCCATCCGATCGTGCATCCGGATGTGGCGCTGCACTTCGAATACAGCACCTCGAAAGGGGTGCCCTGATCACATCGCAGCCCCTCATCACATCGCGGCTGTGGCGCGGACGACGGCGGCCAGGTTCGGGGCTGCGGCAATGATGGCGTCCCCGCTCTCGGGGCCTGGTCCTGCCATGAAATCCGACACGAAGGCGCCGGCTTCGGCCAGGATGGCGAGGGCTGCGGCAACGTCCCACAGGTTGATATGCGGTTCGATATAGCCGTCGATGCGGCCGGCGGCGACGTCGGCGAGGCCCATGGCGCCGGAGCCGCCGGCGCGGACCATGGCGCCCTGCGCCATCACCCGGGCGACGATGCCCTGGAACACCGCGTTGGGGCGGCGCGGCGACCAGCCGATCTCGATCATGGCGCGTTTCGGATCGTCCGTGGCGGCGGCATGGATCGGCTGGCCGTTCAGCGTGGCGCCATGGCCTTTGCGGGCGGCGAACACCTCACCCAGGGCCGGCGCCACCAGCACGCCCAGCACCGCGGTGCGATCCTGGATCAGCCCCAGCGACACGCACCAGCGGGTGGCGCCGCGCGCGTAGTTGGAGGTACCATCGATCGGGTCCACCACCCAACGCAGGGCGCCGGTGCGGCCTTTGCCGGTTTCCTCGCCCTGGAAGCCGTCTTCGGGGAATTCGCGGGCGAGGGCGTCGGAAAGGAAGGCCTCCACTGCGCCGTCGGCCTCGGTGAGCCAGTCCTGCGCGCCTTTCAGCTTCGCTGTGGCGGCGCCTGGGGCGGGGCGCAGCCTGAGGGCCAGGGCGCCGGCCTCGGTGGCGAGGCGGATGGCGGCGGTGAGGCGGGTTTCGAGATCGGTCATCGGATTCCATGGATGCGATGCTCATTCGGCCGATAAGTCGGCGAGGATGGCGAGTAAGGGCTTGAGGTGCAGTTCCACGACGCCCCACACCAGCTGGTCATCGACTGTCGCGTAGCCATGGATCATGGACGTTGCGAAACGCGACGATGCGCGGAAGCTCCGCGATCCTGGACGCGGTCTGCGGTGAGATTCGGCGCAGGGCGGTGAAGGCCTCGCCGATGATCTCGAACTGCCGTTCGACGGCGGATCGCAGCATGTCATCGGCAAGGTAATCTTCGAAGCTGCGGTCCATTGTGAAGCGTGCGACCCGAGAAGCGGACGGGTCGGCATCCCAGACGAGCTTCTGAGCCGAAGCCTGCTCGCGGGTCATGCCTCGTGAAACAGCGTGCGGCGCTCGCTGGCGATACGGTCCCGCAGGAACGGGTTGGCCAGGGCGGCCTCGGTCACGAGGTCGACGGAACGGCCGGTCAGGCGCTCCAGGGCAGCCAGCAGCCCAAAATAGGCATCGGCGTAGGCGGGCGGCGCGAGCGGCTCGAACGACACCAGGATGTCGATATCGCTGCGCGCAGGTTCGAAGCCATGCCCTGTTGCTGCCGATCCGAACAGATCGAGACGCCGGACGTGATGCTGCCGGCACATTTCGGCGATGTCGGCCTCGTCCAACATGATGGGGGCTGTGCTCATGACCGTTGGATAGCAAACCACACCGGGTCTCGCCACGTCAGCGGATCCCCGCGCGCATGAAGCTTGCCACAAACTGCCGCTGAAACAGCAGGAACGCCACCAGCAGGGGGCCGGAGGTCATCAGGGTGGCGGCGCAGATGATCGACCAGTCGATGCCCTGGTCGGTCGAGGCGAACACCGAGAGGCCAACCGTCAGGGGACGGGTGCTGACGGAGTTGGTGATCACCAGCGGCCAGAGGAAGTTGTTCCAGTGGAAGCTGACCAGCACCAGGCCGTAGGCGAGGTAGGTGGGGCGGGCCAGCGGCACGTAGACGCGCCAGAGGCGGCCGAGCAGGGAGCTGCCTTCGAGGCGGGCGGCGTCGTCCAGTTCCTGCGGCACCTGGCGGAAGGTCTGGCGCAGCAGAAAGATGCCGAAGGCGGAGCCGAGATAGGGCAATGCGATGCCGATGATGGTGTCGACCAGGCCGAGCTGGGCCATGGTGCGATAGTTCGCCACCAGCAGCACGTCGGGTGCGACCATCAGCTGCAGCAGGAGGATGGCGAACACCGTGTCGCGGCCCCAGAACTCCAGGCGGGCGAAGGCGAAGGCGGCGGGGGTGCAGAGCACGAACTGGGCGATCAGGATGACCGTGACCAGGATGGTGGTGTTGAGGAAGAAGCGCGCGAAGGGGGCGGCGTCCCACGCCTTGGCGAAGTTCTCCAGGGTGAGCGGCGCCAGCGGGGTGAAATGGGTGGCGAAGGCGGAGGGGTGAAACGCCGTCCACACCGCATACAGCAGCGGCAGGACCCAGAGGATCCCCAGCATCCAGGCGCCGATGGTTTCCAGCCTTCGGGTGCTCATCTGTAGTGGGCCTTACGGCCCAGCAGCAGGAACTGCAGGGCGGCCAGGGTGCCGAGGATGGCGAGGAGCACCATGGTCAGTGTGGCGGCGGCTGCTGTGTCCCAGAAGCGGAAGCCTTCCTCGTAGATGTGGTACAGCAACAGCGTGGTGGCGTTGTCCGGCCCGCCGCGGGTCATCACCACCACGTGGTCGACGAGGCGGAAGGCGTTGATGACGGCGTTCACGCCGATGAACAGCGTGGTGGGCATCAGCAGCGGCCAGGTGACGCGGCGGAAATAGTGCAGGCGTGACGCGCCTTCGAGGCGGCCGGCTTCGGCGAGGTCGGGCGGCATCGCCTGGAGGGCGGCGAGGTAGAAGATCATGAAGAAGCCGGCTTCCTTCCACACCGCCACCACCATCATGGCCGGCAGCGCGGTGGCGCCGTCGCCGAGCCAGTTATGGCGGCCGAGGCCGAACAGGCCGGCGACCTGGTCGAACAGGCCGTAATCGGGGGTGAAGAAGAACAGCCAGATATTCGCCACCGCGATCATCGGCAGCATGGTGGGGGTGAAGTAGGCCATGCGCACCAGGGCGCGGCCGGGGATGGCGGTGTTGACGGCGAGCGCCATCACCAGGGACAGCGCGATCGAGACCGGGATCGTCACGCAGGCGTACCAGGCGTTGTTGATCAGGGCTTTGAAGAACACCGGGTCGTCCAGCAGGTCGGTATAGTTGTCCAGCCCCACGAACACCGGCGGGCGGGACCCGCGCGGTGTCGTGAAGAGACTGTCGAGCAAAGTGGCGATGGCCGGCCAGTGGGTGAAGGCGACCAGCAGCACCAGGGAGGGTGCCACGAGGAGCCATCCTTGTACGTGACGGTTCATGGGAAGAAAAGGCCTTCTTTTTCTGAAGAAAAAGAAGCAAAAAGACTTTCATTCGTTTGAGCGCGGCGCTCGCAGAACGATCGCGCCAGCTGAATAAAAGTTTTTTGGTTCTTTTTAAAAAAAGAACATGCTTACCCTTTCTTAAAAGGCTTCAGCACCCGATCCGCCTCAGCCTGCGCATCCGCCATCGCCTGGGCGGGTGTCTTGGCGCCGGACAGGCAGGCCTGGATGTTGTTGAGCAGAGCGGTCTGCACGCGCTGGTTCTCGAAGGTGGACAGCTCGCCGGTGGCCACCGGCAGGTAGGTGCGCGCCACGTTGGCCAACGGGAACTTCTCCACATAGGCCTTCAGCGCCGGGGTGTCCCAGGCGTCGGGGCGGGTGGCGATGTAGCCGGTCTTCATGCACCAGTCGGCGGCGCGTTCCGGGGTGGTGAGGAAGCGGGCGAACTTCAGGGCGGCGGCGCGTTGGGCGTCGTTGGCGTGCTTGAAGAAATAGAGGTTGCCGCCGCCCACCACGGTGCGCACGCCCTGCTTGCCCGGCAGGCCGGCGGCGCCGAACTTGAAGCTGGCCTTGTCGCGCAGATTGGTGAGGTTGCCGGTGGTGCTCTGGATGATCGCGGCGTTGCCTTCCAGGAAGTCGGTCGGCAGCGTGCCCCAGTTGGTGATGCCCTGCGGCGTGATCTTGTGGTCGAACGCCAGGCTGCGCCAGAAGGTGAGCGCCTCGATCGCCTTGGGGTCGTTGAAATAGACCTCGGTGCCGGCCTGGTTCATCAGCACGTGGCCGGCCTGGAAGGCGAGGGCGCCGAAGGTCCATTGGGCGTTGCCGGCGTCGGACGCGAGCTTGAAGCCCCAGCGTGTGGTGCGGCCGGTGGCGTCGGCCTTGAGCAGCTTTTCGCCGGCGGTGATGAGGCCGTCCCAGGTGGTGGGGAACTTCTCGGGGTCGAGGCCGGCGGCTTCGAAGGCGTCCTTGTTGTAATAGTCGATGGCGGTGGAGCGCTGGAACGGCACCGACCAGGTCTTGCCGAGCTTGCGGCTGTTGGCGAGGAAGGCGGGGTAGAAGCCGTCGACCCAGGCCTGGCCTTCGGCGTCGAGGCCGAGCTCTTCGAGCGAGACCAGGATGTCCATGTCGACCAGCGAATGCAGCTCGGTGGCGAGCTCCACGGCGATGTGCGGGCCTTCGCCGGCCTTGATGGCGGTGACGGCCTTGGCGAGGGCTTCGACGTAGCTGCCGGCATAGACCGGGGTGACGGTGATGCCGCTCTGGGCGGTGAAGTCCTTGCAGTAGCTGTCGACGATCGTGGTCAGCGGGCCGCCGACGGCGATGGGGTAGTAGAAGGTGATGGCGTTGGCCGACTGGGCGCGCAGGGTGGCCGGGGCGGCGAGGGTGGCGGCTGACGCGGCCAGCAGCGTGCGACGTTTGAGCATGGTTCTTGATCCTTCAGCGGGCGTAGGGACGCAGGATGCGGGTGGCGCCGGCTTGGGCTTCGTCGAGCGCGGCCTTGGGGGTTTTGGTGCCGAGCAGGGCCGCCTGCAGCGTGTCGTCGAACAGCTGGGAGACCTTCTGGTTCTCGTGGGTGGAGAACTCGGGCACGGCGAATTCCAGCTGGTCGCGGGCGACGGCGGCCTGCGGGAAGCCGGCCACATAGTCGGTCATCGTCTTGGTCTGCCAGGCGGCGGGCGAGGTCGCGACATAGCCGGTGGCGATGCTCCACACGGCGGCCTGCTCGGGGGCGGTGACCCATTTGAGGAAGCGCAGGCTGGCGGCCTGCTGGGCGGGGCTGGCGCCCTTGAACATGTAGAAGTTGCCACCGCCTGTGGGCGAGCCGCGGCGCTTGTCGGCGGGGAGCATGGCGACGCCGAAGGGGAATTTGGCGTTCGTCTTGATGTTGGTGAGGTTGCCGGTGGTGTGCCAGATCATCGCCGCCTTGCCTTCCAGGAAGTCACGCGGGGCGGTGCCCCAGTCGACGATGCCGGGCGGGTGGGCTTTGTCTTTCGTGGACAGATCGATCCAGTACTGCAGGGCCGCGGTCACTTCGGGAGAGTTGAGGCTGACCTTGGTGCCGTTGTCGGACACCATCTCGCCGCCGGCCTCGGCGACCATGGCCTGCAGCAGCCAGTAGGTGAAGCCGGTGGCGGGGATCTCGACACCCCAGCGGGTGGTCTTCCCGTCTTCAACCTTGGTGAGCTTGCGGGCGAATTCGGCATGTTCGGCCCAGGTGGCGGGGGCCTTTTCCGGGTCGAGCCCGGCTTCCTGGAACGCCGCCTTGTTGTAGTACAACACGATGGTGGAGCGCTGGAACGGCACGCCCCAGGTGCGGCCGTTGATCTGGCCGTTCTTCATGAAGGCGGGGTAGAAGCTGGAGAGCCAGGCCTTGTCGTCGGCCGAGGTGTCGAACGGCAGCACCAGCTCGTCATCGATCAGCGAGAACACGTCGGTGGAGAGCAGCACGGCGAGCTGCGGGCCCTGGCCGGATTTGGTGGCGGTGACGGCCTTGGTCAGCACGTCGGAATAGCCGCCGGCATAGACGGGCTTCAGCACCACGTCGGGGTTCTGCTTCATGAAGCCTTCGGCGAGACCGTCCACCACCTTGGTCAAAGGGCCGCCGACGGCCACGGGGAAGTAGAACTCCACCGTGGTGGTGTCGGCGCGGGCGATGGCCGGCATGGCGAGCGTGGCGGAGGCGGCGAGCAGTGTGCGGCGTGTGACCTTCATGGTGGTTCCCCTGGGTTATGAGATGCGCTGGCCGGTTGCGGTATCGAAGCGATGCGTGTCGGCGGGATCGTAGGCGAGGTGGACGCTGGCGCCGGATTCGGCGCGCACCCGGCCGGGCAGGCGAGCGAGGATCGACTGGCCCTGCACATCGCAGGACAGCACGGTGTCGGCACCAAGATATTCGGCCGAGATCACGCGGCCCGGCATGCCGGATTCCGCCAGGCGCAGCGACTCGGGGCGGATGCCGAGCAGTGTGGCGCCGTCCCTGAGCAGGTTCATCGGCGGTGTGCCGATGAAGGACGCGGTGAACGCCGTGGCGGGGCTGGCGTAGAGCAGGTCGGGCGGGGCGTCCTGCTCCACCCGGCCGCGGTTGAGCAGCACCACCTGGTCGGCCATGCCCATCGCCTCGGTCTGGTCATGGGTGACGTAGAGCATGGTGATGCCGAGGCGGCGCTGCAGGGCCAGGATCTCGCGGCGCATCTCGGCGCGCAGCTGCGCGTCGAGGTTGGAGAGCGGCTCGTCCATCAGGCACACCGGCGCCTCGGCCACGATGGCGCGGCCCAGCGCCACGCGCTGCTGCTGGCCGCCGGAGAGCTGGCCGGGGCGGCGCTGCAGCAGTGCTGCGATGCCGAGGATCTCGACCGCGCGGTCCAGCCGGCGTTTACGCTCCGGGGCCGGCACGCCGCGCGCCTTGAGGCCAAAGACGATGTTCTCGGCCACGCTGAGATGCGGAAACAGCGCGTAGGACTGGAACACCATCGCAACCCCGCGCTCGGCCGGTGCCAGCGCCGTCACGTCCCGCCCACCGATCTCGATGCGGCCGCTGGTCGCGGTGTCCAGGCCGGCGACGATGCGCAGGCACGTCGTCTTGCCGCAGCCGGACGGGCCCAGCAGCACGCAGAAGCTGCTGGCGGCGATGGTGATCGATACGCCGTCGAGCGCCGTGGACGTGCCCCAGCGGCGTTTGATATCGACAAGGCGCACCGCGGCGCCGGAAACTAGACTCGTGTTCGGCTTCATTGCCCCTCGTCTAGCCTCGCATGCTTTGGCACGCATGTGTCAGTTCGATGATTTGTCAGGAAAGACAGAGTCTTGAAAGTGATTGGGCTGACCGGCGGCATCGGCATGGGGAAATCGACGGCGGCGCAGACATTCGCCCGGGCCGGCATTCCGGTGTTCGACGCGGATGCGGCTGTGCATGCGTTGCAGGCGCCGGGTGGGGCGGCGTTGCCGGCGATTGCCGCGGCGTTTCCCGCAACCGTGGTGGACGGCCTTCTCGACCGGGGCGCGCTGCGGGCTGCCGTGATCGGCAAGCCGGAGCAATTCCGCGCGCTGGAGCGCATTCTGCACCCGCGCGTCCGCGCCATGGAGCAGCGTTTCCTGGCCCAGGCCCGCCGCCGCCGCTGTCGCGCCGCGGTGCTGGACATTCCGCTGCTGCTGGAGACCGGGGGGGAAAGGCGGGTCGATCTCGTGGTCGTCGTCTCCGCGCCGCGCGCGGTGCAGATCCGGCGTGTGCTGCTGCGCGGCAAGATGGATCGGGCGCAGATCCTGTCCGTCATCGCGCGGCAGATGCCCGATGCCGAGAAGCGCCGCCGGGCCGATGTGGTGGTGCGCACCGGCCTCTCGCGGCATCATGCGGCCCGCACGCTGCGCCGACTCATCCTGGAGCTGCTGACATGACCCGTTCGGTGCTGTTCGACACCGAGACCACCGGCCTCGATCCGCTCACCGGCGACCGTATGATCGAGTTCGCCGCCATCGAGCTGATCAACGATCTGCCGACCGAGCGGTTTCTCCACCGCCTCATGCATCCCGAGCGCGACATCCCGCCGGAGGCGTCGCGCGTGCACGGCATGACCTTGGCGGATCTCGAAGGAAAGCCGAAATTCGCCGAGGTGGCGGACGATATCCTGGCCTTCATCGGCGACGATCCGCTGGTGGCGCACAACGCGCCGTTCGATTTCGGGTTTCTCGACGCCGAGTTCGCCCGGATCGGCCGGCCGAAGCTGGATCGGTCGCGCATGATCGACACGCTGGTGCTGGCCAAGCAGCGCTTTCCCGGCATGCCGAACAGTCTGGACGCGCTGTGCCGGCGCTTCGAGATCGACCTGTCGGCGCGCACCACCCACAACGCGCTGCTCGACTGCAAGCTGCTGGCCGAGGTCTATGTGGAGCTCACCGGCGGGCGGCAGCGCGGGCTGGAGCTGGTGGAGGACGGCGGCGGAACGCCGGTGGCGGTCTACACCGCCACCGGCGCGCGCACGAGGCGCCCGATCGTGCCAAGCGCGGCCGACCTAGAACGCCACGCCGCGTTTGTGGCAAAGCTGAAAGAGCCGCTGTGGACCGCAAGCGAATGAAAGTTTCTTTGGTTCTTTCTTTTCAAAGAAAGAACTTCTTTTGTTGAAACAAAAGAAGCAAAAAAACTTTTATCCGTTTATTTTTTCTTCGATCACGTCCCAGATAGCCGACGAGAGGTCGGTGCCGTCGAAGCGGGCGACTTCCTGCAGGCCGGTCGGCGAGGTCACGTTGATCTCGGTGAGATAGTCGCCGATCACGTCGATGCCGACGAAGATCAGGCCCTGCTCGCGCAGCGTGGGGCCGATGGCGCGGCAGATCTCCAGGTCTCTTGCGGTCAGGCCGATCTTCTCCGGGCGGCCACCGACATGCATGTTGCTGCGCGCCTCGCCGGCGGCGGGCACGCGGTTGATCGCGCCCATCGGCTCGCCGTTCACCAGAATGATGCGCTTGTCGCCCAGGCGTACCGCGGGTTCGTAGCGTTGCACCATCAGCGGCTCGCGCGAGCGCGACCAGTGCATCTCCAGCAGCGAGGCGAGGTTGGGGTCGTCATGCCTGATCAGGAACACCCCTGCCCCGCCGTTGCCGAACAACGGCTTGACGACGATGTCCTTGTGCACAGCGCGGAAGCCTTTGATGGCCTCGGCGTCCCAGGTGACGAGGGTAGGCGGCATCAGATCGGGGAAATGCGTGACCAGCAGCTTTTCCGGGGCGTTGCGCACGGAGACCGGGTTGTTCACCACCAGCGTCTTGGGGTGGATGTGTTCGAGCATGTGGGTGGCGGTGATGTAGGCCATGTCGAACGGCGGGTCCTGGCGCATCAGAATCGTGTCCATGGTGCCGAGATCGAGCAGTTCCTCAGGGCCGAACGTGTAGTGGGCGCCGCGCACGCGCTGCACGGTGACGGGGCGGGCGCGCGCGGTCAGCCGGGCTTCGCGGGTGATGCCGCCCTTCAGCACGCCCTCGGAGAGGGTCATGTGACGGACCTCGTAGTGCCAGAGCCGGTGGCCGCGCGCCTGCGCCGTCAGCATCAGCTGGAAGGAGCTGTCGCCGTCGATGTTGATGGGCTCGATCGGGTCCATCTGGACGGCGACCTTGAGGCTGCGGGTCATGGTGTGTCTCCACTCGGTTGGCTTCGAGATGGCAGGCGGGCGCGGGGAAAGCAAGCGAGGGGGCAGCGGTTCTTTTTTGAAAAAAAGAACCAAAAAACGTTTGACCGGCTGACGCCCTCCTCCGGAGAGAGGTGAGCTAAATTATTGAAAGTCTTTTGCTTCTTTTCTTCAGAAAAGAAGTCCTTGCTTGCCTTGTTACACCCGCGGCCGCGCCGCCACCCCCGCCAGCAAAGCCAGTGCCACCACACCAACCGACAGAACGCCCATCACCGCATGCATCGGCCAGACCGGCCAGATGCGGTCGAGGCCCAGCAGCAGCAGCAGCGCCACCACCGCGTATGCCACGATGGCCGGCCGCATCAGACGTGCGCCAGCACCGCGGCGCAGATGCGGTCGACATCCTGGTCGGTCAGGTCCGGATGCATCGGCAGCGCCATGATGCGGGTGGACAGATCCTCGCTGACCGGCAGGGCCGCGCCGTCATGCGCGCCGGCATAGGCGGGCTGGCAGTGCAGCGGGCGGGGATAGTAGATGGCGCTCGGCACCCCCTCCGCCTTCAGCCCGGCCTGCAGCCGGTCGCGCGCGGCGGCGTCGGGCAGCAGGATGGCATAGATCGCCCAGGCGCTGACGCTGTCGGGCACGCGGGCGGGGATGGTGACGGCGTTGCCGAGGCGGCTGTCATAGCTGGCTGCGATGCGGGCGCGGGCCTCCAGCTCCTCCTCGAACACGGTGAGCTTGCTCAGCAGCACGGCCGCCTGAAGCGTGTCGAGACGGCCGTTCATGCCGGTGCGCAGCACCTCGTAGCGCGTGGTGCCCTCGCCGTGGGTGCGCAGGCTGCGGTAGAGGGCGGCACGCTCGTCGCTGTCGGTGAACAGCGCGCCGCCGTCGCCATAGGCGCCGAACGGCTTGGAGGGGAAGAAGCTGGTGGCGGTGGCGTCGGCGGCAGCGCCAAGGCGCACCCCGTGATGGGCGGCGCCGAACGCCTGGGCGCAGTCATCGAGCGTGAACAGACCCTCCGCCGCGGCGATGGCGCGGATCGACGGCCAGTCGGCGGGCTGGCCGAACAGGTCCACACCGACGATGGCGCGGGGCTTGAGCCTGCCCTCCGCCTTCACCGTGTCGATGCGGGCCTGCAGATGCGCCGGGTCCATCTGGAACGTGGCGGGGTCGACATCGACGAACACCGGGGTGGCGCCCAGCACCAGCGGCACCTCGGCGGTGGCGGTGTAGGTGAAGGCCGGCAGAAAAACCGCGTCGCCGCGGCCGATCTCCTCGGCCATCATGGCGATCTGCAGCGCATCCGTGCCGGAGCTGACCGAGACGCAGTGCTTCGCCCCGCAGAACGCGGCGAGCTTCACTTCCAGCTCGCGCACCTCGGGACCGAGGATGAACTGGCAATGCGCCAGCACGGCGTCGATGCGGGGTTTGAGGTCGGCTGCGATGCGCGCCTGCTGGGCCTTGAGGTCCAGGAACGGGATCGGCTTGGCAGGCATGTCGTTCATGGCCTCAGGTCCTCGCGAGGCGCGCGACACCGTCGCCGCCGGTTTCGTTGTGGTCGAACTCGGGCACCATCCGCCCGAGCATGGCAAGCGCCAGCCTGGTGTGCCCGCCGCGGCAGGCCTGGGCGATCTCGTCGATGGCGCGGCCGACGATGGCGGGGTCCGCCGTGCGCGGGCGGGCCATCAGCAGGCCGGGGAAGCCGGTGGGCACCGGCGGCTCGCTGCCGTGGAACAGTTCCTCGAACAGCTTCTCGCCCGGCCGCAGCCCGGTGAACTGGATCTCGACGTCGATCTCCGGCCGCAATCCGGCAAGGCGGATCATGTTGCGGGCGAGATCGACGATCTTCACCGGCTCGCCCATGTCGAGCACGAAGATGCCGCCGTCGCCGATGCCATGGTCGGTGCCCTGGGCGAGGCCGACCACCGAGGCCTCCAGCACCAGGCCCACCGCCTCGCGCACCGTCATGAAATAGCGCTGAATGTCCGGATGCGTCACCGTCAGCGGGCCGCCGCGGGCGAGCTGGCGCTGGAACAGCGGCACAACCGAGCCGGTGGAGCCCAGCACATTGCCGAACCGCACGGTGACGCAGCGCATGCCGCCTCTCGCGCGGGCCTCGATGTCCAGCGCCTGACAGTACATCTCGGCCACGCGCTTGGCGGCCCCCATGACGCTGGTGGGATTGACCGCCTTGTCGGTGGAGATGAACACCATCGCCTCGGCGCCCACCGCGCGCGCGGCATCGGCCACGTTGCGGGTGCCGCAGGCGTTGGTGAGCATGCCTTCCAGCGGGTTCGATTCCACCATCGGCACGTGTTTCAGGGCAGCCGCGTGGAACACCAGCTGCGGGCGGTGCTGTTCCATGACGGCGGTGATGCGGGCGGCATCGCGCACATCGGCGATGACGCAGACCCGCTTGGGGCCCGAGACGTCGCCCAGCTCCTGGTCGATCTGCCACAGCGCGTATTCGCCGTTGTCGAGCAGCACCAGGCTTTCCGGGCCGAGGGCCGCGACCTGGCGGGACAGCTCCGCGCCGATGGTGCCGCCGGCGCCAGTGATCAGCACGCGCCGTCCGTGGATCATGCGGGCGATGCCGTCGCGGTCGAGCGGGGCCTGGGCGCGGTTGAGCAGGTCCTCGATCGCCACCGGCTTGAGCTCCAGGCGGGATGGATCGGCGGCGTTGAGCGCGGTCGGGCGCGGCGCGCGGGCGACGCGCAGGCCGTGCCGGTCGGCCACCGCCATCAGGGCGGAGAAGAGGACGCCGGGCAGGTCGGGATCGGTCACCACCAGGGCGGCGGGCAGCCGGTCGGTCTCGCGCAGCCGCTCCAGAATGGCGTCGGCGTCGCTGACCGGGCCGAGGATGGGGGTGTTGTGGATCCGCCGTCCGGTCTGCGACTGGCCGAGCGAGAGCAGGCCGGTGACATGGAACGGCGCGTGGCGTTCGCCGGACAGGGCGCGCAGGAACAGATCCGCCCCCTCGCCGGCGCCGATCAGCAGCACGTCCTGGCCGGCGGAGGTCTCGGTGCCGCCGCTCTCCTGCAGCATGCGATAGGCGACGCGGGGCAGGCCCAGCATCAGCATCAGCGTCATCGTGTGGATCATCGGCAGGGCCGGGCTGGGCGGCGGCGTGCCGGCGACGACCAGACCGAGGGTGAACACCGCCGCGGCGGCGACGCTGGCCGCGCCCACGCCCACCAGATCGCCCAGCGTGGCGAAGCGCCAGTACTGCGTGGCCAGGCGGAACGGCGCGCCGGACAGCAGCAGCGCCACAGCACCCCACAGGATCGTCCAGGGCTGCACGAACGGGTCGGCGGCGGGGTTGATCAGCCAGCGCGACAGCGGCACGGCAAGCGCCGCGAGCGTCCCGTCCAGGCCGATGTTCACGCCGATGCGCAGGGCTGATCGATGGGTCGCCATGGCTGCCGTATAATCCGCGGGCCGGTGTGTGGCCAGAACGGAACAACGCGGCTAATGCTCACGCATGACCGTTCTCGCCTTCCTGCGCCATCTGCTGTTCTGCTCAGGCCTTGTCGGCGTCTCGGCCCTGGTGGTCCGGGCGACGATCGATGCGCGGGTGATGGACCAGCCCAGCGCGCGCAAGGCGCATGTGCGCCCCACACCCAAGGGCGGCGGCGTGGGCGTGGTGGTGGCGTTCATGCTGGGCATGGCGGTGCTGTACGGGTTCGCCGATTTCTCGCGTCTGGCCGATCCGTATTTCCGCGGCGTGATCCTGGCGGCGTTCGCCATCGCCGTGGTGTCGTTCCTTGACGATCTCAGGGACTGGCCGTTCTCGGTGAAGCTGGCCGCCCAGCTGCTGGCCGGCGGCGCCGCGATCGTCAGCGGGCTGACCATCAGCGAGGTGAACCTGCCGTTCCTGGGGGCAATGCAGATCGGCTGGGTCGGCGCCGTGTTCACCCTGGGATGGATCCTGTTCGCCACCAACGCGATGAACTTCATCGACGGTCTGAACGGGCTGGCCGCCGGCACCACGCTGGTGGCGGCGTTGTTCCTGGCGTTCATCGCGGCGTCGCAGGCCGGATGGTTCGTCTATTTCGCCGCCATGGTGCTGTCGGCGGGGCTGCTCGGGTTTCTGCCGTTCAACTATCCCCGCGCGCGCATCTTCATGGGCGATGTCGGCAGCCAGTTCTGCGGCTTCGTGCTGGCGGTGCTGGGGGTGGCGGCGGCGCGGTTCCAGGCGGTGGAGATGTCGCTGCTGCTGGTGCCGATGCTGATCCATGGCGTGCTGTTCGACGTGGCGTTCACCCTGGGCCGCCGGCTGCTCAACGGCGACCGGCTGACCCAGGCGCATCGCAGCCATCTCTACCAGATCGCGCATCGGGCGGGGATGGACGCGCGCTGGATCGCGGCACTGCACTGGGGGTTCGCGGCGTTGGGCGGCGTGGTGGCGATCGGCTTCATCCATGCCGGGCCGGGCGGCAAGCTGGTCCTGCCGTTGCTGCTGGTGCCGCCGCAGCTGGTCTGGCTGGGCTACGTGGTGCTGCGCGCGCGGCGTTCGCCGATCGGGCCCTGGTAGGGCACGCGCAGCATCAGCAGCGCGCCCACCGCGAGCAGAACGACGATCACCGCCATGCCGGCACGCTGGCTGTGGAACAGGAAGGTGACCAGACCGAGGGCGGCGGGGCCGAGGAAACCCGTCACCCGGCCGGACAGGGCGAACAGGCCGAAATAGGCGCCGCGGCGGTCGGGGGGCGCAGTGTGCGCCATCATACTGCGGCTGGCGGCCTGGCAGGGGCCGACGAACAGGCCAAGCGCGAGGCCGAGCGCCCAGAACCAGCTGATATCGCGCACCAGCAGCACCGCGCCGGCGCAGGCGATCAGCCCGGCCAGCGCCAGCAGCACCGTCTGCCGGGCGCCGACGCGGTCCTCGATGAAGGCGAAGCCGATGGCGCCCACACCAGCCGTGACGTTGAGGCCGATGCCGAAGATGAGCACCTGCTGGGCATCGAGGCCGAACTGGCCGGCGGCGTAGATGCCGCCGAAGGCGAACAGCGTGGTCAGCCCGTCCATGAAGAACAGCCGCGCCAGCAGGAAGCGCCCCAGGGACGGGGTGCGCGGCAGGGCGTGAAGGATCTCGCGCAGCTCCGCCAGGCCTTCGCGCAGCGCCGTGCGCCAGGGGCGGTGCAAGCCAGCGTCCGGCACGAACACCGCGACCGGCCAGCCGAACACGGCAAGCCAGGCGGCGGCCAGCAAAGCGGTGGCGCGCACCTGTTCGGCCTGGGCGCGGTCCAGCCCGAAGGGCGGGGGGTTGGGCACCACCAGCAGGACCAGGCACAGCCCCAGGCAGCACAGCCCGCCGCCATAGCCGGCGCTCCAGGCCAGCATGGACAGCCGGCCCAGCCGCTCCGGCGCCACCAGCCCGGGCAGCATGGCGTTGTAGAACACCGTGGCGACCTCGAAGGCGACGGTCGCGATGCCTACCAGCACCAGCGCGTACAGCGCATCGCCATGGTGCGGGCGGGCGAACCACAGGCCGGCCATGCAGGCCACCATCACCGCGGTGGAGAGGCCGAGCAGCCGCCGGCGGCGGCCGCCACGGTCGGCCAGGGCGCCGAGCGGCACCGAGACCAACGCCACCACGACTCCGGCCACCGCCTGCCCCGCCGCCCAGAGCGCGGCGCCGCTCACCGGGTCGTCGGCAATGCCTTGGGTGAAATAGGCGGCAAACACGAATGTGCTGACCACGGTCGTGAAAGCGCCATAGGCCCAGTCGTATAACACCCAGGCCGTGACCGCCTTGCCCATCGGGCTTCACCCATCTGCTGTGCTGTGGCTATCTTCCGCCGCGTCCCCATTGGAGACAAACCATGATCCGCCTTCTGGTTCTGCTGATGCTGCTGGCCGGGCCGGCGTTGGCCCAGACCAACCCCAACGCGTCGTTCAATCTGGTCAACCGCAGCGAGAAGCCGGTGCGCGAGCTGTATGCCAGCTCGGCCGGCCAGACCAATTTCGGCACCAACCGGCTGAAGACGGTGCTGGCGCCGGGCGCGCGTTTCGCCGTGCTGCTGCCGCCCAACGGCACCTGCCTGTATGACATCCGCGTGGTGTTCACCGACGGCACGAAGCAGGACTACCGCGCCGTGAACACCTGCCGGACCGACGACGTGGTGGTGGCGGCGGCGATGACCAAGCCGTCGGACGATCCGAGCTTTCACCTGATCAATCGTGGCACGCTGGCGATCACGGCGCTGACCGCGACGCCGGCCGGTCAGCCGCGCGGGCCGAGCCTGCTGGAGCAGCCGATCGCGCCGGGGGGCAACCGCGACATCCATCTGCCGCGCGGCAAGGGCTGTGTGTTCGATCTGCGGCTGGTGCTGGCGGACAAAACGGCGAAGGAGAAGAAGGGCGCCGATCTGTGCAAGGTCACGGAACTTCCCTTCCCTTAACGAATGAAAGTTTTTTGCTTCTTTTTTCAAAAAAGAAATTCTTTCTTTGAAAAGACAGAACCAAAGAAACTTTCAATCCTCAGTGGCCGCCGAGGGGGACGAGGTGGGACAGGAAGGTCTCGGCGCAGGCGCGCCAGCTGAAGCGTTCGGCGTGGGCGCGGGCGGCGGCGCGGTCGGCGGTGAGGGCTTCGAGGCAGGCGGTGCGCAGATCGGCGTTGACCGCGCCGACCTTGCCGATCGGGTTGGCCAGCACGTCCTTGGGTCCGGTGACCGGAAAGGCCGCCACCGGCGTGCCGCAGGCCAGCGCCTCGAGAATCACCAGGCCGAACGTGTCGGTGAGGCTCGGGAACACGAACACGTCGCCCTGCGCATAGGCCCGCGCCAGCGCCTCGCCGTGGCGCGGGCCGGTGAAGCGCACATGGGCGTAGTCGCGCTGCAGCTCGGCGAGCTGCGGGCCGCCGCCGACGACGGCCTTGGAGCCCGGCAGGTCGAGATCGAGGAAGGCGCGGATGTTTTTTTCCACCGCCACCCGGCCGACGTAGAGAAACAACGGCCGCGGCAGGCCATCGAGCTCCGCGTCGCCGCCATCACGCAGCTCCACGCGGAACTGGGCGAGGTCAACGCCGCGCGACCAGGAGCGGATGCGCGCGAAGCCACGGTGCTCCAGCTCTTCGCGCAGGCTCGACGTGGCGACCATCATGCCCTGGCCGGCGGCGTGGAAGCGGCGCATCCAGGCATACATCCAGCCCGGCGGAATGCCGGCGCGGGCGTGCAGATATTCCGGGAACCGCGTGTGGAACGCCGTGGTGAAGGCGCAGCCGCGCTTCAGCGCCCAGCCGCGCGCCGCCTGGCCGAGCGGGCCTTCGGTGGCGATGTGCAGCGCGTCCGGCGCGAAGCCCTCGATCAGCTGGCCAAGGCGGCGCCTGGGGAACAGCGAGATGCGAATATCCGGATAGGTGGGCAGCGGCAGGGTGCGGAACCGGTCGGGGCCCACCACCTCGACGCTGTGGCCAAGGCCGCGCAGCTCGTCGGCCACCGTTGAGAGTGTGCGCACGACGCCGTTCACCTGGGGTTTCCAGGCGTCCGAGATGATCATGATGCGGGCCGGCAGCGGGCCCACGGCCAGGAGCCGTGCGCGGTCGGGCGCTAGCCCCGTCGTCCGTTCCTGGGGCGCGTAATCAGGCAGTTTCGGGAATCCGCGTGCCGCGCGGGGCAAAGAAGCTGAGCCGGTTCAGCGCCGCCCAGTCCAGCAGCTCCAACCGCCCGTCGAAATGCTCGACCAGCGCCGTGCAGCTTTCCACCCAGTCGCCGTCGTTGAGGTACATCACGCCGTTGACGTCGCGCATCTCGGCCTGGTGGATGTGGCCGCACACCACGCCGTCGAAGCCGCGGCGCTTGGCTTCGGTGGCGAGTGCGACCTCGAACCGGTCGATCGCCTTGACGGCCTCCTTCACCTGGCGCTTCAGCCATTGTGACAGCGACCAGTAGGGATAGCCAAGGCGCCGGCGCACCACGTTGAACCAGTGGTTCACCGAGAGGGCCGCCGTGTACGCCCAGTCGCCCAGCAAAGCGAGGAACTTGGCGTAGCGGACCACGCTGTCGAACTCGTCGCCGTGCGTGACCAGCAGGCGCTTGCCGTCGGCGGTGGTGTGCACCGCGTCCTGGCGGAGGCGGATGCCGCCGATCTCGAGGCCCATCGGCAGCCAGTCCCGCAGCATCTCGTCATGGTTGCCGGGGATGTAGGTCACTTCCGTGCCGGAGCGTGCCTTGCTGAGGATCAGGCGCACGACCTCGTCATGCGTCTCGTCCCAGAACCAGGACTTGCGCAGCCGCCAGCCGTCGATGATGTCACCGACGAGATAGAGGTTCTCGCACGCCGTCTTGCGCAGGAAATCGGCCAGGAAATCACTGCGGCAGCCGCGCGTTCCCAGATGCAGATCGGAGATGAACACGCTTCGGTAGCGTGTGATCCCGGGCTTACCAATGGCGTTCAAAGCGTTCATCGCAGAGGGGCCGTTCGTAAATCCATTGGTCGGACAATGGAGCCTTCAGGGGGAGCCTTCGTGTTCGTCACCGCAGCACATACGCGAGCGTCCGCGTCGCGCATGTGAAGATTACATGACCGGCCGGGTCACGGCTACCGCACTGCAAAATAATCGAGATGCCGCGGAAGCGTCACGGAATCGCAACGCTGTGGGCGCATACAGCACGCTTTGCCTGATTGGTGCCGCATGCTTGTCATCTTCAACCCCGCCGCCGGCCGCCGACGCGCCAGCCGGCTGTGGCGCGTGCTCGATGTCATGGTCCACAACGGCGTGAAGCTGGAACTGGCGGAAACCACTCATGCCGGGCACGCCCGCACGCTGGCCACCCAGGCGGCGCGCGGCGGCGTGCGCCTCGTGGTCGCCGCCGGCGGCGACGGCACCATCGCCGAGGTGGCGGCCGGCCTTGCCGGATCTGACACGCCGCTCGGCATCATTCCGCTCGGCACCGCCAATGTGCTGGCGCACGAGCTTGGCCTGCCCTTCGCGCCCCAGGCGGTCGCGGCCTCGCTCGCCTATCGGCGCACCCGGCCGCTCTGGCCCGGCATCGCCAGCACCGATCAGGGATTGCGGCTGTTCGTGCAGATGATCGGCGCCGGGTTCGATGCCGAGGTGGTGCATCATCTGCCGCTTGGCCTCAAACGCGTGCTCGGGCCCTCGGCCTATGTGTTGCAGGGGCTGCGGGAGACCGTCCGCTACCGGTTTCCCCGGATCACCATCACCATCGACGGGCAGACGACGGAGGCCGGCAGCGTCATCGTCACCAAGGGGCGGTTCTATGCCGGGCATTATGTGCTGGCGCCGGGGGCGGACCCGCTGGCGCCCGGGTTCACGGTGGCGATGTTCGACCGGGCCGGGCCGTTCGCGGCGATGGCCTACGGCGCGGCGCTGACTTTGAACCTGATGCCGCGTATGCCTGGGTTGCGGCTGATGCGGGGCCATGAGATCGCCCTTGGGCCCAATCGGACGCAGGTGGACGGGGATCCCGGACTGACGGGGCCGACGATGATCCGGAATGCGGTGTCGCCGATACAGGTGGTGGTGGGATAAGGAAGGAAGCGGTTCATTTTTGAAAAAAATAATCATGCTCCGCTCACTTGAGGATCCGGCAGGAGGCGGGATCTCTGACGCGGAAATTGTCAGAGACGGCGTCGCAGATTTCCGCCCATTTTTGTGGCACGGTGCGTCTGAGAAAGGTGAGGACGTCTGCCCGGAAGGCTCGGAGGTTTGCGGCGCATGTGGTGTGGGTGATGGCCTTGTGCATGACACCCCACAATCGCT
>JBBILI010000019.1:0-95862 GCA_037445025.1 Rhodospirillales bacterium
CGTTGTTGTCGGTGGTCGCGACCTTGCCGGCGATCGGGTTGCCCGAACCGTCGAGCAGCTGGACCTTCACACCGGCGAGGTTGAGGTCGCCGCTGTCCTTGCTGCCGTTGGCGTTGAGGTCGGTGAACACGTTGCCCGACACCGTGACCGGCACGTAGACGCCCGCGTTCAGGTTGGTGGTGGTGTTGCCGGCGGTGACCGCCTCCTCGGGCGATGTGCCGGTGCTGCTGACGATGCTGTCGACGCTGCTGAGCACGGTCTGCTGGGTGGAGAACACGTCACCGCCCGGGGCCACGACCTGCACGGCGTAGTTGCCGGCGGCGAGGCCGGTGAAGCTGTAGTTGCCGTTGCTGTCGGTGACCGCGGTGGCGCCGGTGGGGGTCCCGGTGCTGTCGAGCAGCTTGACGGTCACGCCGGGCAGGTTGCTGTCGGCACTTTCCTTGATGCCGTTGCCGTTCTGATCAAGGAACACGTTGCCCGACAGGGCACCCACACCCACGACGGTGTTGGAGCAGGTGGCGGCAGTGGAGAAGGTGGCGGCGTAGATCTGCGGCACCGTGTCGTCGATGTTCGGCGTCAGGGCGTTTGGCAGCGTGGTGGTGACGCCGGTGGTGCCCTGCGCGACGGTGCTCGTGGTGACCTTGGTCAGATCAACTTCGGTGATGTAGTTGTGGTAGTTGGCGATGAAGAGATGGCCGAGACCGTCCGACGAGATGCCGTCCAGCCCGTTCGGTGACGAGATCTGCCAGGTGTGGACGACCGCCATCGTGCTCGGGTTGAGCTCGGTGAGGTTGGTCGCGCTGTTGCCGGTGACGAAGATGTTGCCGGTGTAGGAGTCCCAGGCCACACCATCGACCTCGCCGAGCTTGGCTGACGTGGCCCCGATGGAAGCGGTGGTGACGCCGGCGGAGGTGGTCAGATTGATCACTGCCAGCGCGCCGTTGGACGACGAATAGAACGAGCCGCCCGTGCCGTCGCTGTAGGCTGCGAACAGCTGACCGGTGGTGTTGTCGAACGCAAGGCCGTTGAGGTAGGTGCCCGACGGCCAGGTGGCCAGGGTCGAGACGGTGCCGGTGTTGAGGTTGTAGCTCTGGAGGATGTCCTTGGTGCCGCTGGTGCTGTTGAAATAGACCGTGCTGCCGTCCGGAGAGAGCACGAGGTCACCGGTGGCGCCGCCGGCCACCAGGGTTTTGCTGACGCCGGTTGTGAGGTTGTACTCGGTCAGACCGGCTGTGCCGTTCTGCTGGGTGTAGACCAGGTCGCCGTTCGGGGCGAAGGCCAGGCTGTCCATGTGACCGGTCGGCGAGCCGAACACGTTCAGCGTCTTGGTGGTGATGTCATACTGGTAGAAATCGGACGTCTTGTTGTCGGTCGCGTAGACGATCTCGTCTGTTGTCGCGCCCTGGTAGGTGATGCTGGCCTGCGGCGAGAGCGTCTCGCCGTTGGTGGCCGTGCTCGACACCGTCGCCTGGTAGGTGATGGTGATCGGCGAGAAGGTCTGCGGGATGTTGCCGGTGAAGTTCAGCGAGAAGCTGCTTCCGTCGGCCGCGTAGGTCGGCGTCGAGGTCCCGATGTTGTTGGGGTCCGAGATCGTCACCGAGTTCGGGTCAATGCTGAGGCCGTTGCCGAGATTGACGGTCAGCGCCGCATCCTTGGCGCCATCCGTCGCCGCGGAGTCCGGCGTGATGGTCAGTGTGTATGTGACAATCGCGCCTGGAACGATCCCCGAAGCGCTGGGGGAGGTCTCGGCTTCTGACATATCGAGTTTCGGCAGAATGGCGGACATGGCACTGACCTGCGAATGTTATTGCTGGTCCTCGTCTCCGCAAAGAGTGTGCCAGCGAATCAGAATTCCATTTTATGCGTTAACGAGAGTATTTTTGTATTTCGCAATACGAAGAGATAATTGCATCTTTATTTGAATTGCAAAATGCGAAATTCGCTGCCATTCGCGATTCCGCGGATTTTTGCGACATCCGAATCCGCCGGCGCGTGCGCTGTCTGACGGTCGGCCCGAGCTGCGGCGATGATAATGCGACAGGCGCTGTGGGGGATGATTCCGGGGTCGTCATGTCGCCGCCGCGCCATCCGCATATACGCGCAGCCGCACGACGTCAGAGGTCGCGGCGACGTCTGGGCTGTGTTCGCAGAATGGAGTTGCGGTTCGGGAGGGGATCACGCCGGCGGAGCCTGAGGTGGTCCGGAACGACGTCTAGGTCGACGTTACCGCGACACGGCGAGGGACGCCGTGACGACCCCTGCATAACGGATCGATATGCTGAGGGAAATCTGGAGCGGGCGAAGGGATTCGAACCCTCGACCCCAACCTTGGCAACGGGCTACAGGGGTATGCGCCAGGGTATCCGGGGGGCCGCCAGACTACGATTAACGGTGCATTCTCAATATACTGGAGGCGTCGCTCTCCGCCGTCTGTATCCCCAGATATCCCGCGACTTTCCTCCAAATACTTGGATTCCGCTCTGGAAGGGGGTATAAGAGCCAACTTCTAAGCAAATAGCCCACAGGTTGTTGATATGGCTGGGGAAAAGCTCACAAAGCGTGTTGTCGACGCGCTCGCTGCTCCGAAACCTTCCAGAGTTGGGGTCAAGGTTCGGGAGAGTTTCGTATGGGATCGCGAGCTCAGAGGCTTCGGCGTACAGGTGATGCCGACCGGTTTGAAAAGCTTTGTCGTCCAGTACCGGACACCCACCGGGCGCAACAAGCGGACCGTCATCGGCCGCTACGGCCTGATGACGGTCGAAGAAGCTCGCACGATCGCCTTTGAGAAACTGGCGATGGTTTCCAAGGGTATCGACCCTGAAGAGCAGGCCCAGGCCAGGGCGGTCGCGGAGCTGACGGTCGACGACATTTGTGACTGGTATCTGTCCGAGGCCGAAGCCGGGCGCATCCTCGGGCGGCGCAGGAGGCCTATCAGGCCGTCCACGCTGCGGATGGACCGTAGCCGGATTGACGCGCATGTCCGACCGTTGCTTGGCAAACGGCAGATCGGCTCGCTCAAGCTCGGGGACATCGAAGGCGCCCAGGCTGACATCGCTGCCGGCAAGACGTCGAAGGCCCGCGTTGGTAGCCGGGGCGGTGTTACGACCGGCGGCGAAGGGGTGGCCGCCAGGACAATGTCGTCGCTGCACTCCATCTTCGAGCACGCCGTTCGCCTCGGGAAGATGACCGCAAACCCTGCCAGGGGCGTTCGCCGGATGGCGAGCACAGCACGCATCCGCCGACTCAGCAGGGTCGAAATCGGCAAGCTTGGTGAGGCGCTACGCAAAGCGGAGGCGGACGGCGAGCATCCCAAGGGCATCGCCGCCATTCGTTTTCTGTTGCTGACGGGCTTCCGCCGTATGGAAGGTCTGGGACTTCAGCGGGCCTGGCTGGATGACGAGGAAGGCTCCATCCGTTTCCCCGACACGAAAAGCGGCGCGCAAACTCGCGTGATCGGCGATGCCGCCATCAAGGTGCTGAAAGCCCAGCCTCAGATCGGAAAATCCCCATACTTCTTCCCGGCCGATTGGGGCGAAGGCCATTTTATTGGCGTGGTGCGGGTACTCGATCGCGTCTGCGCCATGGCCAAGCTGGAGGATGTGACGCCCCACACGTTGAGGCACACCTTCGCCAGCGTGGCCGCCGAGCTTGGATTTTCAGAACTGACCATCGCGGCGCTGCTGGGGCATGCGGCGCGCGGAGTGACGCAGCGCTACATTCACATCGACGAGGCGCTGATGATGACCTCCGACAAAGTCGCGCAGGAAATCGCTGACTTGCTGGACGGGCGCGCGCCAGCGCCACGCCGTCGCGTGCGTCGCGCAGAACTCACCAACCAGACGTTTGACGTTGATGCCGCCGCCGACGAACGGCCCTGACGCCAGCGCCGAGGGGATGAAGGCTGGCTATTCGACATGGTTACTGATTCGATCAGGATGACGGCGTCGCCGATGACGTGCGGGAGACTGGTCCGTCACAGACAGGCGTCGGCCACCTTTGAAGGACTTTTGATTCGGCTTGAAGATTTCGCGGTCTGGATATACATTAGAGAAGATGTATATCTAGGAGGGTCGCCATGCAGGTGGCAAAGTGGGGCAATAGCCTGGCCGTCCGTTTGCCGGCGGCCATCGTCGACGCGTTAGAGCTGAAGGAGGGCGACGAGATCGAGATTCACGTTGCCGATGCGCACGCTTTCGGGGTCGCGCGCAAGCCAGGGCCGGAAGAGCTGCTAAATCGCCTGCGTGCGCTTCGCGGACGTCTTCCGGCGGACTGGAAGTTCGACCGGGATGAGGCGAATGCCCGGTAGCTTCGTCGACACCAATGTCCTCGTCTATCTTGCCTCCGGCGATCCTGCGAAGGCCGACCGCGCCGAGGAGATCGCAGCGGCCGGCGGGACGATCAGCGTTCAGGTACTGAACGAACTCGCCAACGTAGCACGCCGCAAGATGGGGCTTTCGTGGACCGAGACCCACGCCTTTCTCTCGACGGTGCGCGCGCTTCTCGCGATTGAGCCGTTGACCGGCGAGGTGCATGACACGGGCTTGGCGCTGGCCGAGCGTTACGGAATTTCGATCTATGATGCGATGATCGTCGCCGCGGCGCTGCGGGCCGACTGCGATACGCTTTGGTCGGAGGACATGCACAACGGTCTGGTCATCGAGAACCGGCTTCGCATTTTGAACCCGTTTCGCGTCGGCTGATCGGCCGGAATTGGCCGTCCCGTGAATTGGACGCCACCCGGATGCGAACCTCCGCCATCGGGGCACGAGGGTCGAGCGGGCGGCAGGCTTTAATTGGCGAAGACCGTTATTAAAGGATAGCGAGGTTTACTTCAGTAGCGCCCAAGCCAACCGGCGGCATATTGAATGAGCAGGCGCGGACACGCGGACAGTGCCTGGTGGGCGGTGCTTAATAAACTTCAGTGCAACACGGGCTTTGTCGCCGGCATCATTTGCAGCGTCTGTCGCCGTGAACGGGTACAGGACAGGACCAGTTCATGCACTTCGTGCTCCGCAATCCGCGTGAATTCGCGAAGATGGCCGAGCGTTCCGGCGATATCCGCCGGCGTCGCCGGCTTGCTTGGATTGCTGGCTACTTCGCGAACACCTTCCAGCATCGCACGGATTTCCGCCAGCACGCTAAGCGCCTTGTGGGCGCGCTCTGGAAAATCGAGGGTCTTGTTTGCGCCGAAAAGGCCATCGATGAAGCCGTCAAGCTCCTCCTGTCGCATGAGCGCAAGCTCCGCCAGCCCCTCGCGCGTCACCGACACGTCGACGCGCGTCAGACGAAACGGCGCCGACCGTTCCTGGTGACGGCTGAGCCGATTCCAGAGGCCCATCACCAGGGCGCCAATCAGTTCGTTGGCGGCATCCAGCGTATCGAATGCCGGCAACTCGCCGCCCCACAAAGCTGAAACCGTCTCCATGGGCGCCGCCTGCATGGCGGGCGTTGCAATGTTGCCGAGGAAGCGGGTCCGCACCGCGTGGAATGGCACCGGACATTGATACCGCCGCAGCAAGATCCGCACCTCGTCATCAGTCGCCGTCGGCGGAGGCTTTGGCTTCGCCACGTCAACGTTCCTTTTCATCGCTCAAGGCCTGTACTCCATATTTCAAGCTCTACTCCCCATGCCGCGGCGGCCATCGCCTCAACGTAGCGGCACTGGCCCGGCTGCAAAATCCGACCGATCAATTTTCGCCTCTCATTGGCTGGCCGTCCGGGCTACCGCCCGCTCCTCATGCTCGAACGCATCAGCGAACTGATCGAGCTCCTGTGTCGTCATGCCAAGGCCGCGTCCGACATAGCGCCATCGGGAAACTGCTTGCTCCAGTTCACGAAGTATTTGCTGGGCACGTGGCAGTGCAATCCGGAAATACGGCAGTACCGACATCAGCGACTCGATCGTTGCATCAGGACCGGTATCTTCCGAGACCCATGTTTTCAGTTCTCGAACACGATCCGGAAACGGATTGACATCGAATGCCGGCGCCAGCCGCCACTGGCCGCGATCGGCATGCAGGAAGCCGTGATTGCGCAGATGATCGTCGACATTGGTGATGAGGATGGAGAAGGCGATGCGCCGCCAGAGTTCCTCGGTATCCGCGATTGCGCCCTGAAAGACGGAACCACCACGCTCCCTGCGATGAAATTGCGGGCCTGTTACCAAGGAAAGGGCAGGGTCGATCGCAAATCCGTCTCCAGCGCCCAACCACTCGGCGTCGTACGCGAAGGCGGCGCTTTCCCGCGCGCCCTGCGCATCGAAACGGAGGGTGCCGAGATCGCGGGCGTTTTCGCTCACGGCGACGCGAATATTCCGTCTCATAGCGCGATGGGCACCTTCCTGGGACGCACGCGCTTTGGCAGCCGCTCGGCGTCGAGCAGCAAGCCCACATCGTCACGCCGAGGGTCGACAATGTCGCCGACCGAGTCGCCGAACCCGAGCACGAAGAGCGCCATCGCGTAGACCCCCATCGAAACCGACGGATCGCCCTTCTCCACCTTCAAATAGGTGGATTTGGCCGAGCCGATCCGCTCGGCCATCATCACCGCAGTCAGGCTGCGCTTTCGGCGCGCGGCTGCGATGTCGCCCCCGAGTTTGGCGAGCGACCGCCGCAGCTTCCCGGAAGCCGCCTCACTGATCGAATCCATTCTCGGCCATCTTTCCCAGGGCGAACGGGTCGCGGTCCTGACCGAAGACCAGGAACTGAGTCCGAACGACGCGGCGAGCATTCTTGGCGTTTCCCGCCCTCTGGTGGTCCACCGCATGGACGTCGGCGATCTGCCGTTTCGCTACGTCGGCAAACATCGCCGCTCGGCACTCAGAGACGTGCTCGCCCTGAAGACCAAGATCGGCGCCCAGCGGGCGGCTATGGAGGCGCTTGCGGACGATGCCGAAGACCTCAAACAGCGCTATGGCCTTTGAGCCTTCGGTTGCCGTCTTCGACGCCTGCATCCTCTACCCCTTCCATCTCAGGAACATCATCGTCCAAGCCGCCGTAGACCGCCTGGTCGAGGCGCGCTGGACCGACGAGATCCACGACGAATGGATTCGGAACCTGGCGGCTGATACGCCGACCATCCCCATCGAGCGCCTGCAGACGACCCGTCGGCTGATGAACGCAGCGCTCCCGGGTGCAACTATCTGCGGCTATGAAGACCTGGTCCCAACAGTGAGTCTTCCCGATCCCGATGATCGCCATGTCGTCGCGGCTGCCATCGCCGCCGGTGCCTCCATCATCTTAACCTGGAATCTGAAGGATTTTCCTCCGACAGCGCTGATGAAATACGGCTTGCGCAGGCAGACCCCCGACGCCTTTCTCACTGGCCTGTATGACCATGTCCCGGACCGAGGCCACGTGGACAAAGCCGATCCATTGCCTGATTGCGGCGAGTTGGACGAAGCCGAGAAAGCTACTGGCGGTGTGGTCATATCGGGTGGCCACACGTCGGCTGTTCTTCAGGCGGTTGATGCACCGCTCGATGCGGTTTCGCAGAGCATAGAGCGCCCGGTTGACCGAGTGCTGAACTCTGCGGTTCTTCTTCGTCGGTATCTGAGGCTCGCCGCCCCGGCTGCGGACATCGTCGCGGATCGCATCGCTGTCGTAGCCGCGATCAGCGAGCAGCACCTTGGGATCGGCGTCGTGCTCTGCCATCAGATCAGGGTAGGCGGTGCAGTCGTGAGCCTCGCCCGGCGTCAGCAGGAGAGCGACCGGAAGACCCTCAGCGTTGGTTCGAAGGTGGATTTTGGTCGAGAACCCGCCTCGAGAACGGCCAAGAGCCTGATTTTGAGTCCCCCCCTTGCTCCGGCGGCACAGTGGTGTGCCCGGACGATGGTGCTGTCGATCATCTGGAGCGCGTCGCCGCCCCCACCCTCGGTCAAGCCCGCGAGCATCAAGTCCCACAGTCCGGCTGCCGTCCAACGCCGGTACTGCCGATGCACGGAGTTCCAGCGGCCCAACTCCTCAGGCAAATCGCGCCATGGTGCCCCGGTTCGGGTGATCCAGAAGATCGCGTCCAGCACGCCGCGATGGTCGGCGGGAGGCCGCCCGCGCAAAGGCCCGGTCTCGGTCACGAACGGCTCGAAATACGCCCACTCGTCGTCGCTCAACCGCCCTCGGACCACCGCTGATCTCCACCATGAAGATCAGCTTCGAATCACATCGCACCGCGTCGGGGGAATCCCCCTCGTGCGCTTTGTCCACGTGGCCTAGTCGTTGGCTCTCTGGCAAATGCTCGGCGCAATCTGAACGAGTCGCGCGTTTCGGCATCGGATTTTATCGAGATACTCAACCATCAGAAGCTCACCCAGCTTGCGACACGGATTAGACAGCGCCCGACCGACCTCTGAAGCCCGGCTTTTTGATCGCGACGGGTGATGAGAAATCCTCTGCACATAGCGCCATGAGCATAGCCTTCATCACGGCCGACTATCCGGCGATTGCTGCGGATCGCTCACTGACAATGGCCATCAGCTTCCCTTGCGCAGATTTTGCCGCTTCGGCGTGGCCCGCGAAATCGGGCAGGTGCAGCGTAAGCGCGCGCTCGGCCAGCCGCGCGGCGAGTTCAGTTATTGCCGCGCCGGCGTCACCGGCCGTCAAGCCAATCGTCCGCGCCAGGGCGAGGAAGTCCTGCGCGTTGAGGCGGTCATCCTTGCCGTTGAGCTTCAAAGCCATGCGGTCATTGCCAAGGCCGGGGAAGACTCTCGTAGTGACAGCGTCGTAGAGCGGTGCGAAACGCACTGTAGTGAACGCCTTCGCGCCAGCGTCAGCGGTCTTCAGCAGCGCGAGATTCTTCATGTGCATGTCGCCATCTGCGATCAGCCAGGCGAAGATCGCGCGCCGGAACAGGGTGTTGAGGTCAGCGGCCGGGTCCGTCGATAGTGGGCGCAGGCTCCTTGCCATGCGTTCGATTGTGCCGTCGTATTTCGCCGAGGCCGGAAGATCCAAAATGGAGCAAAAGTCCTCCAGAGCCAGGCGGCGCTGATCCTGTGGTCCACGGCGGATATCGAAACGCTCAACCACCAAGGCCGGTAACATGCCGTCCGGCATCTCGATCAACGCCGCCGACGGCACATCGAAGCCAGCCGCGCGGCCGAACTCGAGGCAAAGCCATTCAACGACAGGCAGCGTCTCATACCCCGCCGTGCCGGCCGGTTTCAGAATGTGCGTGAACGGCTGATCGATCGCGAGGACAAGATCGCCATCGGCGAGGAGGCTCATCGGAGCCTTGATCTGAACGCCCGACAAGCGAGGCGTCTCGGCGCGCTCATAGATCCTTGCGAGCTTTTGTTCGAAGGTCTCCTCGATCTCCCCGCGCGCCGGCCCTCCATAACGCCCAGTGAACCGGCCGGCATCTGTAAATGCGGCAAGCGGCGTAGCAAGAACGTCGGCTGGCAAGGTTGCCAATTCGGCACGGCTTTGGACGATGACGATGTTCGACATATAGCGCCGGCCTCGGCGAAGCGCCTCGCGTTCGTCGCGTTCGTGCAAAACTTGCGCGAGCCAACCTTCAGGCAGGAGCGACTCGATGAAAGCCGGAAGCTTTCCCGGCGTTGTCTCCCGCACCAGTCCCGGCCCTGAACGCTTTTGCGGTTTCCATCGCCATTCGAAACCATCATGCGTTAGTCGGCCAAGAAACTCGCCATGCCAAGCGACCAATAGGTCAAGCGCCGCCTTGTTGGCAGGAGCCTTGGTCGTTCCAGGCTGGACCAGGAGGAAGCGCTCAGCGCCTTCACCTTCGCGATACCAGGCATTCTCTCGCGCCAGCGCCCAGACCGCGTCGGCAGCGGCCCGTGCGGAACCGTGTTCTTCAACCAAGCGCGCCGCCATCTGGGTTCGCATGTCCGCGGTGACCGCGTTGGCGTGTTCGCTCCTCATCCGAAAGGCTTCCAGGAACCGCTGACGCGGCGACGATACATCGATGCGCAACTCCCCTAGATCGTCGCCAACCACCGCGACGGCGGTTGACGGATGCGGTGGCGCCTCATTCTGGACGATCTCAAGGTTGCGCAGACGCGTGCGTTGATTGCGCCGGCCACTAATGAAAAGCCGTCCGTCTGGCGTCGGCGCGAGAAGAGCCGCGCTTGCTGACGAGAGGTACGCGTTTGGGTAAAGATAATGGGCGATGCGAACGGCGTGGCTCAGGACCGCGGTCTCCGCATTCCCGTCATCATCGACATACACTCCCCGGACAAGCTGGATCAGCTCGCCCGATTGGGCCCGAAGATGCGCCCGCTTGGCATCGATCGTCTCTCCGACCAAGTGTAAGGCCATAGAATTATCCCGCACCTGAGATGCGCGTTAATTCCGTGCTCGGCCTAGGAAGTCAAGAATTTTCGCGCATCTCAGGTGCGGGAAAATCCCACCACCTCCAACCGTTCGAAAATCCAGCGCACCCGGTTGGTCGGTTTAGACCGGCACTGTCGGATGCGAGTTTCAATGACCTACGCCCGGGATTGAATGGCAGAAAATCCGCCCTTTCGGGGAAAGCCTTAGCTCTGCGGACGATCAGTCGGCGTCTCGGCCGACCCCGTCTGTGGGGAGCCCCCTGCAACGCCCCCGAGAGTGAGAGTGCGGGCGGGTTTTCCGTGACGGGTTGAGGGTTGTCGAGAAAGGCTCGGCGAGCGCCCGTCGCGGAGATCCGCGATGTCCAAACATGCTGCTCGAGCCCGCACCGGCCAGGACCGGACGGGGCTTTATCAGGAAATCACCGACAGGATTATCGCCGAGCTGGAGGCAGGCCGTGCTCCTTGGGTCCAGCCCTGGGGGACAGCCGCGGCAAAGGCGCCGCTCGGCCTGCCCAGGAATGCGTCGACCCAACGGCGGTACTCGGGGATCAACGTGCTGATTCTCTGGGGCGCGGTCATCGAGCGCGGCTTTGCTGGCCAGAGCTGGTTGACCTTCCGCCAGGCGCTCAGCCTCGGCGGTCATGTGCGCAAGGGAGAACGTGGCACGACCATCGTATATGCCGACCGGTTCACGCCGGATGACGAACGCCGGCGCGCGGCGGAGACTGGCGAGGAGGCGCAAGCCATCCCGTTCCTTAAACGCTTCACCGTCTTCAACACCGCGCAATGCGAGGGCCTACCGGACGAGACGATGGCGATGGCGCCCCCGGTCGAGGCCGATCTGGTTCTGCCGCAGGCGGAGGCGCTGATCCGAGCGACCGGCGTGGATTTCCGGATCGGCGGCGAGCGGGCCTTTTACGATCCACGACACGATTTCGTGCAAGTGCCGCCCCCGCAGGCCTATTTCGAGCCGATCAACTGGCACCGCACGGCCCTGCATGAAATCGGTCATGCCAGCGGCCATTCTTCCCGTCTCAACCGCGATCTGACCGGCTCCTTCGGGACGAAGAAATACGCGTTCGAGGAGCTGATCGCAGAAATTTCAGCCGCCTATTTATGTGCGTCCCTGAACATTACGCCAACCGTGCGCCATGCCGACTATATCGGCTCGTGGCTCGACGTGCTGCGCGAGGACAACCGCGCCATCGTGCGCGCCGCGAGCGCCGCGTCGAAGGCGGCGGATTACATCCTGGGGTTCCAGTCCGAAAATTCCGAGTCCAATGCACCAATCTCGGCCGACGACGAAAGGGCGGCAGCATGATGGTGCTTTCCGCCTGCCGGGTTTCAGCCGAACCGCAGAGCCGGATATCCGTGCTGCCGCTTTTCCGGCTTTCTGGGTCTGCGGCTCTCCAAGAGTGAGAGGGCTGCGCCGGTTTCGTGACGAGGTCGGGTCGAGAGAGAGGCTTTCGACCGCCCGTCACGGAGAATCCGACATGGCGACGACCATTGAGAAGATCACGCTCAGCGCCTCGCGCGATATCCCCTTCAACAAGCTGGTGCTGAGCCAGGCGAACGTCCGGCGCGTGAAAGCCGGCGTCTCGATCGAGGAGCTAGCCGAGGACATCGCCCGGCGCACGCTGCTGCAAGGCCTCAGCGTCAGGGCCGTCGTCGATGCCGACGGCAACGAAACTGGCATGTTCGAGGTGCCGGCCGGCGGCCGCCGCTTCCGGGCGCTGGAATTGCTGGTCAAGCAGAAGCGCCTGGCCAAGACAGCGCCGGTGCCTTGCGTTGTGCGTGACGGCGGTCTCGCCGAGGAAGATTCGCTGGCCGAAAACGTCCAGCGCGTCGCCCTGCACCCGCTCGATCAGTTTCGCGCCTTCCAGGCATTGCGTGAGAAGGGCCTCGGCGATGAAGAGATCGCCGCACGGTTCTTCGTGAACCCAACCGTGGTGAAGCAGCGCCTGCGCCTGGCCGCGGTGTCGCCGAAGCTGCTCGACATCTACGCCGAGGATGGCATGACGCTCGAGCAATTGATGGCGTTCACCGTCACCGCCGACCACGCCCGGCAAGAGCAGGTCTGGGATTCCGTTTCGCGGAGCTACAACAAAGAGCCCTACCTCATTCGCCGGCAGCTCACTGAGGGCGCGGTCCGCGCGGCCGACCGGCGCGCGCTATTCGTCGGCATCGCGGCTTACGAGGCGGCGGGTGGCGTGGTGATGCGCGATCTGTTCCAGCACGATGATGGCGGCTGGCTCCAGGACCCCGCGCTGCTCGATCGGCTGGTGACCGAGAAGCTCCAGGCCGAAGCGGAGGGCTTGCGCGATGAAGGCTGGAAGTGGATCGCGGTGGCGACCGACTTCCCCTACGGCCACAGCGCCGGTCTGCGCCGCTTGGTCGGCGAGACCACCGAACTCACCGAGGAGGAGGCTGCCAGCTTTGAGGCGCTGCGGACCGAATACGAGACGCTGGAGGCCGAGCACGCTGGTGGCGACGACTTGCCGGAGGCGGTTGATCAGCGGCTAGCAGACATCGAGACCGCCATGGCGGCGTTCGAAAACCGGCCGATCCGGTTCGATCCCGACGACATCGCCCGCGCCGGCATTTTTGTCAGCATTGATAGCGACGGAGCCTTGCGCGTCGAGCGCGGCTTGGTCCGGCCCGAGGATGAGGCGCCGGTCGCGCCGGTTCCGACCGAGGCCGACGACACGCCGGAACCGACCAGCACGGAGATCCCGGTCCAGCGCGCAGTCATCACCATCGGCGGCGCACCATCGGCATCTGAACCCGAAGCGCCGGAGGAAGACGACACCATCCGGCCGCTGTCCGACCGCCTGGTGACCGAGCTGACCGCCCATCGCACCCTGGCGCTGCGCGACGGCGTGGCGAACGATCCGCAGGTGGCGTTCCAGGCGGTGCTGCACGCTCTCTGCCTCAATGCCTTCTACCGCTATGCTGCCAGCACCTGCCTGGAGATCACGGCGAAGCAGTCCGGCTTCTCGGCACAGGCGCCCGGCCTGGCCGAGACCGCTTCCGCCAAGTCGATCGACGCCCGCCACGCGCAATGGGCCAAGCAGCTGCCCGAAACGCCGGCCGAGCTATGGGACACGCTGACGGCGTTCGACAGCGACAGCCAGTCGGCGCTGTTCGCCCACTGCGCCTCGCTCACTGTCAACGTGGTGAAGGAGCCGTGGAACCGTCGGCCGGACGCGTTTGTTCATGGTGATCAGCTCGCACACGCAGTGGGTCTCGACATGGCTGCTGCCGGCTGGAAACCGACCGTCGATAGCTATCTCGGTCGTGTGCCGAAGGCGCGCATCCTTGAAGCGGTACGGGAGGCGAAAGGCGACCATTCCGCGCAGCTCATCGACCACATGAAGAAGACCGGGATGGCCAAGGAGGCCGAACGGCTGCTGGACGGCACCGGCTGGCTGCCGGAGCCGTTGCGTCTCGCCGGGGCCGAGCCGGCGGTGCTTGGCGAACCGGCCGGTGAAGCCGAGGCCCTGCCGGACTTCCTTGCCGGTGATGAGGAAGATGCTGGCACTGCCGATTCCGAGGAGCCTGAGCCGCACGCCATCGCGGCGGAATAATCCGCAACAGCGCGGCGGCTTCGGCCGCCTCGCACCCGTTTCCCGATCCAATTCCATCTAATGGCCCGGCCATCGCGCCGGGTTTTCTCCTGTGGAGACCTGAAATGACCCATTGCGAAACCACCCCCGTCCCAGCGCTCGATTTCGCCGCCTGGGACCGGCGAGAGCGCGAACACCTAAGCCGTGCCGACGACTTGCTGCCGGCGAACAAAACCGCCCTGTTCGACGCGCTCGCTGCCGCGAACATCACCGTCGTGGTCGTCACCTTCGACGGATACGGCGATAGCGGCCAGATCGAGAATATCGAAGCCAAAGCCGGTGATGAGATCGTCACCCTGCCGGCTGACACGATTCTGATCGCGCGCCCCGTATGGGGCAGCAACAACATCGACCCGCAGAGCCTGTCGATCCACGACGCCATCGAAGCCCTGGTCTACAGCTTCCTCGGCCAAACCCATGACGGCTGGGAGAACAGCGATGGCGCCTACGGTGACTTCGCGTTCGACGTCGCCGACCGGACGATCACGCTCGACTACAACGAGCGGCGTATGGAATCCGATTACTCCCAGCATGTGTTTTGAGGAGGCGGCGATGGGACATTGCTATCACCATGCGCTTTCCTCGGTGAAACAATGGGGCGGCACGGCTGAAGACTATCTGCTGATTCACCAGTGGTTCGACGAGTCAAAGGCCATAACAGCCGACTTTCGCCACCGCGCGCTGCGCCATCACGCCGAAGGCATCTTCATGGCCGAGCGGTTTTTCGGAACGACGATCACCATCTCGACCGGCCGCGTCGTACCGGTGCGGCTGATCGGCGAGCAGCATGTGCGCGAGGATCTCGGCTTCATCCCGAGCTTCGTGGACTGGGTGCGGTGCATCCGTCCCGAACCCTGGATGGGGCGCGCCCAGCCGATCCATCGCGACGTCGATCCGTTCGCCGCCGCCGTCTGATTTCTTCCTTCCCCCAATCGCTAAGAAGCCCGGCCATCGCGCCGGGCTTCATCGTTTCAGGAGCCCTGCAATGGCCGATTTCTACACCCACTTCTCGTGCCTGCTCGACGTTGGCAGCCCGGACAACGCCGCTCGCGCGCTGGACCTCTACCAAGCCTTCATGGAGGACGCCGCCCGCGAGGAAATACCCTCTGAGGGTTTTCTTCTGTCGGTCCAGCCGGAGCTTGGCGCAACGAAACTCTGGCTTCATGACGACGCCACAGGCGATCCCCAGCAGGCGATCGATTTCGTGCTGCGCTGCGTCGAGGCGTTCGCGCTCACCGGGCGTTGGGGTTTCCAGTGGGCAAATACCTGCTCGCGCCCGCGGATCGACGCCTTCGGGGGTGGCGCGCATGTCCTCGATCTTGAGAAGCTCACCACCGTTGCCTGGACCGATACGAATGGCTGGCTGGCGCGGACACTGACGCCCGCCCGCAGGAAGGGGGGCGCACGATGAGCATCCCGGATCATGCCCGTGCGAATTTCCAGACGCTGTTGCGCGCCGCGGAAGACAACAACCTTGCGCTCACGGAATGCGCGGACGCCAAAACCGGGGAGACGCGATACGTCATTTGCGCGGTCGGCCGAGACGGCGCCGATTACGTGTTCACGCCATTTGGGCATCTCGCCGACGGCAACCCCTATGACGCCTATCTCCCGCCGGCCGAGACCCTGCCACCCCAATCGCCAGCCTGATCCCCTGTCGCGGCTGGACCTGTCTGGGCGCGGCGTTTCGCGGGTCAACGGACAAGCCGTTCCCGCATCGCCCGGCTGGCGATGCGTGACCCACGAAACCTTGCCGCGCCCGGTCGCCAGTCCGCCGCGACGGGCGGATCAGGAGGTGACGAGCGATGTGCAGGATTCTCAACAAGCATAAAACCGGCGTGCCGGCTGGAGCGGTCTATATCGGCCGCGGCAGCAAATGGGGAAATCCGTTCCGCATCGGCGCGGATGGTGACCACGCCGCCGTCATCGCGAAACACGAAAGCTGGTTGCGTGACCAGCATCACCTTCTGCGGGCGCTCGACGAGTTGCGCGGCTGCGATCTCGTCTGTTTCTGCGCGCCGCTCGCCTGTCATGGCGATTTGCTGCTGTGGCTCGCGGGCGCCACGCGCGACGAGCGGATCGCGTGGTGGCGGGGCCTGACCGCAGCGGATCGCCGTACGGGCACGTGACGCCATCCGGCATACCCGACGCCTGTCAGAGGCAGAGGACGGCCGGGACGGGTGTGAGCCGGTTGGGGTCGAGAGAGCGCCCCTCGGTTCGATCCGTTCCCGCTCTCCCGAGGTTCCCCTATGCCAAGTATCGCCAGCACCGCGCTGGCGGCGACGCCGATCGCCGCCGCTCCGACCAATCCTGGCCCCGCCGCGGCCATCGCCGAGGCCGCGCGCCTACTTCTCCCCGATCTCGAACGCGGCTGCCGCATCGATGCAGCCATGCTGCGCGCCGCAATGGAGTGCGCCTTCGGCGGTTCCGATACCGAAGGCACATGGGACTGGAAGACCGCCTACGATTGCTGCGAGGCGACGACGGTTCTTTTCCTACGCAAGTTCAGCTCGGCCATGCGCGGGCGTGCAGCGTCGCCCGCTGCCATGCTGCCGATGCTGTCCAAGATCGCGGGCCTGCTCCCGACCCATACGCGCCGCTCCAAGGAGAGCCAGGCGCTCCAGCAATTCTCGACGCCGATCACGCTCGGTCTCGCGGCGAGCACCGCCGCCGCGATCACGCCGGCAGACCTGGTGCTGGAGCCATCGGCCGGGACGGGCCTGCTCGCCATCCTCGCCGAGCTCGCAGGCGGCACGCTCGTGCTCAACGAGCTGGCGGAGACCCGTGCCAGGTTGTTGACCCACCTCTTTCCGGGCACCTCCGTCACCCGGTTCGATGCGGCGCAGATCGATGACCATCTCGGCGCCGGCGTACACCCCAGCGTGGTGCTGATGAACCCGCCCTTCTCGGCGATGGCCCATGTCGAGCGCCGCATGGCCGACACCACGCTGCGCCATGTCAGCTCCGCCCTGGCACGCCTCGCCAAAGGTGGCCGTCTCGTCGCGATTACCGGCGCGAATTTCGCGCCGGACAATCCGGCCTGGACGGATGCATTTGTTCAGCTTCAGGAGCGTGGCCGCGTAGTGTTCTCCGCCGCGATCGACGGTGCGGTCTATGCCAAGCACGGCACGACCATCGACACGCGCCTGACCGTGATCGACAAGCAGCCTGCCGACGAGCGATGCTCATTCCCAGCATCGCCGGGAATGGCGCCAGACGCCGCCACGCTGCTGGATTGGGTGGTGTGCAATGTCCCGGCGAGGCTGCCGATTGTGGGCGCTGGTACGGCTCCTGCTACGTTCCCTAAAGCCCTGCCTCGGACGCCGCGCGGCACCACCATCCGCCCGTCTTCCGTCGCGGCCATCGCAGTCGTGCCCGAGTGCGTCGAACTCGCCTACGAGACCTTGGAATGGCAGCCGGCCGAGAGCGGGCGCATCACCGAGTCGCTTTATGAAGAATACGGATTGCAGGCGATCCGTATTCCCGACTCTCAGGCGCATCCGACCAAGCTGGTGCAGTCGGTGGCGATGGCGTCGGTGGCGCCCCCGAAGCCGTCGTACCGACCGCATCTGCCGCCCGCAGTCATCTCGGGCGGATTACTGTCGGACGCCCAGCTCGAGAGCGTCATCTATGCTGTGGAGGCCCACTCCGGCCATCTGGCCGGATCGTGGAAGGTGGATGAGACCTTCGACATCGTTTCGGCGGCACCAGACGATTCTGAGGATGCGGTCCGCTTCCGCCAGGGCTGGTTTCTCGGTGACGGCACCGGCGCCGGCAAGGGCCGCCAGGTCGCCGGCATTCTGCTCGACAATTGGCTGAAGGGTCGCCGCCGCGCTGTCTGGGTCTCCAAATCCGACAAGCTGATCGAGGACGCGCAACGCGACTGGTCGGCGCTCGGCCAGGAACGGTTGCTGGTCACGCCACTGTCGCGCTTTCGCCAAGGCACGCCGATCCGGCTGGATCAGGGCATCCTATTTACAACCTACGCCACGCTGCGCACCGATGGGCGCGACGCCAAGGTTTCGCGCGTGCGGCAGATCGTCGATTGGTTGGGCGCCGATTTCGACGGTATCATCATCTTTGACGAAAGCCATGCCATGCAGAATGCCGCTGGCAACAAAAGCGAGCGCGGCGATCAGGCCGCCTCGCAGCAGGGCCGCGCCGGCCTGCGCCTGCAACACGCGCTGCCGAATGCCCGCATCGTCTACGTGTCTGCGACCGGCGCCACCACGGTTCACAATCTCGCCTATGCCCAGCGGCTCGGCCTGTGGGGTGGCGAGGACTTCCCGTTCGCCACCCGCGCCGAGTTTGTCGATGCAATCGAGGCCGGCGGTGTCGCGGCCATGGAGGTGCTGGCGCGCGATCTGCGGGCGCTTGGTCTCTATGCGGCACGGTCGCTCAGCTACGAGGGCGTCGAATATGATCTGGTCGAGCACCAACTCACCGACGAACAGATACGTATTTATGATTCCTATGCCGGCGCGTTCGGCATCATTCACAACAACCTCGATGCGGCGCTGAAGGCGACGAACGTCACCGGCGATACCGGTACGCTGAACGGCCAGGCCAAATCCGCCGCGCGCTCCGCCTTCGAGAGCGCCAAGCAACGTTTCTTCAATCACCTGATCACCGCAATGAAGACGCCGTCGCTAATCGAAGCCGTCGATCGCGATCTCGCGGCCGGCCATGCCGCTGTCATCCAGATTGTCTCGACCGGCGAGGCGCTGATGGAGCGCCGGCTTGCCGAAATACCGACCGACGAATGGGGCGATGTCCAGGTTGATATTACGCCGCGCGAGTACGTTCTCGACTATTTAGCGCACTCGTTCCCGACGCAGCTTTTCGAGCCATTCACTGACAGCGAGGGCAATCTCTGCTCGCGGCCCGTTTTTCGCGACGGCCAGCCTGTCCAGAGCCGCGACGCCGTCGCTCGGCGGGATCGCCTGATAGAAAAGCTGGCATCGCTGCCGCCAGTGCATGGCGCGCTCGATCAGATCGTTCAGCGCTTCGGCACCGACATGGTGGCCGAGGTGACGGGTCGCTCTCGGCGCATCATTCGCAAGACCGGCGCTGACGGCATCGACCGCCTGGTCGTCGAAAACCGCGCCGCTTCCGCCAATCTCGGCGAGACGCAGGCTTTCATGGATGACGCCAAACGCATCCTTGTGTTCTCAGATGCCGGTGGCACGGGCCGCAGCTACCATGCCGAACTCTCGGCCAAGAACCGGCGGCTGCGCGTCCATTATCTGCTGGAAGCCGGATGGAAGGCGGATGCCGCCATCCAGGGGCTCGGGCGCACCAATCGCACCAATCAGGCGCAACCGCCGCTGTTCCGGCCGATCGCCACCAATGTGAAGGCGGAGAAGCGCTTCCTCAGCACCATCGCACGCAGGCTCGATACGCTGGGCGCCATCACCAAGGGCCAGCGCCAGACCGGCGGCCAGGGCCTGTTCCGGCCCGAGGACAATCTGGAAAGTGCCTACGCGCGCGACGCATTGCGCCAGCTCTATTTGCTGCTGGTCGCGGGCAAGGTCGAAGGCTGCACGCTGCAAATCTTCGAGGATGCGACGGGATTGAAACTCCTGGATGCCAACGGCATCCGAGACGAGCTGCCGCCGATCACGACGTTCCTCAACCGACTGCTGGCGCTGACCATCGATCTGCAGAACATCTTATTTACCGCATTCGAGCAATTGCTAACCGCCCGCATCGAAGGTGCAATGGCAAGCGGCACTTACGATATCGGGCTGGAAACCCTGACCGCCGAGAGCTTCATCGTCACCAGCCGGCGGACGATCTACACCCACCCCGGCACATCCGCGGAAACCCGGTTACTGACCATCACGCAGCGGGAGCGCAATCGCCCGGTCACGCTAGACCAGGCGCTGGATCGGCTTTCCGACAAGCGCGCCGTGTTGCTGGTGAACACACAATCGGGCCGGGCCGCCGTGCAGGTTCCGGCGCCCAGCGTGATGCTCGACGATGGCGAGGTCGAACTGCGTGTCCGGCTGATCCGGCCGATGGAACATCCAGCCTTGCCGCTGGCGATGATGCCGCAAACCCAGTGGCGCGAGGCCGACCGCGAAACCTTCGCCCGCGCCTGGGAGGCAGAACTCGCCCAGGTGCCGGGATTTACGGACAGCGAGATCCACATGGTTGCTGGCCTTCTGCTGCCGATCTGGAAGCGCCTGCCGAATGAGTCCTCGCGGGTCTATCGGCTTCGGACCGATGCCGGCGAGCGAATCATCGGCCGCCGCGTCTCACCCGCCTGGGTCGCCACCGCGCTCGACGCCGACAAGCCGACTTTATCGGCCGACCACGCTTTCACCGCGCTGAGGGACGGCAAAACGATCCTTGATCTGTCGGAGGGACTTCAGCTTCGCCGCGTCCGCGTCATGGGCGCCAATCGCATCGAGCTGACTGGCTTCACCGACCAGATGCGTGATCGGCTCCGCGCCTATGGCCTGTTCCATGAGATCATCTCCTGGAAGCTGCGCATGTTCGTGCCGACCGACGCCACCGGCACGGCCATTATGGCGAAATTGCTGGAGCGCTATCCGCTGGAGCGCATCGCCGACCGGGCGGCGGCGTAGCCATGCGCCATCAAGCCGCCGATCTGGCGCACCGTCTCGCGCGCGATGCCGAGGCGGTGTGTCGCCACTACCTCTCCAACGGCCGCCGAGAAGGCCGCTACTGGCTGGTGGGCGATGTACGCAACACGCCAGGGCGCTCCCTGTTCGTCAGGCTGCGAGGACCCGAATCTGGCAAGGGTGCTTCCGGCAAATGGACGGACGCGGCGACCGGCGAGCATGGCGATCTGCTCGACGTCATCCGCGAAAGCTGCGGCCTCGCCGAATTCTCCGATGTCGTCGATGAAGCACGGCGCTTTCTCAGCCTGCCACGACCGGACCCGGCGCCAGACCTTGCGCGACCATCATATTCAGCGCTCGCAGGTTCGCCAGAGTCGGCAAGGCGGCTCTTCGCAATGTCCCGGCCGATTTCGGGCACAATCGTAGAAACGTATTTGCGCCGACGCGGCATTGCGGCTTTGCAGGGAACCGCCAATCTCCGTTTCCATCCACGCTGCTACTACCGGCCCGATCCGGACTCGCCGACCGAGACCTGGCCGGCGATGATCGCCGCCGTCACCGACCTCAGCGGCACGATCACCGGCGCGCATCGCACCTGGCTCGACCCATCGGGGCGGGACAAGGCGCCGATCGACACGCCGAGGCGCGCGATGGGCCACCTCCTGGGCAATGCCGTCCGCCTCGGTTTGGCGCACGATGTCATGGCGGCTGGCGAGGGTATCGAGACCATGCTGTCGCTCCGATGCGTGATGCCCACCATGCCGATGGTCGCCGCGCTCTCGGCCGCGCATCTGGCCGCCATCCTGTTCCCCCGGACGCTGCGCCGCCTCTACATCGCCCGCGACAACGATCCGGCAGGCGATGGCGCAGTGGCAAACCTGATCGACCGCAGCCGCGAAGCCGGGATCGAGGCGATCACGCTGTCACCCCGGCTGGGCGACTGTAACGAAGATCTCCGCGCGTTCGGCATCGATGCCCTGCGGGCAGCCGTCAGGGTGCAGATCGTCCCGGGGGACGTCGTTCGCTTCCTGGCGCTGGAGGCGTCCGGCACCGGGGCGGCGGGGGTGTACGGCGGCGCCGGCGTCCTGTCGCATCCGGTCGCGGTATAGCGCCCGCCAATCGTCGGAGAGGACCGCGCCCACGGCCTTCTCAGAGGGCGATCGGGCGGCAAACGGCCCGGAAAGCAATGGCAGATGGCCGGCTATTTTCCGCCGGCGGCCCAAGAGGGGGCCGCCTTTGCATCGCGAAGCAAAATAGCCGGCATCCGCCATCCTCCGCTCCGCTTCGGCCCTCCGCTTCGCTGCGGGTGCAGGTCCGGTCCGCCCGCCGCCTTCGTCGCCATGAAGGCCGCGATGGGCGCGGTCGATCCGACGAAGGGCAGCACCACATGACGACCGAATACGACGACACCAGCTTCGAGCCGCCGCACACCTCATCCCCCACCGATCACGTCCTCACCGAACTCCAGCTCTACGGCTACCGTCCGTTCCAGGACGAACCCGACCCGAGGCCGATGCCCGATGCACAGATCGTCGCCGGCGCGGTGGCTGACATCTTCGATGCCCTGGCGGTGGCGCTGGGTGACACACGCCTCGAACCCGACCTCGAAGACCTGCTGTGGTCGACGGTCAACATCTTCCACCGCGCCATCGGCCGAATCGAACGCGAACTCGACGATAATGAGCAGGCGCAGAAGCGCAGCCAGCGGGAACAGGATGGCTCGGAAATCCGCTCGGTCGAGCTGGAACGCCTCACCGCCGAGGGGCAGACGCTGATCGAACGCCGCGACAGCATGGAATTCTTCCGCGACCAGGCCGCCGACCAGTTCGAGCGCCATACACACTCCGCCTGGCGGCCGCGCGCAGGATCAATGTTGAACCACCGCACGCTGACCTCGGCCATGATCGACAGCCGCGACTTCCTCGCCGCCAAGCGCCGGGCCGAGACCGAGGTGCTGGTGCCCGCCGGCCCGAAGATCGCCGTCACCGGCGGCCTCGACTTCAACGACCACCGCCTGATCTGGGACAAGCTCGACCGGGTCCACGCCAAGCACCCCGACATGGTGCTGCTGCACGGCGGATCACCGAAGGGCGCCGAGCGCATCGCCGCCAAATGGGCCGATCACCGCAAGGTGCCGCAGATCGCCTTCAAGCCCGACTGGACCAGGCACGCCAAGGCAGCACCGTTCAAACGCAACGACGCGATGCTGGAAGTGCTGCCGATCGGGGTCATGGTGTTTCCGGGCACCGGCATTCAGGACAATCTCGCCGACAAGGCCAAAAAGCTCGGCATTCCACTCTGGAAGTTCGGCAGCGGCGGCGCATGAGCGCCGTTTGCTGCCGACCACTGCTCTCAACCCAAAGCCCGATCCCCTTCGGGTTCCCGCCGACCTCTGATCATCAACGGGCCACAGTTAGTTGGGAGATCACTTGCTCAGCAACAACTAAAGCAGCCGGACGGTGCAGCAAATCCAGAATGGAATTTGCTGCACCGCTCGTCGCCGACCATCATATCCCCAGCAGCTTCCTCAGCCAATTCCAAAGCTTCGTCCAGAGCCCGACACGCCTCTTTGCGTCGTAGTGGGCATGCTTGGCGGCATTGTCGCTTCGCTGATTGGCGGCAATCTGCGCGGGCGAGAACTTCGGCAGCCACTCGATCCGGTTGTTGGTGATGTGGTAGTGCGATTGGCACGGCAGGTTCCAGCTGCCGACCGAAGGCCTCAGCGTCACGGTATCCCCCTGTTTGGTGATATGCCATTGTGCCGGACCGAGCGGCGTCACCACCTCGTTGCCGCACCCGCAGCAGCATTTGTGGATCGCACTTCCATAGGATGAAATGTAGAGAATGCCCTCATCCATCGATGAGGGTACCGCTTTAACGTAACGCGGCGTCAAAGCCTCCGTTCTCATGCGGCGAAGTCGTCGTTGATCAAGCTGCCCGTGTCAATTGCGAAAGCGCTGAAATGCTCGTTCCGAGGACAGTGATAGATCCCGCGAAGCTTCTTCCATCTGATAACCGCCAATGCTGCATTAAGGGCATTTAAGTCAGCAATCTGTATATTGTTATAAACGTTGTCGCCGCCGCCATTGAAGTCAATTCTCTGCTTGCTTCGTACGTGATCGCGCTGGTTTGGCGTGCTGGTCACAACCCTGAGAAGACCCGCTAGCGAGTCGCTATCAGTTAAGGTCAGGCCCATGCCGACATCAATGAAGGGTACACCGATTTGTTCAAGCCGTTCTACGGCCAGGCGCTTCTGTTCTCCTGCGTCCATGCACAGGAACGCGAAGGTCATGGTGTCAAGATCTGACACCCGCGAGGCATCCATAAAATACGGATGCGCAACAACGCGCCGCCGCAAGCGCGTATAAACGGTAGCAAAATGATCGACCTTGAAGGGACGCTGGCGCAACTCATCAATTGATGGCGCGCCGGGTGCGCGGAACGCGTTGTGCGAGCCGAACAGGTCGCCATCGAATAGATGGATTTCCTTGGCGAGCGTCTTGGCGACGAGATCAAGAATGTAAGAGCCTGTTCCGCCAAGTCCTATGATCGCGACCCGCTCATTCTGCAGCTTGCGGGCGATGTGCGTTATGCCCGCCCGGCTAGAGGCTGTGTCCGGATAAAGGAAGACAGAGTCGGGGTCAGTGTTTTCGACGATATTCCAGGTGCGGGCGCGCGCGTCGGGATCAAGGACCTGGGCCGGCCCTTCGATGTTCGCAACGTAGGTTGTCACCAGCTGATAGTGGTCGATATATCCGCCGGGCGGCTTGTTCGAGAATGAGAATCGCGTGGTGATGCCTGCGACTGGTTCGCTCTGAGCGGTGCCATGACGCAGGTTTTCGAGTTCACGGCCCAGATGATCGCAGGGATAGTCGCCGCTGAACATAACGACATGGTTCGTCGGCACGATGGTCTGATCGATGTTGACGTGCAGGCTGGCGACGAGAATGCCGCGCCTGACTTCGCGCCGGCTGTTCAAATACGGAACGGACCGGATGACGATGAAGGCACCGTGAATCTCGATCTCGAAGCCTTCATCGTGCAAGCGCCTTAAGTCAGCGTTACGAGCGATTAGTGGGTGTAACATGAAACACCATCTCGTTTTTAACGTGGACTGACTGGCCCGCTACGAGCGTGCCGCTCGGGTTCTTGCCCGGCCCGTCCTCGTAGATGATCGTGAAGCCGGGATTTTGGCCTTGTGGCAGAGGCAAGGCCGCGAGCGCCACAACCTGATCGTAGTTGATTCTCTCCTCCGACCAGGGTTTGGCGCGGGTGTTGATGATCAGGTCAATGGTGCCCGGCTTGTCGTGCTCGGCCTTTTCGAGATCGCGCACCGCCTTCTTGAGGTGTTCCTCGGCGGCCTCTTCCGTGTGGTGAGCCTTCTCCAACTCGTGTTCGGCCTCACGAACCTTTTCCAGGGCGCGTTCGACCGGTGTGCCGCCCCCGTGCTCGTGAACCTGATGTTCCTGTTCCATCCTAACCTCCCACCGACCCCATTAACGATTCGCCATGCACCTATTGTCGAGATCGCCATCTAAGGTGCCATGGCGATATCGTCAAGACAGTAATGGTGGAATCGCCGCGCAGAGCGGCAAGTAGGAAGACATTCGTAGCCCGCTTCAGGCCCAACTTGAATTAGGCAAGCTGCCTCTCGCCGGAGAAATGGGCTTGAGGAAGGTCCACCCCTTCGATGTCAGCTGGGTTGCTGGTGGCGAGTGTCCTCTTGACCAGACGCTTACGGTGTTCGAATCTCCATCTTCGCCATCTACCACATGGCGGTAACGCAGTTCAGGTATGGCGAGAACGTGACTTACAACATGGAGATGTCGCCATGGGCGAGGAAAGCCCGAGCCAGGAAATCTTCCAAGACCGGCTACGAGCGGCGCGCAAAATCCGGGGGATGGAGCAGTCCCAGCTAGCGGCGAAGGCGGGGCTACCAGCGGCATCCATCTCCCACTTTGAGGCGGGCAAGCGGAAGCCGTCTTTCGACAACCTGCGCCGCCTTGCGCGCGCACTTGATGTCACGACCGATTACCTGTTGGGGAACGTGGAGGATGTCGGGCTCGGCGCAGAGGGCCAGGCGCTATACCGGAACGTGGAGAAGCTGACCGGATCAGACCGCACTTTGGCCGAAGGGTTCATGCGCCTACTCGCTTCCAAGGGCCGCGCAGACCCCAAGGATACGGAATGAAGCGCCGCCCGCCTTCGGATGCTACTGTCAAGGCGGAGACCTGGCTGCGGGACAACGGATTCGACAAGCTGCCCGTCGACCTCGACGCGATCGCCGCGTTCCTCGATATCGAGGTGAAGCCGCTGAGGCAAGAAAAGCCGGGTGTGTCGGGTATGCTGCTCCGACATGGCGATGTTTTCGGCATCATGTTCGGCACCTATGTCCGAAGCCTTGGATTCCAGCGTTTCAGCATAGCCCACGAGATCGGCCACTACCTGCTCGAGGGGCATCCCGAGCACCTGTTCCCGCCCGGCATCACCAGCCATTCGTCGCAGGCCGGGTTCGTTTCGGCCGATCCGTTCGAAATGGAGGCAGACTTCTTTGCCTCGGGCCTGCTCATGCCGGACGGCCCGTTCAAGGCAGCCTTGCGCCGGTCGGAAGAGGGCCTCGCTGGCATAGAAACGATGGCCGAGAAATGCGTGACATCACTGACGGCTACGGCAATTGCCTACGCCCGCAAGACTTCGGTCCCTGCTGCGATCGTGGTTAGCACCGCCGGCAGGATCGACTACGCGTTCCTTTCCGGTTCGATGCAGGACTTCGAGAACCTGTCGTGGCCCCGCAAGGGTGACGCCCTGCCTGAGGCGACCATCTCCGAGGCCCTGGGCGCCTCTTCCGCCGATGTAGCTTCTGGGAAAAGGGTCTGCGAGGAGGTCGACCTGCGTAGGTGGCTTGGCGGGCGCCGTGCGCTTAAGGCGACAGAGGAGGCCCTAGGGCTGGGCTCGTACGGCCGCGTGCTGACGATATTGACGACTGACATCTTGCCCGATGAGGAAGACGAGGAAGCCGGGTTGGAAGACAGCTGGACGCCCAGGCTACGTCGGTGAACTCGGGCCGAGTTTGTGACCCCTAAGTCCGCCTCGAAGCCTTTCGTCTGCGGCCGGTCAACCGCCACGATAAAGAGCTAATTGGGCAGTTCGGCCACGAGCGCTTCTGAGCACTTCCCCAATGGCGCCTGTGTCCGAGATCGGCGCGAACCGGACCGCGGGGTCCACGCTCCCCAAAGCCGCTCCCCACCCAATGTCGCGGTATATCGCACCACGACTCGACGCAGCCTTTAGCACGCGGTCCATTTCCGACCTATCCAGCAAGATGCGTACACCACCCCGCTCCGTCGGCGCTGATCCTTGGTCCGGCCAAGGGCCTGACGCCATCAACCCGTGAAGGGTCCGCTACGCGCGCGTGCGGCCTCTCCGGCTTCGCCTGCGCGGTGATTGCGGCCCTGTGCCGGACACATCGGGCGCCTGTCGCGCGGGGATGGTCCCCGCCTCCAAGACGGGAGCCGGAACAATGTCGCAAGCCCTCTCAATCGCTCACGCCCGTGGCTGGAACCTCGCCACCACCCTGATGGTCTGCATCACCGTCTTTCATGCCGGCAATGGCGAATATGGCGTCATGCCGTCTGCCGAATATGACGGTGACCCCGCAACGATCATCCACGAATTCGATCCCTTTCAACCCTGAAAGGGCGTCGATCACATCCGGCGGCGGCGGGAATTCACCATCGATTTTCCGCTGCCGCCCTCCATCACCTTCCGCTATAGTCTGGCCCGCGCCGTGGTGGTGGTGGAAGGCGCAACCCTTGGCCTCTTAGGCACGGAGTTATCCACCATGCTCATCATCGGACTCGTTCTCAGCGTATTCGGCATCGGCTTCTTCTGCTGGCTGCTGTTCATACTCGCCGTTTACGCGCTGCCGTTCGTTGCCGGCCTGACGGCCGGCTTGGCCGCCTATCACAGCGGCGCCGGCATACCCGGCGCGATCATCCTCGCCATCATCGGCGGCGGCGTCACCTTGACGATCGGGCAGATCGCCTTTGCCACGATCCGATCACCCCTGATCCGCGGGGCGATCGGGCTGCTTTATGCGGTGCCGGCGGCGATCGCCGGCTACAACGGCACGCTCGGTTTCGCCCAGATGGGCATTCCGTCCGAAGCCTGGCGCGTGGCCTTCGCAGTGGTCGGGGCGGTCGCTGTCGGCGGCACAGCCTGGGCACGGATGGCGCTGTTCGTCCCACCGGAGGAGCGGCGCATCGTAGAAAGTCCGGCTACCCATCGGCTCATGCTGCCAGACAGGGGTGATCGTCAGCCTCGTCGGCGATCGGGTGCGGAAATCGGCGGCTGACCTGGACGGCAGCATGACCCGGCAGTGAGGCGGCCCTGGCGCGGCTTCGAGAGGTCGGCCCCAATCTCGCCCGTCCGCAGGATCGATGAACTGAGGCGTCGCAAATGCCGTGGTTCGGGCGAGTTGCGGCCTGTCCGATCTGCGCGCCACGGCTTCTTCCTTCCCGCCTGCAACGCCGGGCATCTTGTGCGTAGCAACCAAGGCCGGCCACGTCTTCTCCCGTGCATGCTGTTCGGCGCGCGGACACACGGCCTCTCAATGGCTTGATCTGGCCGAAGGACGGTTGGCACCTCGATCGCCTGAGCCGCAACGGCGGCGGCGCGACTTTCTTCCCCTGGCCTCCGGCCATTCCTCGCGGAAGCCAAGAAACTCGCGCCGCCGCCATCCTCCGCTGCGCTCCGGCCAGCAAGCTGGTGCGTCGTCGATCGCCTCCGGCCTGCAGATCGCCATCGAGGCCGCGGTGGTCGCGGGCTCGAAACAGCCAAGGAGAAGTGACATGGCCAACATCGGTTCCTTCAAGAAGTCCGGCAGCGAGTTGCAGGGCGAGATCGTCACCCTGAGCGTGCAGACCAAGAACGTCCGCATCGTTCCGGAAGCCAACCGGGCCAACGACAACGCACCCAGCCATCGGGTCTTCGTCGGCCGGGCGGAGATCGGGGCCGCCTGGTCGAAGCGCTCCAACGAGGGCCGCGACTACCTGTCGGTCAAGCTGGACGATCCTTCGTTCAACGCACCGATCTACGCCAACCTGTTCGACGACGAGGACGGCGACGGCTTTACCCTCATCTGGTCCCGCGCCCGCCGGCCGAACGGCGACTAAGCCGGACCTCCACCCATGCCCCGCCCGGTCCTCCGGGCGGGGCCTTCCGGTTCCACGATTTTGCGGATTGCCGCCTTTCCGGCAACACGGCGCCATCGACAAGCCGGGCGACACAATGCCGACGGCCGCGACTCGTCGTTCTGGTTCAACGAAGCGACCGTGAAAGTTAGCCCGTTCCCGGTCTGCCGGGCGTTGAATGCGGTTAGAGCGACTATTATAGTCGTATTTCTGGTGCGCGCAGGTCGTCTGTCGGAGGTGATCATGGATGATCACCGGCCGACAAGTTCGGGCCGCGCGGGCGTTGCTGAACTGGAAGCAGGACATGCTCGCAGAGAAAGCCCTCGTGGCGCTGACCGCCCTGAAACGCCTGGAGTCCGAACGCGGCCTCCCGGTGCATGAGAGCACGCACGACCAGGTTCGGCGCGCGCTCGAAACAGCCGGCATTGTCTTCATGAATTCTGCTCAAGGCAAAGGCGTGATGCTGATGAACGTGGCTTCGCCCCCGCCCGCGCAGAAATCATCGCTCGCGGGCGCTTGAACGCAGCATCGTTATCGGGAAATTCAGCGTCGTTAACCACGCAGGGCCGATTCATGCAGCCACCCAAGCTCGATCCGCCGGTCACGGATGCTGCTCCGACGACCAACGTCCTCACCGGCTACGACGAGCAGCACCTCATCACTTATCTGCGCCTTCTCGATGCCGATGCGGAAGGCGCGGATTGGCGGGAGGTCGCCCGAATCGTTCTGCATCTCGATCCATCGCATGACACAGAACGCGCCAAGGCAATCTGGGCGTCGCACCTGGCCCGCGCCCGCTGGATGACCGAGAATGGGTATCGGCATCTTCTGCGCGGCGGCGCGCCACATTAACTCGGTTCCTTGCCAAAGCCGCAACACGCGTTGCCGGTTGTGCGTGTAGGAAATCCGCCAACTCGTCCATTTATTTCGGCGTCATCGTCGGCAACAAGACGGATGGAGAGACGCCCATGGCTCGCGGGGATTGGACCTCGCCGGCTGCGTACGAGGAACTTGGATCGCTGGATGCGCCAGGCTTTGCCTGGGAGTATCTCGACCGCAATCCTGACTTTACGCAGGACCGGCGGAGACTTGAACGCGCCGACCGGCGTGGCGTGCTGACTCAAGCCGAGGCGGATGCTTTCGCCCGGCGCTGGGGGTTGCGATTTCGCGCCCGGCATCGGGGCCGGCGGAGGCCCCGCACTCTGGACGCCGGCCGCGCTGCCCAGCGTGGTCACGCTGACGGAGCAGCCGACTGATATCGCCGACCCAAAATTAGTCCTGCCGCCGAGCGCCCTCGATATCGCGAAGGGAAATGGCGACGCCGATCGCGTCATCGATCGTCACGGCACGACGCTTCGGGTTCACGTCCACCAGGATGGCGACGGCCAGCCTGCGGTCCTGCTGCCCCTCGACCAGCTCTTCGAGATACGCGCCAGTGCAGCGGTCCGCCTCTGGCGCTGCCTCAGCGGGCGCAATCCGGGTCGCGACCCCGCTGCCCTGTCGAAAGCGCGACGTGACCGTCTGATCCTCGGCCTGCGCGCGCTCGACGGACGACTTGAGAACGCCAGCTATCGCGACATCGCGGCGGCCCTGTTCGCCGCCCCAGACGTCTCCGGGCGGGCCTGGAAGAGCCATGACCTCCGTGACCGCGCCATCCGCCTGGTGAAGTTCGGCCTCGGAATGATGCGTGGCGGCTATCGCTCGCTGCTGCTGCATCCCTACCGCCGTCGGAAGTAGCTCCGCAGGCAGGGGGGTGGCGATCTCACCACCCCTCGAGATCACCATCCCCCCAAGGCTGCCGTCTCCGCCACCGTGATCACCGACAGCCGCCATCCCCCGGCGGCCCGCCAACCGATCACGGAGGTTTCTCATGTCCGCCAATCTCGCCGGTTTTCCGCCGCGCTATCTGCGCACCCCCGAAGCATCCCGCTTCGTCGGCCTGTCCATCCGCACGCTGGAAAAGCATCGCATCTACGGCACCGGCCCGCGCTACTCGAAGCTCGGCGGCCGCGTGGTCTATCGCCTCGAAGATCTCCAATCGTGGGTCGAGTCCGGCGCCAAAGCGTCGACGTCGGACCCCGGCGCCAGCACGGTGCTGCCGGCCAAGCGCCACCCCGCTGCGGTCCAGCCGCAGGTCGTAACGACGCGCCGCTGAAGCGCCTCCACCATGTCACCACGCCATCGCCATGAGCGCGAACAGTTGGAGCTGTTCAGGGCGCTTCCCGGGGACCTGGCACCTCGCGACGCCCAGGACCTCATGGCCTATCCCTTTTTCAGTCTCGCAAAGACGCCGCGGACCCGGCCGATCGATTTCCGGATGAACGACATTGCCATCCGCGTTGAGGCGGTGCCCGAGCACGGCATGGCGACCATCTGGGACGCCGACGTGCTGATCTGGGCAGCCAGCCAGATCGTCGAGGCGCGCGACGCCGGCGTGCGGACCTCGCGCCTGATGGCGGCGACGCCCCGCGAAATCCTGACCTTCACCGGCCGCGGCACCAGCGCCCGCGACTACCATCGCCTGAAGGCCGCGCTGGACCGCTTGCAGTCCACCACGGTCGCGACATCGCTGCGCCAGACCAGCGAGCGGCGGATGCACCGCTTCTCCTGGATCAACGAATGGACCGAGCACGCCGATGCCCACGGCCAGACCGACGGCATCGACCTGATCATGCCGGACTGGTTCTACCGGGCCGTCCTCGACGACGCGCTCGTGCTGACCATTGACCGCGCGTATTTCGACCTCACGGGCGGGCTGGAGCGCTGGCTATACCGCATAGTCCGGAAGCATGGCGGCCAGCAGCGCGGCGGCTGGCGGTTCGATTTCCGGCACCTGCATGCCAAATCGGCCAGCCTCTCCCCGTTCCGGCGCTTCGCCTTCGAACTGCGCGAGATTGTCCGTCGCCAATCGCTGCCAGGCTACCACCTCGCGGTGGAACGGGAAACCGGCGGGCGGGAGGTTTTGGGCTTCGCGCGCGCGGACTTATCCACAGGCCCCTGTGGACAAGCTGTGGAACAGCGCGTGCTATCAGGAACGGAGGGGCACGTGCTATCGGGAACACCCGGTGCGTGCTATCAGGAACAAAAAGAGCCGTTTTCCTCAATTGAATCAGCAGCTTATGGCGTCCCTAACTTAAAGTCTAACCTAAGAGAATCTAACTCTTCTGAAGTTGGGCACCGCGCCGATCGGTGGATAACCGCGAAGAGGGCGGGATGATCGTCGCGCTCCTCAACCAGAAGGGCGGCGTCGGCAAAACGACTCTCGCTCTGCATCTCGCTGGCGAATGGAGCCGGGAAGGGAAAAGAGTCACCCTCATCGACGCCGATCCGCAGGGCTCGGCGCTCGACTGGTCCGAGCAGCGCACCAGGGACGGCTTCCCGCGGCTGTTCGGCGTCATCGGCCTGGCGCGCGACACGCTGCATCGCGAGGCGCCTGAGCTGGCCCGCGACGCCGATCACGTCGTCATCGACGGGCCGCCCAGAGTTGCTGGGCTGCTGCGCTCGGCGCTGCTAGCGGCCGACCTGGTGCTGATCCCAGCCCAGCCTTCGCCGTTCGATGGATGGGCGTCTGGCGAGATGTTGAAGCTGATCGAGGAAGCGCGGATCTTCCGCCCGCTTCTCGTCGCGCGCTTCGTGCTGAACCGCTGCGCCGCCCGCACCATCATCGCCCGCGAGACCGCCGAGACGCTGGCCGAACATGAGCCGCCAGTGCTGGCCGCACGCATCGGTCAACGCGTGGCCTTTGCCGACGCCGCGCAATCCGGCCGCCTGGTCGCCGAACTAGATGACGCCAGCCCGGCGGCGCGCGAGATCACCGCTCTCGCTGGCGAAGTTGCGGGGCTCGCACCATGAACGAGCGTTCGGCAAAGCGTGGGTTTGCGTCACGCCCCGGCGATCCTGACGCGTGGGTTCGGGCACCGGAACCATCCCCGGCTAGCAGCCCGCAGGAGGATTTCAGCGCGCGGTTGACCATCGATGTGACGCCGGCTTTGCGCGGCCGCATCAAGGTCACCGCGTTCCGGCGCGGCATAACCGTCGCCGACATGCTGCGCGCCTTGCTCGACCGGGAGTTTCCTAATGACGGCGGAGCAGCGTCATGACCGCGCCCGCATCCGACACGCTCACCCATGTCGAGCTGATCTGGTTCGAGAAGCGGATCGAGCAGTGGATTCGGTTCGGCCGTGATGTGGCCGAGCAGATTCTCGATCGGCGCCGCCGTATCCTCAGCTTCGCGCCGGGCAGCATGTTTGCTTACGTCCGATGGGTGGCGAACGACTTCGGCACCGTTGTGTCACGCATCGACATCCTGCGCGCGGTGGTGCCGGGCGAGGCGTTCTCAACGGTGCCGTATGTGCGCCCCGGCGGTGAGATTTACCTTCGCCAATCCGGGTGGCCGAAGGTCGAGCGCGTGCTGCAAGCGATCGATGCGGTCGAGCAAATCGGCATTGATGCGGCCGATGCCTGTCCCGATCACTGGCGCCACGTCAACAACCGCCTCGCTGCTGGCGAAACGCCGCGACCCTACAGCCGGGATCGCCATCATGCCTGGCTCCAGCGGCGGAGGATCGACGCATGACGCGCTTTGGCTACGTCATGGCGACCTACGGGGCGGTGATGGTGACCGGCATTACGGCGCTGTTCCACCCGGTGCCGAAACTGATCTGGAACGCCAGCGCCAGCGTGCCGATCGGCCTCTACGCGGTGCATCCGGCCGGCGCTCTGCGGACCGACGAATTGTTGGTGGTGACGCCGCCCGAGAAGCTGGCGACGTTCCTCGATGCACGGCGCTACCTGCCCAAAGGCATCCCGCTGCTGAAACATATTGCAGCGCTCCCCGGGCAGACCGTTTGCCGTATGGGCGACACGATCAGCATCGACGGGATCACCGTCGGTGCAGCGCTCGACCGGGATCACCTGGGCCGCTCGCTGCCCGTTTGGCAGGGCTGCCGGGTGATCGCGGCCGGTGAGGTTTTCCTGATGAACCGTCAGTCCGTCGCATCGCTCGACGGATGGTATTTCGGCACGTTGCCCACCACGACGATCGTCGGCCGGGCCGATCCAATCTGGATCGAGGAGGCCCAGTGAACATGACGCCCGCGTGCCCGCGCTTCACCAAAATTCAGCAATCAATCCGGCATTCCTCTTTCTCCTTTCCGGCCATGCTTGATCTTGCTGATCGTCCGGTTGCCAACTCCCATGCCCGCAAATTCTGCCGCGCGATCTCCATCGGCGCCGCAGTAGCTCTGCTGGCTGGACGCATCGTTCACGCTGAACCCGCGAGCACCAGCGCCGCACAGGTCGCACCTGATCCCGTCGCGGCCCCTGTCGCCGAGGCCGCGCAACGATCCGGCATTCCCGCCTCGTGGATACGCGCCGTGATGCAGGCGGAGAGCGGTGGCGCTACACGAGCGGTGTCGCCCAAAGGCGCGATGGGTCTGATGCAAATCATGCCTGAGACGTGGGCTACTCTGCGGCTCCGTTACGGCCTCGGTGCCGATCCGTTCGATCCGCATGACAACATTCTTGCTGGCGCCGCATATCTGCGCGAGTTGCATGACCGCTACGGCTCGCCCGGCTTTCTTGCGGCCTACAATGCAGGTCCGGCGCGCTACGAGGACCATCTCGCAACAGGCCAACCGCTACCGGCCGAGACGCGCGCCTACGTCGCGCTGCTCGCGCCGCTGATCGGCAATGGCGCGACCGACGAGACCGCCATGGTGGCGATCGCGGCCCGTTCCTGGACCGAGGCGCCGCTGTTCACCGTGCGCGCCGACGATCACACGGCGGCAGATCAGCCTGCCGCCGAAGAGCACGCCGAGCACCGTGCGACCGACACTGGCGCGCAAGACTTGACGGCGCTCGCCCCGCAGTCGGAGGGCCTGTTTGTGCAGACATCCCGCCGGAATTCGCGGCCATGACAGGGATCGGGCTTCATCGGAGGGTGGCGGGCTTTGGGACAGGTTTGGGGGGCAGACAGGGGGTGGGAAGGAACACGACCAACGGACGGCAAGGGAAAAGGCTGGCCCTCCGGGCCGCGCAAGTGGTTGGTTGGATTAGAGATTTTGCGCACTCGATCACCGCCCCCTGCTGGCGCTCCAGGCATTTTCTTCAAGCATTTCAACGCTTCGACCGCCGTCGCGGCCCGGTCCAACCCGCGTCGCGGCCATGAGCACCAGCGACGACGACATCCAGGTTCGCCCAGGCCGCATCCGCCACGGCAACCGTGGCGCCAAGCGCCCCCAGACCTTCGTCGGCGAGGTGATGCGCGCCGCGAAAAAGGCGGGGCACATCGGCTCCAGCTTCCGCTCAAGCCAGGGACGCAGCCGCTCGCGGTTCGGACGCGGCCGCCGGGCGGCGGTCTCGATCCGGCTCCGCTCGAACGCCCGGCGTGTGGTGATGAAGGCGCGCGTCGTCCGCCACCAGGGCACGCGCTTCCGCTCCGCACCGCTGCCCAAGCACATGGCCTATCTCAAGCGCGACGGCGTAACCCGCGACGGCGCCGATGCGCGGATGTTCGACGCCACCTCGGACGCGGCCGATGAACAGGCCTTCGCCGAGCGCACGGCCGACGACCGGCACCACTTCCGGTTCATCATCTCGCCCGAGGATGCCACCGAGCTGGCGGACCTGCGCACCTTCACCCGCGAGCTGATGCAGGATGTCGAACGCGATCTCGGCACCAGGCTCGATTGGGTGGCGGTCGATCACTGGAACACCGACAACCCGCACGTCCACGTCCTGATCCGCGGCCGGGCGGACGATGGCCAGGACCTGGTCATCAGCCGTGACTACATCAGCCGAGGTTTCCGCGATCGGGCCGCCGAGCGCGTCACCTTCGAACTCGGTCCCCGCAGCGAACACGAAATCCGCACTGCCCTGGAAAAGGAGGTTGAGGCCGAACGCTGGACCAGCCTCGACCGCGCGCTGCGCGATATCGCCGATGATGGTGGCGGCATCGCCGACTTGCGGCCAGGCGGCGAGGACGACCCTGAGATGCGGCGCCTGATGCTCGGCCGCGCCGCGAAGCTGGAACGGCTCGGCCTGGCCGAGCAGATTGGCCCGGCGCAATGGACCCTGAAGCCCGGCATCGAGCCGGCGCTACGCGACCTCGGCATCCGCGGCGACATCATCAAGACCGTGCACCGGGCGATGAGCGGGGCGGACCGGGAGCCCGACATCGCCGGCTTCGCGATCCATGGGGATGCGCCGGCCGACCCGGTGCTGGGCCGACTCGTCCAACGCGGCCTGGATGATGAATTGAAGGGTTCGGCCTACGCGATCGTCGAGGGCGTCGATGGGCGCACCCATCATCTTCGCTTCTCCGGTCTCGAACTGACCGGCGACGCGCGGCCCGGCGCCATTGTCGAGACGCGGGCGTATGAGGATGCCAATGGACGGCAACGGATGTCCCTCGCCACACGATCCGACCTGACGATCGAGGTGCAAATCTCTGCCCCAGGCGCCACCTGGATCGACCGCCAGCTTCTCGCGAAAGACCCAGCGCTCAGCGGCCGCGGTTTCGGCGCCGAGGTCCACGAAGCGATGGATCGAAGGATCGATCACCTCGCCCAGCAAGGCATGGCCGAGCGGCAAGGCCAGCGCGTCGTGTTCGCGCGCGATCTCATCAACACGCTGCGTCGCCAGGAGCTTGAAGGCGTCGCTTCCAAGCTATCGGCGGAAACAGGCCTCGCGCATCGGCCGTCCGCCGAGGGCGAGCACGTCTCTGGTATCTACCGCCAGCGCGTCAACTTGTCTTCCGGCAGGTTCGCCATGATCGATGATGGCATGGGGTTTCAGCTCGTCCCGTGGCGGCCGGCGCTGGAGCAGCAACTCGGCAAGCAGGTGGCCGGCGTGATGGCGCCGGGTGGCGGCGTCGATTGGAGTTTCGGACGCAAGCGGGGTTTGGCCATTTGATCAGTGGAGATCGACAGAAAATCATTCATCGAGGTACCCAAATTGCGTCATCTGGCCGCCACGGATCGCCGAACGCGCATCTCCGTTCCTCCGGTAGGCTCGCGACCCAGGCTGCCATGTAGGCGTCCAGGCGATCGTGCCGGCTTCCGGCAACCGTGGCACGCAGTTTGGCTTCAAGATCGCGCGGTTCCCAACCTGTACGAGAAGCAACCGCAACGAGTTGGTCCTGGTAGCCTTGTTCGGTGGACTTGTGCAGGCACGTTGGCAGCAAGGCTCGAACAATTGCGAACGGATATACCTCTACGATATCGGCCTCGAGACGCTGCCTCAAAGCAGCGAATAGCTCAAAGCCAAACAGCATCCAGATCTTGTTGGCGTGCGGAAGATTCGCTGCGCCGCCGCCGCCGTTCAGATGCTCGATGCACTTTTCACGTATTCCAAGCCAAGCCGCCGTCGCCGGCGTTCGGAATGCGGAAAGGCCTCGCTGACCGAGTTCGTTCTCGGACAAGCGGGAACCCGTTTCGGGTGGCGCCGCCGGGGCATCGACGGCGACCCGTTCAACCTGCCATCCCATATGGCTCGCGATCGATTTGAGCGCGCTGGCCACGCCATGCGAGGATTCGCGAAAAGGCATCCCCGCCGTGATCTCTTTGTTGCCTACGCCGCGAGGAATCGTCGCCGCCAAATTCTTCGGGATCATCATCGGCGTCAGTTGGCGGCCGGCAGACACAACGCAAATCGGCAATCGCTTATTGACGGCGCACGCAACGTCGATGCCAACGAAAACGGGAACGGATGACATCGACCATGTACCCCACGAGCTGTCCGATTTTTTCGCCAAGGTATCCCTGGCCCCGAGCACCATCAATTCAGGCTTGAGATCATACCTCGGGAGCCTCCTGATCCTTCGTCACCATGAATGCGACCAAGATCCTTTGGGGCCAGGTGCTCCTCGTCAGCGCCACCGTTCTCGGCTTCGTGTGGGCGGCGACGGAATGGACGGCGTGGAAGCTCGGCTTTCAGCCGGGCCTCGGCCACCCATGGTTCGAGCTGTTCGGCTGGCCATTTTACCATCCGCCGGCCTTTTTCTGGTGGTGGTTCGCCTACGACGCCTACGCGCGGGACATTTTCGTCGAGGGCGCATACATTGCCGCCGCCGGCGGCATTGCCGCCATCGTGGTCGCCGTCACCATTTCGGTGTGGCGCGCCCGGGAAGCGAAGCGCGTCACGACCTATGGCTCCGCCCGCTGGGCCGAGACGCACGAGGTGCAAGAAGCCGGGCTGCTTGGACATGACGGCGTGCTGCTTGGCCGGTGGCAGGACGACTATCTCCGCCATAATGGGCCGGAACATGTGCTGTGCTTCGCACCGACCCGCAGCGGCAAGGGCGTCGGGCTCGTCGTCCCGACCCTGCTGACCTGGCCGGGCTCGGCCATCGTTCATGACATCAAGGGCGAGAACTGGACGCTCACCGCCGGCTGGCGGGCGCGGTTCGGCCGCGTGCTGATTTTCGATCCGACCAATACACAAAGCGCCGCCTACAACCCGCTGCTCGAGGTGCGCCGTGGCGAATGGGAGGTGCGCGACGTTCAGAACATCGCCGACGTGCTGGTCGATCCGGAAGGCGCTCTGGAGAAGCGGAACCATTGGGAGAAAACCAGCCATTCGCTGCTGGTCGGAACGATCCTGCACGTGCTCTACGCCGAGCGGGACAAGACGCTGGCGGGCGTCGCCAATTTCCTCTCCGATCCAAAGCGGCCGATCGAGACGACGCTGCGGGCGATGATGACCACGCCGCATCTGGGCGAGGCCGGCGTGCATCCCGTCGTCGCCAGCGCCGCGCGCGAGCTTCTGAACAAAAGCGAGAACGAGCGCTCCGGTGTGCTGTCTACCGCGATGTCGTTCCTCGGCCTGTATCGCGACCCCGTGGTGGCGGCCGTGACACGCCAGTGCGACTGGCGCATCCGCGACCTCGTCGAAGGCGCAAAGCCGGCGACCCTCTACCTCGTCGTGCCGCCATCGGACATCAGCCGGACCAAACCGCTGGTCCGGCTGATCCTCAACCAGATCGGCCGACGCCTGACAGAGGATTTGAATGCGAAGGGCAAGCGGCACCGCCTCCTGCTGATGCTCGACGAATTTCCGGCACTGGGCCGGCTCGATTTCTTCGAGAGCGCATTAGCTTTCATGGCCGGCTATGGCCTGAAAGCGTTCCTGATCGCTCAGTCGCTGAACCAGATAGAAAAAGCCTATGGCCAGAACAACTCTATCCTCGACAACTGCCATGTGCGGGTCAGTTTCGCCAGCAATGACGAACGCACCGCCAAGCGCGTGTCCGATGCGCTCGGCACGGCGACGGAAATCCGCGATGCGAAAAACTACGCTGTCCACCGCCTGAGCCCGTGGCTCGGCCACCTGATGGTATCGCGCCAAGAAACCGCCCGGCCGCTGCTGACCCCAGGCGAGGTGATGCAGCTTCCGCGTGATGACGAATTGGTGCTGGTCTCCGGCTGTCACCCGATTCGGGCCAAGAAGGCGCGCTACTACGAGGATCAGCAGCTTCAGGCGCGCATCCTGACGCCACCAACGCCCACGCACGGCACCACGCTGAGCGGCAACTCCGACACGCCAATCCCGGCGGGCAAAGATGATTGGCAAGGTGCCGTCGTCGCGCCACCATCGACCAATACCGAAGACCCCGCCAACGCCGGCATCCGCCGCGAGCCGGAATTGCCCGAGCATGAGGACGTCATTACCGCACCACGAAAACCCGCTCAGGAGTTCGACCTCCCGGATGACGAAGCCGATGACGACGCCCAACGGCTCCGCGTGTTGCAGCGCCAGGTGCGCGCCACCGCCCGACAGGTGTCCCTCGATCCCGCCGATGACATGGGGCTGTGACCTGCATGCGCACTAAGCACACATTCCGCCTGCCGCCCGATCTCGCTGGCAAACTCGCAGACTATGCGGCGCGCAAGCGCGTGCCCCAGGTGCTGATAGTGGAAGCGGCACTCGCCTCACACCTATCGCCCGATGGGGCCGACCGCCTGGAGGCAGCGGTGGCCCGGCGGCTCGACCGCATGACGCGGCACCTGGAGCGTATCGAGCGGCACGTTGATATCTCCAACGAGGCGCTGGCGGTGTTCGTGCGCTTTTGGCTCACCAGCACACCCGCGCTTCCTGATGCCTCCCTGCCGGCTGCCCAGACCAAGGGCCGTGAGCGATATGAGGGCTTCGTCGAGGCGCTTGGGCGACGTCTTGCCCGTGGGCGCAAGCTAATGGACGAGATCAGGAGAGACGTCGGTTCGGAACTGCCATTCAGCGGAGAAGCCAAGTAGGTTGGGAATCGAGAGCGCTGTTCAATGGCCGAAAGCAGCCCGCCTCTTTTGCGCATCGCCATGGATTGTAGGTTTGAAAATTCCTCCTTAAATCGTCCCGACTTAGCGTGATCGCCTCACGCCTTCGGATCACGCCGGCTTGCAAACGTGCAAACCTGAACAAACCCCTGCGCCGCGCTTAGTTCACAATTTGAGGGTACCCGAGAACAGCGCCGTGATCATTGGGCAGCCCGGCATTTTTCCTGTGTCACATTGCTCGACCGACAAGGCGAGCGCTCGTTCCATTGCTTGTAGATCCGTGATCTTCGCCCGCACTTCCAAGAGATGCGACGACGCAATCTGGCGCGCATCGCTACAGGCATCGTGGCCACCAGCGGCCAGGTCAAGCAGCGCCCGAACATCCTCGAGCGTAAAGCCGAGTTCCCGCGCGCGCCGGACAAACGTAAGCCGGCCTACGTCCTCGACACCGTAACTGCGGTAGCGGCCTCGTCGGGACGCCTTCGGCAAAAGCCCGATCCGCTCGTAGTAGCGAATCGTCTCAATGTTGCAACCAGACCGGCGCGACAATGCGCCGATCGCCATCGCGTCCTGCGTCATGGAGTCCATCCCCGCAAAAAGTTCTTGAGTCTGTAGTGGCTACAGACTGTAAGCCTCGTTGCGAACTTACTTCCAGGGAGCAAACCATGCCAAGCAATCGATCGGCGACCCCGCCTCAAACCTCGGCCGTAGCCGCGGCGAACGGCGCCGTTATCTTGACGGCAGGGGGCCTCGCGGCCGCTTTTGCCGTCGCGTCGTGCTGCGGACTCCCCTTCATCCTGACCACGCTCGGGCTCGGCACGGCGTGGTTCTATGGCATTGCCGTTGTGGCGGCGCCGCACCGGGCGGTCCTGCTGCCGGTCGCTGCACTTTGTCTCGCCGGTGGGGCTACCCTGCTGTGGCGGCAACGGCAGACAGTTGCTGTCTGTGCCCCCGGCGGCGTGTGCACCCAGCCTTCGGTTCGTGCCCTGACCGCCTTGGCCCTCGCCGCTGGCATCGTGCTGCTCTATCTCGGCTACGCCTATGCCTGACGCCGAGGTGACCCTTTCATCGACCCTGACCTGTCCGCATTGCGGCACTGCCAAGGCTGAGACAATGCCCACGGATGCCTGTCTGTTCTTCTATACCTGCTCGGGCTGCGGGGTGCAGCTGAAGCCGAACAAGGGTGACTGTTGCGTCTTCTGCTCGTTCGGGACCGTGCCATGCCCACCGGTCCAGGCCGATGCAGGGGCATCGGCCTGTTGCGGCCCGCTATGACTCACCGGACCCGAGGAGCCCCTGAACCACCCCCTGCATCGCGGCAATGGGCGCGTCGCACGCAGCGCCGAGGCCATACCGTGACTTCAGCACCGCCGGATCCACCATTCCCAGCCACACCTGGCCGCTCTCATCCTGCCACGCCAAGGCCTTCAACGGCAGGTCGATCCCGGCCCGCTGGTCGCACCGCATAAGCGGGGTGCCGCCCTGCGGCTTGCCGAAGATCAACAGCGCGGTCGGGCGGAGTTTCAGGCCCACCGCCCTCGGCGGCGCCGGCATGGTCCACCCGCGCGACGATGAAGAAGCCGGCAGACTTTGCCGCTGCCTCGACACGGTCGAGCGTCTCCATCACCGGATGGCTGCTCTTGGCCGATTGTGTTGAAAAAGGCTTTGAGGCGGCTCGTTAGCGCCTGATTCAATCCCTTTCTTGGCTCGGAGGATCCGACGATGATGGGCGAGCAGACTGTGTTGCAGGAATCTCTGTTTTACAGCTTCAACCTGGACCGGCACGTCCCGATGGATCACTTGCTCCGGTCGGTTGACCGCTTCGTTGACCTGTCCCGCGTCCGCGAGCAACTCAAGCCGCACTACAGCGACATCGGTCGGCCCTCAATCGATCCCGAGTTGATGATCCGCATGCTGATCGTGGGGTATTGCTTTGGCATCCGCTCCGAGCGGCGGCTTTGCGATGAGGTGCATCTGAACCTCGGCTATCGTTGGTTTTGTCGCCTCAGCCTAGATACCGCCGTGCCGGACCACTCGACCTTCTCCAAGGCCCGGCATGGCCGGTTCCGCGACGCCGACCTGCTCCGGCAGGTGTTCGAGACCGTGGTCCGCCGCTGCATGGCCGAGGGACTGGTGGGCGGTGAAGGTTTCGCCGTCGACGGCAGCCTGATCGTGGCAGACGCACGACGGCAGAACGGCGTGGCCGATCCCAGCGAGCTCAAGCCCGAGGCGAGCCGGGCCGTCGCGGAGTACCTGACCGTGCTCGATGACGCGGCGTTCGGAGCCGCGACGGCCGTCCAGCCTAAGTTCACTTCGCCGGTCGATCCCGCCGCACGGTGGACGGCTGCCAGCCGCGGGCCTGCTGTGTTCGCCTATACCGACAACTACCTGATCGACTTGAAATGCGCGGTCATCATGGATGTCGAGCCGACCACCGCCGTGCGCCAGGCCGAAGTCACAGCCGCCAAGACCATGATCATCCGAACCGCCGACCGTCTCGGGATCGAGCCGGCACGGCTGGCCGCCGACACCGGCTATGGCTCGGCCGAGATGCTTGCTTGGCTCGTCGAAGAGCGCGGGATCGAGCCGCATATTCCGGTCTTCGACAAGTCAGCCCGCACGGACGGATCGCTGTCACGCGCAGACTTCACCTACGACCATGCCGGCGACGCCTACACCTGTCCGGCCGGGAAGCTGTTGACCACGCGTGGCACGGTGGTCAACGACGACACCACTCTGATGTATCGGGCCAGCACGTTCGACTGCGGGACCTGCGCGCTGAAGCCACGATGCTGTCCGAACACCCCGGCGCGAAAAGTGCCAAGGAGTATCTATGAAGGTGCCCGCGACATGGCTCGCGAGATTGCCAAAACCGACGCCTACGTTGTGTCCAGACGAGAGCGGAAAAAGGTTGAGATGCTGTTCGCCCACCTTAAGCGCATCGTCGGCCTCGACAGATTGCGATTGCGAGGACCCTGCGGTGCCCGCGATGAGTTTCTCCTCGCCGCAACCGCCCAGAACCTCCGCAAGCTCGCCAAGCTAATCCCACTCCCTCAACTCGCAACGGGATGAGGACAGAACCGGCAACGGTTCAGCATCTGCATGCCTCGGCCGGCAGCCGCCTTTTTCAACGGCATTGGCCATCAGCAGATCGTCAGCGTGCGCAACCTGGATCGAGAGGAGGAGGGCAGATGCCACCAACAATGCTTTCATGACGCATCTCCCGGAAGTGAAACAGTTGTGATCGCGCCATCGAACCCAGTCGGCTTGAAGTGGGCGCGGATGATGATCTTCGCGGCACCGTTGATGGGCACGCCTCTGATGTCCCGGGTGAACGGCTGCTCGTCGTCATGCGGATGATCGAAGGTGCGGGTGGCGATCACCGTCCCATCTCCACTGACCGCCTCCAGACGATCGGCGTAGCGATCCCATCCGGTGTCCTTGCTCCGCACCGTCACGGCGAAGTCATAGAGCCCGGCCTCCGGGCTGGTCGCATGGACACCAATGACGTCCGCATCGCCGGCCCATGCCGGAGCTGCGGACAAGGTGACGATCGCTGACAAGACCGCGCTGGCTATCCGAACGCTTTTAAAAATGTGCATTACTCCCTCCCGATGGTTTCTATTTTTGCCGGGCTGACATGTTACGGCGACCGTCACATGCAGCAGTACGGGCGTGGCGACCAATCTGAAATATCGATCGAACATAGCTATACTCTGCATTGGATATGCAAGTGCGGCGGTTTCTACATCGGTGTTGCGGGCGTGTTCTCTCTCCCGCGGAAAAATCCCGCGCCCCAGTCGTCCATGGGGCCGCGTCACCCCGGAAGGTTTATGCCTATGTCCGCGCGCTCTCGGCTCTTTTGCACTGACTGCCCCCGCGCTGAGGATCCGCATTGGACCGAGGCCACCATACCCGGTCCGCACACCCGGTGAGACCGTTGCGCACTCGCATTCTCTCGGCACTGCTGGCTGGCGCAATCGCGATCGCCGTAAACACCGCACTTCTGGCAGCGGCCGACGTTATTCCGCTGGTCACCGCGCGCGGGGGCTTGCTGAAATTGCTGACCGTCTATATCGGCCCCGCCGTCTCGAAATCTGGCATGGGTGCCGGATGGGCCGCGCTCGGTCTGCCGGCGCCGGGAAGCACGCCTTTCCAGCTTGGATTCCATGTCGTCGTCGGGCTGGCGATGGCGCTGCTCTATGGCATGGCACTGGAACCCCTGCTGCCCGGCAAGCCCTGGTGGAAAGGCCTGCTCTACGCCGCGGCGGTCTGGGTCGCCAATGCCTTCGTCATCCTGCCCTGGCTGGGTGAGGGGATCGCGGGGAGCCGTAACCTCGGCCTTGCCGGGATGGCTTATTTCGCTGCCGCGCACACCGTCTTCTTCGTGCTCCTGGCCGTCCTGTTCGCCCGCTTCAATCGCCTTCATCCATAAAGGAAACCGCCATGTCTCGTTTTGTCCACATCGCCATTGCAGCCGCCTTGGCCTTGTCCGTCCCCGCCGTTGCGTCAGCTGCTGAAACCATCCACGTCTATGGCCCGGGCGGCCCAATGCCGGCAATGAAGGAAGCCGCCGCCGCCTTCGGCACCGCGCATGGCATCACCGTCGATGTGACGGCTGGCCCGACGCCCACCTGGATCGAGCGAGCAAAGACCGATGCGGACGTCATCTTCAGCGGCTCCGAGACGATGATGACTGACTTCATCGGCGCGCTGGGTGACAAGGTCGACACGGCGACAGTGCGGCCCTTGTATCTCCGCGCCGCTGCCATCCTGGTCCGGCCCGGCAATCCCGGCCACATCACCGGCATCAAGGACCTCATGAAACCCGGCCACCACGTGTTGGTCGTCAACGGTGCCGGCCAGAACGGGCTTTGGGAGGATATCGTCGGCCGCACTGGCGACATCGGTGCCGTCCGGGCCTTCCGCAGCAACGTCGTGACCTACGCCGCAAACAGCGCGCTCGCCCGGCAAGCCTGGACCACGGATACATCGCTCGACGCCTGGGTGATCTGGACGATATGGCAGGTCTCGAACCCGACCCTCGCCGATCAGGTGGCGATTGAGCCGGAATACCAAGTCTATCGCGACACCGGGGTGGCCTTGACCAAGAAGGGCGCGCAATCACCCGATGCCAAGGCGTTTGCTGCATACCTGGAGAGCCCGGACGCTGCCCGTATCTTCGCAAAGTGGGGCTGGATTGTCCCTGCCACGCACTAAGTCCATCCAGCAACCTCGCCACCGCTCACCGAGCGGATGGCGGGGCCGCACTTCGAGGTTGACTCGTCCGGCACGTTGTCGCGAGCAATGCGGAAAGGGGCGGCGTAGCCGCCATAGACCATGCCGTTCACAATAGACGCCTTCCATCTCGCCCGTGCGCAGTTCGCGTTCACGGTGGCCTTCCATATCATCTTTCCTGCGTTCAGCATCGGCTTGGCCAGCTATCTGGCGGTGCTGGAGGGCCTGTATCTGTGGACCAAAAAGACGGTGTTCATGGAAGTCTATCGCTTCTGGCTGCGCATCTTCGCAGTGGGGTTCGCGATGGGCGTCGTATCGGGCCTGGTCATGTCCTACCAGTTCGGCACCAATTGGAGCGTGTTCGCCAAACTGGCCGGGCCCGTTGTCGGCCCGGTCATGGCGTATGAGGTTTTAACCGCGTTCTTCCTCGAAGCCGGATTTCTGGGCGTGATGCTGTTCGGCATGAAGAAAGTCGGGCCGCGCCTGCACTTCGCCGCGAGCTGCCTGGTGGCCGGCGGCACGCTGCTCAGCGGGTTCTGGATTCTGTCCGTCAACTCGTGGATGCAGACGCCGGCCGGATACACCATTGCGTCCGATGGCCGCTTCCTGCCGACGGACTGGTGGGCGATCATTTTCAATCCCAGCGTCTTTGTCCGTTTCCCGCACATGATCCTGGCCAGCTACCTGTCGGTCGCCTTCGTCGTAGGCGCGACAGGCGCATGGCATCTGCTGCACGACCGCGCCAATCCGCGCGCCCGTGTGATGTTCGGCATGGCCATGTGGATGGCCGCCATCGTCGCACCAGCGCAGATCGTCATGGGCGACATTCACGGCCTGAACACACTTGAGCACCAACCCGCCAAGATCGCCGCGATGGAGGGCAGTTGGGAGCCCACGAACGGCGCTCCGCTGACGCTGTTCGGCCTGCCCAACATGGCAAAGGAACGGACCGACTACGCGGTCGAGATTCCGCATCTGTCGAGCCTGATCTTGACACATAGCTGGAACGGCCGCGTGCCTGGTTTGAAGGAATTTCCACGTGAAGACCGACCCAACAGTGCGATCGTTTTTTGGTCGTTCCGGCTGATGGTTGGTATCGGCTTCGCCATGCTGGGCATCGGTGCCTGGAGTGTCTGGGCCCGGTATCGCCGCCGCCTCTATGACAGCATCTGGCTGCAGCGCGCCGCGATTGGGATGGGGCCGGCCGGCTTCGTTGCTATCCTGGCTGGTTGGGTGACGACCGAAGTCGGACGGCAACCCTATACAGTCTACGGGCTGCTGCGCACGGCCAAGAGCATCGCGCCCATCGGGCTGCCCGGCGTCGCGACCAGCCTGGCGGTATTCGCCGTCGTCTACTTCGTCGTGTTTGGCTCGGGCGTGCTGATCCTGCTTCGCATGATGGGCAAGACGCCCGAGCCCGGCGAGCCGGAGCTCCCATCTCTGCCCATCCGCACTGCCGGCATTGCGCCCGGCCCGGCGGCCGTCCATGGCACCATCGCGCCACAGCCAGGGGAGTAGCACCGATGGCCGTTTCCTTTGATCTCTCGACCGTCTGGGCGGTCCTGCTTGCCTTCGTCGTCCTGATGTATGTCGTAGCCGACGGGTTCGACCTCGGCTGCGGCATCCTGTTCGCCGTGGAGCACGGGCGACAGGACCGCGACGTGATGGTGAACACCATCGCTCCGGTGTGGGACGGCAATGAGACATGGCTGGTGATGGGCGGCGCCAGCATGCTGGCGGTGTTCCCGCTGGCTTATTCCATCATCCTGCCGGCGCTCTATCCCACCGTGCTGGGCATGCTGCTCGCGCTGATATTCCGGGGCGTCGCGTTCGAATTCCGCTTCCGCGCCCATTCCGAGCGCGGCCGGGCACGGTGGGACTTCGTGTTCTTCGCGGGATCGACGGCGGCGGCGCTGTTTCAGGGGCTGACCCTCGGCGGCCTGCTTCAGGGCATCCGCGTGATTGATGACGCCTACGCCGGCGGCTGGTGGGACTGGCTCACCCCGTTCACGGTGCTGTGCGGCATGGCCGTGATCGTCGGCTATGCTCTGCTCGGTGCCTGTTGGCTGATATGGCGTACCTCGGGCGACCTGCACGACCGGGCGCGGCGGCAGGCGTGGTGGCTCGGATGGGCCATGCTCGGCATGATCGCCGCCGTGAGCTTGTGGACACCGTTTCTGCGCGGCGACCTTGCTCATCGATGGTTCTCCTGGCCCAGCATCTTGCTGACGGCCCCGGTACCGGTTCTGGTGGGATTGCTCGCCATTGGATTCTTCCGCAGCCTGAATGGTTCGCGGCAGCTCGCGCCTTTCCTCTGCGCGCTCGGCTGGTTCGTTCTCAGCTTTGTGGGCCTGGGTATCAGCATGTTCCCGCTGATCGTACCGCCGGACATCACGATCTGGGATGCGGCGGCCCCACGCGACAGCCAGTTGTTCCTGCTGGTGGGCGCAGCGGTCATGATCCCGCTCATCTTGGCCTATAGCGGCTATGCCTACTGGGTGTTCCGCGGCAAGGTGCAGCACGACGCGGGCTACCACTGATGCCCAACATTTCCCTTGCGCCGGGCATATCGCGTGCCGTTTGGTTCGTTGGGCTGTGGGCGGCAAGTGCCTTGGCGACGGCGCTCGTCGCCTACGCGTTGCGCTGGGTGCTCCTGGGGTAGCCTTTTGGGTGCGCCTGCCCCCATGCTGCGGGCATGACACTTGAACAGCTCCGGGTCTTCGTGGCCGTCGCAGAACGCCAGCACGTCACACGGGCGGCAGAGGCACTCAACATGGCGCAATCGGCCGTCAGTGCATCGATCGCGGCGCTGGAGGGCCGCCACGGTGCCAAACTGTTCCACCGGGTCGGCCGCAGGATCGAGCTGACCGAGGCGGGGGGACTGTTCCTGCTGGAGGCGCGTGCGGTATTGGCCCGGACGGAGGCGGCTGAGCTGGTGCTGTCCGAACTGGGCAGCCTGAAGCGGGGCACCCTGCTGGTGCACGCCAGCCAGACGATCTCCAGCTACTGGCTCCCCCGGCACCTGGTCGCCTTCCGCCGGGCGCATCCTGGCATCGACATCCGCCTCACGGTCGGCAACACGACGCAGGTCGCTCGCGCCATCAACGAAGGCTTGGCCGAATTGGGCTTCGTCGAGGGCGGTGTTGATGATCCGGTGCTGGAAACCCGCACCGTCGCACGGGATCAGCTCGTCATCGTGGTTGGCAACGAGCATCCCTGGGTCGGCGGCCACACTATCGAACCGCGCCAGCTGATCGAGAGCGAGTGGGTGCTTCGGGAAAGCGGGTCCGGCACGCGGTCGGTGTTCGAAGCAGCACTGGGCGGGTTTGGCATCTCGCCGTCCAGCCTGCGCGTGGTGCTGGAGTTGCCGTCCAACGAGTCTGTTCGTGCCGCGGTCGAAGCCGGCATGGGGGCCACCGCAATCTCCGCCTCCGTTGCCGCACCAAGCATCGAGGCCGGGCTGCTGCACAAGGTGGAACTCGCATTGCCGGAACGGGAGTTCAACGTGCTGCGGCACACCGAGCGCTATCGCAGCCAGGCCGCCGATGCACTTCTGGCTGTCATCGCCGCAGGCTGAAACAATCGCTCTGGACGATCAATTCGAGCGAACAAGAGTGTTGGCTCGATGGAATAAACACAGCGATGCTACGTTCATTGCCGACAGGGAGATGAACGCGATGCATGACGGAATGGCACTCGGCCGCCGGGGTTTGATAGGCGGCGCGGCCGCGCTGGGCGGAATTCTCGCAGCGGCGGGGGCTCGCGCCGATACGGTAACTCTGGGCCTGAACGGCGGGCCGGAGCAGCGCTCATTAACCTCCGCGTTTCCCCAGAAGGGATCGATGATCCTGCAGCGCACCCGGCCGCCGCTCCTGGAAACGCCGTTTGAAGTGTTCGACCAAGGGGTGTTCACGCCGAATGACCGCTTCTTCGTTCGCTGGCACTGGGCCGTGATCCCGGAGCAGGTCGATCTCGCCACCTTCCGCTGCGCTGTCCGCGGCCACGTGAACCAGCCGCAGTCGCTATCGATGGCTGACATCCTGGCGCTGCCGCGCGTCGAAATGGCCGCTGTCAATCAGTGCTCGGGCAACTCCCGCGGCCTGTTCCAGCCGCGCATCGCTGGCGGGCAGTGGGAGAATGGGGCCATGGGCAATGCCAAGTGGATCGGCGTGCGTCTGCGCGATGTGCTCGACCGCGCAGGCGTAAAGCCCGGTGCCGTCGCGGTGCGCTTCAACGGTCTCGACGAGCCGGTAGTGGCCGGTGCGCCCGATTTCATGAAGTCGCTCGCGATCGACCATGCCCGGGATGGCGAGGTCATGCTGGCCTATCAGATGAACGGCGAGCAGTTGCCGCTGCTCAACGGCTTTCCCATGCGCCTGATCGTGCCCGGCTGGTATTCGACCTACTGGGTGAAGATGGTGAGCGATATCGAAGTGCTGGATGCGCCCGACGACAGCTTCTGGATGAAGAGCGCGTATCTGATCCCGGCCACGCCACATGCTGACGTGAAGCCTGGCCAGACCGGCTTTCCAACCGAGCCGATCAACCGCATGGTCCCGCGTTCCTTCTTCACCAATGTGACCGCCGCAACCAAGGTGAAGCCCGGTGCACCTGTGCCGTTGCGCGGCATCGCAATGGGCGGTGATTGCGGCGTCGCCGGCGTCGATGTCTCGACAGACGGGGGTTCTACGTGGCAGCCGGCGGTGCTGGGGCGCGATGAGGGAACCTATAGTTTCCGCCAGTGGACGATGCAGGTCGCGGCACCAGCATCCGGCACGCTGATGACACTCGTTCGTTGCACGAACACCAAGCAGGTGGCGCAGCCCATGGAGGCCAACTGGAACGGCGGCGGCTTCATGCGCAACGTCATCGAGCGCATCGTGCTCGCGGTGGTCTGATAGCTCGAAGAAAGGACAGACCATGAATCCTCTCAGAAAAGTCGCAGCGGCCGTCGCTGTAGTTGCAACTGTTGTCTACGTGGCTGCCACGGCGGGACCAAAGTACGGTCCACCGCCGACCGTCTATCCAATACCGGCCTATTCGCAAGCACTGAACAAAGCAATTGCTGCCTACGAGGCTCAGGTCGGCCCCAACGCCCCTAAAGCGGCGGCAGAGGCAGGGGGCATTAGGCTCCGTTCGGTCGGTTTCGAGTTTCCAACCGAGGGGCGTGCGTTCCCGCCTGGACCTGGCAAGGAGGTGATGGCTGGCAACTGCATGTCATGTCACACGCCAGGCATGATCCTCAATCAGCCGGCGCTGACCCGGGCCGAGTGGGCCGGCGAGGTCACCAAGATGGTCAAGGTCTACCGCGCTCCCGTCGACGAGGCGGATATCCCGGCCATCGTGACCTACCTCGCCAGCATCAAGGTTGCGCCCTGATCGGCAAAGTATCCGAGCGGCCCGGGGAATAAGCGCCGCGCATCGTCGTCCATAGGGCGGAAACCGGCTCGTCGAGCCGCCGCCCGAAAAGGACGAGACATGCCCAATGATCAAATTCGACGTGGGATCGCCGCGATTGCGCTGGCTGCTGGCCTGGCTGGCGTGACCGTCGCGGCGCGCGGCCAGGGCGTTGGTGACAGCACATTCGCGGCTGTGATGGCGGCCGCGATGGAGCGTATGGACCATGACATGATGACGCCCCCAAGCGGGGACGCGGATCGAGACTTTGCGACGATGATGATCCCCCACCACCAGGGTGCGGTGGAGATGGCGGAGGCGGAGTTGCGCTTCGGTCGCGACCCGGTTCTGCGACGTCTGGCTCAAGGCATCATCGTGGAACAGCGGCAGGAGATTGCCGTGATGCGCCAGGCCATTGCGGCGTTGCCGCCCGCGCCCACCGCCGCGCCGGACATGACCACGATGCCCATGCACATGCAAAAGGAACACTGAAATGACGCTTCGTCTCGCCACCCTGCTGTTACTCGGCACGACGCTTGCGGCCCATGCCGGGCAAGCGCCCTATGCCGCGTCAGCACCTGACATTCCGATCAGCAGCAAGGACCGGTTCTACACCTCGGACCAGTTCTCCAACACGGTTTCGGTCATCGATCCGGCCGAGGGCAAGCTGCTTGGTGTCATTCGTCTCGGCGATCCCACACCCGGCAACCTCAGCCCGCTCTACAAGGGCCAGCTTCTGGTCCACGGCATGGGCTTCTCACCCGACCGCAAGACGCTGGCGGTGATCTCTATCGGATCCAACTCGATAAGCTTCATCGACACGGCCACGAACACGGTGAAACACGTGACCTACGTCGGACGTTCGCCGCACGAGGCGTTCTTCACGCCGGATGGCAAGGAGGTCTGGGTCAGCGTCCGCGGCGAGGATTACATCGCAGTGCTCGACGGCAAGACCTTTCAGGAGAAAAGCCGAATCAAGGTCCCGAACGGACCCGGCATGGTCATCTTCTCGCCGGACGGCAAGCTCGGCTATCTCGTCAGCAGCTTCACGCCTGAAACCGTTGTGATTGCGACCGCCACCCACAAGATCGTCGGGCACGTGAAGCAGGAGAGCCCCTTCGCTCCCGACGTCGCCGCCACACCGGATGGCAAGCAGGTCTGGCTGACGTTGAAGGATGTGGGCCGAACGATGGTGTTCAACGCAGTGGCGCCGTTCAACGTGTTGAAGGTTCTCGATACCGGCCCCATCACCAACCACGTCAACATCGTTCGCAATGCGCATGGCCAATTCGCCTATGTGACGGTGGGCGGCCTGAACCAGGTGAAGGTATTCCGTACCGATGACTTCAGCCAGGTCGCGACCATTGATGTGGGGGCGCTCCCGCACGGCATCTGGCCTTCAGGCGACGGCACCCGTGTCTATGTCGGGCTGGAGAATGCGGATGGTGCTGCTGTCGTCGACACACTCGAGAACAAGCTGATCGCCACCATCCCGATCGGCCAAGGTCCGCAGGGTGTGGCTTATGTCCCCGGCGCGGTGCCGGAGGGTCCTGGGACGCAGAACCTCGCGCCGCTGGGCTTGGCGGCCAGCACCGCCCAGCTCAGCCTCGCTGCACCGGGCGGCAAGCCTGCCACGCAGGTGACGCTGTTCGACCAGGGGCTGGTGCAGGTGCTGCAAGCCGGTGCGACGGGCCTCGAGCCGCGCAAGCCCTACGTCCTGGCGCTATCGTCCGAGGCAGCGGGCGGCGGCACCCTGCAACCGCTGGCGGCCTTCATGACCAATCCGGCGGGAGCGGCCATCGTCAACGCCATCGGCCCCATCCGCCAAGTGGTGCAGACGGATGCAGGCCCCGCGCGGCGTTGGCTGGTCATCGCACCCGGGACCGCCGCTGCCCCCGGCGCTGCCGTGCAGATTCAGCAGTAATAACGAAAGCGGGCGTGGAATAATCCGCGCCCGACCTCGTCCATACCGCGTCGACACGAACACGGAGCAAGTATCATGAAGTCGCTTTCCATTCTGACCGTGGCTGCCCTCGCCAGCCTCACTCTACCGGCGCTGGCGGAAACGCCGGCGAATTTGGCAAAGATGCACCTGGACGCCGTCGGCGCCGGGGACGTTGCGAAGATCACCTCGCAATATAATGCCGCCACCTCACTTTCCTGGGTCGGCGGCCCGCTCAATGGCACCTTCATCGGGCCGCAGCAGCTCTCCGAGGTCTGGGGCAAATTCGCCAAGGCGCAAGCTCCCCTGAAAGTCACCGTCCGCGATATGAAGGAGAGCGGCAACCCGGCTGGCACGACCGTCACCGCCGACGTGGTCTTCACCGGCAAGAATACGCTCAAGATCCGCTACGTCATGCTCTATCGCGGCGAAAATCTGGTGGACGAAGTGTTCCAGATCGATCCCAAGATGGCCGAATAGGATTCTTTGGGCGGCCAGCGCGGCCGCCCATTTCCCATGAGCAGAATTGCCACCCTCCTCGAACCGCAGATACCGGCGCTGCGCCGCTATGCCTTCGCACTAACCCGCGACCACACGGCGGCGGATGACCTGGTCCAGGACACGCTGGAACGCGCCATCAGCCGCTGGGTGTTGCGAGCCGGCGACGCGGAACTGCGTGCATGGCTGTTCGCCATCCTCCACAACCTGTTCATCGACGGGCACCGCGCCCAGCGGCGCAGACCGCTGCACGACACGCTCGACGATGAGGCAAACCAGGCGGGCATTCCCGCTGCCCAGGAATCCGCATTGATCGGCCGAGAGATGCTGGAACAATTCGCCGCATTGTCGCAGGAGCATCAGGCCGTTTTGCTCTTGGTTGGCGTCGAAGGCCTGCCCTATGCCAGCGTGGCGCGCGTCTTGGGCGTCCCACTGGGCACCGTCATGTCGCGCCTCAGCCGCGCGCGGGAACAGTTCCGGCGGTTGCTGGACGGCGAACGGCCCGCGGTGAGACCTGATTTGCGGAGAGTGAAGTGACGGACCCGATACCCCTGATTGGCGACGATGACCTGCAGGCCTGGGCCGATCGCCGTCTGCCGCAAGATCGACATGCCACAGTCGAAGCCTATCTTGCGGCGCACCCTGACGTGGCAAGCCGCCTCGCCGCGTATGTCGCTCAGAACACTGGCCTTTCCGACGCACTCCGCGCGAAGTTCGAGGAGCCGATTCCCGCCCGTCTGCGCATCGACACCCTGCTGGCCCGGCGGCGGAACCGAACGGCCGGACACCTCGCCAGGGCCGCCAGCTTGCTTCTGGTGGCCGGCCTGGGTGCGGCCATGGGTTGGGCTGGCCGCGGATGGACGGACAATGGGAGTCAATTGCGCGTCGCCACCGCCAGCGCCGTCGCCGCCTATGAGACGTTCACCGTCGAAGTGCGGCATCCCGTCGAAGTGCGGGCTGACGAGGGCGCCCATCTCGTGCAATGGATCTCAAACCGCCTGGAGCGCCCCATCACCCCCCCGGACCTTTCTCCGCTCGGCTGGCGCCTCATGGGCGGACGGGTGCTTCCCACCGCCCATGCGCCAGCAGCACAGCTGATGTACGACGATGACCACGGCACCCGCTTGACCGTCTACGTGCAGCCCATGGGCATCGATGGCGAAGAATTCCGCTACTCTCACCAAGGTGACATTCGAACGATCGTCTGGGCCGAGCGGCGTCTGGCCCTGGTCGTCACCGGAAAAATGCCGCGTGATGCCATCATGGCAGTTGCAACCAGGGTCAGAGACGCTGTGGCAGCGGGCGCCGCGCCCTGACCACACCGGGGCCTTCATCGTGCCCCCGTTGTTATACGTGCGATCCTGGTCGCATGAAGGATTCAGCCGCGCTCGTCCGGCGATGCATTGCTGATCGACGCCGAGATCGCGGGTCGTAGCGGGCGCGCGACCGATCACGCGATACCCAGCATTTTGATCAGAGCCAGGCTGATCCCTCCGAGCACTACAAGGCTGAGCGTGACAGCGGAGATGACCCGCGCGCCGGCCCGGGCCACCACTTTCAGGTCCGTGCCGAGGCCGAGGGCAGCCATGGATATGATCGTCAACAGGTTCGCGGCTGTGGCCATCGGCGCGAGGACGACGTGCGGGACCAAGCCGGCAGAACGGAACGCGGCGAGTGCCAGAAAGCCGACGATGAACCAAGGCACCAGCTTGTGCAGCGGCAGTTTGCCCGGCTTCGGACGATCGCCGGCTGTCACATGTGGCGCCGGCTCGTCCGTCTCGTCACGCATCCGGCGGGTCAGGAGAGACAGGCCGAGCACGACGGGGCCCAGCATCAAGACCCGTACCAGTTTTACCAATGTGCCCATCTGAACCGCTATGGCACCTAGCGGCGCAGTCGCCGCCAGCACCTGCGGCACCGCATAGACCGTAAGCCCGGCCAGCACGCCATATTGCAGCCCTGTCAGGTGAAGCAGCACCGGCAGCAGCGGCAGGCCAAGCACCACCAGCACACCCAGAACGGCTGTAAACGCGATCGAGGCGGCAACGTCCTCACCGTCCGCCCCGATAATCGGCGCCACCGCGGCGATAGCGGAGTTGCCGCAGATGGAGTTGCCGCAGGCCACCAGCATAGACATGCGGTGCGGCAGGCCAAGCCCCCGGCCGATGCCATAGCTGGCGGCGATCGCCAGCACCACGATCCCGGCAATCCCCGCGATCAGCATGGGGCCGGCCGCCATGATCATCCCCGCGCTGATCGACGCGCCAAGCAGCAGCACGGCGATTTCGAGCAGCGTCTTGGCGCTGAAGGTGATGCCTGCGAACCAGCGTGCGCCGGGTGACCAGGCAGTGCGGACGGCGGTGCCGACGAGGATCGCCAATACCAGCGCCTCGAGCCATGTGGCGCCGAACACCGCCTCCTCCAGTCGCTCCAAAAGCATTGCTGCTCCTGTCACGCCCAGACAGAGCAGCAAGCCGGGCAGCAGCTGCTTGGCCCAGACCCCAGCACGGCGTACCAAGGGACGCTGCGGCGCCTGGACGGGAAAGGGCGTCAGCAGGATGGCTTGATTAGACATGAGTGCCTCGCTTGTATGATGGCAGCAGCATGCCCATCGCGCCCTTCCGCGATCCAACGCGAAGTCACGATGAAATCGATCGGCGATAGTGATCGATTTGAGCGTGGTCATATGATCGGGAGATCGTTCTCATCGCCAACGTGCGTTGGTAACCGAGACGGGCGGGAAGCAGATTTGGGATCGCGGCGGAACCTCGCCGCGTCGATCCGCCCCAAGGAGGGGCAGCTCTCATGAATGCTCTGACCTATGCCAAGCAAATCCCGATCGAACAGTCTCCTTGCACGTTGGCAACGGCTTCGACCACCGCTGAGGCAGCCGTCGCGGCGGACGAGTTCGTTCATCCCGGTGCCATCGGGCTGGCGATGGGCGGTTTCGGGCTGTTCCTCGTCGCATCGTGGACGGGGTGGGCGTTCGGCTACACGTCTCTGCTGATTGCCGTCATCACCGGCCTCGCTGCCATGTATTTCGGCCTCCTGATTGGCTTGGGCCGCAGTGCTGCCACGTTCCGTGGTGATATCGGCCGTCGTTCCTTCGCAGAGTTTCTCCGCGGCCAAGTACAGATTTTGACAGGCCGCGTTAGCGGGCGCGACGCCCTCGTTCAAATTGCATTCATGCCGATGCTGCTCGGGCTGACGATGGGGTTCTTTGCCATCTATTGGTTGAGCGTCCGGGGTTAGGTTTCATCGATGAATGATTCTGCAGCTTGCCCCAAACGCTGTAGCGCTGCAGCCTGCTCCACGCTGCCGAGAGCATGCGTATTTGGGTCCGGCAGCTTGGCGGGCCAAACCCACCGCCTGAACAACGTCCGCATCCCGGAACCAGGTCAGTCGAATAGTGGGCCGCCGTCCCGGCCGGTCAGCATGAACAGAAAAGACCGGCATTCGCTGGATTTGACCCACCTTTGCAGGCGCCGCCCGAATGCCCCCAGAGCGTAGGCGCCAGCGCGCGCCGGTCGGTCTGGTCGTAGACAACAAGCCGACAGCGACGCGAAATAATCGGCCGCCGCTGATCGGCGCACCAATCTTCGGCATCGGCTGGGGCCTTGTGGGTTTCTGCCCTGGTCCGGCACTGGCAGCGCTCCTGCTCGGACCCCAGAAAGCTAGCATTTTTGTGGTGGCGATGCTCGCGGATATGGGATTATTCGCCATGATCAGGCGCCGCTCTCACCTGTAGGACAAACAATGGTAGCCACGCTGACCCCTTCGACGATCCGGTCCCCGGCATCGCTGCGCGAGACGGTTCGGCAGTTCACGCCGAACTGGTTCACTGTAACGATGGGGACCGGCATCCTGGCGTTGGCGCTGAACCAGTTTCCCGTGGCGATCCCTGGGCTGCACTCGATCGCGGAAGCCCTATGGGTGCTCAATATCGCGCTCTTTTCGCTGTTCAGTGCGCTGTACACCGCGCGGTGGCTGCTGTTCCCGCAGCAAGCGCTGCGCATCTTTGGCCACTCCGTCGTCTCGATGTTCTTCGGGGCCATACCGATGGGCCTCGCGACGATCATCAACGGCTTCATCGTATTCGGCATTCCGCGTTGGGGAGCCGCGGCCGTGGCAATCGCCGAGGCGCTCTGGTGGCTGGACATGGCAATGGCGATCGGCTGTGGCGTGATCATCCCGTTCCTGATGTTCACGCTACAAAATCATAGTATGGAAAAGATGACGGCGGTTTGGTTGCTGCCAGTGGTCGCGGCGGAAGTGACGGCCGCCAGCGCCGGGCTGCTGGTGCCGCATCTGCTGGATCCGGTGGCGGCGATGCGCATGCTGATCCTAGGATATGCGCTCTGGGCGTTCTCCGTCCCACTGGCGATGAGCATCCTTGTCATCCTCGTGTTGCGCCTGGTGCTGCATAAATTGCCACACAAAGACATGGCGGCATCGGGTTGGCTGTCGCTTGGTCCCATCGGGACCGGTGCGCTCGGCCTGCTTTTGTTGGGCGGCGACGCGCCCGCTGTGTTCGCAGCCGTCGGCATGCCGGGCGTGGGTGATGTGACGGCAGGGCTTGGATTGATCGGCGGCACCATCCTGTGGGGCTACGGGGCCTGGTGGCTATTACTCGCTGTGCTGACGACGGCGAGATATCTCCGAGAAGGGATGCCTTTCAATATCGGGTGGTGGGGCTTCACGTTCCCGCTCGGCGTGTATGCGGTCGCTACGCTGACGCTCGCGCGGCAGACCCACCTCGGATTCCTGGTGGTCACCGGCGGCATCCTGGTGGTGGCGCTCGCTTGCTTTTGGACCATCATCGCGGTGCGAACGCTGCACGGGGCATGGCATCGCTACCTGTTCGTATCTCCCTGCCTCATGTCCGGTGCCGTTCCGAACGATTTCGAGGCCGATGCCGTATGACGACGACGAATGCTTTGGGATCACCGATCGCCGCGGAAGAACGGTTCAACCCGAAGTGCTGATTGGACCCAGCGGTCAGTGCAGCGCACGATCGACCAACCAAAAGGAGCAACTGCAATGACAGAAAAAAAGACCTGACGGATGTGCAGGAAACACTGGTGATGCATGAAGCCGTCGGTATTTTCGATGATGAAGCGTCGATGCAGGCTGCGGTCGACGCGCTGCTCGTTGCCGGCTTCGGTCGCTGCGAACTGAGCTTCGCGGGCAAGCAGGACGCAGCCCACGCTGACGAGACCGCGCTCGCACTGGCGGACGACCCGAAGGCCGTCCGCACCAACCAGTTCTCTCCCGAGGTGCTGGGCGATGTCGAGGGGTCCTTGATCGGCGGATTTGCGCTGGTACCGGCACTGGGTGCGAGTTGGGCGGCTGCGGCAGCAGGGGCCGGCATCGCCGCCACAACAGGGCTTGCCATCGCGTCGGGCGGTGTCGGTGCGGTGATCGGGCTGGGTTTGGCTGCGCTCGTAGCGCGGCGTCGCCAGAATGGGCTGGCGACCGAGATCGACCATGGCGGCCTTTTGCTCTGGGTGCGCACCCGCACCTTGGCGATGGAGGACAATGCGAAGGAGATCCTTACACGCCACGCCGCGCACGACGTGCATAGCCGGCAACTGCTTCCGCTCGTCTAAAAACGGGGACCTGAAACCGGCTGTTGCTGCATGAAACCGAGCAGCAGGGCCGCGGAGCTCAGTTGCAGCGGCATGCCGGCCAACAGCATAACGAACCCTGCCCACCGTTGGTCGAGCAGGGGCGGGATATCCCATTGGCAGATCACGTCGAGATAGGGCGTATAGATTACGTCGGGCGCAAGCATCCACACCACTGCGACAGCGGTCATGGGCAGGCTGCCGAGCCAGCCTAGCAGGGCCGCTTGCCAGGGCCGGGTCAGGTGCCGGGTCATTGGCAGAAGCTGGCCCCAGAACATCAGGCCGGCGACCATCTCCATTGCGCCGAGCGGGCCGGCGTAAATTGCGTTGGCCAGTGTCGGGTTCAGCAGACCCGGCAGGCTGACGCCGACGCTGAGCGCCACGAACACGACGGTGGCGAGCACGGGATCGAACAGCAGCCAAACGACCCGGCGCGGCAAGGCGAGTAGCAGCAACGGCGGCGGAACCTGGTTCAACGCCATGAGTGCCGCGGTATAGCTGGCCATCGATGCCAAAGGCGTCCGCAGCCCGGCGAACCCGGCCAGGGCGACCAGCAGGCCCAATGCCACCACCGCATGGCGCGCCCTAGGCATCGACGAGCAGCCTATGTAAATCCTGTGCCACAGCCGTGGGGTCGGCCAATTGCGAATAGCCGTAGCGCAGGCACAGACGGCCATCAGGGGCCACAGCATTGACGACGGAGGTGTGGTCTATGAAGTCTCCGTCAACCCGCCAAGTGATGCCCCAGTCCCGGGCCGATGCCACAACCTGCTCCGGGCGCCCGGTCAGGCCGATAGGTGGGGTGGCCCCTGGCTCGGTGAACGCGGCGAGATAATCGTGTAGCGCGGCCGGGGTGTCGCGGCTCACGTCCAGCGTGACAAAAACAATTATGACGCGGCCCGCGTCGAGGTTGAGGCGCGACTGGGCAGCAGTTATGGCTCCCAGGGTTGTGGGACACACGTCAGGGCAGTGAGTGTAGCCGAAATAGATCAGAACGACCGAACCAAGATGCCGTGCCAAGTCGAACATGCTGCCAGTGTCGTCTGGAAGCACGAGAGGCGGAGCCGGTCGCGGATCGACCGGAGTGCCGGCATAGGCTTTGGTTCCGTGCCTGGTCGCTGCCAGTGCGAACCCGACGGTAGCGGTTGCCAGCGTGCTGACTCGCAGCAGTGTCCGGCGTTGAATCATCGCCGTGACATCACCAGACTTTCCATCCGGTCGCCTGCGTCACGTTGTGCAGGAACGGCCAAAAAATGGGTATGTAGGCGGCTGCAGTTGCTGCCGCAGTGATCGCCGTGAGCACGCCGAGATGTTCCAGCACTGAAGCCAAGGAAGATCGCGCGTGACAAGATACGATACCAGCGGTTTCGCCGTCGTCGATCGAGTAGCTCTCCCTGCCGCCGAAGGCCTGGGCGAAAGGAATTGATTCGGTCTTCGGGAGGCGTCGGGTAAGCAGACTCCCGAGAAAGACGATGTAAAAGGCTATCGTCGCAAGCCACAGCACGACGCCCCCGATGGCCACCAGCGTCAGCGGCAGATGAGCATCGCCATAGACTCGGTCATAGACGGATTGAGGCAGGAACGAGACCCAGGCTCGCCTGGGAACCCCGTATAGGCCGCTCCAATGCATGCCTAGGGCGAAGACTGACATGCCGCCAAACCATAGCCACACCGATGCGAGGGCGAGGCGTCGGCTGAGTAGTTGGCGCCCGGTGAGATGCGGCATCATCCAGAATGCAACGCCCATGAACGTCATGGCGGACGCAGTACCGACGGTTATGTGAAAATGACCGGGCAATTCAGGTCGTGTTGTGGACCAAGTTGTCAAGCTGCCAACTGCCATTCACTATCCCTCCCGCGCCACCGAAGATGAAGGTGAGCATCGCGAGCACCTGTGCGGCCACACTTGGGTTGCGCCAGGGGAGCGCGGTGAACCAGCCGAACAGACCGCGCCCGCCGCGGAGGCGGCCGGTGAACTCCAGGCTTAGCCCGATGGTAAAAGCGGTGATCAGGCTGGGCAGCGCGACTGAAAGCGTCAAAGCAGTTAGGATCCCACGCCAGATCGGCGAGAAGCCGGGATCCTGAAACTGGTGATGGCTGCCCACTGGCAGTGAGAACACCAGCAGAAGTGCGAATGTGAGCCGGGCCATGGGGTCTGACACCAGCTTTCCACCGATCTGCTTGGGAAGCAGTCCATACCAGGACACGTAGGCGGGCATCAGCCAGAAATAGACGATGGGGTGCCCGGTCCACCAAAACAGTGTGCGGGCGACGATCGGATCGACCGTGTCCGTGAGCCCGAGCGACCAGGGATCGAGCTGGAACACGAGCTCGATGAATGCGCCGCCGCCAGCAAGGAACCACATGAGCATGGTCGTCGTGCTCATGTAGGTGACGAGCGGTGTGAGTGCGCCGGGACGAAGCGCCTTCCAGCGGCTGCGGAGGTCCAGCAGGATCGGGAGCGGCAGCAGGCTGCCGATCACGACCAGCGTCATGCCGAGGTAGAACCACGGGCTGCCTTTCAGCGGCGGGTAGAACGTCCACAGCACCGACGACGAATTATCAAACATGGCATAGAGCAGCAGCACCGTGCCGGCCGCCATGAGCCCGAAGCAGAGCCGCCAGAGTAGCATGTTGGGGGCGAGGCCGAGCTCGCGCGCCGGAAGATACACGAGCAGGCCGCAGGTGATGAAAAAGGTGAAGATATAGGCGTTAAGGACGCCGTGTATGGTGAGGCCCTGATAGTAGGTCTGCAGCACCGGGCGCAGCCAGTGATACGCGTTGAAACCGCCGTAGTTCAGCGCCTGCAACGGCCCGATGGCGGCACCGATCATGAGGGCAGAGAAGCCCCAGACCAGGTAGGCGAGCATGACACGCCGCTGGCTGGCAAGACTGTCGGGCAGCGGCAACGCGGCGGGCTGGGCAGTTGTGGCGCTCATGGTGTCACTTTCGGCGGCGGCCCTGGATCGACGACGATGCGGCCGAGCATCGCCTGGTGTTCGATGCCACAAAATTCGTTGCAGATGATGTTGAAGGTACCGGGGTGCGAGAAAGAGTAGGTGACCGCACCCGTTACGCCAGGAACAGCGGTGATGTTGATGGTCGTGCCCTGCACCTGGAAGCCGTGCAGCACGTCCGTGCTGGTGACGTGGAAGGTGATGGCAGCACCTTGTGGCACGTGAAGCGGACTTGGTGTCCAAGCCCAGAGGTGGCCGACCATCTGCACCGCGTAGGCGTTGGGGCCGGTCTGCACCAGGCCCTGGGAGGTATCGGCCAACACCGCTGGGTCGCGACGGAACCCTTCGGTGCGGACGATGACCCCATAATCGAAGACGACGAAGAACATGGTTCCGGCCAGCAGAAGCGTCAGCAAGACGATCGAGACCATCACCCAAGCGCGTTCATGACGTTCCGCGCTGCGGTGAAAGGCAGCCTCGAAATCGTCGGGTTGGGCTGAGTCGCTCATTCCGATTCTCAGCTCCGCGCATGGAAGATGACGGCGACGAGCGTCCACATGACGAGCGTCGTGGCCAACAGGAAGCCCGCGACGACCCAGGTGCCGACCGGGCGGACGGTTTGCCTCGTGATTGGAGCGCGCTCGGTGGGGATCATTTGGTGGGTGCCAGGGACGCGGGTACCGCCACACCTACCGGAATGGTCTCGGCGGGAGGCGTGACGGCAGGGTCTCCGAGAACTGCGCCGTTGACCATCTTGCCAAACATCGAAAAGGCGTTGTTGTGGAATTTCTGCCTGGTCTCTTCGACCGTTCCGACAAAGCGCGGGTCTTGCGGACGGACTTGGCTGTCCATGTAGGTTGCGACATCCCAGGCCTGTTGTGGTGTCAGCGAGCCACCCATGCCGAGAGGCATATTGGCGTGAATAAATTCGGCCGCACTTTTGATCGATCCCATCCCCGCGCCCCAGTTATAAGAGCGCGGGCCCCAGAGCGGGGGGAACACCACCTTGCCGCCAGTCGACTGTCCGAGCCCCTGCGGGCCGTGGCAGGCAGCGCAATGCTCGGAATAGACCTGGGCTCCCCGTCCATAATCGGCCGCGAGTTCAGGCTTTGCGAGTTCCGGGAATCCGCGCCCCGGCGTTTTCTCGTCGGTCGGAAGCCCCTTTGCGAGCCAGTAGGAATAGCTTTCGAGAGCCACGAGCACCGGGTCGCCGAGCTTCGGCGCCTTGCCGTTCATACTGTAGGCAAAACAACCCTGCAGGCGTTCCTCGAAGGAGTTCACGTGACCATTCTTGCTACGGTAGGCCGGGTAGGACACATAGGCCGCCCACATTGGCGCAGAACCCGCCAGGCGCCCGGCCTGGAGGTGGCAATTGCTGCAGCGCAAGTCGTTGCCGACGAACGCCGACGCGTGAGCGGCCGGGTCGCGGAAGATGGCCTCGCCCATCCGGACCGCGTCACCGAACTTGCCGGCGGGGATGTCGGCCTCTGCGGGGGGCTGGAAGGTGGCGGGCGGCGAGGCGGCGAGGGCAACCGCCGAGATCGGCCGCTGCAGGAGGCCGAGCGAGACCGTCCCGATCAGGCCGAGCGCGCCGATGGCGGCGACTGCGACGATGCTCTTCCTCATTGCTTGGGCGCTCCGTGGTCGTCGAGGGAGGAGACATAGGCAGCAACGGCCTGAAGATCGGATGGAGTGAGATGGCTGGCGATGGATCGCATATACTCGCCCTTGGGATCCCTCAGCGCCCCCGCGCGCCAGTCGGTGAGCTCGGACATCACATACGGTGCGGACTGGCCGCCGATCCGCGGCGAGAACTCGCCGACGCCTTGACCTGCGGGGCCATGGCACTGGACGCAGCCGATCAGCCCGGTCGCCGGATCGCCGTTGAGAAACAACGCCTCGCCGCGCGCCAATTGTGCGCTGGGGGCCGCTGGAGCATCGGGCGGTGGGGGTACCGGCAAGGTTTGAAGGTAGGTCGATACTTCGAGTCGCTGACCCGGCGTGAGCATGGCTGCATAGGACGACATGGCGGCATTATGCCGCTGACCCGACGCGAAATATCCGAGCTGGTCCAACAAATAGGCTGTCGATAGTCCGGCGAGACGCGGGATTCCAACTTCGGGCTGGCCAGCAGCGTTCGGCATGTGGCAAGCCGCGCAAGCCGGACGTCCTGCCTCCGTGCCCCGAAGGAAGATCGCTTCACCGGCTGTCAGCAGGCTTGGTTGCGCCTGCCCTGACGTTATTGCCAAGCATAGCATCACGAATAGCCCCAACAGTTTCTGGGCAAATCCTCTCATGCGCGTGGTTCGGCTTTGATTGACATGATCACATCGTAAATGAGCCATTCCATGTCCGTCTAATCGGAATAGCAGAACGATCGCTGCCGTTCGCTACGAGGCAACCAGGCTCTCCATCCGGCGGCGGACCTGATCGGCTTGCAGCAGCACGGCACGGGCCTCGTCGAGCAGCACGGCCCCCTGCGGCGTTAGTCGAATGGTGCGTCCCACACGGTCGAACAGCTTCACACCATATTCCGCTTCCAGCGATGCCACCGTTGCGCTGGCAGCGGACTGCGCCAGATGAAGGGCTGCAGCGGCCCGCGTCATATGCTCCCGCTCTGCTATAGCCACGAAGACACGAAGTTGCTCAAGGGTCATTGTCAGCCTCCCTTATAGGCCTTGAACCCGTAGCGCTCGAAAATCCGCAGCGCATCCGGCGAGCGAATGAAGTCCAGCCAGGCCTTCGCTGCCATCGCATGCGGTGCGTCCTTCACTTCGGCGCCGGCATAGATCGCCGTTGCGTTCTCGGCGTCAGGAATGGCGACGTGCGAGATCGGATGCCCAGCCTGCTCCTGGAAGTCGGCCTCCGATTGCCAGGTGATTCCCGCGTCTACTACGCCTTGCATCAGGAAGAGCGGCGTTTGCCGATGGTGGATGTGGGTCAGCACGGTGCTCCCGTCCTTCACCTTGCTGTCGTAGACGGTGGTGGCAAGACGCTCGCCGCCGGCCTTCGTCAGCGCAGCCTTGATCTGCCGGGCAATGCCCTCAAAGGCGGGATTGGGCATCGCGAGGCGTATTCCAGGCTTGCCGAGGTCGTCCAGGCCGTTCACATGGAGCGGGTTGCCCTTTGGCACCATGATGGTCAGCGTATTGGTGACGTAGGGCACGGCCTCACCAGTAAGCACGCCCTGTTTGATCAGGTCGTGGACTTTCACCAAGCCGGCAAAATAGGCATCGGGCTTCACCGTCCAGGTCATATTGCCAACTGTGATCGTCCCCCCTGCCGCCATCTGCTTGACCAGCAGCCCAGGGGGAATGGTTTCCCAAAAGATTCGGCCCTTGTATTCGGGGTGCGCTGCCTCGAAGGCATCCACGAGTGGCGCCATGGCGAAGAAGAAGTTGCCACCGACGAACAGGACGAGTTTTGGATCCGTCAGGTCACCGTGAAAATCTGCGAGCACATCAACTTCTGGTACGGTGAATTCGAATCCGCGGTTTGCCGTATCGTTATTGGCGCCATGCTGCCAGGGCGGAAAGACCTCCTCCTGATAGCTTGGCGTTCTGGCACGGCCCTTCCACCCAGGATCGGATACCGCTGCGGTTTGCGCAAAAACGGGTGTGGCAACAAGAATGCACGTAGCCGTAGCGAGCAAAGCCCGGCGCAGAGTGTTCATCATGGCACTCTCCTACTTGATGTAATGGAAGCCGGCCGCCTGCAACTCCGGCAGAGTGCCGACGGCCCCGGGGGTTAGAACTACACCGGGAATGAGATGGTTGGTCAGTTCGGCTGCAAGCGCCTCGTGCGTCAGCTTGTCTGGATTGACGCCGTCTTTAATGAGCGCAGCTGCCTGCTCCCAGATCGCGTTGTGGCAGGACATGAACACCGCGCCACGACGCATCAGCGCCGGAATGGAGTTGTCCGCGGGGGAGAACACCCCAGCTGGATCCTCGAAATTCTTGGGATCTCCCGCTTCGGCTTTTTGCGACAGAAGCAATGTGTTGGTCTTGAACGTATCCCCGGCCAGCTTGGTCAGCTTATACTTGTCCCACATAGCCTGATCATACAGCGCGACTTGCGCCGTTCCATGACATTCGGCAACGACGAGGAAGTCTGGATGCTGAAATGACCAAATCTGGGCGTTCATCGCATTGCGCATCAGGTTCAGCCAAGGGCCGCCGATCTCGGTCATGTCCCAGGCCTGCTTGTGCGGATACCGGTAGGCTAGAACATGCGATAGTGCCTCATGATCCCACTGTTCGGGCTCAGTCAGAATCATCGGCACCGTCTTGAAGCTACGGCGCCGGGGTGCCTTCTCCATCCGCTCGACCAACTCCAGCAAAGCCTTCGCGCCTTCTGGAAGGATCAGGGCGTTAGCATCGGACGGCGCAGCGAATGCGGGTTTAACGCCCAACGCCAACGCTCCTACTGCCACGTAACCGAACGCGTGCAGAGCATTCCTGCGTCCAATACTGTTCTCCATCATACCAACTCCATTTGTTGTCTTTAAGTTGGTGCATCGAAAGCCGGTAATCCAATTCAACCGAACGACTGGTTTGATCGGTTGGGACGATGGAACCGACTGCGAGATCGTCTGGCCATCGGCATTGCCACAGAGCTACAAGCCGATGAACTCAGGCGGCCGACCTTTGGGTGAAAAGAATGGCTGCCGCCAGCGGAAAGCCGCAAGCTACGCTCATTGTCGCCCTTTTTGGATAGATAGAGACGACCAAAACAGGCCGGTTTGCCAATAACTATGCCGATCACCTGTCTATCTATCCGCAAGCCCTATGGCGTTGTCACCGTTGTTGCGCGTCGACATTTCCGGCTCTTTCTAATGGACCCGCTGATCACGCCGCCTCGATGAGGCGCTTTTAGCGGGGATGGATGTGTCGACGATTTCGTTTCGCTCAGAAGCCTTTGCCCGTGGTGCGCGCATGCTGCGCACCGCGCTCGGGCCGTCGATCGCGGCATACCTGGACGACCCCAGCATCGTCGAGGTGATGCTCAACCCCGACGGCCGTCTCTGGATCGATCGGCTATCAGGCGGGCTTGAGGACACAGGCTGCCGCGTGACCCCCGCCGATGCCGAACGCATCGTGCGACTGGTCGCCCACCATGTCGGCGTCGAAGTTCACGCGGGATCGCCTCGCGTTTCCGCCGAGCTGCCGGAAAGCGGGGAGCGGTTCGAGGGACTGGTGCCCCCGGTGGTGGCCGCGCCCTGCTTCGCCATCCGTCGCCCGGCCGTCGCGGTGTTCACGCTCGGCGATTACGTCCAGGCCGGCATCATGTCGGGCTGCCAGGCCGAGTTGCTGCGGATCGCGGTGGCCGCCCGCAAGAACATCCTCGTCGCCGGCGGCACCTCGACCGGCAAGACCACGCTGGTCAACGCGCTGCTGGCCGAAGTCGCCAAGACCGGCGATCGCGTGGTGCTGATCGAGGATACGCGCGAGCTGCAATGCGCGGCGCCGAACCTCGTTTCGCTCCGCACCAAGGAAGGCGCTGCCTCGCTTTCTGATCTCGTTCGGTCATCGCTCCGGCTGCGGCCCGACCGAATCCCGATCGGCGAGGTGCGCGGCGCCGAGGCGCTCGATCTCCTCAAAGCCTGGGGAACCGGCCACCCCGGCGGCGTCGGCACCCTGCACGCGGGCTCCGCCATCGGCGCGCTGCGACGGCTGGAGCAGCTCATCCAGGAAGCCGTCGTCACCGTGCCCCGCGCGCTGATCGCCGAGACCATCGACGTGATCGCGGTCCTGTCCGGGCGGGGCGCTGCCCGCCGCCTTGCCGAACTCGCCGCCGTCGGGGACCTCGGTCCGGACGGCGATTACGTCCTCACCCCAGCAGGAGAGCCCTGATGCTGAACCGTCTTCGTGACCGCTTGGCGACGGCGTCCGCCTTCGCTTTCTTCGTCCTCGCCACCGCGCCGGCCTATGCCGCCGGCTCCAACATGCCGTGGGAACAGCCGCTGACGCAGATCCTGGATTCTATCCAGGGGCCGGTCGCCAAAGTCGTTTCGGTAATCGTCATCATCACCACCGGCCTGACATTGGCCTTCGGCGAAACCTCCGGCGGCTTCCGCCGGCTGATCCAGATCGTCTTCGGGCTCAGCATCGCCTTTGCGGCCTCCAGCTTCTTCCTGACCTTCTTCCAGTTCGGCGGCGGGGCGCTGGTCTGATGGACCAAGCCGAACCGATCGCGGGGTTCTACGCGCCCGTCCATCGCGCGCTGACCGAGCCGATCCTGCTCGGCGGCGCGCCGCGCTCCGTTGCCATCCTGAACGGTACGCTCGCCGCGGCCGTTGGTCTTGGCTTGCGCCTCTGGGTCGTGGGCGGCGCCATCTGGCTCATCGGCCATCTCGCCGCGGTCTGGGCCGCCAAGCGCGATCCCGCCTTCGTCGATGTCGTGCGGCGGCACCTGCATTACCCGCAGCATCTGGTGGCGTGAGGGCGCCATGATGAACCTCGCCGAATACCGCCACCGCAGCCAAAGCCTGGCCGATTTCCTGCCCTGGGCGGCATTGGTCGAGAAAGGCGTCATCCTCAACAAGGACGGCTCCTTCCAGCGCACGGCGCGGTTCCGTGGGCCGGACCTGGACTCCGCGACGCCGGCTGAACTGGTCGCCATCACCGGCCGCCTCAACAACGCGTTGCGCCGTCTCGGCTCCGGCTGGGCGATCTTCATCGAGGCTCAGCGCCTGCCAGCCAATCGCTATTCGGAGAGTGCTTTCCCCGACGCCGCCTCGCGTCTGGTCGATGCCGAACGCCGGGCGCAGTTCGAAGAAGAAGGCGCCCACTTCGAGAGCCAGTATTTTCTGACGCTGGTCTGGCTGCCGCCAGCCGAGGATGCCGCCCGCGCCGAGGCCTGGCTCTATGAAGGCCGCGCCCGTGACTGCGCCGATTGGCGCGCGGCGCTGGCGGGCTTCATCGACCGCACCGATCGGGTGCTGGCGCTGATCGAGGGTTTTATGCCCGAGGCGGAATGGCTCGATGACCCCGAGACGCTGACCTACCTGCACTCCTGCATATCGACCCGCCGGCAGCGTGTGCGCGTTCCTGAAACCCCGATGCACCTGGACGCCATTCTGGTGGACGAGGAACTGACCGGCGGCCTCGAACCGCAACTCGGCAGCGCGCATCTGCGCACGCTGACCATCATGGGCTTCCCGTCTCGCACCTGGCCGGGGCTGCTCGACGACCTGAACCGGCTCGCCTTTCCCTATCGCTGGTCCACCCGCGCGATCTGCATGGACAAGACCGACGCCACCAAGGTGCTCGGCCGCATCCGCCGGCAATGGTTCGCCAAACGCAAATCGATCATGGCGATCCTGAAGGAGGTGATGACCAACGAAGCGTCCGTCCTGATGGACAGCGACGCCGCGAACAAGGCGCTCGACGCCGATCAGGCCTTGCAGGAACTCGGTTCCGATCTGGTCGGCCAGGCCTATGTCACGGCCACCATCACCGTCTGGGATGCCGATCCCCGCGTCGCGGAAGAACGCCAGCGCCTGGTCGAGAAGACCATCCAGGGCCGGGACTTCACCTGCATGCGCGAGACGGTGAACGCCATCGAGGCGTGGCTCGGATCGTTGCCGGGCCACGTCTACGCCAATGTCCGCCAGCCGCCGGTCTCCACGCTCAACCTCGCCCACATGATGCCGTTCTCGGCCGTGTGGGCGGGGCCGGATCGGGATGAGCATTTTGGTGGGCCGCCGTTGTTCTTCGCGCGAACCGAAGGCTCCACCCCGTTCCGGTTCTCGCTGCATGTCGGCGATGTCGGGCATACGCTGATCGTGGGGCCGACCGGCGCCGGCAAGAGCGTGTTGCTGGCGCTGATGGCGCTCCAGTTCCGCCGTTATACCGGCGCGCAAATCTTCGCCTTCGATTTCGGCGGCTCGATCCGCGCCGCCGCATTGTCGATGGGCGGCGATTGGCACGATCTCGGCGGCGCGCTGGCCGACGACATCACTGAACCCGTCGCTCTCCAGCCGCTGTCGCGGATCGACGATACCGGAGATCGCGCCTGGGCAGCCGATTGGGTTGCGGCGTTGTTGGCGCGTGAGTCGGTCACGGTAACCCCGGAACTGAAGGAGCATCTATGGTCCGCGCTGACTTCGCTCGCCTCCGCACCGGTGGCGGAACGGACGATCACCGGTCTCTCTGTTCTGTTGCAGTCCAATGCGCTGAAGCAGGCTTTGCAGCCCTACACGCTGAATGGCCCTTGGGGGCGGCTGCTCGATGCCGACAACGAGCGTCTCGGCGAGGCGGATGTTCAGGCGTTCGAGACCGAGGGGCTGATGGGCGCGGGCGCCGCGCCCGCCGTGCTGTCCTACCTGTTCCACCGGATCGAGGATCGTTTCGACGGCCGGCCTACGCTACTCATCATCGACGAAGGCTGGCTCGCCCTCGACGACAAAGGCTTCGCCGGCCAGTTGCGCGAATGGCTGAAGACGCTGCGGAAGAAGAATGCGAGCGTCATCTTCGCCACGCAGTCGCTGGCCGATATCGACGGCAGCGCCATCGCGCCCGCGATCATCGAAAGCTGTCCGACGCGGCTGTTCCTGCCAAATGAGCGCGCGCTCGAACCTCAGATCGCGACCATTTACCGCCGCTTCGGGCTGAACGATCGGCAGATCGAAATCCTCAGCCGCTCGACGCCCAAGCGCGACTATTACTGCCAGTCGCGGCGCGGCAATCGCCTGTTCGAGCTGGGCCTCTCCGAGGTCGCACTCGCGTTCACCGCTGCCTCATCGAAAACCGATCAGGCCGCTATCGCAACGCTCATGGGGGAGGCAGGCAAAGCCGGTTTCGCCGCCGCGTGGCTGCGCTCCAAAGGGCTGCATTGGGCGGTCGATCTGCTCATCCAGAAATCAGAGGTCTCGAAGTGACCCGTCATCGTCTCCGCGCCGCGCTCGCGGCCAGCGTTGCCATGCTCACACTCGCCACAGCAAGCTTGCCAGCGCAAGCGCAATGGATCGTCTATGATCCGACAAATTTCTCTCAGAATGTGCTGACGGCTGCGCGCGAGTTGCAGCAGGTCAACCAGAATATCCAAAGCCTGGAAAACCAGGCCACGATGCTGATCAACCAGGCCAAGAACCTGGCGAGCCTACCCTATTCGTCGCTGACCCAGCTCGAAGCGTCGATCCAGCGCACTGAGCAACTGCTGATGCAGGCGCAGAACATCGCTTACAGCGTCACGACGATCGACCAGGCATTCGCCCAGGTCTATCCGCAAAGCTATTCGGGATCGACGTCAAATACGCAACTCCTGGCCGACGCACAGACGCGCTGGCAGAACGCGCGCGCTGGCTATCAGGATTCCATGAACGTCCAGGCGGGCGTCGTGCAGAATCTCCAGAACGCCCAGACGCAAATCAGCGCGCTGGTCTCCTCCAGCCAGTCGGCGAGCGGCGCGCTCCAGGCGGCGCAGTCCGGCAACCAGATCATGGGCCTCGCGGCGCAGCAGCTCGCCGATCTCACGGGCGTCATTGCCGCGATGGCGCGCGCGCAAAGCCTCGACAATGCCGGCCGGCTGGAGAGCGAGGCGCAGGGCCGGCAGCAGATGCAGAACTTCCTGAATTACGGCACCGGCTATCAGCCCGGCAACGCACAGATGTTCCATTGATGCGCGGTCGGATTCTCAATGTCCCTGCCATCGGCCGCGCGGCGGGATGCCTGCTGGTTGCCGCTGCTATTATCGCGGCGGCCGTGCAGTTTCACCGACAGGGCGCGGCACAGCCTCGGCCAATATCTCCGGTGGCGTCTCATCCTGATGCATTGGCGGCCGCTATGGCACGTTGCCAGACGCTCGGCATGGCGGCAGAGACCGATGCAGCCTGCCAAGCAGCATGGGCCGAAAACCGCCGTCGCTTTTTCAATGATTCGTCAGCGCCGGAGGCTCGGTAATCGCCATGGGCGGTGCCGGCGTCATCGACGGGTTCCTTGCGACCTTCACGCAATATATCGATTCCGGCTTCGGCGTGGTACAGGGCGACGTGCGCTGGTTGGCCGGCGTGCTGATCGGCATCGACATCACGCTCGCCGGTCTCTTCTGGGCGCTGGCGCCCGACGAGGACGTGCTCGCCCGGCTGATCAAGAAAACGCTGTACATCGGCGTCTTCGCCTTCATCATCGGCCACTACAACAACCTCGCGCAAATCATCTACAACTCCTTCGCCGGGCTCGGCATCGAGGCAGGCGGCGGCGCGATGACCGCGTCGCAGCTTCTACAGCCCGGCAAGCTCGCTCAGGTCGGCATCGATGCCGGCAAGCCCATTCTGACGTCGATCTCCGGGATGATGGGTTTCACCAGCGTCTTTGCGAACCTGGTGCAGATCATCATCCTGCTCGTCGCCTGGATGATCGTGGTCATCAGCTTCTTCATTATGGCGATTCAGCTCTTCGTGAGCCTGATCGAGTTCAAGCTGACCACGCTCGCCGGGTTCGTGCTGGTGCCTTTCGGACTGTTCGGGCGCGCCGCCTTCCTCGCCGAGAAGGTGCTCGGCAACGTCGTTTCGTCCGGTGTGAAAATTCTGGTGCTGGCCGTGATCGTAGGCATCGGTTCGACGATCTTTGGCCAGTTCACCAACGGCTTCAACAATCCGCCGACCATCTCCGACGCGCTGACGCTAATTCTTGCGTCCCTCGCGCTGCTCGGTCTCTCGATTTACGGCCCAGGCATCGCCAACGGCCTGATCGCCGGCGGCCCACAGCTTGGCGCCGGGGCCGCCGTCGGCACGGGTCTCGCCGTGGCCGGCTTTGGCGCCGCGGGCGCCGGGCTTATGACCGGTGGCGTCGGCGCCATTGGTGCTGCCGGCGGTGCCGTGGCAGGCGCCGCGCGCGGCGGTGCTTCGATCGCGGGTGCTGCCACCACGGCTTATCGCGCCGGCGGCATGTCCGGCGTCGCCGAGGCCGCCGGCTCTGCCGCGCTTAGCCCGCTACGGCGTGCCGCCGCCAGCATGCGCGAAAACTTTGCCGCCGGCGGTAGGGCCGTGACGGGAGAAGGGTCGGGTGGCGGCGCGCCCGGTGCCGCCGCCAGTCAAGCCGAGGCCTCGGGGCCGCCCGCATGGGCGCGGCGGATGCAGCGCAACCAATCCATCAGCCGCGGCGCCAGCGCCGCCCATCAGGCGATCCGCTCCGGCGACCATCCGTCGAGTGGCAGCGGCATCGACTTGTCCGAAGGGGAATGATCCATGTTCCGAAGGCCCATTGTCCGTTACGGCAAGACACCCGAACCCGAGACGCCCTACCAGCGCGCCGGCCAGGTCTGGGATGACCGTATTGGCTCTGCCCGCGTCCAGGCGAAGAACTGGCGATTCGCCTTCTTTGGTGCGCTGGCGCTCAGTGGCGGCCTCGCCGGTGGCCTCGTTTGGCAGTCGGCGCGCGGCACCATCACCCCCTGGGTGGTGCAGGTCGACAAGCTTGGCCAGGCGCAGGCGGTCTCGCCGGCGACCGCCGACTACCAGCCGACCGATCCGCAGATCGCCTGGCATCTGGCCCGCTTCGTCCAGGAGGTTCGCAGCATTCCCGCCGATCCCGTGGTGCTGCGGCAGGACTGGCTCGACGCCTACAACTACGTCACCGACAAGGGCGCGCTGGCGCTGAACGATTACGCGCGCACCAGCGATCCCTTCTCGAAAGTCGGCAAAACACAAGTTGCCGTCGAGGTCTCGAGCGTCATCCGCGCCTCAGCGGACAGCTTCCGCGTGGCCTGGACGGAGCGGCGCTACGTCGATGATGCGCTGGCCGCCACCGAGCGCTGGAGCGCCATCCTCACCATCGTGGTGCAGCCGCCGACCGACGCCGATCGGCTGAAGAAGAACCCGCTGGGCGTCTACGTCCATGCCCTCAACTGGTCAAAGGAACTCGGCTGATGCGCGTGAGATCCCTCGCAATCCTTCTGCTTGCCGGCACGTCGCTCGGCGCCTGCTCCACCTGGAAGCCGCCGGCAATCAAATACGACGACACACCGAAACAGGCGGTGCTGGCGCCCGATCCGCCGAAGCCGGTGGAGATCGTGCAGTTGCCGCAGCCTCTGCCGCTGCCCGGCCAGCTCAAGCCGATCCCCGGCGCTCGCACCGCGCCCGCTGAAGCCGCCGATCCGCGCGTCCGTGTGGACCAGGCCAATGGCGCTGCCCGCGTCCAGCCGACGCGGGCCGGCTGCATCAATGCCGTGCAGATCTATCCGTTCTCGGATGGCGCGCTCTACCAGCTCTACGCCGCCCCCGGCGAAATCACCGACATCGCGCTCGAAGCCGGCGAGCAGCTCGTTGGCACCGGACCGGTCGCCGCGGGCGATACGGTGCGCTGGATCATCGGCGACACCGAGAGCGGATCGGGCGCCACCAAGCGGGTCCATATCCTGGTCAAGCCGACGCGGCCGGATCTTGTCACCAACCTGGTAATCAACACCGATCGCCGAACTTATCATCTGGAACTTCGCTCGGCCGAGAAGACCTATATGGCGTCGGTCTCCTGGGCCTACCCGCAGGATCAGCTCATCGCGCTGCGCCGGCAGAACGCCGCCGCCGATCAGGCCGCGCCCATCGCGTCCGGCATCGATATCGGCGCGCTCAATTTCCGCTACCGGATTGAGGGCGACGATCCGGCTTGGCGGCCGCTGCGGACCTTCGACGACGGGCGGCAGGTCTTCATCGAATTCCCGTCCGGCATCGGCCAGGGCGAAATGCCCCCGCTTTGGGTGATCGGCGCGGAGGGCGGCGCCGAACTGGTGAACTACCGGGTGCGCGGCAACCACATGATCGTCGACAGGCTGTTCGCAGCGGCCGAGCTGCGGCTCGGCGGCGAACATCAGCAGAAGGTCCGCATCGTTCGCACTGATGGGAGGCCGCAGTCGTGACCGAGGGCGCGAACGATACGGGCGGCGACGGGCGGCCGGCGGTCGAGATGCGCCTTCGCCCGAGCCGCGCGCCGGTCACGAGGCTTTCGCGCAAGGTGCTGTTGGGCCTGGGCACGGTGGCTGCCGTCGGGATCGGCGGCGCGCTATTCTTCGCGTTGCGCCCCCAGCATCAGACCGGCGGGTCAGAACTCTACAACACCAGCAACCGGACGACGCCGGACGGGCTGGCCAACCTCCCACGCGACTACACCGGCCTCCCGCATAACGCACCGCAGCTCGGCCCGCCGCTGCCGGGTGACCTCGGCCGGCCGATGGTGAATGCCGGCACGGCCGCGCCCGGCATGCCGCAGCCGGCGGCGGGACCGACCCCTGAGCAGCAGCGTATCGCGCAGGAGCAGGAGGCCGCGCGCACCAGCCACCTGTTCGCGACGACCAATGCCGGCCAAACGGCGTCCGCCGTCTTTCCTGCGGCGGCAGCGCTGCCAAGCGCCGCGCCCAACGCCGCAGGTTCGCCGGGGCTGACCTCCCAAGACCACAAGCTCGCCTTCCTGAACGGCGACGTCGATCGGCGGACGGTCAGCCCCGATCGCGTCGAGGCGCCTGCCAGCACCAATATCCTCCAGGCCGGCGCGGTAATCGCTGCGTCGCTGCTGACGGGGCTGCGTTCCGATCTGCCTGGGCAGGTGACCGCTCAGGTCACCGAGAACGTCTACGACAGCCCGACCGGCCGTATTCTGCTGATCCCGCAAGGTGCTCGGCTCGTAGGCCAGTACGACGCCCAGGTGGCCTTCGGCCAATCCCGCGCACTGCTGGTCTGGAACCGTCTGATCATGCCGAACGGCCGCTCGATCGTTTTGGAACGTCAGCCTGGCGCCGACCCCGAGGGCTATGCCGGCCTGGAGGACCAGGTCGATAACCACTGGGGCATGCTGTTCAAGGCGGCGATCCTCTCGACCCTGCTCAGCGTCGGCTCCGAGGCCGGCACCAGCGACAATGAGAACTCCCTCGTCCAGGCCATCCGCCAGGGCGCTTCGCAGAGCTTCAGCCAAGTCGGCGAGCAGGTGGTCGGCCGATCACTGAACGTGCAGCCGACCATCACCATTCGGCCGGGTTTCCCGGTCCGGGTTCTGGTGACCCACGACCTCGTTCTCGAACCCTACCAGAGCTGAGGACTGATCATGGCCAAGTTGAAGCTCGGCGCCATCGACGACGACAAGCCAGTGAAGCTTACCATTGAACTTCCGGCCGCCATTCACCGCGATCTCGTCGCCTACGGTCAGGTGCTGGCGCGCGAGACCGGTCAGGCCGCGCCCGAGCCGGCGAAGCTGATCGCGCCGATGATCGCCCGGTTCATGGCGACGGACCGCGCCTTCGCAAAACTGCGGCGGCCGCCTCCTGCGCTATCAGACAAGACGACGTGAACGCGTCTCGTCGCGCAGATAGGCGACGAAACGGCCGACGGCCGCGTCCTCCAGCTCGGGTCGCCAGACCAGATCGATTTGAAGCGACGCATTCGCTTCGGCGATCGGCCGAAATACCACGCCGGGGACCGAAACTTCCGCCTGGCTCGCCGTCGCGAGCGTCACGCCAAAACCGGCGGCAACCAGGGCGAAGACGCTCTGCTTGCTCGCAGGATGCGGATCGAACCGAGCGCTTTGGCCGAGTAGAGAGGCATACAATTCCCGGGTGGCCTGACTTTCGTCCCACTCCTGGATCAGGATGGTTTCAGCGCGCAGGTCGGCCCACTCCACCGCGTCCCGCTCCGCCAGCGGGTGGGCAACCGGTAGTGCTGCTGTCAGACGCTCGCGATAGAGCGCCAACGCCTCGGAATTTGCACAGGGCGTGAAACTGGTAACGATGCCCACGTCGAGATGCCGGCGTTCGAGCGCTATCGCCATGCTCGGCTCATTCATCTCGACGACGGTAAGGACGACATGCGGGTGCCGCACGCGCCAGCCGGCCAGAAGGCTACCAAGCGGTTCACCGACTGGCGGCATCCGCACCCCGAGCCGGATCGCTCCGACGTGTCCCATGCTGTTCTGGCTGGCCGAACGTCCAACGGCCTCGAACTCGGCCAGGGTCCGGGTGACATGCACCATGACCGCCTTGCCGCCAGCGGTCAGATGGACGCCATTACTGGCCCGCTCGAACAGCGCCAGGCCCAGCTCGTCTTCGAGGCGGGCGACGTGGCGGCTGATCGTCGAGGTTTCCACGCCGAGGAACTTGGCGGCCCGACCGAAATTACCCTGGCTGGCGGCAGCGGCGAGATATTTGAGGTCTCTGATCTCCATCACCGGCGCGCTCCTCGTGCCAGTGATCCCTCCGTCCGACGCCAGGGATGAGCAGGATTACCGCTTGGTGCGGCTGGCCGGTATAGGTGAGCGCGAAAGGCTTGAGCTGTGCCAAACATATGACGACCCTTTCTTTCGGTCGCCCGGCTCAGTCAGTTGCAGCGTTCGCGTGCCCGCTGTCCCCATGGCCGGCCTCCTGCGCGAACCGCACCTGCCGCCGGTGCGATCTATTCGCCAGTGGCATCGTCGCGCAGCGACGCCGTCCACCATCCAAGCCATAGATGTCGGAACGGGGCGGGTTTCTGTCAAGAATGCCTGATCTGTCACGGCAAGCCCGCTCGTTGAGGCTGCCGGGAACCATGACTGCCGGGTCGGCCTAGTCCTCGAAGCCTGTCGACTCCGCCTTGAATTTGAGTTGGCGCGCATTGTCGCGAACGACACCGATGTCGCCCTCCGCGAAGCCTGCTGGCGCCTCAGCCTCGATCTCCAGCGTCAGCTTCACCTTCGTTCCATGGGCTCGTTGCAACTCCATCACGACGGCATTCAATATGGCGTCGAAGGCTTTCACGGGCCGGTTGAGATCGATTTCAACTGAACCGAAGAAGCGCCGTGGTTGGCGGGGACCGGTCGTATGCTTCTCAATATCTTCGGCCGCGCCACCATTTGCACCCGTCGGAGCGCCACTCACCGCCGGCACAATGGGCTTCAACTCGCCACCAGTGGGCCGCAGATGTTCGAAAGCCACTTCCGATCGCACGATCACAGCCGACTGGGGGATAATCTCTGGCAACGATTTCGCCCAGACGAGCCCAACATATTTGCCCGCGGCCTCATCAAAGCGGTCTGCAAATCCGAATGAGGGATCGAGCTTGCCTGCGGCGTCACGGATCGCGGCGTCGAGCACCACCCGATCACGGATTTTTGGCAGATATACATAGGACCCGAACCAATCCGCGACCACGGCGACGCCGAGATGCGGCTTGTCTTCCGGCCATAGCGGCTTGAGATGCAGCCACAACGCTTCCGGCCCCAGCTTTTCCTTGGCGATGCCGTCATTCTTGGCCTTTTCGTAGACGGCCAATGGAATGGCAGCCCGGTCTTTCGAGGAGATTGAAAGGTGATCCAGATCGAAGGCCGATCCCGCCACAGTTGCCTCGGTCTTGATCGGAAAGAGGATATGGCTCCACGCGAACCGGACGGCCTTTGCCGCGCCTTCGCGACTGGTCTTCGCTTTGTCCTTGGCGTCGGCCGCCTGCGACTGCGTCAGTTGTTCCTGGAGGCGCCGATCATCCACGATCGATGCCCATGCCAAGGATTTGCGCATCGCTTCTCGCGCAGTGGCCAGCAGCACCTCGTCGGGTGCCACGAACAGCAGCGTGTTTCGAAACCGTCGCTGAGCAGCACGGCACCGCATCAACGTCTCGGTCACCGCATCCGTGGCCAGTGATTTCGCCGCCGCCTTACCGGCGTGCGGCGTCGACGGGCCGAGGATCACCAACGAGAGGGCATGCGCCTCATCGATGGTGATTGGATCATCTGGAGCCGCGAATACGCGATGGAAACCGCCCTTGCTGGACGCATCATCACGGAGCACGTGGGCAATCGCGGTCTCAACCTCGTGATCCGGAAACGCCTTGGCGCGATCATCGGCAAGGCGATTGAGGGTCGGCTGCGTCGAGAACCAGTAACGGCCACCTTCCTCATACAAGTAGGTTGCTTTCTCCGTGAGCTCGCGCAGCGCCTCGCCGAAGATGGCGAGTTGATCACCGGGCTCAGCGCAGGCGAGGCGGAGACCTTGGCCGGTAAGCCCTGCGTTCGGCCTGCCGACTAATGGTGCCGAACAGATGAACACCGCGCGAGCAGCGCGGGTCGCGGCGCGCATCTGCGAAATCCGGCGAGACGGGTTCGCCTCCATCCGTGTTGGCAACGAACTTTCGCCATCCACTTCCTTATCGACGACCGCCGCGAACGCGGAATCGAGGGGATAAAGAACGCTCGCGCGAACACGCTCGTGGGACAACGGCACGCGGGCGGGCGTGATGAGCGGATCATGAACCTGGGCTTGCCACAACACGCCGACGACGTTGGCCATGAAGCGCAGCACACCACGGGTGCGCTGAAACTTTTCCAGGCTCGCCCAGTCCTTGGAAAGTCGATCGAACAATTCAGGATGGATGGGGTAGGAGAGCTTGAGCAGATCTTGGTAGCGCGCCTCTTTCGCCTCCGGCGGGAATTCGGCCGGATTTTTCCGGTATAGATCGTGGAACGCCTTCACCGTATCGTCCCGCGAACGTTCGCCATCGGCGTCCAGCGCCTGGAACAAACGGCGGCGAATAATTTCGTAGGTTTCGTCGCCGGAGGCCGGCAGCCACGCGGACTGCACCCGGCCAAACACTTTCTCTAAGCGCAGGAGAGCGGCCTCGCCCTTCGGTCCTCCCGCCTCAGCCACACTCTCCGGCAGCGAACCGACAATCAGGATGCCTGGCACCATTTTGGCCGCTTCAGTCAGCGACTGAATGAAGGACAGGAACGCCTCGAACCGATCCTCCGACAACTGGCGTGCATAGGCGACAAGTTCGTCCAGCAGAATGATGCTTGGACCGGCCAGCTTGAACAATTCGACGAGCAGTTCCGAGGCCGGGTTCGTGCGCGCCGCCTCCGCTTCCGCCATGATCGCCAGCCCGGCCTCGCCAGCCAGACGCCACGCGATGTAGCCCCACAGAGTGTGGACCTTCGGGCCATCCTTGAGGATCAGCGAGACGTCCGTGCCCTTCGAGGTTCCGACGAAGACAGCCACTTTGGGCTGCCTCCACGTCTTGACCCCAGCCTTCTCGGCAAGCGCAGCCACGCCTTCGAGCAGTGACAGATTGGTCGCATTCGCCAAGTGGTATACCGCGAGCATCGTATGCGTCTTGCCGCCGCCAAACGCTGTCTGAAGGCCGATCACCGGATCGCCGCCGGCACCGGCCAGCCGTTGGAGGCTGGTCGTCAGAACGCGGCGCAGACCCTCCGTGAGGAAGGTGATGCGGAAGAAATTCTCGGGCGCGGCATAATCCTCGGTCGCATGGCCGGCATCGACCGCGAAAAGATCGGCCGCGAATTCAGCTTCCTTGAACCGATTAGCCAGAACGTCCGGGTGCGGCAGGGCGACCTCGATCCAAGGTCGGAGCGCCTTTGTCGGCTTTTCTTCGAGCTCTTCTTTGGTAGCCAGGGCGAGCGTCGGCCGCGCGGCCGCCGGTATCGGCGCAACCGGCGCAGCAATTGGTGCCGGCATGCCGGACTGGCGCTGCGCATCATATAGCTTCTTCACCTCGGCCACCTCGGCCGGCAGCGCCTTCACCGCCTTGAGAAGCTGGTGAAGCGCGTCGAGATACCGTAGCGCCTCGTCGTCCTGGAGCGGAATGGAGAGATGTGACGTGGCGTTACGGGCTTCCAGAGCTGTCGAAGTGAAGTTCCGAACGCGATGCTTGTCGTTACGACCAAAGGCGTCGTCGAACACGTCTCGCCAATTGTCGATCATTGTTTTTAGAAGACCGTATTCATCGAGCGCAGAATTTGCTGCCCCGCCAGCAGCGCGGCTGGCATAATTTAGCCAGCTTGCTCCGTGACGACCCTTCATTCGAGCCTCAACAAACGGCGCCAATCCACGACGCAGATGATACAGACCGCCTTGTACGCGTTGAAGCGTTTCCTTCTCCGCAGACATCAGGCGGTCCCCTCAAAAGCGAAAGCTGCTTGGTTTGTGCCGGGTGGCCGTCCTAGGTCATCAAGGCTAGCTGCAACCTCCTCCAGCTTTGTCCACTCCTGTGCGAGTTCGTTATAAACTAACGCCTCGTTCGACCAGTTTTTATTGGTTGCGATTTCGAATAGCCTGTAAGCTAAAGCTCTGGCTTCCGCCGCTTTGGGTCCCATTTGGGCCACGAGCCTCGCAGCTGCTTCGCCGCCACCATCAGGCGCGTTGAGAACGCGTGCCGTGTGCTGTACGCACTCCCACACTGTCAGCCTACGATCACTTGCAGGCGTCCAGCCGACTGGTAGTTCCTCCCGAGGGGTGAGCGCCGCCTTGCCACGCATATCTTTGAAAACTCCGGAATCGAACAATGCGCGATCCGAGGTGTTTTTTGCCGTGGTAAGCGTAATCAATTCACCGGAGCTACGCGCATCGAAGCCGTAGGTCGCAAACCAAGCCAAAGCGACCTGCGTCTCGGCGTCGAACGCTTGGTCCAACTCGTTCTCGATTTCTTCCCAGACGCGATTGATCAAAGCCAGGGCTGTCTTAACTCCCATGGCGCTGTCATCGTCTTCCAGCACACGAGCGTGACGTGAAAAAACCCCCATGCCGGGTCCAATAACTGATTGCTGCATGTCAACCGGCCCGACACCAGCCTTGCGGATTGTATCTATCGCTACCGGCATTTCGCGCTTGAGCGCACGAATGAAGTCGGCGCGTGTAGTCACGCGCGCGTCGGCAGAACGCTTGCGGCAGACGAGGACAACAGAGGAAGCGAGAGCATTTATATTTGCTTTTAATGCATTAGTTGCTTCGGTTCGCAACGGCCACGTACCGTCCACTATCAAACCCGCATCTACAACAGCTTGAAGAAACGATGCCCAACCAGCTGACGTAATACCGTCTTGCCCAGCCTCAGACTGCTTAAAGGCATAGTAGATTGCTAAAGGCTTCCGAGCAGTCGCCGCCTTACTCATTGCAGTAAGCGCCTCACCCATGCCGTTCATGAAGAACGCTTCTGCCCCGTCTCGTCCCCCATGCCGGTACGGCGTTGCGATGAGCTCCTCGTCTTTTGGCGTTGTCAAACGACGAAATAACTCTGGCCATACCTCGCTCAATGAGCGTCTCAGCCACACGTAAAAGAAGTCGGAAAGATCAGCATAGCCTATATTGTCATAATACGGTGGGTCAGTCGAAATTAATACTGGTACATCTGAAAAGCCGTTGTTTTGCGCAGCAAGGTTTCTGATGAACCCGGGACCTGCAATCCCGAGGTTCTGTAGATTTTCAGCGACAGATACCGCCGTTCCAGCAATGTCACCACCTGCCCCAGCAATTGGGTTTGTCTCAGCATAAACCCACTGCATCGGAAGTGCCTGCCTGCCCATTGCACCAGCAAGCCGGCCCATGCCGGTTTCCCAGATCGCAAGCGAACATGACCGCGTGGATGACTTGCTAACGGCAAAAGCCAAGTAGGTTGCAATCGCGTCTGCATACGCTACAGCGCCGCCCCCCCCTTGATGAAGAGGGCAGAAATCCTCGCCTGAATTAGCTAAACGTGCGTCCTCAAGCACTTGCGCCCTAATTTCGGCAATTGAGTCGGAAAACGTCGTCAGTGCGACGAGTTGGCGCGAAGTGAAAAGCGAGGCGAACGTGCGAAACCCGTATTGTACGGTCCAGAAGTTGCGTGGGTCGTTTGGCAGATCACCGCTGGGCTCCCACCCAGGCTTCGCCGTGGCAGCAAGTGATTCCTGTTGTTTTTCAGGCGGCAAATACCACCGACTCCTTACGCCCTCTGCTACAATGGCCATCAAGCGGACGCGCAACCTACCGGCCGCGCCCTCAGCCTTTACCCAGTCGCCATCAATAGCGCATCCTGTCAGTACACAGCGAAAGTTGGAGCCACGCCCCGTCTTCGTTCCCTTTTTTAACCTGTCCTCATCGACTTTCGAGAGTGAGCCCATGCTCACATCAAACCGCCAGCCATCTGGCGCGCTTGGATCGATCACGGTCTCCGCCCATGCCTTCCTGGCGTCCTTGGTTGAGAGCATGAACGAAGACGCCAGTGGCACCATCGCGCCTTTTGCCAAAGGGTCGGGCGAGCGAACGGTCCGCGCCCACAACCAGGCGATTACCGTTGCTTTTGAGCCGTCAGGTAGCGCTGCTTTAGGATAAAGATGGCCGATACGCTTTTCGGCCTCGTCACGCATCCACTGGCCGTAGTAGCGCACGTCCTCCGCCAGCCCTTGCGCGCCCTTCCAGGCGCGGAGCTGGCCGTTGGCCGCCTCAGCGCGGGACTTCGGATTGACTGGCGGGCGGCCGGCGAATTTCGGCGGGATCTCCACCAACGCCTTGCCGATCAGGACCGCGACCGGGTTCAAGTCCGAGCCGTAGGCGCGCAGGCCTAGCCGCTGCGCTTCCAGCGGGATCGAGCCGCCGCCCGAGAAGGGATCATAAACCGGCGGCGCCTTGGTTTGCAGATAGTCAAGAATCCCAGGTCCGTCGTTCTGTGCCGGCGGCTCCTCGCCCAGGCCCCAAGCGACGGAGCGCGCTATCTCCCACCGCGCGGCGTTCAGAATCGTCTCATTGTTAGAGGCTTCCCATGGCACCATGGCCTCGATCACCTTGTGCAGGCGTCGGCGCTCTACGTCTTGCGCCGCCTCCGTCGGGAAGCGATCAGGCCACGATGATGGATCATCCACCAGTTGCGCGAACAACACTGCGCGGCACGCGGCCAACGGTCGCCGTGCCCACCACAGATGAAGCGTCGATGGATGTCCATGCCGAATTGACTTCTCCCGCGCGGAAGCAACGTTGATTGCTTCCAGCGGGATCGAGACTTCGATCAGTTTCTTGCGTACCGGTATCGCCACTATTTCAAAACCCAAGGCAGATACCAAAGGAATGACGATGCGGTCATGCAATTCTGGCTTCTAATTGAGAGTCGGAACGAGCATTCGGACCGCGGCCAAGCGATACCAGATCGGCGATGTTGAATACCACGGCGGTCTCCGCAAAGCCGAGTTCGCGCTTGAAGAACCGGCGCACATAAATCGGTTCATGCGAAAATCCGTTGGCAACGCGGACAAGAGCCAGAATGAACGCATCTGGCGCGTTAAGCGATGCCAAGATTTCGTTCTTCGTGATGATGACGTCCCGCGCATCAGCGTGTCGTCCCTTCACCTCGATAAAGCGCAGATGCCCGGTTGCCGGATCGCGACTTTCAATGTCCCAGCCTTTCTTTTCGGCCGACACATCCTTCGGCGTGTTGCCGAGTGCACGTTCCGCCGCCATGACGGCATCCATGGCGAGCTGTTCGACAGCAGCGCGAGCCGTCGGATCTTCAGCGAAGCCAAAAGCCTTCGGCGCATCGGCGGGTGTTCGCCGTGCATCGAGAAGACCCTTGGGGATCACCAATGCTGCGCCCTTCAGAACTGGGGGTAGCGCCGTGATCTGTCGCTCACGCTCCAGCTCGGCCTGCCGCTTGTGCAACCGCTCGACCAATCTCTGAGCGGTCGCCTCGGCGTTCGAAGCATTGATACGCTGCTCCTTGCCGGCGCGCTCTTCCTCCCGAAGCCGCGCCGCCCGCGCGTCCCAGTAATTGATTTCGCGATTAAGACGAGCGCGGACCTCGCGCTCGACCTTATCGATTTCGGCCAGCTTGCGACCCTTCACTTCGGCCAAGTGGTCCGGCACCAGGCTGGCGATGGCGTAGCCCAGCGCGCGATCCTCGACGCGAGCCGAAAGCCACGGTGCGGTGATCGCGTCTGCGATCAGCGCCTTTTCCTCCGCCGTCGCCGGGCGGTAATCGAGATAGGGCGCCGAACCGCCATCGACAGCGTAACCATCTTCTTTCAGATGGGTGAACTGAAGCCGTTGCGATATCACCCGTGGTTCGCCCGACCTGACCGTGCGGCCGTCGCGGATCGCGTGTTCCAGATAGACAAGCAGTCGCGGTTCGATGCCCTCATCTGCCTCATCGACCAGGACGCTCCCTTGGCCGAGCAACGGCTGAAACCGTTCGAGGACGACATCGACGGCGGCTTCGAGGAGCGGGTGACCAGGGGCAACCAATTCTGCCTGCGGCTGACCGACCACCAGGGTTTTCTCAAAGGTGACCCGGGCATAACGGTCGAGCACGGGATCGCCGCGGCCGATCAAGCGGTCCCTTTCCTTCAGGATGGACGGGACGCGCAGGATTTCGAACCGGCCCTTTTCGCGCTCGGCGATGCGGCCGCCCAGAAGCGTGAATGCTTCGCGGAAGAACGCGCCGATGAAATGGGGCTGAAGCCGGCGCGCCTGTGCCCGCTCCATCTCTTCCCGGATTACCGAGACTGCATGGGGGTCCATGCCCTCCGAGGTCAGCTTGCGTTCGGCCACCAGTTTTTCGATCGCATCGACATCGACGGCGCCATCGACCTTGCGAAACAGCTCCGCTTTCTTCTCCGGCCGGTCGCCATAGCGGATCGCATCGACGAGCAGGTCGCGAAGCGCTTGGCCCTCGAACAATTCGCCCAGCACGTCATAGACCTTGCCGCCCAGCGCGGCGCGCGCCTCTTCAAGCTTCTCCAGTAGCCGGCGATAGACTTCGCCCTCGCGCGTGTTGGAGGCGCATAGGTTCCAAAGGTGACATACCTCAGTCTGCCCGATTCGATGGATGCGGCCAAAGCGTTGCTCCAGCCGGTTCGGGTTCCAGGGCAGATCGTAATTCACCATCAGATGCGCGCCGCGCTGAAGGTTCACACCTTCCCCGGCTGCGTCGTTGGCGATCATCACGCGGACGACGGGATCACTGTTAAACGCCGCGATCGCCGCGCGACGGGCCTCGCGGGCGATGCCGCCATGGATGACCACCACTGCGGCGGCATCGCCAAAGCGCGCGATGATCTTGTGCGCGAGATATTCAAGCGTGTCCTTCGGCTCGGTGAAGATGAGAATCTTGCGCCGCAGACCCGTGCCGGGATCGAGCATGATCGGATCATCGAGAATCGACTCGAGCTCGCGCCATTTTGCATCCTGGCCCGACAGCTTCAGGCGCAACGCCCGCTCTTCGAGGTCCTTGAGGATGACAATCTCGGCTTCCAGCTCCATCAGAGTCTGGGCCGCCGTGGCGGAATCAACGATCTGGTCCTCGGCCGCCTCGGCCTCAGCGCCAGTTGCCTCGTCGATTTCGTCCGGATCGTAGGTCGGCAGCAGGGGCGCACGCGCCAACGGCGCCGATCCTCCCTGGCGCAGCCCGCGCTCCTCACGAAGCCGCTCCTCCATGCGCTTTCGGCGACGCTCCAGCGATCGGTGGATCGCGGCTGGGGAGGACGCCAGCCGGCGCTGGAGGATTTGCAGCGCGAAGCCGACATTGCTGCGGCGGCTATTATCGCCACTCCGGTCGGCCTTGTTCATCTCCTCACGGACGTAGGTCGTCACCGCCTGATAAAGGTCGGCTTCCATCGGGGAGAGCGCATAGCTGGCGGTGTAGGCGCGCCGCTCCGGGAAAAGCGGAGTGCCGTCGAAGCGGTAGAGCTCCTCCTTCGTTAACCGGCGCATCATATCCGAGACGTCGGCCTTGTGGACGCCCTCACGGAACCGGCCCTCGAAGCGGTCAGCATCCAGGAGGCCCATGAAAAGCTGGAAATCCGCCTCCTTGCCGTTGTGCGGCGTCGCCGACATCAGCAGCAGGTTGCGGGTTCGGGTTCCCAGCAGTTTGCCCAGTTTGTGACGCTGGGTCTCCTTGACTTCGCCGCCGAAGTAAGAGGCGGCCATCCGGTGGGCCTCGTCGCAGATGACCAAATCCCAATCCGGCGCTGCTTCGAGTTTCGCCTTCAGCTCATCTGATCGCGCAGCCATGTCGAGGCGCATGATCAGGCGATTCCGTTCAACGAACGGGTTGCCGGTGATCGATGCCTCGATCTGGTCGCGGGACAGAATGTCAAACCCGAGACTGAATTTCTCGGCCATCTCCTCCTGCCATTGCTCGACCAGGCTGCCGGGCGCCACGATCAGGCACCGCTCCAGGTCGCCACGGATCAGCAATTCCTTGATGAGCAGGCCGGCCATGATTGTCTTGCCGGCGCCGGGGTCGTCCGCCAGCAGGAAGCGCAGTGGCTGCCGCGGCAGCATCTCGCCATAAACGGCGGTTATCTGATGGGGGAGGGCCTCGATCTGGGAGGCGCTGACGGCCAGATAGGGGTCGAACAGATGGGCCAAACGGATTCGGTAGGCTTCCGACGCCAAACGCAGGAGGCCGCCATCAGCGTCGAAAGCATAGGCCCGCCCGGCCTCGACGAACTCAAACGAGGTTTCCTCGCCTCGGTAGACCAGGCGTTCGCCCACGCGCCCATCAACCCTGAACACCAGGTTGAGCGCGTCTGCGCCGAATCGGGCCACCTGAACCACCTCGGCAATGCCGGCGGAATCGAGGCCGCGAAGGCGCGCGCCGGGCTTGATGTCATCGAACGTGGGCAGCTTGCGATCCCCTCCCTAACCTCGACGGAGTACCTGACCTCCGACGCATCTGTAAATTGACACAAAACCCCTCACTCAAGAACCGCTTCGAAGCCGATGTTTAAGCCCGACCGGCTTTGCAGATGCGGCCAATCGCAGCCGCACTTGATCAATGGCGGCCGGCGCGCCAGCCATCGGGCTGGAAAACAGGCACATCTCGTGTTGACCAGGTGTTGACCACGCCAAAATTGAAAAAGGCCGCTGGTGCGGCCCTCATCATAACACCCTGAAATCTTTAGAGATTCTGGAGCGGGCGAAGGGATTCGAACCCTCGACCCCAACCTTGGCAAGGTTGTGCTCTACCCCTGAGCTACGCCCGCGAACCAGATGTCACGCCAACTGGCGAGGGCGGCGTTCTAGGCGTGAAATTCGAGCGGCGCAAGAGGGTCATTGCGTCATTCCGTCACAGCGCTTGCCGCACCACGCTTTTCGTGGCTTGTGCCATGTCCGGGCCGCGGCATGTATAAGGCGGCGAATTGAACCAGGGCGAGACACGGGCATGGATCACATCATGGGTCAGACGCCGGCGGCCGCAGGCGGCGCAGCTTCTGTGGCGATCATCGACGGCACCGAAGCCGGCTTCATGGCCGACGTCATCGAAGCGTCGCGCAAGCTGCCGGTGATGGTCGATTTCTGGGCCACCTGGTGCGGTCCCTGCCGGCAGCTGACGCCGACCCTCGAAAAAGTCACCAAGGCCGCAGGCGGGCGGGTGAAGCTGGTCAAGATCGATGTCGACAAGGCGCCCAACCTGGTGGCCCAGCTCAGCCGCATGGGACTGCCGCTGCAGTCCATCCCCACCGTCGTCGCGTTCTGGCAGGGTCAAATTGCCGACATGTTCCAGGGCGCGCAGCCGGAATCCGAGGTGAAGCGCTTTGTCGAGACCCTGCTGAAAGCCGCCGGCGGGGCGATGCCGACGGCCGAGACCATCGCGGCCGCGAAGGCCGCCATGGAGGCGGGGGAGCCGGAGGAGGCCGGACATCTGTTCAGCTCCGTGCTCGGCGAGGAGCCGGAAAATCCGGAGGCCTGGGGCGGGCTGATCCGCGCCATGCTGGCGTTGGGCGACCAGGAGCAGGCGGCGGATGCGCTGGCCAACGTGCCGGCCAAAATCGCCGAGCATGCCGAGATCGCCGGCGCGCGCAGCGCGCTTGCCCTTGCCGCCGAAGGGCGGGCGGCGCGCGAGCAGCTGGAAAGCCTGGAGGCGCGGCTGGCGGCCGATCCGAAGGATTTCGAGGCGCGCTACGAGCTCGCCACCGCCTACAACGCCATGGATCGCCGCGAGGAGGCGGCGGAGGCGCTGCTGGAGATCGTGCGTGTCAATCGCGGCTGGAATGACGGGGCGGCACGGCTGCAGCTGCTGAAGCTGTTCGAGGCCTGGGGCATGGACGATCCGGCGACGATGGCGGCGCGTCGGAAGCTCTCGGCGATTCTGTTCGCCTGATGGACGATCCCAGCCACCTCCTGGCGTCGCTGCCCCAGCGGTTCCCGGTGTTCCCGCTGACCGGCGCCCTGCTGCTGCCGGGGGGACGGCTGCCGCTCAACATCTTCGAGCCGCGCTACCTCGCGATGACCGAGGACGCGCTGGCGGCCGGACGGATGTTCGCCATGATCCAGCCGGACCCCAGCCGCGCGCCGGGCAAGACCGGGCCGGCGCTCTACCGGGTCGGCTGTCTCGGCCGCCTGTCCAGCTTTTCGGAGACGGACGACGGTCGCTACCTCATCACCTTGACCGGGGTGATCCGCTTCGAGGTGGTGGAGGAGCTGGGGATGCAGCGCGGCTATCGGCGGGTGCGGGGCGATTTCAGCCGCTTCACCGACGATCTGCTGCCGCACGCGCCGGGCCAGCTTGACCGCGAGGCGCTGCTGGATGCGCTGCGCGCATATTTTGACCGGCGCGGGTTCGATGCCAACTGGGAGGCCATCGACACGATGGAGGACGCCCAGCTGGTGACGAGCCTGGCGATGGTCTGTCCGTTCGACCCGGTGGAGAAGCAGGCGCTGCTGGAATCCGCCAACTTGGTGGATTGCTGCGCCACCTTGCACACGCTGCTGCGCATCGACAGCCATGACACTCCGGATGGGCCGGACGATGATCTGCCCGGCCGGCGCATGGCGAGCTAGGAAAGTCCCATGAACATCTCTCCTGATCCTGCCCCTGTCGATCCTCGGCTGCTGGAGATCCTGATCTGCCCGGTCACGCGCACGGCGCTGGAGTATGACCGGGCGGCGGGCGAGCTGATCAGCCGGGCGGCGGGGCTGGCCTATCCGATCCGCGACGGCATTCCGATCATGCTGCCGGAGGAAGCCCGCGTGCTGGCCGAGGGGTGATGGCGGTCGCAACCGAGATCCGCCTCAAGCGGGCGGAGAAGCGGCTGGACGTGACGTTCGACGATGGGCTGGTGGCGCAGCTGCCGGCGGAATATCTGCGGGTGGAGAGTCCCAGCGCCGAGGTGCAGGGGCATGGGCCCGGGCAACGCAAGACCGTCGCGGGGCGGCGGCACGTGGCCATCATCGGGGTCGAGCCGGTGGGGCATTATGCGGTGAAGCTGGTGTTCGATGACCTGCATGAAACTGGAATCTACTCGTGGGATTTTCTGCATAGGCTGGCGCGGGAGTACGACACGCGTTGGGCTGAATATCTGAATGCCCTGGCATCTCAGGGAATGTCCAGGGAACCAAGATAAAGCAAGTGGTTCTTTTTTGAAAAAAAGAACCAAAAACGTTTGGTCGGCTGACGCGCTCCTCCGGAACGAGGTCCGCTCAAACGATAGAGATTCTTTTGCTTCTTTTCTTCAGAAAAGAAGTCCTTCCTTCACTTCCAATCCGGTCAAACCCTCCCTCAGCAACTCCATAAGATCCTGCAACGCCAGCGCCACGCATCCCTCGGTGGGTGCGAAATCCGGTCTCGCGACATGCAGAAAGATCGCCGACCCCTCGCCGCGCCGCACCGGAGCGTCATTCCAGCCGAGCACGCCGATCACGTCATACAGGCCGTCCCGCCGCCACAGTTCCTCATGCCGGCCGGAATAGGGCAGGGTAACCTGGCGGTTGTAGGCGATGTCATCCGCCGCGTCGCACCACCCGTCTTCCGGCGCCAGCGGCTCGCGCGGAACGGCGCAGCGCGGTGGCTTCACCCGGTCGGCGCGGAACAGCACGCGGCGTAACGGCAACAGGCCGGCCGGCGTCGCGCCGTCGCCTTCCTCCTTGTGCAAGCGCACGCCGCCGCGGCCGAGTGCCACGCGAAGTACGCGGCCTGCGAAGACCAGGCGGCCATCGGGAAAGACGACGGCCGTGGTCACCCGAGCAGGTGACCGAAGCGACGTGCCTTGGTGCCGAGATATCCGTCGTTCACCCCGTTGGGCGCGATCACATGGGTCACGCGCTCCACCACCTCCACCCCGCAGGCCGCAAGCGCCGCGACCTTGTCAGGGTTGTTGGTCAGCAGGCGGACACGTTCGATGCCGAGCTGGTCGAGCATGGTGGCGGCGACGAGGAAGTTGCGCTCGTCGGCCCCCCAGCCGAGCGCCACATTGGCGTCCAGCGTGTCCAGGCCGCGATCCTGCAGGGCATAGGCGCGCAGCTTGTTGACGAGCCCGATGCCGCGGCCTTCCTGGGCGAGGTAGAGCAGCACGCCGGAGCCTTCCTCGGCCATCTTGCGGATGGCGGAGCGGAGCTGCGGGCCGCAGTCACAGCGCAGGCTGCCGAGCAGGTCGCCGGTGAAGCATTCGGAATGCAGCCGCACCAGGGGCGCGTCGTCGTCCTCTGGGGTGCCGACCAGGATGGCGAGGTGCTCGATGCCGGCATCCGGTGCCCGGAAGGCGATGACGCGCGCTTCCGGCGCGTCTTCGAGCGGCACGCGCGCCTCGGCGACGCGCACCAGGCTGGTTGCCATGGCGAGCGGGTAGTCGAGCACGTCCTGGGCCGTGACGCGCAGCAGGTCGGCGGAAAGGTCGGTTCGAGCTGGGGCGGCGATCACGGCGGGCAGCAGGCGAGCCAGCTTGGCCAGGGCGAGGGCTGCGGTGGCGTGGGCGGGCAGCGGTGCCGTCACCGGTGGTTCGGGCAGCAGTTGCACGGCGGTGGGGTCCGCCAGGGCATGCAGGACCGCGGGATCGAACAGGGCGGCGGAGAGCCGGATGGCGGTGACGGCGGCTGTGTCGCGCGGGCGATGCAGGATGGTCGCCGCACGCGATGTGGCGAGCAGCAGCAGCGCGGGGCCGCTGGCCGCGGATTCGAGCTCCGCCAGGCCGCGCGCCCCGGCGGTTTCGGCCGGCACCATGACGATATCGGTCTCGCCGCAAATCACAATCGGTGTGCCCCGCTTGAGTTCGCCGGCGGCGCGATGCACATGCCGCAGCCGTGCGATGTCGGAACTCTGCAGCGAATCGACTGTTTCGCCGGCAAAGCTCTCAACGCTGGAGGGGAGCGGTGCCGGTGAGGAATCATCGCGAAATGGGATATGGTTCATGTAAACACCTGATCGACCGATCGTCAGAGCAGCACCGCAATCCTGTCCAGACCACGTCCCTTGTTGAAAACGCACGCCTATCGGCCCTCTACGTGCCACACTGCGGCGCCGTCCGCCACAAGCGACGTGTGGTCGAAACGGCACAAAACAAGGGTCGGACTCGGATCACGGTTTACCAGAGTGACAATTTGTCGAATGATATCAGGCTCGCTTGACGGTATAATGGGGCTGCATTGCTGCTCGGACGTTCAGGCCAAGGCGGAATGAATGTCGGGTGGAGCGAGGAAGGAAGTAAGGCATGAGTGGCGACCGCCCGATTTTGCTGGTCGATGATGACGCGAGCCTGCGCTCGATGCTCGTGGAGCAGCTCTCCGTGGATGGCGAGTTCAGCGCCACCGAAGCCGCCACGCTGCTCGAGGCCGAGACCCGCATGGCTGCATCGGGCGCCCATTATGACGCACTGATCCTGGATGTGACATTGCCGGACGGTGACGGGCGTGACCTCTGCGCCCGGCTGCGGCGGCAGGGGCACAAACTGCCGATCATCATGCTGACGGGCTCAGATGACGAGGTGGACGTGGTGCGCGGGCTGGATTCCGGCGCCAATGACTATATCGCTAAGCCGTTTCGCCTCGCCGAGCTGCTGGCCCGGCTGCGCGCGCAGATGCGCATCTTCGAGAACAGCGAGGATGCGGTGTTCACCATCGGGCCGTATCTCTTCCGCCCCTCGGCCAAGCTGCTGCAGGACACGGTGCGCAACAAGCGCATCCGCCTCACCGAGAAAGAGGCCGCGATCCTGAAGTTCCTCTATCGCGCGGGCACCAATGCGGTGGCGCGCCAGGTGCTGCTGAACGAGGTGTGGGGCTATAACGCGTCCGTGACCACCCACACGCTGGAAACCCACATCTATCGCCTGCGCCAGAAGATCGAGCCTGATCCGGCCAATCTGCGCCTGCTGATCACCGAGGCCGGCGGATATCGGCTCGATCCCACCGGCGTCCAAAGCGTGGCCGGCTAGATCGAGGTGGCATCTGATAGGCGATGCCACCTCGATTTAGCTCTCTGGTCTAACGAGCAATCTTATGGCACGATGGGTCTACCTAAAACCATATCGCTCTAATCGAAGAAATCGGCGTCCTCCTCTGACAGATAGGGCCGGGCGGCGTCGAGGATCAGTTCCACTCCCATGCCCGGACGATCCGGCACGTCGATCAGGCTGTTATGGACGGGCACGCCATCGAACCCTTCCGTGATGTCGTACCAGAACGGCTCGAACCGGGCGGGGTATTCGAACGCGATATAGTTGTCCGGCAGCGTGGCGCAGACCTGGATCAGCGAGGCCAGGCCGAAGATGCCGTTGGCGGTGCCGTGCGGGGCGATGGCGATGCCATGCAGATCCGCATGCTCGGCAATCCATTTCAGCTCGGCGATGCCGCCGACATCGCAAGGATCCGGCCCGATGACATTGACGGCGTGGCTCTCGATCAGTGCCTTGTAGTTCTGCCGGAGATAGATCTGCTCGCCGGTATGGATCGGCGTGGTCGTGTTGGCGGTGACATCGCGGTAGACGTCCGGGTTCACGAAGGGCGAGTAGTCGCCGGTGATCATGTCCTCCACCCACAGCAGATGCAGGTGTTCGAGCGCCTTGGCAAAGCGCAGCGCGTCATGCGCGAGATAGCCGGGCCCGGCATCGACGGCCATGCCGTAATTCTCGCCCAGCGTCTCCTTGGCAGCGGTCACGCAGGCCACGAGATGGCGGAACCCGTGTTCGGTCAGCAGCCCGCGATTGGGGTAGGGATACGGCGCGTTCTGCTCGGGCTTGCCATAGAAGAAATCCGCCACGTCGCGAACCATCGAGGAATGGTAGGATGTCGGCAGCTTGAACATGGTGAACTGCTCAGGCAGCGCCTTGGCGATCTCGGCCCAGCGGACATAGTCGTCCACCGTGTGCAGCGTGCCGGGCTCATGATACAGCGTGCGGTAGGTGCGCACCTGGTCGCGCACCTTGCCGCCGAGCAGCCGATACACCGGCAGCCCCGCCGCCTTGCCCGCGATGTCCCACAGCGCGATCTCGATGGCGCTGACAGCAGAGCCCCAGGGCTTGAACCCGCCGCGGACGCGGATGCGACGCATCACCCGCTCGACATTGACCGGATTTTCCCCGACCAGCCAGTCCTTCAGCTGCAGCACGATCGGTTGCAAATACGGCTTGGGGGTCTCGATCTGGCTCCAGCCGGTGATGCCCTCGTCCGTCGTGATCCGCAGCACCGGAGAACTGGCAATGACGGCGCATTTGATGTCGGTGATCTTCATGGAGCGCTCCTTGGAACCGCGCCGGACCTGGGTCTTTGTGCCGAGGTTTCGGGCGCGGGCGGGAGTGTGTGGCAGCGCAGTACGATGGGCAAGCGCCAGCGCCGCCCATCACGCCACTGCTCACCCCACCGGCTCCCCCTGAACCGGCGCCCCGCCCAACGACACGAACAGCCCCGTCACCTCCGCGATCGCCGCCTCGCACGCCGCCGCATCCGGCCCTTTCGCGACGATCGCCACGCCCTGTCCTTCTGCGCGGTAGTACGGATAGCTCCCCAGATCCAGCGCGGGATACTTCTGCTGAATCGCCTCCAGCCCCGCAGCGATCAGCCCTTCGCCGATCCGTGTTGCATGCACCGCCCGCGAGACGATCGGCGGGCCGCCGGCCAGTGTCGGCGCCAGCGTGGCGAACATCGCCTGCATGATCCGCGGCACGCCTGCCATCACATGCACGTTGCCGATGGTGAACCCCGGCGCGATCGAAACGGCGTTGTCGATCAGCGTCGCCCCGCGCGGCATCGTCGCCATCCGCTGGCGCGCCGGGTTGAAGGCGGCAATCCCCTCGGCGGTCTTCTCGTAATGCGCCGCCATCCGCGCCCATGCCTCGGGGTGCTTCTCCCACGGCACGCCGAACGCCATGGCCACGCATTCGCTGGTGATGTCGTCATGCGTCGGCCCGATGCCGCCGGTGGTGAACACATGGTCGAACTTCGCCCGCACCTCGTTGACGGTGGCGATGATCGTCTCCGGCACGTCCGGAATCACCCGCACCTCGCGCAAGGGAATGCCGATCGCCCCCAGCCCCTTGGCCAGAAAATTGATGTTCGCATCCTGCGTCCGGCCGGACAGCACCTCGTTGCCGATGACGACCAGGCAGGCGGTGGGGTTGTTCATGACGGACTCCTCACAAAAAATCGCGCAGCAGCGGAATCAGCGGCCGGTCGGCCTCGGGCATCGGATACTCCGCAAGCCGGCCGGGCTCGACCCAGGCCAGCGTCTGCCCCTCGCGCGGCTTCGGCGTGCCCTTCCACCGCCGGCACAGATACAGCGGCATCAGCAGATGGAAATTCGGGTAGCTATGCGAGGCGAAGGCGAACGGCGCCAGGCAGCTCTGCGCCACATTCACCCCCAGCTCCTCCTGCAGCTCACGGATCAGCGCCACCTCCGGCGTCTCCCCCGGCTCCACCTTGCCGCCGGGAAACTCCCACAGCCCGGCCATGGATTTCCCCTCCGGCCGGCGCGCCAGCAGGATACGCGTGTCCCGGTCGATCAGCGCCACCGCCGCCACCAGCACAATGCGCGTCGCCCCCTCGGCCAAAGGCTCCGCCTTGGACTGCCCGCCATGGTCGCCGAACAGATCCGCCCGCGTCGCCTCGAAACGCAACACGCGGCGCTCCTTACCCAGCGCCACCGACATCTTCATGCCCTCGCCGACATGCCGGAAGCCGATCCGCCGCAGCACCGCGATCGAGGCATAATTGTCCGTCGCCGCCGTCGCCACGATGCGGTCAAGGTCCAGATTGGCCAACCCCCACCGCGCCAGCCGCGACGCCGCCTCGGTCGCCACGCCATGCCCCCAATACGCGCGCCCCACCCAGTAGCCCAGCTCCGCCGTGCGTGCCGCCACATCCAGCTGCAGACCAATCCCGCCCACCAGATGCTCGGCCCCGCTGTCCATGCCGGTGATGGCCAGCTGATACGCGCCCCCCTGCTGCAGCCGCGCCGTGGCCTCGACAATCCACTCATCGGCATGGCCACGGTCATACGGGAACGGCACCACCGCGAGCGTGCGGATCACCTCCCAGTCATTGAGCAGCCGATGCAGAGAAGCCGCATCCTCCGTGCGCCAAGGGCGCAAGGTCAGCCGTTCGGTCGCAAGCGGGACAAAATCTGCATGATCCATGCCACCGAAGTGCACCCAACCACCCACCCGCCGCAAGGGGGGTGGGGTGATCGCGGGGAGCAAGAAAGGCCAGGGCTCTGCCCTGGACCCACCAGAGGCGGAGCCTCTGGACACCATTCGTTTAAGGAATGTTGGTGAAGCGAGAGAGGGGCCAATCGAGACCTTCATGAAGGCCTCGGTTGGCCCCTCTC
>JBBILI010000020.1:0-90066 GCA_037445025.1 Rhodospirillales bacterium
CTGATGCAATGATGGCGGAAGCAGCCAAGCTTGATCCACATCCCACGCACGAAAGGTCTTGCTCATGCTTGGCAGTGAATCAAACCTCAGCCCGCGTCGGCCAGAGAATTCTCGGACAGGCTCCTAGTGCTCTCGCCCAACCACTGCGTGTTCACACAAGGCGTCCTGATTCCCGTCCGCGAGCTCGTCAACGCCAGCAGCATCGTCCAGGAACAGACGGCCGAGATCACCTACTGGCACGTCGAACTGCACCGCCACGACGTCATCCTTGCCGAAGCCCTGACGGTGGAAAGTTACTTCGACAACGGCACACGCGACGATTTCGACGATTCGGACTCGATACGCCTGCATCCGATGTTGCAGGGGGTCGATGACGCAGCCGGCCTTTGCGCGCCCTTCGTTCGCCAGGGCCCCCTGCTGATGCAGGTGGTCCGCGACCTGGCGCACCGGGCGAAGCAACTGCGCTTCGCCGCCTGAGGCTTCACGCGACCGATGTTGCCGGGCGCGTTGACGCAGACCAGATCGGCCTGCATGTCGGTATAAGGGAATACCGGTTCACCCTTCCTCGGCCTCTTCACAGCCCCGCCACGGTCCAGGGAACGCTGCTCCAGCAGGTCATCTCCCGCGGCACGCTGCGCATCTACGCCCCGCTCGGCAACCAGGTCATCGCTGTCATCCTCGCCTCCTCGCTGGCCTCGGTCGTGATGGTGGACGCGGTGGCATCCTGGATGGAGACCGTCGGCTCCACCTGGTTCCGCTTCTTCGAAACCTTCATCATGGCCGCCATCGTCTATCTCGTGCTGTGCCAGAGCGTGAAGCTTGCCCACATCCTCATCGGTCGACGCCTGTTCACGCCGCCAGGAGCGCTGCGATGACGAACAGCTGGATCGCCTATCAGCCATTGATGCTCAAGGCTGCCGGCACCACCATCTGGCTGCCCTGGCGCGCCATGCTGCGCGGCGCCGCCGGGGGAACCGGCTTGGACTGTTGCGCCTTTCCCACGCGCCCCGTTGCGCTGGGCCTGCGTGGCCTTCATGGAATTCTTCCGCTCCATCCCGATCCCGATCCTGATGTTCTTCGCCTGTTACGGCGTCCCGCAGGTGCTGGGCGTCGATCTCTCACCTTTCGCCGCCGCGACCCGCAACGTGCGCCGGCGCACCGCCATGATCTTTCAGCACTTCAATCTGTGCCCGCATCTGACGGCCCTGCAGAACGTCATGCTGGCCCCCAGGGTCGTGCACGGCGAAACCCGACCAGACATCGAAGCGCGCGCCCGCGCCTGGTTCGACAAGGTGCGCCTCGCCCACCGCATCAACGCCTGTCCCGCCCAGCTCTGCGGCGGCGAACAGCAGCGCGTCGCCATCGCCCGCTCTGGCTCTATGTTTTGGCGAGCAATTTTATGGCACGGTGAACATACCTAAAGCCATATGGCTCTGGCGAGCAGGTCTACGAGGAACTGCACAGCCGCATCGTCCGCGGCCAGCTTAGCCCCGGCGACGCGCTCACCGAAAGCCGCGCGGGCGAAAGCTATGGCCTCAGCCGCACCCCCGTGCGCGAAGCGTTCTGGCGACTCAGCGCGGAAAGCTTGCTGCGCGTCATTCCGCAGATCGGCACCTTTGTCGCTCTCATCAGCAATTCCGCTATCCACGACGCGCAGCTCATCCGCGAGACGCTGGAATGCGGCGCCGTGGCCGATCATCCGGCCTTCTTCGGGTTCGACGAGCAGATGCACCGCCAGCTGATGCTGCTTGCCGGCCACCCCTTCATCTGGCAAGTGATCACCTCTGCCAAGGCGCAACTTGACCGCGTGCGCTTCTTCTCGCCGGAACAGGACACCTGGCCCTCCGTGATATTCGACCAGAACGACAGCATCATTGACCGTGTGGCACGCCATGATTCCAATGGCGCTGCCGAGAGCATGACCCTGCATCTGCGCACCGTCGTCCCGGCCGCAGCGGCCGCCGGCGTGCGCATGTGCATCCACCCCAACGATCCGCCACGCCCCCTGCTGGGTCTGCCGCGCATCTGCAGCAGTGCCGAGGACATCGCCTTCATCCTCGATGCCGTGGTCTCCCCCTCCAACGGCCTCACGCCGTGCACCGGCTCGCTTGGCGCCGCCGCGCACCACGACGTGCCGGAGCTCGCCCGCCGCTTCGCCAACCGCATCGCCTTCGTGCATCTTCGCAACGTCGCCAAAGAGCCAGACGGGTCCTTGATGGAAGCCGACCATCTCGGCGGCGATACCGACATGGTCGCCGTGGTCCATCACCTGCTGCGCGAGCAGCAGCGCCGCAACGAGGCCAACAATCCGCGCTGGCGCCTGCCGTTCCGCCCCGACCATGGCCATGAGCTGCTCGACGATGTCGGCAAATCGACCCATCCCGGCTACCGCGCCATCGGCCGCCTGCGCGGCCTCGCCGAGATCCGCGGCGTGATGACGGCGCTGGCTCACCAGCACGGTCTGCCGATGTGACGCGACGTCTCACCCAGGCGACGCTGGACACCCTTCGGCCCGACATCGTCCGCCCCCGCTACGACCGCACAACACTGCAGACCGGCATCGTGCATCTCGGGGTAGGCGCCTTCCAACGCGCCCACCAGGCCGTCATGACCGACACCGTCCTGGCCGGCGGGGACCGGCGCTGGGGCATCACCGCCGCCAGCCTGCGCAGCCCCGCGACCCGTGATGCCCTTGCCCCGCAGGACGGTCTCTACACGCTGGAACAGCGCGGCGTGCAGAACGTGCTATCCGTCATCGGCAGCATCACGAACATCCTGGTGGCGCCAGAAAGCCCCACCGCTCTGATCGCAGCCCTGGCGCACCCCCACACCCACATCGCGAGCCTCACCGTCACGGAAAAGGCCTATTGCCGCGACCCTGCCAGCGACGCGCTGGACGAGGCACACGCCGACATCCGCCACGACATCGCCAACCCGCATATGCCCCGTACTGTGTTCGGGTACCTCGCAGCCGCCATCGCCCGTCGCCGCGCCGAAGGCCTCGCCCCGTTCACCGTGCTATGCTGTGACAACCTGCCCGCCAACGGCCAGACGGTGCACCGTCTGCTCACCCGCTTCGCCACGCTGCAGAACCCGGGTCTCGGCGCCTATATCGCAGATCAGGTGGCCTGCCCGGACACCATGGTGGACCGCATCATCCCCGCCACCACCGACGCTGACCGGGCCAGCATCTCAGCCAGCCTCGGCCTCGACGACGCCTGGCCGGTGATCGCCGAGCCGTTCAGCCAATGGGTGATCGAGAACCGCTTCACCGGCCCCCGCCCCGCCTGGGAGCAGGCCGGAGCCATGCTGGTGGCGGATGTCGCCCCGTTCGAGACGATGAAACTGCGCCTGCTCAATGGCAGCCACTCGGCGCTGGCCTATCTCGGCAGCCTCGCCGGCCACGAAACAGTGGCCGACGCCATGGCCGACCCCGGCATCGCCGCCTTCCTTCCCCGCCTCATGCAGGCGACGGCGCCCACCCTGTCCATGCCCGCCGGCACCGATCTGGCGACCTACCAGGCGAACCTGCTGCAGCGGTTTCGCAACCCCGCCCTGCGCCACCGCACGCTGCAGATCGCCATGGACGGCTCGCAGAAGCTGCCCCAACGCCTGCTGGCGCCGATGGCGTCGCTGCTGACCGCCGGGCGACCGATCGCCTGTCACGCCCTGGCCGTCGCCGCCTGGATGCGCCATATCGCCACCACGACACCTCAGGACCCGATGGCGGCAGAGTTGATGCGTGTTGTGACCGAAGCCGGTCCTGAACCGGAGCATCTGGTGCCAGCCCTGCTGGGTGTGCGCGCGATCTTCGGCACCATCGGCGACCACCCGGTCGTTCGCATCGGAATCACCACAGCACTGCGGCAGCTGATCATTCTGGGGCCGAGCGAAGCCGTGCTACGGAGCGGGGGAGAAGGGTGGTAGCGGCGGGCGGATTTGAACCACCGACCAAGGGATTATGATTCCCCTGCTCTACCGCTGAGCTACGCCGCCATACCAACCGCACGGGGAGCGGCCCCCGGCGAGGCGGGGGAGATAGCGTTGTTCATCCCCCCGCGTCAATCGCCCCCAGCGCATGTCGTGCAGGCGTTGCGATGAAGCCGCCGCCGAGCACCCGATCACCGTCGTAGAACACACAGGCCTGGCCGGGGGCGGCGCGGCCTGGCGTGTCCAGATGGACTGTCACCGTGACGCCCGTCCGCACCCGTGCCGGCCGTGGCGTTTCGCCGGACCGCAGCTTCACCGTGCAGTCGAGATCCCCCGGCGGCACGAGCCAGTTCACGTCGCGGAGCACCAGCGTGTCGGTGCCGCCGGCTTCAGGGCCCACCACCACGCGTCGTGTGGCGGCATCAAGGCCGATCACCACCCGCCGCACCCCGCCCGCGTTCGAAGCATCACCCAGCCGCTTGGCCTGGCCAACGGTATAGCGGGCGATGCCGTCATGCCGGCCCACCACTTCCCCGTCTGCCGTGACGATCTCGCCCGGTGCCAACGCGTCAGGCCGCAGCTTCGCCACCACATCGGCGTAGCTGCCCTGGGGCACGAAGCAGATGTCCTGGCTGTCGGGCTTGGCCGCGACCTCCAGCCGCAGGCGCTGCGCCTCGGCCCGCACCGCGGCCTTGCTGGCGAAGCCGCCCAGCGGGAAGCGGCAGCGTTCCAGCTGGGCGCGCGTCGTGGCGAACAGGAACCAGCTCTGGTCGCGCGTGGCATCGACCGCGCGGTGCAGCTCCGCACCCTCCGGACCATCGATCCGGCGCACATAATGCCCGGTCGCCAGATGATCGGCCCCGAGATCGCCGGCCAGCGCCACGAGGTCGGTGAACTTCACCGTTTGGTTGCAGGCGATGCACGGCACCGGCGTCTCGCCCGCGGCGTAGCTGTCGGCGAAGCGCGCGATCACCGCGTCGCGAAACCGCTGTTCGGCATCGATGACGTAATGCGCAAACCCCAGCCGGTCAGCCACACGCCGCGCGTCATGGATGTCCTGGCCGGCACAGCAGGCGCCCTTGCGCCCCACCGCCTGACCGTGGTCGTACAGCTGCAACGTGACGCCGATGACCTCGTGGCCCTGCTCGTGGAGCAAAGCCGCAACCACGCTGCTGTCCACGCCGCCCGACATGGCGACGACGATGCGCATGGCGGTGTGCCTTACCCCATCGCGTTGCGGCTGCTCGCCGGCAACTTCACGGTGAGCCCGTCGAGCTCCTTGGTGATGACGATCTGGCAGCCCAGGCGCGAGGTCTTCTCCAGGCCGAAGGCGAGGTCGAGCATGTCCTCCTCATCCTCGCTTGGCTTGGCGAGTTTGCCGAACCAATCGGGGTCCACGATCACGTGGCAGGTGGAGCAGGCCAGCGAGCCTTCGCAGGCGCCTTCGATGTCCACACCATGTTTGTGTGCCACTTCCAGCACCGACAGGCCGATCGGGGCCTCGACTTCACGGGGGACGCCGTTGCGCTCGACAAAGATCATTTTGGGCATGGTGTCAGGCCTGCTGCAAAGCGTGGGATGCGGCGAACGCGCGCGCGGCGGTGTCAATCTCGGCCGCGCTGGTAAAGCGTCCTATGCCGATACGCAAGGTGCGTGACGCGGCGGCGTCATCCAGCCCCAGCGCACGCAGCACGTAGGAGGGCTCGACGGCAGCCGAGGAGCAGGCCGAGCCGGTCGAGACACAGATGTCCGGGTTGGCCGCCATCAGCGCCGCGGCGGTGCGGGCGGGAAAGGTGAGGTTGAGGTTGCCGGCGATGCGCTGGGTGGGATGGCCGTTGAGCACCAGGCCAGGAATGTCCTGCGCCAGAGCGGCCCACAGCCGCGCGCGCAGGGCGGCGATCCGCGCGGTGTCCTCCGCCATCTCCAGCCCCGCGAGGCGGCAGGCCTCGCCGAGGCCGACCACCAGCGGGGTGGCCAGCGTGCCGGAGCGCAGGCCGCGCTCCTGGTTGCCGCCGGAGAACAGGGCGGCGACCCGGGCGCGGGGGCGGCGGCGGACATAGAGGGCGCCCACGCCCTTCGGGCCGTACAGCTTGTGGCCGCTGATCGACAGCAGGTCGATGCCCAGGCCGACATCGAGCGGGATCTTGCCCATGGCCTGCGCGGCGTCGGTGTGGAACAGCGCGCCGGCCGCCTTGATGAGCGGCGCGAGGGCGGCGAGGTCCTGGATCACTCCGGTCTCGTTGTTCACCGCCATCACGCTGACCAGCAGCGTCGGCTCGGCCAACGCGTCGCGCAACGTGTCCGGATCGAGCGTGCCGTCGCGCCGCACCGGCAGGACGATTGGATCGAACCCGTCCTCGGCGAGGTCGGCCACGGATTCGAGGACGCATTTGTGCTCGGTCGCCACCGTGATGACGCGCCGCCGCGTGTCACCCACGCGGCGCGCATGGCGGGCGGCGCCCTTGATGGCGATGTTGTTGCTTTCCGTGGCGCCGGAGGTCAGCACGATCTCCCGCGGATCGGCGCCGATCAGGGCGGCGACCTGGGCCCGGGCCGCCGCGACGGCGGCCTCGGCGGTGCGGCCCATCACGTGCTCAGCCGAATGCGGGTTGCCGAACTGCTCGGTGAACCAGGGCAGCATGGCCTGCACCACCCTGGGGTCGCAGGGCGTGGTGGCCTGATTGTCGAGATAGATGGGGCGGTTGGGCAGCATCCCCCACAGATAGGGTCAGGCAGCGCTGCGCGAAAGGCGCCTGGCCATCGTCTGGTATGCGGCGATGAACAGGTCGATATCGGCCGCGGTCACATTCCAGGGCAGCGACACGCGAATCGCCTGCCCGGCCAGCCCGCCGGCGCCCATGGCGTCCAGCACATGCGAGCGCGCGACCTTGCCGGACGCGCAGGCGGCCCCGGCCGAGACTTCGATGCCGGCGAGGTCAAGCGTCATCACCTGGGTCTGGGCGGCGACGCCGGGCAGGGCGAGGCAGGCGGTGTTGCCGAGCCGCGCCGCACCGGCGCCCAGCACCACCCCACCCGCATCGATCGCCGCCTGTTCGAGACGGTCGCGCAGGGCGGAGAGATTAGCTTGCGGGCAGGCGATGGCAGCGCCCAGCCCTGCGATTGCCGGCAGCGCTGGTGTGCCGCCACGCCAGCCGCGCTCCTGGCCGCCGCCGGCGATCAGCGGCGCCTGCGGCACATGGTCGGCGACGATAAGGGCGCCGGCACCGGGCGGGCCGCCGAGCTTGTGGCCGGAGAGGGCCAGGCTGTCGGCACCGAGTGCTGCGAAGTCCACTGCCATCCGCCCGACGGCCTGGGCGGCGTCGACATGCAGCCAGGCGCCAGCGGCGCGGCACAGGGCGGCGATCGCGGCAATCGGCTGCAGCGTGCCGGTCTCGTTGTTGGCCAGCATGATGCACACCAGGGCCGGCCGGTCGAGCAGGGCGGCGAGGGCCGACAGGTCCACCACGCCGTCAGCGTTCACCGGCACCACATCAGCGCCCGGTGCCGCGGCGCGGATCGCGTCATGCTCGGTCGCCCCGATCACCAGACGGCGGCCTCGTCCCAGGGCGTGCACCGCCAGTGCGTCGGCCTCGGTGCCGCCTGAGGTGAACACGATCTGCGCCGGCCTCGCCCCGCAGCGTCGCGCCACCGCCTCGCGCGCTGCTTCGAGCACACGGCGTGCCGCGCGGCCGGCGGCGTGGACCGACGACGGATTGCCCGGCCGTGCCATGGCAGACAGCATCGCCGCGCGCGCCTCCGGCCGGAGCGGCTCGGCGGCGTTGGCGTCGAGATAGACGCTCATTCCGCGGCGGGCTGGCGCGCCATGCGGGCGAGACGCGCCTCCACCCCGGCCAGCTCGGCGCGCAGTGACTCCAGGTCGTGCAGCAGCGGATCGAGATCACAGTCGGTCGGCGTGCCATAGGCGTCGAAGCGCGGCTTGCGCTTCACGCCGCGCTCCACCGGGCGGGCGGGAATGCCCACCACGGTGGTGTTGGCGGCCACCGCCTCCACCACCACGGCGTTGGCGCCGACGCGGGCATTGTCGCCGATCAGGATACCGCCCAGCACCTTGGCGCCGGCGCCGACGATCACGCCGTTGCCAAGTGTCGGGTGGCGCTTGCCGCGGGCCGAGGACGTGCCGCCCAGCGTGACCTGGTGGTAGAGATACACATCATCCCCGATCTCGGCGGTCTCGCCGATCACCACGCCCATGCCGTGGTCGATGATCAGCCGCCGGCCGATCCGCGCCGCCGGATGGATCTCGATACCTGTCAGAAAGCGGCCGAGATGCGACAGCAGCCGCGCCGGCAGCACGAGGCCGCGCTTCCAGAAGCCGTGCGCCATACGGTGCCACAGCACCGCGTGAAGGCCGGGGTAGCACAGCAGCACCTCGACATCGGACCGTGCCGCCGGGTCGCGCTCGCGGTAGGCCTTGATGGTTTCGCGCAAAAACATGAAGGCCATGCGACATTTCCATTAACAAAAGAGCGTGATGCGACTTATATTCCTGCCGCGGGCGGATCCGTGGCGCAGTTGGCGACGCCGCTGCAAGAACGGACCACCGGGACCTGACGCCAGACTGAACGCCTGCAGACCGCGACGAGGGAAGCAACCGACCAAGTCTGCCAAAAGTCTCGCCGCCGCAACATACAAACCCGCACAACCGAAGGAGGATGTTGGAACGCCCCTATGCCGACGCTAGGCAGAGGCTGCCGTCAGGGTCAAGCAATCCCGCAGTTGGGCCATGTTTCCAGCGCAGGTCTGACAGTTTCCACTTGCAACAGGGGCCATGTTAGCGGCACCACATCCCACCTGTCAGGGTGGTAAGGTTCACCGCCCAGGCCCGTAAGGCACAGCATCGTAGGGAGAAAAGCTGACATGGATGGCAGCGAATGATCGCTGCACGCGGCTAGACCCGACCTCCTTGCCCAAGACTACCTGCCAGAGCCTCGCTCCCTTTCCAACATCTCCATCCCGGCCGACCCCGGTCGCGGTTCACAGCAAACGGATTTCGGAACACAATGCCAGAGGTCATGTTCGCCGGCCCAGACGGCCGCCTTGAAGGTCGCTACCATCACTCCAAGGAAACCGGTGCGCCGCTCGCGCTCATCCTGCACCCCCACCCGCTGCACGGGGGCACGATGAACAACCGCATTTCGTACACGATGTTCGAATCGTTCAAGAAACTCGGCTTCTCGGTGATGCGCTTCAACTTCCGCGGCGTGGGTCGCAGCCAGGGCCGCTATGACGGCGGCATCGGCGAGATCGGTGACGCCGCCGCCGCGCTGGACTGGATGCAGGCGGTCAACCCGAACTCGGGCGGGCTCTGGATCGCCGGCTACTCGTTCGGCGCCTTCATCGGCATGCAGCTGCTGATGCGCCGGCCGGAGATCTCCGGCTGGGTCAGCGTCGCTCCGCCGTCCAACCACTATGATTTCGGCTTCCTCGCCCCCTGCCCCTGCGGCGGCCTGCTGCTGCATGGCGACAGTGACGACCTGGTGCCCGAGCCCGCGGTGAAGAAGCTGGTGGACAAGCTCAACACTCAGAAAAACGTCACCGTCGACTACCGAATCCTCACCGGCGCCGACCATGTGATGGCCAACCACGCCGAGGCGATCGGCCTGGCGGTGGAAGACCATGTGACCACGAAGATGGCGCGGCGCACGATGGCGCTCGCCGCCGACTGATCGACCGAACGGCCAAAAAAGGCGGCCCGGCCTCTCGCCGCGGCCGCCTTTTTTGTCGTTGACACTCTGCTGCCCGCGCCAGACCCTATGTGTACCAATGAATCTGGTGCCCCTATGATCCGCAAGATGATGACCATCGTCGAAGAGACCCATGCCGAGGCCGGCCAGGCAGTTCTGCCGGCCACCCGCAAGGCGGCGGCGATCGCAGTGGTGCAGAACCCGTTTGCCGGGCGGTTCGCGCCGGATCTGGCCGAGCTGATCGCGCTGGGCGAGACGCTCGGAAAGCTGCTCGGCGAACGCGCGGTGGCGGCGCTGGGCATTCTTCCGGGCGACGTCGAGAGCTATGGCAAGGCCGCCATCGTGGGGGAGGACGGCGAGCTGGAGCATGCCGCGGCGATCCTGCACCCCAAGCTCGGCGCGCCTTTGCGCGTGGCGGTGGAACGCGGAGCGGCGCTGGTGCCATCGTCGAAAAAGCGTGGCGGCATGGGGGCGGCGATCGACGTGCCGCTGGGTCACAAGAACGCCGCCTTCGTGCGCAGCCATTTCGACGCGATGGAGATCAGCGTGCCCGACGCGCCGCGGCGTGACGAGATCGTGGTCGCCGTTGTGGTGACCGATTCCGGCCGTCCGCTGCCGCGCGTGGGCGGCCTGCTCGCCTCCGAGGCTGAAGGGCGAGACGGCCTGCGTTGATCAGCCCCAACGACTCATACCAACGGTCATTCTTCATGACCGTTGGTATAAAAGTTTCTTTGCTTCTTTCTTTTCAAAGAAAGAAGTTCTTTCTTGAAAGAAAGAACCAAAGAACTTTCAAACGTTAAGCAGCCTGGCGAAGACCCTTGGCGTAGGCGGCGCAGGCGGCACCGAAGGCGGCGAAGATCGCGTGGGACGCGGCATCCGTCGTCACATGCCACTCCGGGTGGAACTGCACACCCATGGCGAAGCTGCGGGCCCCCGCCACGCGCACCGCCTCCACCGTGCCGTCCTCGGCCACGCCTTCTACGATCAGCCCGTCCGCCACCCGGTCCAGCGCCTGCTCGTGCAGGGAGTTCACCATGATCTCGGTGGCGCCCACCATCCGCGCAAGCTCGCCCGAGACACGCACCTTGTGGGCAAAGCCGAACTTATCGTCGATCGTGCCAGGGCCGGCGCGGTGGTCGTGCCGGCCTTCGAGCGTATGGACCTGCTGGTGCAGCGTCCCGCCCATGGCGACATTCAGCTCCTGGATGCCGCGGCAGATGCACAGCACCGGCATACCGCGACGGATCGCCTCGCGCACCAGCGGCAGGGTCGTGGCATCGCGGTCAGGATCGTGCTTGCCCGGCGTCAGGTCCTCGCTGGCGCCATACAGCGACGGTTCGACATTGCTCGGGCTGCCGTCGAGCAGCAGCCCGTCGAGCCGGTCGAGCATGGCCAGCAGGCCTTCACCGACCGGCGGCAGCAGGATCGGCAGCGCACCGGCAGCATGCATCAAAGCGGCACCGTAGCGGGCCGGAGTTGCATGCTGCAGCAGTTCGCCGATCTGCTTGGAACAGGCAGGAATGCCAACGATCAACGCCATATCATCACCCCCTCTATGCCAGCCGCGCCCGCAGCACCTTACGTCGGTAGATATCAGCCGCGACCGCCCCGGTGGCGCCGGTCAGCATCAGCAGCGCCAATCCACGCGCGGTGCCGTCGCTGAACTGGCCCACCAGCAAGGCGCTGGTGCCGCCCATGACGAACTGCAATGTGCCCATCAACGCGGAGGCCATGCCAGCATGGGATGCGTGACGCTGCAATGCACCCACCGTTGAATTGGGCATGTTGAAGCCCTGGCAGCCCATGCACACCATGATCGGCGGAATCAGCACCCACCAGACCGGCAGCTGCAGGAAGGCGACCACGGTCAGCACCGCGGCCGAACACCAGAATGTCCGCACCGCCAGGCGCAGCAGCATGTCGGCGCCGAAGCGCGGCAGGATGCGCGGGTTCACCTGCGAGAAGAAGATGAAATTGCAGGCGCAGGCGCTGAACACCACAGCATACAGAGTGGGGCTCAAGTGGAACCCGTCGATCAGGATGCTGGGCGAGCCGCCGATGAAGGCGAACATGCCGAACATGCCGCAGCCACCCATCAGCACATGGGCGAGGAAGGTCTTCTCGCTGATGATCTCGCCGTAGCGCGCGATCATGCTGCCCAGGCCGAGCCGCACGCGCTTGTCGGCCGGCAGCGTGTCCGGCAGGAAGAACCACACCAGCACGCAGCACACGCCGCCATAGATCGAGCAGATCCAGAAGATGGCATGCCAGCCGAACAGGCCGAGCACCATGCCGCCGAGCGAAGGGGCAAGGATGGGAGCAGCGCCCATCACCAGGATCAGCTTGCTCATCAGGCGGGCGGCGGCGATGCCTTCGCTGAGGTCGCGCACGATGGCGCGGGGGATGACCATGCTGGCCGAGCCGCCGACGGCGGACAGGAAGCGCAGGATCGACAGCGTGGTAAGGTCAGGCGCCAGGGCGCAGCCGGCGTTGGTGATGGCGTAGATGGCAGTGCCGATGATCAGAGGGCCACGCCGGCCGAACCGGTCCGACAGCGAGCCCTGGGTGATCTGCCCGACGGCGAGGCCCAGGAACCAGGTCGCCAGGGTGATCTGTACCGAGCCGATCTCCAGGTGCAGCGCCTGCTCGATGGCCGGAAACGCCGGCAGGTACATGTCGGTCGAGATCGGCCCGATGGCGGTGAGGAAGCCGAGCAGGATCGGCAGCCAGGTCGGGTATTTCATCGGCGGCCGCTCCGTTGCAGGGCGGATGCATTCCGCCCCTGGGACGCGACGGATGTAATCCGCGCCGAAGCGGCGGATTGCATCCGCCCTACGATTTAGCGGGTCGGACGTGGCGGGGTGACGGAATAATCGTAGAAGCCGCGGCCGGTCTTGCGACCGTACCAGCCGGCCTCGACGTATTTCACAAGCAGCGGGCACGGGCGATATTTGCTGTCGGACAGTCCGTCATGCAGCACCTGCATGATGGACAGGCAGGTATCGAGGCCGATGAAATCGGCCAGCTCCAGCGGGCCCATCGGGTGGTTGGCGCCGAGCTTGAGGCCGGTGTCGATGGATGTGACGGTGCCGACACCCTCGTAGACCGCATAGACCGCCTCGTTGATCATCGGCACCAGCACGCGGTTGACGATGAAGCCCGGGAAATCCTCGGCCACCGCCGTGGTCTTGCCCAGGGTGGCGGCCAGCGCCATGGTCGCCGCGAACGTCGCGTCGTCGGTGGCGATGCCGCGGATGATCTCGACCAGCTTCATCACCGGCACCGGATTCATGAAGTGCATGCCGATGAACCGCTCCGGCCGGTCGGTGACGGCAGCCAGGCGGGTGATGGAGATCGACGAGGTGTTGGAGGCGATCATCGCGTGCGGCGCGAGATGCGGCAGCAGCGTCTTGAAGATAGAGCGCTTCAGCTCCTCCTTCTCGGTCGCCGCCTCGATCACCAGATCGCAGTCGCCGAAGGCAGCGTAGTCGGAGCTGGTGGCGATGCGCGCGATCGCCGCGTCCTTCGCCTCGGCCGAGAGCGTGCCCTTGGCGACCTGACGGTCCATGTTCCTGACGATCGTGGCCATGGCCTTGGCCAGCGCCTCGGCCTTCACATCCAGCATCACGACGGAAATGCCGTTGGCGGCACACACATGCGCGATGCCGTTGCCCATCTGGCCGGCGCCGATGACGCCGACCTTCTGGATGGTGCTCATGCCTTGGCGAGCTCGGCCTGCAGCTCGGGCAGGACGGTGAACAGATCGGCCACCAGCCCGTAATCGGCCACCTGGAAGATCGGCGCCTCCTCGTCCTTGTTGATGGCGACGATCACCTTGCTGTCCTTCATGCCGGCCAGATGCTGAATGGCGCCGGAGATGCCGATGGCGACGTAGAGGTCAGGCGCCACGATCTTGCCGGTCTGGCCCACCTGATAGTCGTTCGGCACGAACCCGGCATCGACGGCCGCGCGGGACGCGCCGACGGCGGCCCCCAGCAGGTCGGCGATCGGGTCGAGCAGCTTGAAGTTCTCGCCGTTCTGCATGCCGCGCCCGCCGGAGACCACCACCCGGGCGGCGGACAGCTCGGGGCGTTCGGATTTCGACAGTTCGGCCGAGACGAAGCGCGACAGGGTGGGCGCCGCCACGGCGGGAGCGGCCTCGATGGCGGCGCTGCCGCCAGTCGCGGGCACAGGGTCGAAGCTCGCGGCCCGCACGGTGATGACCTTCAGCGCGTCGCTGCTCTTCACCGTGGCCAGCGCGTTGCCGGCGTAGATCGGGCGGATGAAGGTGTCGGCATCGATCACGGCGGAGATGTCGCTGATCGGCTGCACGTCGAGCAGGGCGGCGGCGCGGGGCATGACGTTCTTGCCGGTGGCGGTCGAGCCGGCCAGCAGATGGGTGTAGCCGGGGGCCAGCGCCACCAGCAGGGCGGCCAGCGGCTCGGCCAGCGCGTGGTCATAGCCGGCGTCGGCCGCCACGATCACCTTGGCCACGCCCGGCAGGGCGCTGGCGGCGGCGGGCGCCTCGGGGTTGGTGCCGGCGATCAGCACGTGCACGTCGCCCAGCCTGGCTGCGGCGGCGACGGCGGAACGCGACGGCTGCTTGATGGTGCTGCCTTCGTGGTCCAGCAGAACGAGAACGGTCATGCTCAGATCACCTTCGCTTCGAGCTTCAGCTTGGAGACGAGTTCGGCGACCGACCCCACCTTGGCGCCGGCCTGGCGCTTCGGCGGCTCCGCCACCTTGACAATGGTGAGTCGAGGCGCCGGATCGACGCCGAGATCGGCTGGCTTCAGCGTCTCGATCGGCTTCTTGCGCGCCTTCATGATGTTGGGCAGCGAGGCGTAGCGCGGCTCGTTGAGGCGCAGATCGGCGGTGATGATCGCGGGCAATGCGAGCGATACGGTTTCCAGCCCGCCATCGACCTCACGGGTCACCACGGCCTGGTCACCGTCCAGCACGACCTTGCTGGCAAACGTGCCCTGCGCCCAGCCGAGCAGGGCGGCGAGCATCTGGCCGGTCGCGTTCATGTCGTCATCGATGGCCTGCTTGCCCATCACGATCAGGCCCGGCTGCTCCTTGGCGGCGATTGCCTTGAGCAGCTTGGCCACGGCCAAGGGCTGCAACTCCACATCGGTCTCGACCAGGATGCCGCGATCGGCCCCCATGGCAAGAGCCGTGCGGATCGTCTCGGCGCAGGCGGGCAGGCCGAGGGAGACGGCGATCACCTCGGTGGCGGCACCTTTTTCCTTCAGTCGCACGGCCTCCTCGACGGCGATCTCGTCGAACGGGTTCATCGACATCTTGACGCCCTGGGTTTCCACCCCGGAGCCATCCGCCTTCACGCGGACCTTCACATTGTAGTCAACGACACGCTTGACCGGTACAAGGATCTTCATGGGCGCTGCTGCCGCTTCCTGGGATGTTTGGGCGTGCCTGGGCACACAGGCGCGCGGGCTTTTGATGGCCGGACCTTATGGGCGCTGCAACATCAAAGTCAAACGAGGCGGCCCGGATTCCGACACATTCAGCCCGCATGCAACAGGAAGAGCAGCAATGCGAACAGCACCAGGGTTACCGCCTGGAGGATGACGCGCCATTGCATCAGCTTGTTCGAGCGGCGCGGGTTGCCGGGGGTCTGCGTGAGGCCGATCATGCCGGCGAACAGCGTGCCGAGGGTGGCCAACATACAAAGGGCAACGATGACGGTCAGGAACGTGATCATACCGCATGATATAGGATTGTTGCGGTGGTTTCATCCCCTGCTGGTGACACTGATTCTCTATGTCACCCCCGCGCAGGCGCAGATTCCACAGATCAGCCAGCTCCTGGCCAAGCCCGCCGCCCCGCCGGCGGCACCGGCTGCGCCGCCCGCCGCACCGGCCACGCCCTCGGTGGCCGATGCCCGTGCCACGCTCGATGTGCTGAAGGACGACGCCAAGCGCGCCCAGCTGATGGGCGTGCTGGAAACCATCGCCCAGGGCCAGGCGCTGGTCGCGCCGAAGCCGGCCGCGGCGCCGGCCACCTCGGCCCTGCCGATTCCGCTGAAGCCCGACAGCGTCGGCGCTCAGGTGCTGGTGGATGCCTCGCAGAAGCTCACCTCGCTCACCGACGAGGTGGTGCAGATGGCACGCGCCGTCACCGATTTCCCGCTGCTGTGGAACTGGGTCACCCAGCTGATCACCGACCCGACCCTGCAGCTGGCGATCCTGGACACGGTGTGGCGCCTGGCGGTGGTGCTGACATCGGGGATCGCGCTGGAAATGCTGATCCGGCGCCTGCTGCGGCGGCCGATCCGCCGGCTCGCCCGGCGCGCCCCGCCGGCGCCGCCCGGGCTGGACGAGGAGGTCGCGGGCATCGCCGACGCCGAGGCCGGACAGACCGAGTGGCTGCGCCGGCGCGCCGGCATCGTCGTGCTGGCACGCCGGCTGCCCTATGTGCTGGGCGCGCTGCTGCTCGACCTGCTGCCGCTGCTCGGCCTGGTCGCGACGGCGGCGCTGCTGCTGGCGCTGGGTGTGGCCGGACGGATCACGGCGCGGCTGGTGATCATCGCCGTGCTGAACGCCTACCTGTTCTGGCGCGCGATCACCGCCCTGGCCCACGCGGCGGCAGCCCCGGGCACCGCGCGGCTGCGGCTGCTGCCGATCGCTGACGACGAGGCGCATGTCGTGGTGGGCGAGGTCAGCAGGCTCTCCGCCGTCGCCGTCGCGGGATACACGATCGCCGAGGTGGCGCTGCTGTTCGGTCTCTACCGGGTTGCGCATGACGCGCTGCTGAAACTGGTGGCGCTGATCGTCTATGGCCTGGTCGTGGGCATTGTGCTGCGCAACCGCCGCGGCGTGCGCCGTCTGCTCGGGGCGCCGCAGGGTACCTCGGGGGTGTGGGCGCTGCTGCGCGACCTTCTGGCCGGCGCCTGGCATCGCATGGTGATTGTCTATCTATTGGCGCTGTGGACGGTGTGGGCACTCGACGTGCCCAACGGGTTCGAACGGCTGCTGCGCGTGGTGCTGGTGGCGATGGCGGCGGCATTCGCGGCCCAGCTGCTGTCGGCCATGGTGCAGCGGACGCTGCGCAGCGCGCTGCGCCGCTCCGAGACCCTGGCCGAGCGCTACCCCGGCCTGGATCGGCGGCTGGCCAGCTATCACCCGGTGGCCGGGGCCATCGCCAACCTGATCATCGCTTCCGTGGCCGCCGTGGTGGTGCTGCAGGCCTGGGGCCTGCATTCCTTCGACTGGTTCAATGGCGGCGCGCTCGGCGGGCGGGTGCTGCAGGCGGTGATCACCATCCTGGTCACGCTGGTGACGGCGCTCGCCACGTGGGAGGTGGCCAACCTCACGATCCAGCGCCATCTCGACCGGCTGGCCCGCGAGGCCCAGCTCGCCCGCTCGGCGCGGCTGCGCACCCTGCTGCCGATGCTGCGGACCACGCTGCTGGCCACCGTCTCGATCGTGGCCGGACTGGTGGTGCTGTCGGAGATCGGCGTGAACATCGCGCCCCTGCTGGCCGGTGCCGGGGTGATCGGCCTGGCCATCGGTTTCGGCTCGCAGAAGCTGGTGCAGGACATCATCACCGGCCTGTTCCTGCTGCTGGAGAACACCATGCAGGTGGGCGACGTGGTGAGCCTCGGCGGCCTGTCGGGCACCGTGGAGAATCTTTCCATCCGCACGATCCGGCTGCGAGCGCTCGACGGCGCCGTGCATATCGTGCCGTTCAGCGCGGTGACGACGGTGACCAACATGACACGCGATTTCGGCTTCGCCGTCATCGACGTGGCGGTGGGCGTGAACGAGGAGCCCGACCGGGTGGCCGACATTCTGCGCGAGATCGCTGCCAGCATGCGCCTGGAAGCGGCATGGCGGCCGGTGATCATGGCGGATCTGGAAGTGATGGGGGTCGAAAAATTCCAGCTCACCACCTGGGTGCTGCGGGTGCGCATCAAGACACTGCCGAGCAGCCGCTGGTCGGTCGGGCGTGAGCTCAACCGGCGGATCAAATACCGCTTCGACGCGCTTGCCATCGAAAGCCCGATGACCAGCTATCGCGCGCTGGGGCTGGCAGCGCCGCCGCCGCAGGTTGAGACTGACGTCATCGAAGGGGTGACACCGTGACCAAACCAAGCCTGGATGCCATGGCCGATCTGCGTGAGGGCGGCTTCGCCTTCCTGTCGAGCGCGGGCACCGCCGCCTTGTTTGCCCGTCATGGCAAGCTTGCCGACTGGGACGCGTTCGCCGCCAGCTGGAACGGCATGGGGCGTGACGAATACATGGCCGATGGCGGGCGCTATCGTAGGCGACGCCATGCGGCGTTCGTCGCCGGGCCGGACGGGATCCGTCGCGCCGCGCATCAGCCGCATTACCAGTCCCGCGCCTACAACCAGCTCAACGGCGGCGTCGCCCGCTGGTTCGAGCCGACGCCCGCCTCGATCGCGGCGGGCGAGAGCTTCCAGACCGTGCTGGCCGCCTGCCACGCTCTGTTCGGCGGGCTGCAGCCCGGGCGGAATTGGCATGTGGAGACGCACCAGTTCCGCATCGAGGCGAAACCGGGCGAGGCCGGGCAGCCCACGCCGGAGGGGCGCCATCGCGACGGCGTCGATTACGTGCTGGTGCTGCTGATCCGGCGTGAGAACATCGCCCGCGGGGTGACCACCATCCATGCGCCGGATGGCGCAGATCTCGGCAGCTTCACGCTGGAGCATCCGCTTGAGGCAGCGCTGGTCGATGATCACCGCGTGTTCCATGGCGTGACCGCGGTGGCGCCGATCGACCCCGCCCTGCCCGCCCATCGCGATGTACTGGTCGTAACGTTCCGCGCGCTTGCCTAGCATGGCATGAGGCATGCATCGGGCGCCGGAGACCGCCTGAAGGATCATGCCCATGGCTTTGCTCCGACGCCGAATCGCCCTCGCCGGGGCCGCATCCTTCTCCCTCGCCCGCCCTGCCCTGGCGCAGAAGACCCCGATGCAGGCGGCCACCCAGCTCGGATGGCTGCGCAACGGCGAATTCGCGCCGCTGATGGTGGCGGAGGCGAAGGGGTTTTTCACCGAGGAGGGCATCGCCCACAGGATCGTCGATGGCGGTCCCGGCAAGAACCCGGTGCCGATCGTGGCGGTCGGTCAGGCGCAGTTCGGCCTTGCCACCTCCGGGCTGCACCTCATCGCCGCCCGCACCGCGCGCGATCCGGTGGACGTAATCGCCGTCGGCACGCTGTATCAGACGGCGCCCTCGGCATTCCTCACCCTCGCCGATCCGTCGGCACCGGACCCGACGCCCAAGGACCTCGAAGGCAAGATCGTCGGCACCCAGGCGGGATCTGAGTATTTCATAAGCGCCCTTGCCCGGAAAAACGGCGTGGACGAAAGCAAGATCAAGGTGGTGATCGTGCAGGGGACAGCGGATCCGCTGCTGGTCGGGCGGGTGGACTTCTACAATGGCTGGGTGACCAACCAGGCCTACCAGATCGAGCAGGAGACGGCGAAACCGGACGCTCCTGCCGCGATCCGCGGCAAGACCTGGAAGGCGCTGCGCTATGCCGAATGGGGCCTGGCCGCCTATTCCGACACCATCTTCTGCACGGCCCAGACCATCCGCGAGAACCCGGACCTGGTGCGCGGCTATCTGCGCGCCGTCAGCCGGGCCGTGGCCTTCATCCTCGCCGAGCCGGAGGCCGCGCTGAAGCTGGTGGCGGGCTTCCCCAACCAGATCGAGACTCCGGAAAAGCTCGCCTGGCGCTGGAAGGTACAGAACCCGCTGTTCAGCAGCCCCGCCACCCGGAAGAACGGTCCGCTCTGGATGGAGGCCGTCACCTGGAACGAAATGGGGCACTTCTTCCACGACGCCGGCCAGGTGCCGCGCTTCGTGCCCGCCGAGGAGATCATGACCGACGCATTCCTGCCCAAGCAAGCGGCAGGGTAGATGGCGGCCGCGATCTCCATCCGCGGCATATCTCGCCGCTTCGGTGACCATCTGGCGCTCTGCCCGGTGGACCTGGAGATCGCTTCCGGTGCCTTCGTGGCGTTCATCGGCCCGTCCGGCTGCGGCAAGACCACCCTGCTGCGCATCGTCGCCGACCTCGAAGCCCCCAGCACCGGCACGGTGATGATCGGCGCCGACACCGCAGCCGATGCCCGCCGCCAACGCAAACTCGGCCTCGTCTCCCAGCGCCCGGCGGTGCTGCCCTGGATGTCGGCCGAGGCGGATGTGCGCTTCACGCAGCGCGTGGCCGGCCGCGCAGGCTTCCGGCCGCTCGACCTGCTGCGTGATTTCGGCCTCGCCCCCCACGCCCACAAACGCCCCGCCGCCCTGTCGGGCGGCATGCTGCAACGCGTCAACATCGCCTCCGCCATCGCGCATGACCCGGAGGTGCTGCTGATGGACGAGCCGTTCTCCGCGCTGGACGAGATGAAGCGCGAGGAGCTAGGCGCCTGGTTCGCGGCCGAGCTGGCCAGCCGGCCCAAGACGGTGCTGTTCGTCACCCACCATATCGACGAGGCCGCCCTGCTCGCCGACCGGCTGGTGGTGTTCTCCCCCGGGCCGGGCCGGGTGATGGAGGTGATCGAGGTGGCGGCCCCCCGCCCGCGCGGCGCCGATTTCCGCCAGGACCCGCGCTTCCTCGCCGCCACCGCGCGGGCGCGGGCGCTGCTGTTCGGCCACGGTCTGGCGGCATGAGCGGCGAGACGCTCACCGGACTGGTGGTTCGCCCGGCACCCCGGCTGCGCCTCGCACCCGTGCTGCGCGTGCTGGCGCCGATCGCCTCGATCCTGGCGCTGTGGTATCTCGCCATCTGGTTCTCCGGCCTGCCGGCCTTCGTCATCCCGCGCCCCGAGCGGGTGGTGGCGACGCTGATCGAGGATCGCAGCTTCATCACCGTGCACCTGATCGCAACGCTGGAGGCGGCGGGGCTGGGACTGACCTTCGCCAATCTCGCCGGCATCGGGCTCGCCGTGCTGTTCGACGTGCTGCCCTGGTCCCGCCCGGCCCTGCTGCCGGCGGCGATCACGCTGCGCAACATGCCCTATGTGGCGCTCGTCACCGTGCTGATGCTGGCCTTCGGCGACACGCTGGGCTCGAAGGTGACGGTGGTGGCGCTGGCCGGGTTCTTCCCGGTGCTGGTCAACACCATGGAAGGGCTGCGCGCGGCCGACCCGGTGATGCTGGACCGGATGCGCATCCTCAACGCCTCCTGGGCGCGCACCTTCTGGTCGGTGCGGCTGCCCTACGCCTTTCCGCATATCCTCTCCGCCCAGGAGATCGCGGCCTCCGGCGCGATCATCGTGGCGATCTCGGCGGAGTGGATGATCTCCTCGACCGGGCTTGGCTACATCATCAACCGCGCAATGCAGACCTATCGCGGCGACCAGGTCTATGCCGTGGCACTGCTGGCCACGTTTCTGTCGTTCCTCATCTACACGCTGGTGCATCAGATCGGCCGCAGGCTGGACTGGCGCGCCCGCGGCTCTGATCGCGTCTGACCATCGGACCGTGCCCGACAATCAACAAGAAGGAGACGAACATGACTGCGTCGATCGCACCCTCCCCCTCCTATGTTCCGATCATCGATGTCGGCGGGCTGTATTCGTCCGACCCCGGACAGAAGGCGGCGGTGGCGCAGAAGATCGGCGAGGCCTGCGACCAGATCGGCTTCTTCTACGCGGTCGGGCATCACGTGCCGGCGGCGGTGATCGACGAAGCCTGCGCCAAATCAGCCGAATTCTTTGGCCAGCCGCTGGAGGCGAAGCTGCAGGTGAAGTCCGACCGCAACAACCGCGGCTATCGCGAAATGGGCGACACCGTGCACAAGAGCGGCAAGCTGTTCGCGCGTGACAGTTTCGACCTTGGCTTTCCCGTGAAGGCGGATGACCCGGAGGTGCTGGCCGGCACGCCGCTGTATGCGCCCAACCAATGGCCCGAGCTCGACGGCTTCGAAGCGGCGCTGAGTGCCTATTACGACGGCTGCTTTGAGGTCGGCATGAAGATCCTGGAGGGCTTCGCGCTCTATCTCGGCCAGGAGGAGGATTTCTTCAGCCGCCACTTCACCCGCCCGGTGGCGGACATGGTGATCAACCACTACTTCGCCTACGAGACCGCACTCGCCGTCGGCGGCTCCGAGACCGCCTCGGGCGCGCATACCGATCACGGCATCATCACCATCCTGTGGCAGGACAATTCGGGCGGGCTGGAAGTGCTCGGCCGCGACGAGACCTGGCGGCCGGTGCCGCCGATCCCGGGCAGCTACGTCATCAACGTGGGCGAGCTGATGAAGCGCTGGACCAACACGCGCTTCAAGGCGACGGTGCATCGCGTGATCCACACCAAGGACCACGACCGCTACTCCATGCCGCTGTTCTGCAACCCGAACTTCCACACGGTGGTGGACCCAAGGCAGCTCGGCGTGACGGAGGAAGCGGCGCTGTATCCGCCGATCGAATCCGGGGAATTTCTGATCTCGCGCTTTCAGGCGACGCGCAAGCTGTGGGGCGCCGACAGCAAGGAACGGCCGGCCGAGCCGACCGCCATCGAGATGGCGGAGACCTGATCCGTCCGCACATTCATCATTCCGTCCATGAGCGTTGCACGGCAACGTGTTAATACGAATGGCCTTGATCGATGACTCTTCCATCGATCAAGGCCATTCGTATCGCGCGCCGGGTTGGCCGGCGGCGGCGCGCCAAACCAAGATTCATACCAACGGTCATTCTTCATGACCGTTGGTATAAGACGGCAAAGAGATGACGCGGGAGCCTCGGCATGGATGACGCGTTTCTGGAGAACCGTGTGTTCGACGAGCTCGCCGTGGGGGACACGGCGAGCCTGTCCCACACCGTCACGGCGGACGACGTCGCGATCTTCGCCGCGGTCACCGGCGACGTGAACCCGGCCCATGTGGACCCGGACTACGCGGCCACCGACATGTTCCACCACATCATCATCCACGGCATGTGGGGGGCGGGGCTGATCTCGGCCGTGCTGGGGACGAAGCTGCCGGGGCCAGGGACGATCTATCTTGGTCAGGAGCTGCGGTTCCGCCGCCCGGTGGGCATCGGTGACACGATTACCGCGACGCTTGAGGTGCGCGAACTGCATGCTGACAAGCACAACGTGACACTGGACTGCGTGTGCACCAACCAGGATGGCGACACCGTCATCACCGGCACGGCCGAGGTGCGCGCGCCCACCGAGAAGGTGCGGCGCCGGCGCGTGACGCTGCCGCGCGTGCGTGTGGAGCATGGCTCCGTGGCTGCGGGGCAGGCGTGACCTGGTGGCGTGAACCTGGATAGGCTGTTCGGGTGTACTTGACGCAAGGAAACGCGGATGGCCTCGACCTTCAACGCCCGCGACGCCGCTGTCTATGAGCGCAGCATGGGAAGGTGGAGCCGGCGGCTGGCGCCCGGCTTTCTGACCTTTGCCGATATCGGCGATGCAGCCTGCGTGCTCGATGCCGGGTGCGGTCCCGGCAGCCTGCTGTTCACGCTGGCGCAGAATGCCGCGCTCACCCGCATCGCCGGGATCGATGCGTCCGAGGTCTATGTCGCCGCCGCCCAGGCTGCCTGTTCCGATCCGCGCATCGATATCCGCCATGGCGATGCCTGTGCATTGCCGTTCGACGATGGGAGTTTCGATGTCGCTCTGAGCCAGCTGGTGCTGCAGTTCGTGCCTGAGCCGGCGGCGATGGCGGCGGAGCTGGTGCGGGTGGTGCGACCGGGCGGTATCGTGGCGGCGGCGGTGTGGAACAGCGCGGGCGGGATGCCGCATCAGCGGATGTTCTGGGACACGGCGGCGATGCTGGACCCTGCGGCGGTGAAGGTGCGGGCGCACACGTTCAGCCGACCGATGACGCGCAAGGGCGATCTGGCGGCGCTGTTCACGGCGGCGGGCCTGGAGCAGGTCAGCGAGTCATCGGCATCGGTATGGATGGATTTTGCCGATTTCGCGGATTTCTGGGATCCGATCGCCGGCGGCGAGGGCACGCTGGGCAAATACGTGCTGGGCCTGTCCGCCGAGCGCAGGGCCGCGTTGGAATCACATCTGCGGGAAGCCTACGAAAGCGGCCTACCGGACGGCCCGCGCAGCTTCGGCTGCACATCGAACATCTGCCGAGGCATGGTCGGTTCCAAAGTTTGAAAGTTTTTTGCTTCTTTTTTTCAAAAAAGAAGTTCTTTCTTCGAAAAGAAAGAACCAAAGAAACGTTTATTCCTTTGCGATCTGGCAGGTGTGATCCTGCAGTTCCTCGCCGTTGCCGCGTTGGCCAACCATGAGGTCCACTTTGCCGTCGAGCAGGACGAAACCGTCCTGGCCATCGGCGAAAGTCTCACCGACCACAACGAGCGTGTGCCGGCCCAACTCGGCCGGGCCGATATACGGGTCGGCCGCGAGGCGGAGGAACGGGTTGTCCATGAGATCGGTGCCGTTGAGCCGGGTCGCGCGGTAGGGATGACCGAGCAGGGTGATGGTGGTCGGCACCGGGCCGAACCCCGGCCGGGCCGCATCGAGAGTCTGCTTCACATCAGGACGCAGGCAGTCGATATGGATGTGCAGCTGGTTCTGGGAGCGTCCACCGGGAGCATTGATGGCCAGCGCGGTCGCGTCGCGCGGCAGGTCATGGCCGAGCCTGGCATAGACCAGCCCGCGGGAGAGCCAGGCCTGCGCAAAGAAGTTCGGCTCGCCCGGCGCCAGGATGGCCGGGTCCTCGATGCCGGTGATCTTCTCGGTCGGCATCAGCAGATACTGCGCCACCCCCTCCAGGTCCTTCAGCAGCACCCAGCCGCTCGGTGCCCCCGGCGGCAGCACCACCGCGGCGCAGGGGGCCGGATTGCCGTTCGCCTCGGCATCGGGGACGCATTTGTCGTGCAACAGATGCCACAGCGCATCGGGGTTGGCGGCCTGGGCGCGGGAGCCGGCCAGGGCCAGGAACAGGGCCAAAAGCCAGGGGAGACGTTTCATCGGCAAAGGTCCGTGCGCGGTTTCGTGCCTTCCGGCATGGCGATCCTGCGGCGGAAACATGTTCCGTTTCAATCGCCTTCGAACGATGTCTCGCCCAGTGCCTCGATCAGCGCCGCCACCCGGAACGGCTTGGGCAGAACCGGCCATCGGAGGCGGCTGGCATCCACCTGGCGGGTGTCGCCGGAGGTCAGCACCACGGCAAGCCCGGGCCGCAGCAGTTCGGCCGCCTCGGCCAGCGTCGGCCCGTCCATGCCGCCGGGCAGCAGGATGTCGGTGAACAGCAGATCCACCGGCCGGTTCTCGCGCAGCCGCTCCAGCGCCTCCTCGCCCGAGCTGACCGCCTCGGCTTCGAAGCCGAGCTGGCGGAAGATGCGCAGCATGGTCGCGCGCAGGTCGTCGCGGTCCTCCACCAGCAGGGCATGGCCACGCAGACGGCGTGCCGGACGGACGGTGGCCGGCTTCGGCAGATGCGCCTGCGCGTCGTCGATCAGTGGGAAATACAGGTCGATCCGCGTGCCGGTGCCGGGCGTGCTCTCGATGCTGAGCCGGCCCTGGCTCTGGTGCACAAAGCCGTATACCATGCTGAGTCCGAGGCCGCTGCCGGTGCCCAGCGGCTTGGTGGTGAAGAACGGCTCGAGGATGCGCGGCAGGATGGCCGGATCGATGCCGCTGCCGGTGTCCGCCACCCGCACCCTGATGTAGCTGCCCGGCGGCACCGCATCCGGCAGGCTGGCCAGGCTGCGGCGCAGCAGCACCGACTTCACGCTGATCTCGATCCGTCCACCGCCGACAGGCGAGTCGATGGTGCCCAGCGCGTCGCGCGCGTTGATGGCGAGATTCATCAGCGCGTTCTCGAACTGGCCGGGATCGATGGCAACCGGCAGGGCGCCGTCCGGCGGCAAGATCTGAACCACGTGCCGGTCGCCGACCGCACGCACCAGCAGCGGCTGCAGCCCGGCCACCAGAGCGCCGAGGTCGGTCACCACCGGGCGCAGCGACTGGCGGCGGGCGTAGGACAGCATCTGCCCGGTCAGCTCGCCGCTGCGACGGGCGGCGTGGAGCGCCGGCTCCAGCATGTCGCGCAGGCCGGCGTTGATGCCGGGGGTCTCCAGCGCGGATTCCAGGTTGAGGCCGATCACGTTCAGCAAGTTGTTGAAGTCGTGGGCGATGCCGCCGGTGATTTGACCGATGGTCTTGAGCTTCTCGGCCCGCAGCAGGGCGTCGGCGGCCAGCTTCTGGTCGGTGATGTCCTGAATCACGCCGGCGATGCCGGTGATGCGCCCCTGCGCGTCACGCCGCGGGCGTGAAAGCTCGCGCAGCACCCGCGTCTCGCCGGAGGGGCGGATGATGCGGTACTCCATCTGGTGGTCGGTGCCGCTCTCGCGCATGCGGCGATAGCCGTCTCTGAAGCCCTCGCGGTCATCCGGGTGGATGCAGGCCAGAATCGCCGCGGGCTCGGGGGCGAAATGCACGGGGTCGCGGCCCAGGATCGCATAGGTCTCGGGCGACCAGACCACCCGGCGGGGTTCGAACACCAGGCTCCAGGTGCCCATGCCGGCCAGCCGCGCGGCATCGACGAGGTCGGCGGTGCGGGCGGTCAAGGCTTCGGTGAGCTCGGCCAGCGCCTCGTTCTTGTGGCGCAGCTCGTTGCGGGCGCGCTCCATCTCCGAGACGTCCCAGATCACGGCGAGATAGGCGGCGCGGCCCTGCCAGGTGATGGCGTGCGAGGCGACCCGCACGGCGATCATCTCGCCGGTGGCACTGACATGGGTGGCACTCGCCATGGCGCCGGGGTTGCTCAGCGCGGCCACGGCGAAGCGCAGCCGCATGTGCTCGGCGTCGGGGGAGACGTCGCGCACCGTGCGGCGCAGGAACGCCTCGCGCGGCCAGCCGTAGCGTGAGACCGCGGCGCCGTTGACCTCGAGGAAGGCCAGCGTCTCGGCGTCGCACACCCACATCGGCATGGGGTTGCCCTGGAACAGCAGGCGGAACGAGGCCTCGCGCTCCTCGCGCTCCTGCGCCTCGGCTCGCCGCTCGGTGATGTCGGTCTGGATCGCGATAAAGTGGGTCAGCCGGTCCTCATCGAACACCGGGGTGATGTCCAGCTCCACCCAGTGCGGCGTGCCGTTGGCGCGGTAATTCTGCAGGGCAACGGAGATCGGTTCGGCCGCATCGAGAGCGCTGCGGATCTGCCGCAGCGTGGCCTGGTCGGTCGACGGCCCCTGCAGCAGACGCGGCGTCTGGCCCAGCAGCGCCGCTTCCGTGTGGCCGGACATCTCGCAGGCCGTGCGGTTGGCGTAGACGATGCGCGGGCCGGGCTGGTCCAGCGGGCTGGCCTCGGTGATCAGGACGCCGCTGCGCGCGGCCCCGAGGGCACGGCGCAGCAGGGTGCGCTCGGAATCGGCGATCTTGCGCAGCAGCAGCGGCCGCAGCACGACGGCGATGGCGGCGAGCTCGTCCAGCACCTCCGCCAGGTCGTCGCGGGGGGCTGCGAACAGCAGAGTCACGATGAAGGCGCGCCCACCCGCCTGGAACGACTGCGACACCTGGCTGCGGATTCCCGCCGCCGCCATCGGGCCGGCAAACGGCGACAGGGCGGCATATTGCGCCAGATCCTGCAGGATGACGCCGCTTTCGCGCAGCATGGCCTGCCCGGCGAGGCTTTCATGCGGCTCGGGGAACTGGGTACGCAGCCAGTCACCCAGCCTGGCGAAGGGCGGTGCGGACCAGCAGGCCACCTGGTGCATCCGGCGGTCCGCGCTGCTGCTCTCGGTCATCAGCGCCAGCTGGGCCGCGAAACCGCCCGCGAGCTGGCGCAGCGATTCATGCGCGGCCTCCTGCCAGTCGGGCGCGCTGCCGAAGGCGGCCAGCACGGCCTCGCTGCGGGCACGGCTGCGCTCCAGCGTCCGGCGTGTGCGAGCATGGCCGACCTCGCGCTCCACCACCGGGCCGAGCCGTTCGGCCAGCCGGTCCTTCAGCACGACGTCGACGATGCCGCGGCGCATCATCTCGGCCACCACCTCCTCGCCCACGGTGCCGGTGACCAGCACCACCGGGGACGGGACGGCCAGCTCGGCGAGCAGCTCCAGCACGCGGGCGACGTCAAGAAGCGGCATGGACTGGTCGCACAGCACGATGTCCCAGTCCTGCGCGGCCAGCGCCGCACGCAGCCCGGCCTCGGACTCCACACGCCGGGTTGCCACGCAGAGGTGGAACTTGTTCAGCGCATGGACAGCCAGCAGGGCATCGTCGGCGCTGTCCTCCACCATGAGGACCTGGAAGGGACCGTGCAGAGCCATGCGGCTATTCCGGCCGCGGCAGACGGTTGATCAGGGCCCAGTAGAGGCCGAGCTGGCCCACCGTGTCCTGGAACTGGGTGAAGTCGATGGGTTTGCGGACATAGCTGTTCACGCCCAGCTCATAGCTGCGCAGCAGATCCTCCTGCTCGTCGGAGGAGGTAAGGATGACCACCGGCAGCACCCGCGTGCGCGGATCGCCGCGCAGACGCGTCAGCACCTCCAGCCCGTCGACCCGCGGCAGCTTCACATCGAGCAGCACCACCAGCGGCGGATCGGCCAGCAGCTGCGGCCCGTCGAGCAGCATGGCCAGCGCCTCGGCGCCGTCACGCGCGATGCGCAGCGGGTTGCCTATCCGCGCCTTGGTCAGGGCACGCTTGATCAGCAGCAGATCGTTGTCGTCATCCTCGACGATGAGAATGCTATTGGGCATCACGCACCTCCCGCGGCAGGGTCAGTGCGACAGTGGTGCCGACACCCTCCTCGCCTTCGATCGTCACGCAGCCCGCATGGCGGGCCACGATGCGGGCGACGGTGACGAGGCCGATGCCGGTGCCCTCGAATTCATCATCACGATGCAGGCGCTGGAACGGCGCGAACAGCTTGTGGCGGTAGCGCATGTCGAACCCGGTGCCGTTGTCCACCACCACGACGGTGCTCCGTCCGTCTGTCACGACTTGGGTGCAGCTGATGGTCGCATGCGGCTGGCGGCGGGTGAACTTCCAGGCGTTGTCGAGCACGTTCTCAAAGGCGATCGCCAGCAGCCGCCCGTCGCCCTGCACCACCATGCCTGGCTGGATCACCAGGCAGACGGAACGGTCCGGGTCCCGCTCGACCAGTCGCTTGTGGATTTCGGTGAGCATCGCCGTGAGGTTGATCGGCTGACGCTCCACCTCGCCACGGCCAACGCGGGAGAGCTTGAGCAGATCGTCGATCAGCAGGCTCATGCGTTCGCTGGCGCGAAAGATGCGCTGGAGGTAGTCGCGCGGCTCGTCGCTGAGCTCGGCGGCATGGTCCTCCATCAGCGCGCGGGAGAAGCTGTTGATGGCCCGCAGCGGCGAGCGCAGGTCGTGTGCCACGGAATAGGTGAAGGATTCCAGCTCCTTCACCGCTGCAGCCAGCTCACGCGTGCGGTCTTCGACCATCGCTTCGAGCGCGGCGGCCGGGTTCGGCACGGCTGGGAGGTCGGAGGACATGGATTGCCTTGGGATCGCTGTCGCATTGCCGCGGGTCCCGGACCATCCGTGACGATTCGCGTGGTTCCAGGCATCACCTGGGCGGGCATCTAGCACCGCAGCCCAAATCTAACACAACAGTAACCTTGCAATGCTCTCATAATCCCAGCGCAGGTCGTCAGGTCAGTCCTTGTTTGTCAATTATTCCCGCAAAAAGATGAAATCGTACCCGCCAGACAAAATTTTGCATTTATTTGCCGATACGTCAGTCCAGGCGCTTCAGCCCGGCCTGGTAGCGCTTCGCATTCGCCACGTACCCCTTGGCCGAGCCCAGCAGCTTTGCCACCGCGGCGGGATCGAGCTCGCGCATCACCTTGGCCGGGGCGCCGACGATCAGCGAATGCGGCGGGAACACCTTGCCCTCGGTGACCAGCGCGTTCGCCCCCACCAGGCAGCCCTCGCCGATCACGGCACCGTTGAGCACCGTGGCGCCCATGCCGATCAGCGATCCGGCGCCCACGCTGCAGCCATGCAGGATGGCATGGTGCCCCACCGTCACATCAGCGCCGAGCATGAGCGGAAAGCCGATATCGGTGTGCAGCATCGCCCCTTCCTGGATGTTGGTCCGGTCGCCCACGTCGATCAGCTCGTTGTCGCCGCGCAGCACGGCGCCGAACCAGATACCGACATCCCGGCCCAGGCGCACGCGGCCGATGACATGGGCGTCCGGCGCGATCCACAGGGGCTCGCCGTCCGGCAGTTCGGGGGCGTGGCCATCGAGGGCGTAGAGCGGCATGTTTCAAGCTCCCTGAACTGGCGCGTGACGTTCGCAACATGGCTGCCAGGGAGGGTGACCGGCAAGGGGTGGCGGAGCGTCTGCCGCATCGGCGGGCGGTCGCCAGGGCCCGTATCCGTAGGGATACTTAACCAAAGTTGACGTTTTGGTGTTGCTGCGGATGCCTGATTGCGGGAAACACCTCCGTCTGGTCCGATAGGATGGACAGAGTGCGGACCGGGGAGATGCACGATGACAACGAAAGTTTGGCTCGGCACAGGGACGGATTGGTACACCGGCACCTGGTATCTCCCCAACGGGACCCCCACCACTCTCCCCGTCGCCGGCGATGTGTTGATCCTCGAAGTCAGTTCGTTGGCGGTCAGCGCCACCGACGTCACGAACAACGGGCTGCTCCCCACGCTTGACATCCAGTTCGGCGGCGCACCGACGCTCGATCTGACCGGCGAGACGATCAACCAGACTTCAACGATCGAGACGCTCTACACCAACCTCAGCGGCACTGTGGTGTTCCGCGGCGCCTCCACCGATGCCGGCCAGTTCACCAGCCACGCCGCCGGTCTCACGCTCGGCATCGACATCGAGACGGCCTCCGGCAGCCAGACGCTGACCCTTACCAGCACGGGTACGCTGTCCGCCTACAATGGCGGCACGATCGCCGTCACCGGCACGGCGGGCGCCGGAATCGCCAACGCGGGCCTGTTCCAGGCCGGCATCGTTTCCGGCGGAACGGCCTATGCGGGGACCGTCACCGCCGCCCCCTCGATCGACAACACCGGCTCGATCGCCATCAACCCGCTCAGCACGATGACGTTGAGCGGTCCCGTCACCAACGAGTCGAGCGGGGCCATCACCGTCAACCAGGGCACCCTGGGCATCACCGGCACTCTGATCAACGCAGGGTCGATCTCCGCCAGCACCTTGGCCGTCGTGACGGTGAGCAACACCTTCACCAATCAGGCTGCTGCCAGCCTGTCCGACACCCTGGCCACGGTGAACCTCAACGGCAATGTCACCAACGCCGGCTCGATCTCGGAGTCGCAGGGCACGCTGAGCATCAACGGCAGCCTCGGCAACAGCGGCGCGATCTCCGCCAACAACGGCACGCTGACTCTGCAAGGCTCCGAAAGCGGCCCCGGCAGCCTCACCGTGGTGAACGGCGGCACGCTGCAGTTCACCGGCGCCGCGGGGAACACCGTCGCCAGCTCCGGCACGATCACGGTCGGCACCGTCTCCAACCACGTCGCCTCGACCGGCACCCTCACCTCGACGCAGACGCTGGACCTCAGCGGCGCCCTGAACGTGCAGAGCCTCAGCACAGCGACCCTGAGCGCCGCGGCCACCAACGAGGCGGCCGGCACGATCACCAACAACGGCACGCTGACCTTCAACGGTGGCCTGTCGAACAAGGGCAGCCTGACCGAGACGAGCGGCGCGTTGGCCGTGGCGAGCACGCTCTTCAACACCGGCAGCATCGTCCAGACCGGCGGCACGCTGAGCGTTGCAAACGGGCTGATCAACTCCGCCACAGTGACCCTCAACGGCACCGACAGCATCACCGGCGGGCTCAGCAACACCGGGTTGGTCACCTATTCCGGCGGCTCGCTCGCGATCACCGGCGGGATCAACGGCAGCGGCACGCTTGCCATCGGCGACGGGCTGATCGCCAACGTGTCCGGCACGGTGACCTCGGCGGCGAAGATCAGCTTCGCCACCGGCGTTGGCATCCTCAGCCTGGGCACCCCCCGCGCCTTCGCCGGCACCATCACCAACCTGTCCGGCCATGACCTGATCGATCTCGTGGGCCTGGCCAACGCCACCGCCACCGTCAACGCCGGCGCGGTCACGGTGACGCAGAACGGCACCACGGCGCTGAGCTTCACCGCCACCGGCCTGACCTCGGGCCAGCTCTACGCGGTGTCGGACGGCAACGGCGGCACGATCCTGACGTTGAAGCAGTCCGGCACAACCGGGCCGATCAACGCCATCATCAACGGCGCCACCGGCGGGGGGACCCACCAATGGGCCGGCGCCAGCCCCACGGTGAGCTACTCGTTCGACACAGCCAACGGCGGCTGGACCACCGCCGAGCAACAATCCTTCATCAACGGGCTCAGCCTGTATTCCGCGCTGGCCAAGATCAACTTCACCGCGGCCACCGGCGGCGCCACCGGGCAGATCGTGTTCACCCGCGGCAACGCCGGCACCGCCTTCACCAACCTTTCCTATGACAACACGACCGGCAACATGTCGTCGGCCAACGTGGTGATCGGCACAAACGCGCTTAGCTTCCAGAATATCACCACCTTCGGCACCAGCGACACCACCAACCAGGGCGGCTATGGCTGGGACACGGTGCTGCACGAGATCGGCCACGCCATCGGGTTCAACCACCCCGGCAACTACAACGAAACCGCTGACCTCGCGACGCAGCAGGCCTACTATAACGATACGCATCAGTACACGCTGATGTCGTATTTCGGCGCCAGCTATTCCGGCGCCAACACCGTCGTCAACAGCATCTCGATCAACGACCAGACGCCGATGCTGTTCGATGTCGCCGCCATCCAGCAGATCTACGGCGCCAACACCACCACGCTCGCCGGCGGCGACACGTTCGGCTTCAACGCCAGCGCCGCCATCACCGGCAACACCGCGCTGAACAGCGTCTACAACTTCAGCAGCAATGCCACCCCCGTCGCCACCCTGTGGGACGGCGGCGTCAACAACACGCTTGACGTGTCGGGCTTCAGCCAGGCCGGCACCGTCAACCTCAACGCCGGCGGGTTCAGCAGCGTCGATGGCATGACCAGCGACCTTGCCATCGCCTATGGCACCACCATCGACACGGCGGTGGGTGGCAGCGGCAACACCAGCTTCGTGGTCAACGGCGATTCCGACAGCATCCGCGGCGGCAGCGGCACCAACACCGTCGTCTTCTCCGGCAACAGATCCGCCTACACCATCGCTTTCAACGCGGGCACCGTCACGGTCGCCAGCGGCGGCGTCACCGACACGCTGACCAACGTGCAGTCGCTCCAGTTCGCCGACCAGACCGTGGCGGCCTGTTTCACCGCCGGCACCCGCATCCGCACCGAGCGTGGCGATGTGGCGATCGAATCGCTGCGCGCCGGTGAGGACTGGGCGATCACCGCCTCGGGCCATGCCGCGCGTATCGTCTGGATCGGCCATCGGCAGGCCGAGCTCGCGCAGCATCCCCGGCCGTGGGACGTGATGCCCGTGCGCATCGTTGCCGGCGCCTTCGCCCAGGGGGTTCCCGCGCGCGACCTCATCGTCTCGCCCGACCATGCGATCTATCGTGAGGGCGTGCTGATTCCGGCCCGCCAGCTGCTCAACGGCGCCAGCGTCGTGCAGGAGCGTCAGGAGCGTGTCACCTGGTATCATGTCGAGCTGGAATGGCATGACGCGATCCTGGCCGAGGGGCTTGCCACCGAGTCCTATCTCGACACCGGCAACCGTTCGGCGTTCGACAATGGCGGTCCGGTGCGTGACCTGCATGCCGATTTCGCCGTGCGCACCGAGACGGCGCGGCGCATCTGGGCCGAGCAGGGCATGGCGCCGCTGATCGAGGATGGCCCGATCGCAGCCAGCCTGCGCGCCGAGCTGATCGGCCGCGCGCCGGAGCTGGGGTTCGAGACGAGTGCCGACGCCGCCCCGGTGCTGCGTGTGGACGGCCAGATCCTGCAGCCGCTGCAACGTGGCCATGTGCTGACCTTTGACCTGCCGGCAACCGCGCGCGCCATCACCCTGCTGTCGCGCTGCTTCGCGCCGGCCGATTTCGATCCGCAGAGCGCGGACCGCCGCCAGCTCGGCCTGGCCGTGACTTGGCTGGAGATCGATGGTGTGGCCATTCCGGCGGAGAGCCCGGTGCGTGGCCAGGGCTGGCACGCCCCGGAGGCGGGCTGGCACTGGACCGACGGTGCCGCCAGCCTGCACGCCGCCGGCGCGCGCCAGATCCGCCTTGGCTACCAGCCGATGAACCTGCGCCATGTCGCAGCAGGGGCGAACCGTCTGCGCAGGTCTGCCTGACAGAGCCACGGAGAGAGACATGCAGTTCGACCTGACCGGCCGCACGGCGCTTGTCACCGGGGCTGCTTCCGGCATCGGGCTTGCCACCGCCACCATGCTGGCGCGGTTCGGCTGTCTGGTGGCGATCAACCATCTGCCCGACGATCCGCGCGGCCCGGAGGCGATCGCCCGGTTGAACGCCGAGGGGTTCCAGGCCATTGCCGCCCCCGGCCATGTCGGCGTGGCCGGGGACGCCGAGCGGATGACATGCGCTGCCATCGACCGGCTCGGGCGGCTCGATCTGCTGGTGAACAATGCCGGCACCCCTGGCGTGAGCCACGTGGTGCCGCCGCCGGATCTCGATGCGCTCACCGAGGAGCTGTGGGAGACCATTCTGCAGACCAACCTGCTCGGCGTGTTCCGCTGCACCAAGGCGGCGGTGCCGGCGCTGAAGGCGGCGCAGGGCGCGATCGTCTCGGTGGCGTCGATCGCGGGGCTGAATGCGCAGGGGTCCTCCACACCGTACGGCGCCAGCAAGGCGGCGGTGGTGAACCTCACCCGCAGCCTGGCGCGCGGTCTGGGGCCGGAGATCCGTGTCAACGCCGTGGCGCCCGGGGCTGTCGACAGTTCGTGGCAGATCGAGTGGGGGCCGGAGCGGCGGCGGCAGTCGATCGAGCGGGCGGCGTTGAAGCGGCGCTGCACGCCGGAGGACATTGCCGAGGTGATCGTGTTCCTCGGCTTTGCCGGGGCGATGGTGACCGGGCAGACGCTGGTGATCGATGGTGGGCTGACACTGTAAGAAAGAGGTTCTTTTTTGAAAAAAAGAACCAAAAAACGTTCGATCGGCTGACGCGCTCCTTCGGAGAGCGGTCCGCTCCAATTTTTGAAAGTCTTTTGCTTCTTTTCTTCAGAAAAGAAGTGCTTGCTTCTCTTATTTTTTCCGGACCCCGCCATGAGACCCGTCATCCTCTCCTGCGCCGTCACCGGCGGTGCCGACAACGCCGATATGAGCCAGCACATCCCGCGCTCACCCGCGCAGATCGCAGCTGAGTGCCTCGCCGCCCGCAAGGCAGGTGCTGCGGTGGTCCACATCCATGTCCGCGATCCCGTCACCGGCAAGCCCACCCGCCAGCCGGCCTTGTATCGCGAGGTGGTCGACCGCATCCGGGACGCCGGCAGCGACGTGCTGATCAACCTCACCACCGGCCCCGGTGCCCGATTCGCGCCGGACACCAACAATCCGCTCGGCGGGTTCGCCGGGCCGGAGGAGCGCGTGGCGCATGTGCTGGACTGCCGGCCGGACATCTGCAGCCTCGATGTGTCGACGATGAATTTCGGCAACTGGGCCATGGTCAACGTGCCGGGCCATCTCGCCGTAATGGCCAAGATGATCCGCGAGGCCGGGGTGAAGCCGGAGCTGGAACTGTTCGATCTCGGCCATGTCCGGCTCGCAGCCCACATGGCGGCCGAAGGCGCGTTCGATGCGCCGGTGCTGCTGCAGCTGTGCCTCGGCATCCTTTGGGGCGCCCCGGCCACGGCGCAAGGCATGATCGCGATGCGGGACCTGGTGCCGGCGGGCGCGCTGTGGAGCGCCTTCGGCATCTCACGCCAGCAGTTTCCCATGGTGGCGCAGTCGGTGATTCTCGGTGGGCATGTGCGGGTGGGGCTGGAGGACAATCTCTACCTCTCCCGCGGCGTGCTGGCGCCAGGCAACGCGGCCCTGGTGACGCGCGCGGCCACGATCATCGAATCCCTTGGGGAAAGGGTTGCCACGCCACGCGAAGCGGCGGAGATTTTGCAGATCGCCCCCCCTTGAGGAGATCCCGGATGGCCAGGAACGACCGGCAGATGAAGCTGACCGCGTTCTGCCATCCGCCAGGCCACTGGCGCATGCCCGGCGCCGCGCCCACCGACATGGATTTCGCCGAGGTCGTCAAACTCGCCCAGGTGGCCGAGCGCGGCAAGCTCGACATGCTGTTCTTCCAGGACAGCGCCGCCGTGGCGCCGGCCTATTACCTCTCCGGCGGCAAGGCCGAGGCGCTCGCCGAGGCGGCCCGTTGCGTGCGGCTGGAACCGCTCACCCTGCTGGCGGCGCTTGCGGCGGTGACCACGCATCTCGGTCTCGTCGCCACGGCCACCACCACCTACAACGACCCGTTCAGCATCGCCCGCAAGTTCGCCACCATTGACCACATCAGCAACGGCCGCGCCGGGTGGAACCTGGTGACATCGCAGAATGTCGATGAGGCGTTGAACTTCAGCCAGGACGCGCATATGGACCATGCCCTGCGCTACGAGCGGGCGCAGGAATTCTACGACGTGGTGACAGGGCTGTGGGACAGCTGGGAGGATGACGCGATCATCCGCGATCGCGCCAGCGGCAAGTATATCGAGCCGTCAAAGCTGCATGTGCTCAAGCATGTCGGCAAGCATTTCAAGGTGCACGGGCCGCTCAACGTGGCGCGCTGTCCGCAGGGCTACCCGATCGTGGCGCAGGCGGGCTCGTCAGACCCTGGGCGGGAATTGGCCGCGCGCACCGCCGATGTGGTGTTCACCGCCCAGGTGCTGATCGATGAGGCGCGGGCGTTCTACCACGACGTGAAAGGGCGGATGGCGAAATACGGGCGCAATCCGGATCACCTCAAGATCATGCCGGGCATCCGCTACGTGCTGGGTGCCACGCAGGCGGAGGCGCAGGCGGAATATGACGCGATGGTCGCTGCCGCCTCGGATGACGGCGCGCTGGCCAGCGTGCAGCGGCTGGCGGGGGATCTCGACCTCCGGAACTTCGACCTCGATGGGCCGTTGCCGGACCTGCCGCCCAGCAACGCCGCCAAGGCGCGGCAGAAGATGCTGATCGACCTGGCGCGGCGCGAGAACCTGTCCATCCGCGAGCTTGGCCGGCGCTTCACCTTCAGCCTGGGACACATGGTGTTCATCGGCACGCCGATGGGGCTGGCGGACTTCATGGAGGAATGGTTCACCGCAGGGGTGGCCGACGGGTTCACCCTGCTGTCCCCGTACTTCCCCAAGCCGCTGGACGATGTGGTGGATTTCGTCGTGCCCGAGCTGCAGCGGCGCGGGCTGTTCCGCACCGAATATGAGGGCACCACGCTGCGCGAAAGTCTCGGCATCCCGTTCCGTCCGCACCGCAGCGCCGTGCAGCGGATGGCCGGGGAATGACGCTGCCCTGCCAGAAGGCGCTGTTCGCGCTGCCGGATGATGTTTGCTACCTCAACGCCGCCGCCTACACGCCGGTGACGCGGGCGGCGCAGGCGGCGGGGTTCGCCGGCGTCACGTTCAAGACCGAACCCTGGCGGCGCGATCCGGCCGCCGACGCCGTGCGCGCCGACCGTCTGCGCGCCGCCGCCGCTGCACTGATCGGCGCCGAGGCCGATGACATCGCCATCGTCGGCGCCATCAGCCATGCCATCGCCACCGCCGCACGGGCGTTGCCGATTGCGGCCGGCAGCCGGATTCTGCGAGTCGAGGGGGAATTCCCCTCGCAGTCGATGGAATGGGACCGCCGCGCCGCCGAGACCGGCGCTGTTGTGGACATCGTGCCCCGGCCTGCGAATGGCGACTGGACCGCGGCGGTGCTGGCCGCGATCACCCGGCCGGGCGCGCCGCCGCTCTCCGTGGCCGCCCTGACGCCGCTGCACTGGACCGACGGGCTGCTGATCGATCTGGCACGCATCGCGCCGGAGGTGCACCGCGCAGGCGCGGCGCTGGTGATCGACGCGACCCAGGCCGTGGGCGTGCTGCCGGTGCATGTGCGGGCACTGGGGGCGGATTTTCTGGCGTTTCCCACCTATAAATGGGTGCTGGGGCCGTATCGCCTGGCGCTTCTCTATGCCGCGCCGCATCGCCAGCACGGCGAACCGCTGGAGCGCAACGGCTTCAACTGGCGCAACGGCGTGTTTGCCGCCGGCGCCCGCCGGTATGACATGGGCGAGCGGGACGATCCGGTGGCGATCCCAACGGCGCTTGCCGGGCTGGAGCAGGTTGCGGCCTGGACTCCAGCTGCCATTGCCGAACGGCTCCGCCTGCTCACCGACCGTCTGGCAGCCGGTCTGTCGGATGCCGGACTGCCTGTGGCGCCGGCGGCGCTGCGGGTGCCGCATATTCTGGGGCTGCGTGTGCCCGGCTTGCCGGGGGACATCATTGAGCGGCTTGAGGCAAGGCGGCTGTTCATCAGCTTGCGTGACGGGAATCTGCGAATCAGTCCGCATGTTTACAATGACGCGGCGGATATTGATCGGTGTATGGAGATCCTGGCCCGGCAGATCAGCCAAATTGATTGCTCAAATAAATAACTTCTTTTCTGAAGAGAAGAAGAAAAAGACTTTTCTATCGTTTGAGCGGACCTATTTCCGGCGAAGGGCGTCAGCCAGCCAAGAGTTTTTTGGTTCTTTTTTTCAAAAAAGAACTTCTTTCCTTCTCGTCGCCTGCTCATAGTCAAACGCATAGGCCAGCAGTTCAGCCTCGCTCCAGGGACGGCCGACGAAGATGAGGCAGAACGGCGCGCCGCCCTCATGCAATCCGGCCGGCACCACCACGCCGGGCAGCCCTGCGATGTTGATCTCGCTGACGGTGGTCTCGCGGATCGGGTCGGGGCCGAACAGCGGGGGCACTGGCTCGCGCATCTGCGGGAACACCAGGGCGTCGAGACCGTGGGCGGTCATGACCGCATCGAGCGTGTCGCGATAGGCTTCGCGGGCGGCAGCGAAGCCGCACATGTCGGGCGGGGTTGCGGGGTCGGCGAGGCTGGCCTGGAACAGCGGGTCCTGCGCGATGTTGCGCAGCACGCCCTGGGGGCCGAACGGATTGTCGGTCGCCGTGGCGGCGGCGAATTCGGCGAAGCTGCGCAGGGCGGCCTTCGGGCCGAGGCGTTCGAGATATTTCTGCAGATCGTAGGGGATGGATTCCATGCCACGCCCGTCGAACCGGCCGTCGCCGGTCATGGTCTGGGCGAGGCCGGCGAAGCCGCTGCCGGCGAACGGGTCTGCCACCAGCGTGGCGCCGCGGGCGGCGATCTCGGACTGGGCGCGGACATAAAGGGCGGCGGTGCCGGGGGACAGCGGCTGGTCGCGCCACCCGGGGCCGTAGAGGCCGAGCCGGCTTCCTTGCAAGGCGGTAGGCGACAGCTTCGACGTGTAGCCGCCCTTTGGGATCTTGCCGACGCTGGCGGTGGTTTTCGGATCGGCCATGGTGAAGCCGGCCAGCACGTCAAGGCACAGGGCGGCGTCGCGCACACAGCGGGCGATGGGGCCCACCACGTCGCGCTGGCTTGCCAGCGGGACGACGCCGGCGTTGGGAACCAGCGCGAAGGTGGGCTTGATGCCGACCAGGCCCTGGGCGGAGGCGGGGTTCTGGATCGATCCACCGGTCTCCTCCGCCAGGCCCAGCACCGCCATGCCGGAGCGGACGGCGGTGGCGGTGCCCGACGAGCTGGCGCCGGGAACGCCCGCGGGATAGGCGGCGTTCAGCGTGGGGCCGGCCCAGCTGTTGTTGGCGTGCGAGCCGCTGGCGCTCAGCACCGGCACGTTGGTCTTGCCCAGCATGATGGTGCCGGCGGCGCGCATGCGGGCGACGACCGGGCTGTCGGTCTCGGGCATCAGGTCGATGCCGCCTTTGCCGCTGTACAGCTGCGCCCAGCCGGCGGTGGTGGGGAAGCCCACCATGTCCATGGGGTCCTTGATCACCACGGGCACGCCGGCCAACGGCGGCAAGGTCTCGCCGGCGGCGCGTTTGCGGTCGATGGCGCGGGCGTCGTCCAGCGCGGCGGGGTTGAGGAACAGGATCGCGTTCAGGTGCGCGTTGTGAGCGGCGATATGGTCGAGGCAGGCCTGGGTCAGCTGCTCGCAGGTGAAGGCGCCGGACGCGAAGCCGTCCTGCACATCCGCCACGGTGAGGTTGGCGAGATCGATTGGCATGGGTGCTCCGGGGTGGCGGTCACCAATGCAGGTCGGTGCCGAGATGAAACAGACAGTCGCCGCGGACCACGCGCCCGGGCGTGCGCTTGCACAGCACGAAGCCGTCGCGGGCGAAATGCACTGTGGCGGCAGGGGCCCAGGGGGTTTCCGGGGTGTGGATGCGGGCCGCGGGCTGGCCGGCGGCAACGGTGTCGCCGGGTTCGACCAGCGGTTCGAACACGCCGGTGCCGGAGGCATAGACGAAATAATCGGGGCCGCCGACATCGAGGATGCGGGTCGAGCCGGCTTCGGCTGCGGTCTTCGGCAGAATGCCCATATGGGCGAGGATGTTGCGCAGGCCGCGCTCGGCGATGGCAAGCGCCGCCGCCGTGACCGTGCCGCTGCCACCGAGTTCGGTGCCCAGCGCGAGCTTGCCCTGGCGCAGGGCCGCACCCGAGGTGGTGCGCACCGCGCCCTGGCCGGGAGCGGCGTGGCCGACGTAGCTGACCGGGGAGGCGAACGCCTTCAGCGCGGCCACCAGCTTCGCCTGGCGGGCGGGGTCCTCGTCGTCCTGCATCATCAGGGCCGCTGGCACGTAATGCAGCGACGAGCCGCCGGAATGCAGGTCCACGGTCATGTCGGCGCGAGCGACCAGCTCGTGCTCGATATAGTAGGCGATCTGTTCGGTGACGTTGCCTTGCGCATCGCCGGGGAAGAGGCGGTTGAGGTTGCCGTCATCGATCGGCGACGTGCGCAGGCCGGCGACAGCGGCGGGCAGGTTGGCGGCGGGCAGCAGGATGACACGGCCCTGGATCGCCTCGGGCTTGAGGGTGCGGGCGAGGTTGCACAGGGCGACCTGTCCTTCGTACTCGTCGCCATGGGTGCCGGAGAGGAAAAGTGCAGTCGGGCCCTCGCCGTTCTTCAGCACGACGATGGGGATCGGGATGTAGCCATAGGCGGAGCGGTGCACCGAGTGGAACAGCCGGATGAAGCCATACTGGGCGCCTTCGGCGTCGAAATCGACCTCAGGCACCAGGGCGGTTCGGCTCATGTCGGATCCTGAATCGGCTGTGGCACTACAACACGACGGTGCTTGCCAAGCGTCAAGACCGGGTCTTTGCTTTGGTGAAGCGATGTGAGAGGTGCGGCATGACGGTTCCCCTGGTCGGCTATCTCGACCGCCTGTCGGCTCGACCGAGCGAGGCCATCGCGGTGAAGGTGTCGAGCCAGCTGGGTGTGCCCTATACGGCGGACCTCGTGCGGATCATCCATGCCGATCCCAATCCGGACGGGCCGGGGGTGAAGCTGGAGGAGCGGGCGAGCGATTTCGCCGGCCTGTATCCGTCCCGTGCCCAGGGGGTCGACCAGGGCTCCTATGCGGTGGTGGACGCGGATCTGGCCGTGCCGGACGGCGGCGGCATCGTGGTGCTGGTGCAGCCGGGCCTGCTTGACGCGCCGCAACCGGTGCTGGCGCTGGGCGAAGCGGTGCTGCTGGTCTCGGCAGAGGGCGCCATGTTGCGCACCGGGGCGGGCGTGGTGTCGGTGGCGGCGCCGATGCTGGAGCGGTGCTGGTACGAGCTGAAGGCCGACTTCCACGACGGTCAGGTGACGCTGAGCCAGTCGGCCCTGCAGCGCAGCTGGGGTGTGACCGATTCCGGGGTCGCGACCGGTCCGGCGGTCCTGCCTGCTGGGCCGCGCCTGCTGATCGCCGCCGATTTTTCCGGCGGCCGGTTCGATGGACGGATCGAGGACCCTGCCCTGCGCGATGCGGCCGGGGAGACGATCGCCGCGTGGGATTTCACGGTTGGCATCGACACCGATGTGATCCACGGCACGCATCCGGGCCGCCTCGTCAACCTGCCCACCCGCGGCATTCGCGGAGCGCGCTGGGACGGCACGGAATTGGACTGGAAGCACGCGCCAAGCCACTACGCCGCCATTCATTTCCATGCCGACGACCTCTACGACTGCTGCTGGCAGACCGATTTCACCGTGACGATCCCAGCCGATCTGCGCAGCGGCGTCTATGGCGTGCGGCTGCGCGCCGGCGGCGAGACGGAGATCCTGCCGTTCTTCGTCCTGCCGCCCCGTGGCACCACCACGGCGCGGATCGCGTATCTGGCCGCGACCTTCACCTACCAGGCCTATGCCAACCACGCCCGCTTCAACCTCGATGATGCGTTCCGGGCCCGTATCTCGGCCTGGGGCGCCACGCCGCACAATCCGCAGGATCATGGGGAGTACGGCTGCTCCACCTACAACCGCCACCCCGACGGTACCGGCATCAGCCTGTCCTCGCTGCGACGGCCGATCCTGAACCTCCGGCCATTTTTCCTGACATTCAATGACCAGAAAGGCAGCGGGCTGCGGCATTTCTCGGCCGACAGCCATCTGACCGACTGGCTGGAGGCGAAGGGCGTCGATTTCGACGTCATCACCGACCACGATCTGCACCGCGAAGGCGTGGACCTGCTGCGCGGCTATGCCTGCGTGCTCACCGGCAGCCACCCGGAATACCACACGCCGCAGACGCTCGATGCGCTGGGGGACTATATCGGCGAAGGCGGACGGCTCTGCTATCTCGGCGGCAACGGGTTCTATTGGCGGATCGCCGTGTCCGAGACGATCGCCGATGTGCTGGAGGTGCGCCGCACCGAAGGCGGCATCCGCGCGTGGGATGCAGCCCCTGGCGAGGCGTATCACCAGCTCGATGGCGGCTATGGCGGACTGTGGCGCAGGCTGGGCCGGGCACCGCAGAAGCTGGCGGGGGTCGGGTTTTCGTCGCAGGGGCTGTTCGAGGGGTCGTACTACCGGAGATTGCCGGCCTCCTGTGATCCTGCCGTCGCCTGGATCTTCGAGGGGGTGACGGACGAGATCCTCGGCAATTTCGGCCTGTCCGGCGGCGGGGCGGCAGGGTTCGAGCTGGATCGGGCGGATCGGCGGCTGGGATCGGCCGCCAATCTGGTGGTGCTGGCCCGGTCGGAGGCGCACCAGGCGCATTTCGTGGCGGTGCCGGAAGAGCTGCTGAGCCATGTCAACACCGTCACCGGCGAGGCGCCACGGGATCTGATTCGGGCGGAGATCGTCTATTTCGAGACGGCGAACGGGGGCGCCGTGTTTGCGACGGGGTCGATCACGTTCTGCGGGAGCCTGTCGCAGAATGGGTATGACAATAACATTTCACGGATGCTTCAGAATATTATTACAAAATTTCAGACATGAGCACTTCTTTCCTAAAGAAAAGAAGCAAAAAACTTTTTTATATTTCTAGTGGACATCTCTCCTGAGGGGGCGTCAATCGATAGAAAGAGTTCGATTGTAAAAAAGCAATCGTTTCCTCTACCGACCGTGCCAGACATCCGTCAAATTCGGGGCCCGAAACCGGTCCATCACACACAGCACCAGTGCCACCACAGGTGCCGCAAGATAGACGATCGACACCACCGGCAGAAGCCAGCCCAGCGCCAGCAGTCCGATCACCGCGGGAATGATCAGAATGCCCGGTCCCATCAGCGGATCGGCCTTTTCCGCCCGGGCGATCCGTTCCGATACGATCCGCTCGGCCCAGAGATTGCGCGGCACCGTCCCGGCACTGACGTTGATCGCATCCGTGGCAAGGCGCGCTGTGCCGTCGATTTTGCTCATAACGCCCGTCCTTCTGCAGTTCTGCAAAAGCATCATGACGTGCGCTATCGATATGATCTCGTCAGGTTATGTCCTGAGTCTTTTGGAAATCTTGCGCGACAGACAGAAGAGTCAGGCAGCGTTCGCCCGCAGCCAGGCCGCGCGGACAGGATGGCTGGCGGGCTTGCGGTTCAGCCTCTCCTGCGCCAACGCTTGTGCGAGGTCCTTGAGGCCGGCGCGCAGGGCGGCTTCGGTCAGGGTCCAGTCGATGAAGTCGCGCTGGGCGTGACTGCCGCCAAGGCGCAGGCAGGCGGCCCGGATGGGATGCAGGATGGCAGCCGCCTCGGCGTTGCGGCCGCGATGGAAGGCCGAAAATCCGTCAACCAGCGGCAGGGCCAGATCGCGCAGGCAGCCCGCCGTCTCGCCGTCGCCGGACGCCGCCTGGCGCATGGCGGTACGGCGACGGTCGAGTGCGATGTCGTCGCCGGCCTGCAGCTCCGCCATCGCGGCGTGCAGCTCGTTGTAGGGCGAAGTGGCGCCGTCGGCGTGGCCGGTCCAAAGGAAGGCGAGGGTGCGGGCGCGGGAGACCACGTCCGTGCCGAGCAGCCCGATGCGCCACAACAGCGCCGAGGCGTTGGCAAGGCCGAGCGCTGCCGGCGGACCAAGCTCGCCGAGGATGTGGTGGTCGTAGACGGAGAGGGCCGCGTCGGTCTGGTCGAGATCGAGATGGAACAGCGCCTGGTGCCACCAGACATGGCCGCGGGCGAGATGGCCCGGAGCCGACCAGAGCGGGCGGCGGATTTCCATCCAGGCCAGGCCTTCCTCGGCACGGCCCTGCATCTCCATCACATGGGCGACGGTGTGGTGGGCGAAATAGTCGCGCGGGGCGCGCTCGGTGGCCGCGCGGGCCAGGGATTCGGCCTGGTCATAGGCGCCGGTTTCCTCCAGGCCGAAGGCGTGCCAGGCGCAAAGCGAGGCGTGGCCGGGCAGGTCGGCGGACCAGTGCGCCAACGCCTGGGCCGGGCGGTCGCGCAGGCTGTCGCTGAGTCCGTGCAGAAGATCGACAATCAGGCCCATCTCGATGGCCAGGAGATCGCGCGGCCACGCAGCCACATGGGCGTCGAACGCCTGGGCGGCGCGGGAGAGCTCGCCGGAGAGGGCCAGCCTGAGCAGGGCGCGGTGCGAGGCCTCGCGGTCTGTCGCCGGCAGCATGGCGGAAGCTTCGAGCGATGCGTGGGCGAGTGGCAGGAAGGTGGGGTCGGTGGAAAGCGCCATCACCCAGGCGCGCGCCAGATGCGCCATGACGAAGCCGGGGCAGACGGCGGTGGCGGCCTCGAACGCCGCCACCGGGTCGCCGTAGAACGTGGCCAGCGCCTGCAGACCGGTGTCGTGATGGGCGGCTGCCGTCGCATCGGCGCCGGTCAGAGCGTTCCCCTGGGCATCTCGAATCATTGCCGGCTCCGAGCTGTTCGCCCTCAGTCTGCCGTGCCGTACAGCTTTGCGTAAGTCTCGCGCATCACCGCATCGAGGTCGCGGCCGGGTTGGTAGGGGTCCATGTCCGCGGGCTTGGTGACGCCTGCGAGCTGGCGTGGGCATTCCACGATGTCGCCCAGCACGGTGCGGATCGGCAGCAGCGCCGTCCAGGCCGGCACCGCGTAGTCCTCCTCGTCGTCGTGGATCGGCTCGTTGCGGATCTTGCCGGAGGCCTGCGCGATCTTCATGACCACGAAGGTGGTGGCCTTGACCTCCTTGTCGGTGGCGGGGCGCAGCAGCTTCGAGCGTCCGGGAAAGTAGCGGTCGATGAAGCTGTCCATGGCGGCCAGCTTCTCGGCGTGATCCGCGATCGCGTGAGCGGTACCGTAGGCCATCACCGAGCGGTAGTTGATGGAGTGGTTGAAGCCGCAGCGCGCCAGCACCAGCGCGTCGGTGTGGGTCACGGTCAGGCAGACCGGAATGCCTTCGGTCTGCGCGCGCAGCATGCGGCTGGCCGACGAGCCGTGCCAGTAGAGGAAGTCGCCCTCACGCCAGAACGAGGTGGGGGTGCAGTAGGGCTGCCCGTCGATGACATAGGCGATGTGGCAGATCAGCGCGGAATCGAGAATGTCGTAGACGGTCGCCTTGTCATACCTGCCGCGCTGCGGGCGGCGGACAACGCGGTTGCGCGGCGAGATGTCGAAACTGTCGGACTCTGGCATGGCGGGCTCCTGGCACGGGACGACGAAACTGGCCTGCAAAATTGGTTTGGCACAGCACCACTTTGGCGCAAGATTGAAGACCAATTTCGGAGAGCCCGTGCCGTGAGCAAGCCACGGAAGCAGCCCGGGCCGCCGGACTGGTCGGACCTGCTGAGCGTGTCGGTGGATCGCTGCGCCACGGCTCCATTGTTCCGCCAGCTGCATGCGGAGCTGCGGCGCGCCATTCTGGGCGGGGCGGTGGCGCCGGGCAGCCGGCTGCCGGCGACGCGGATGCTGGCGGCGAAGCTCGGCGTGTCGCGCACCCTGGTGGTCAGTGTCTATGAGCAGCTGGTGGCGGAAGGCTATGCTAGCGGGCGGGCAGGCGCCGGCACCTTCGTCTCGCGTGACATGCTGGAGCCGCCGCTGCACCCGGGGCCGGTTGCGGCCTCGGCGCCGGTGGAGCGGCCGAGCATCGCCGCGCGCTATGCCAGGCTGCGGCCGGAGCCATCGCAGTTCCAGCAGCTCGCCTTCACTGTCGGGCGCTGCAGCGTCGATGAGCGGACCATGGGCGTCTGGCGCAGCCTCAGTGCCGCGCAGCTGCGCCGGCCGGACCATGCCTGGTTCGGCTACAGCGATCCGCGCGGCGATGAGGCGCTGCGCGCGACGCTGGCGCGGTATCTGCGCGCCGCCCGCGGCGTGCAGTGCGAGCCGGATCAGATCCTGATCCTGGCCGGCGTGCAGCAGGCGATCGATCTCGTCACCAAGATCCTGATCGAGCCCGGTGACGCGATCTGGATGGAGGACCCGACCTACGCCGCGACGCATGGCGCCTTCGTGGCGGCGCAGGCGCGCATCGTGCCGGTGCCGGTGGACCGCAGCGGCCTCGTTGTCTCGGCCGGCATCGCAGCATCGCCGGTGGCGCGGGCGGTCTATGTCACCCCGTCGCACCAGTCGCCGTCAGGCGTGGTGCTGTCGATGGCGCGGCGGCTGGAGCTGCTGGCCTGGGCGCGGCAGGCGCGCGCCTGGGTGATCGAGGACGACTATGACAGCGAGTTCCGCTACGCCGGCCGGCCGCTGGCCTCGCTGCAGGGCATCGATGGCGGCGAGCGGGTGATCTATCTCGGCACGTTCAGCAAGGTGCTCTTCCCAGGATTGCGGCTGGGCTACGCGGTGGTGCCGCACGAGCTGCTCGATGCCATGATCGCCGCACGCTACCTCGCCGACCGGCACCCGCCGGCGATGACGGAGGGCATCGTCACCGCGTTCATCGAGCAGGGGCATTTTGCGGCGCATCTGCGGCGGATGTGCGCGCAGTACCAGAGGGCGCGGGATCATGTGGTGACCGGCCTGCACGGGCGGCTGGGCGATCTGCTGGAGATCGACGTGCCGGACCAGGGAATGCATCTCACCGCGCGGCTGCCGCCAGGGGTGAGCGACATCGCGGTGGCGGCGGAAGGCCTGGCCAGCGGCGTGGTGCTGCGGCCGATGAGCCGGCTGTATCTGGCGGCCCCGCCGGTCTCGGCCCTGATGCTGGGCTTCACCGGCTTCGACCGCATGCAGCTCGATGCGGGAATGGACCGGCTGGCTGCCGTGTTGCGGGCGCATTGTTCGTCGTCGGCCACTCAGGCTATGGGATCGAGATGATGGATGATGTCGATCGCAAACTTCTCGCCCGCCTGCAGCAGGACACAACCGTTGCGATGTCGGAGCTGGCCGACCAGGTGGGGCTTTCGGCCACGCCGGTGTGGAAGCGGATCCAGAAGCTGGAACAGGCCGGCGTGATCACCGGTCGGGTGGCGCTGCTCGATCCCGCGCAGATCGGCATCGGGCTCATCGTGTTCGTGGCGATCGAGGCGCATGAGCACACGCCGGAATGGCTGCGAACCTTTGCCGAAGCGATGGCGGCGATGCCCGAGGTGATGGACGCCTACCGCATGGCCGGCGAGGTCGACTACATGCTGCGCGTGGCCGTGCCCGACATGGCGGAATTCGATCGGTTCTACAAGAAACTGATTACCACCGTGCCGCTGAAGAACGTGACATCGCGCTTCGCCATGGAGCGGCTGAAGCAGACCACGGCCTATCCGCTGAACGCCCCGGTGTTCCGCGACCGCCGGGCGGCCGATCCGGCCGGGTGAGCGGCAGGGCATGATTTCCTTTGGCAGGTGATCAGAAGAACCGGGTTCTCTTTGACGCGTCGCCCGGAGTGGCCGGTGGCATTCTGCGGCGGGACCGCAATCGCGGCTTGAGCGCCCGCGGTCCCGGGCGGCATCGTTCCTCCGACAGGCCGGTGTGCGGTCTGCAAGGAGATCGACATGGAACTGGGTGCCGAGTTCTGGGTGCGGGCCGCGGTGCTGCTCAGCTTGCTGCTGATCACGGTGCTGGCGAGCGGCACGCCCGAGCAGACCGGCGACACACCGACGGCGGACGAGGACCTGCTCTACGCCCTGTCGTTCTGGTGTTGAGTCACGCGGTTCAGTAGGCGATCCGCGCCACGGCCCGCAGCTCGTCCGGCGTCGTGTGGCCGAAGCCGAAGAACTCCAGATAGGCCGGGATCATTTCGAACAGCATGTCCGTGCCCACCTGCACCGTGCAGCCGCGGGCCCGGGCGGCCAGGAGCAGCGGCGTGAATTCCTGCTTCATCACCACCTCGCCCACGAAGCTCGCGGGGTCCACCCGGTCGATGTCGAACGGCAGCGCATCGCCGTCGGACATGCCCAGCGGGGTGGCGTTGACGACGATGTCGTAACCCTCTGGGTCGCGGCTGCCGGTCTGCACCGCAAGCGCGGGGTAATGCGTGCGCAGCCGGTCTGCCAGCGCTTCGGAGGCGGCCGGGTGGGCGTCGAACAGGCCGATCGCGGCGAGTCCGGCCGCGGCCAGCGAGGCTGCGATGGCGCAGCCGACGCCGCCGCTGCCCACCACCAGGGCGCGCCTTCCCTGGGCTGACACGCCCTTGCGCTGCATGCCGCGGACGAAGCCGACGCCGTCGAACATGTCGCCGAGCAGCGTGCCGTCATCGCGTTTCAGCACGGCGTTGGCGGAGCCGGCGATGCGGGCGGTGACGGTCAGCTCGTCGACCAGCGTGGTGGTGATCACCTTATGGGGCATGGTGATCAGCGCGCCACGCAGGTTCTGCGTGCCAAACAGCGGCCTCAACAGGGCAGCGAAGTCCGGCGCCTTGACGCCCATGGGCACCACCAGTGCATCGATGCCGCGGGATTCGAACCAGGGATTGTAGATCATCGGCGATTTGAAGCTGTGGGTCGGCCAGCCGACATGGGCGATGAGGGTGGTCGATCCGGTGATCATGCGTGGCACTCCAGGAACAACGGCGCGCCACGGGCTGGTGGCCTGTTAAGTAACCGTTTAAATCATGCCGGCCGGAATGTCAGCCCCGTTGCCAGGACCCGCCATGACCCGCACCGCGCGCGATGCCGAGGCCACACGCAGCAGCATTCTGCAGGCGGCACTGGACGCGTTTGCCGAGCATGGCCTCAGCGGCGCGCGGGTGGACGCGATCGCGGCCGCATCGGGCACCAATGTGCGGATGATCTATTATTACTTCGCCAGCAAGGAGGGGCTCTATCTGGCGGTGCTGGAGCAATGCTACACCGCCATGCGCAAGGCGGAGGCTGCGCTGGGGCTGGGCGCGCTTGCGCCCGAGTCGGCGATCACGGCACTGACCGGCTTCGTGTTCGACTATCACGAGGCCGAGCCGCGATTGGCCCGGCTGGTGAGCATCGAGAACATCCACCGCGCCGCGTTCGCCCGGCGCCTGAACTCTCTGCGTGCGCTCAATGACGGGCTGATTGCGACCTTGGCCGATATCCTGAAGCGCGGGCAGCGCGAGGGGCTGTTCCGCGCCGATGTAACGCCGTTGGGCGTGCACCTGCTGATGACGTCGTTCTGTTTCTTTCGCGTGGCCAACCGCGACACGTTGGACAACGCGTTCGGTCAGGATCCGTTGGCGGCCGAGCTGCGGGACAGCCATCGCCGGATGATCATCGACGCGGTGCTGGGGTTTCTGCGCGGCAATACATACCCGTGTATGCTCTCCGCATCGTGTGAACCGTCTGAAGTATTTTCACGTCGAATTGATTGCGCTGGCCGGGCCGACCGATTAACAGGTGCGCGGCAGAGTGATCGGGCGGATCGACAGACCACTTGGTGTCCAGGGAATCAGAGAGTCCAAGGAACCATCCGGATGGAACCAACCGGTCATTCAGGAGGCCTGGCTGTTCCGAGTGACACCGGCGGGCAGAGCGCCTCGGCGCACCCGGCCCAGGACGCCGCGCTGTTCCAGCTGCTGGTGGAGAACTCGACGGACCTGATCGTCCGCACTGATGCGGAACTCAACCGGGATTTCATTTCGGCTGCCGTGCGCAGCATCCTTGGGTATGACCCTGCCGAACTGATGGGACGCAGTGCACTTGAGTTGGTGCATCCCGACGACCGTGACCGTGTGCAGCAGACGCTGGCGCGGCTGGGGCTGGAGCATTCCGATCTGGGCTGCGTGTTCCGGATGCGGCACCGGGATGGCGGGCATGTCTGGATGGAGGGGCGGTATCGCTACCTGACCGAGACCGGCGGCATGGTCAGCATCGCGCGCGACATCTCACGGCAGAAGCAGGCGGAATCGCGCTTCGCCGAGGCCAAGGGGCGGCTTGAATCGGTCAATCTGCTGTTGCAGACCACGCTGGAGCATGTCGGCCAGGGCGTGTGCTTCTTTGATGGCGACCGACGGCTACTGCTGTGCAACCAGCAATATGCGGAGCTTTACCGGCTCAGCCCCGAAGCGCTGTCTCCCGGCACGTCGCTGGAGGAGATCGTTGCCATGCGGACACAGATGCAGACCGGACCCGCGATGGGTCCGCAGAACTATCTGACCTGGCGCTATGGGCTGAGTGCTGCCGCGCCGTTCGACGCCGACGTGACGCTCGAGGACGGTCGCGTCATCCATGTCGTGCACCGGCCGATGGAAGGCGGCGGCTGGGTTGCGACGCATGAGGATGTCACCGAACGCCGGCACGGCGAGGAGATGGTGGTCCAGGCCCGCAAGCTTGAGGCGATCGGCCGGCTGACCGGCGGTATGGCGCATGATTTCAACAATCTTCTGCAGACCGTGGGGACGGCACTGGAGATGTCGAGCCTGGTGATGGGGGCGCAGGCGGATGCCGAGCTGCGCCAGCTGCTGGCGGATGCGGCACAGTCGGTGCGGCAGGGCGGCGCGCTGACCCAGCAGCTGCTGGCCTTCTCGCGCCGGCAGATGCTGCTGGTGACGCGGGTGGACCTTTGGCAGCTGGTGCTCGAATCCGAGCAGCTGTTGCGCCAGATCTGTGCGGACCAGGTGCGGCTTGAACTTGGCGCCGCGCCGCCGCCGTTGCCTTGCGCGCTGGACCCGGCGCAGTTTCGCGGTTCGCTGGTCAATCTGGCGCTCAATGCGTGCGAGGCCATGCCGGGCGGCGGCACATTGACGTTGCGGGTGGATATGGTGACGCTGACGCCGCCGCAGGCCGCCCGGCTCAACATCGGTGCTGGCACCTTTGCGCGGCTGGATGTGGTCGACACGGGCCACGGCATCGCCGAAAGTGACTTGCCGCATGTGTTCGAACCGTTTTTCACCACCAAGACCGTCAGTTCGAGCGCTGGCCTGGGGCTGGCGCAGGTTCACGGCTTCGCCCATCAGTCCGGCGGTTCGGTGAGCATCCGCTCGGGCGCGCTGTCCGGCACCGTTGTGTCGCTGCTGCTGCCGCTGGCAGACGCCTTGCCGCAGATGGGCGCATGACGGCGGCTGTGACCGAAGCCGCGATGCAGCCACTGGTGCTGCTGGTCGATGACAACGCGGCGATCGTGCGGGCGCTGGAATACGGGCTGCGGCGGAGCGGCTTCCGAGTGCTGACGGCCTTCAGCGGCGCGCAGTCCATGGAGATCCTGCATGGACCGGAGGGACCAGGGATCGATGCCATCCTGTCGGACGTGATGATGCCGGGGGGGATGAACGGCATCGAGCTGGCGCGCACGGTGCGGCAGATCCGCCCGACTTTGCCGATTCTGCTGACCTCCGGGTATGCCACGGGGGTGTTCGAGAGCCTGGGGGCGGACCCGGCCGAATTTCCGCTGATGGCCAAGCCGAGTTCGGTGTCCGACCTTGCGGCCGCCCTGCGCCGGATGATTGCCCAGGCTCGCTCATGAGCAAGCCTGGGGCATGACGTTCGAGCAGCTCCGCGTGTTTGTGGCGGTGGCTGAGCGCCAGCATGTCACCCGCGCGGCTGAGGCGCTGCATCTGGCGCAGTCCGCGGTGAGCGGGGCGATCGCGGCGCTGGAGGCGCGGCATGGGGCGAAGCTGTTTCACCGGATCGGCCGCGGGATTGCGCTGACGGAGGCCGGCACGTTGTTTCTGCCGGAGGCACGGGCGGTGCTGGCCAGGGTGGAGGAGGCGGAGCTTGTGCTGTCCGAGCTTGGCAGCCTCAGGCGCGGCACGCTGGTGGTGCAGGCCAGTCAGACGATCGCCAGCTACTGGCTGCCGCGGCATGTGGTGGCGTTCCGGCGGGGGTTTCCCGGGATCGAGCTTCGTCTGACGGTGGGCAACACGGCACAGGTGGCCACGGCGGTGCGGCAGGGGATTGCCGAGCTTGGCTTCATCGAGGGGGCGATCGATGATCCGAGCCTGGCGCTGCGCCGGGTGGCGGGGGACCAGCTGGTGATTGTGGTGGCGCCCGGGCATCCCTGGGCGATTCAGGCGCATGTGGCCCCGGAGCAGCTGGCGGAGGCGGACTGGGTGCTGCGGGAGCGGGGTTCGGGGACCAGGTCGGCGTTTGAGCAGGCGCTGGTGGGTTTTGGCGTCCCGGTCGAGGATTTGCGGGTTGTGCTTGAGCTGCCGTCCAACGAGGCGGTGCGCGGTGCGGTGGAGGCCGGGATGGGGGCGACGGCGATATCGGCCTCTGTGGTGGCCTCCAGCCTTGAAGTCGGTCTGCTGCATCAGGTGCGGCTGCCGTTGCCGGAGCGCGATTTCGTTGTGATCCATCATCCACAACGCCACCTGAGCCGTGCCGCGGCAAGCCTCCTCAAGATTGTACGTGGTTGACGCGGAGCTTTCCGGAAGGGCTCGCGCCAGCGTTTGAAAGTCTTTTGCTTCTTTTCTTCGCTAAAGAAGTACTTGCTTACTGGATCTGCAGCAGGTGGATCAATCCAACGCTAATCGTCGCCAGCAGGATCAGCGACAGCGTCACTGTGGCCGTCACCCGTCCGCCGGCGCGGGCGACGATCTTGAGATCAGTTCCCAGTCCCAATGCGGCCATCGAGATCACGGTGAGCATGCCGGAGATGCTGGCAATCGGTGCCAGGGCTGCGTTTGGCACCAGGTTGGCCGAGCGGAGGGCTGCAAGGGCGAGGAAGCCGATGATGAACCACGGCACCAGTTTGTGGAGGGGCGGACGGGTGGCGCCATGCTCGCGGCTGCGGCCGGTGACGAGTGACAGGCCGAGCACGACGGGGCCGAGCATCAGCACGCGCACCAGCTTGACCAGGGTGCCGATCTGCACGGCGGTGGCGCCGATTGGGGCGGTGGCGGCGAGCACCTGGGGCACGGCGTAGACGGTGAGCCCGGCGAGGATGCCGTATTGCAGGTTGCTGAGGTGCAGCAGCACCGGCAGCAGCGGCAAGGCGAGCACGACGATGACGCCGAGCACCGCGGTGAAGGCGATGGAGGCGGTGATGTCCTTGCCGTCGGCACCGATCACGGGGGCGACGGCTGCGATGGCGGAGTTGCCGCAGATGGAGTTGCCGCAGGCCACCAGGGTTGCCATGCGTTTGGGCAGGCCGAGCAGCCGGCCGATGGCGTAGCTGGCGGGCAGGGCCACCGCCACCACGGCCACGATGCCGAGCAGCAGCAGCGGGCCGGCTGCGAGGATGGTGCGTGCGCTGATGGCGGCACCGAGCAGGAAGACCGCGATTTCCAGCAGCATCTTGGCGCTGAAGGCGATGCCGGGGCGGAAGCGTTCGCCGGGTGTCCAGGCGGTGCGGACCAGGGTGCCGACGAGGATGGCGAGGACCAGCGCCTCCAGCCAGGTGGCGCCGAAGGCGGTGCCTTCGAGGCGTTCGACCAGCTCGGCTGCGAGAGTGACGCCGATGCACAGCGCAAGCCCTGGCAGCAGCCGAAGCACAGGATGCTGCAGGGCCTCGCCGGACCAGAGGCGGGACATGCGCAGCGGCGCGGGTGTGGAATTCGACATGGTGGGCTCTTTCGCGGAACTGTCATCACCATGCGATGGCACGGGGTGCCGATCCAATGGCAAGCCGCGATCGCACCAATCGGAATTACCGATAGAATCTTCGCGATTGCGATGCATTGACGTCACCCCTTTGACACATCCAATATGCGCCGACCGCATGGCTGTCCCTCGGATTGAGGATGGCCTGCTTTTTGCGTGACCTGGATGAACTGCATCCCTCCGGAGCCCGACATGACCGAACAAGAACTGCGCAAGCTGATCGATGGCGTGAAGACGGGGCATCTGGAGCGGCGATCGTTCCTGCGCCGCATGCTGGCCGTGGGCCTGGCGGCGCCGTTGGCCAACCAGCTGCTGGCGCTGTCCGGCGTGCCGATGGCCCAGGCCGCGACGCCATACAAGCCGACCAAGGCCGGCGGCGGCGGCACGCTGAAGCTGCTGTGGTGGCAGGGCCCCACGCTGCTGAACCCGCATTTCGCCACCGGCACCAAGGACCAGGACGGCTCGCGGCTGTTCTACGAGCCGCTGGCCGGTTGGAACTCCACCGGCGACCTCATCCCGATTCTGGCGGCAGAACTGCCGAGCACCGCCAACGGCGGCCTGTCGCCGGATGGCAAGGTCATCACCTGGAAGCTGAAGCAGGGCGTGAAATGGCATGACGGCATGCCCTTCACCGCCGATGACCTGGTGTTCAACTGGGAATACGCCCGCAATCCGGCCACGGCGGCCGTCACCTCCGGTAGCTACAAGGACATCCTGGTCGAGAAGGTCGACACCTACACGATCAAGATCACCTACCCGAAGCCGACGCCGTTCTGGGCGGATGCTTTCGTCAGCGCCGTCGGCATGATCATTCCGAAGCATCTGTTCGCCGACTTCGCCGGCGACAAGTCCCGCGACGCGCCGACCAACCTCAAGCCGGTCGGCACCGGCCCCTACATCTTCAAGGAGTTCCGCCCGGGCGATCTCGTCACCGGGGTGATCAACCCGAACTACCACATGCCCAACCGGCCGTATTTCGACGCGGTGGAGATGAAGGGCGGCGGTGACGCGGTGTCGGCCGCGCGCGCGGTGCTGCAGACCGGCGAGTATGACTTCGCCTGGAACCTGCAGGTGGAGGACGAGGTGCTGACCCGCCTGGAGGCCGGCGGCAAGGGGGCGGTGCGCATCACCGAGGGCGGCAGCATCGAGCACATCCAGTGCAACTTCACCGACCCGAACAAGGAAGTCGATGGCGAACGTTCCAGCGCCAAGACGAAGCATCCTTCGCTCACGGATCCCGCGGTGCGCGAGGCGCTGTCCTACCTCGTCGACAAGGATTCGGTGCACAAGTTCATCTATGGCCGCGGCGGCAACGCCACGGCGAACTTCATCTTCAACCCCGAGCGCTTCGCCTCGAAGAACACGCATTACGAATTCAATGTCGACAAGGCGATCGCCATTCTCGACAAGGCGGGCTGGAAGCCGGGGCCTGACGGCATCCGGGTGAAGGACGGGGTGAAGCTGGCCTATCTTTACCAGACCTCGATCAACCAGCCGCGCCAGAAGACCCAGGCCATCGTCAAACAGGCCTGCGCCAAGGCCGGCATCGGCATCGAGATCAAGGCGGTGACGGCTTCGGTGTTCTTCTCATCGGATGTCGCCAACCCCGACACCTATCCGCATTTCTATGCCGACCTGCAGATGTACACCAACGGGCCGACGGCGCCGGACCCGGCGATCTTCCTGCAGCAGTTCCTCAGCACCGAGCTGTGTCAGAAATCCAACAAATGGCAGGGCCGCAACATCACGCGCTGGGTCAGTGAGGAGTACGACACGACCTGGCATGCCCAGGAGGCCGAGCTTGACCCGATCAAGCGGGCTGCGCTGATGATCCATCTGAACGACCTGGTGATCAACAATCACGTTGTCATTCCGGTGGTGACGCGGCCGAGTGTTGCCGCCGTCTCCAAGCCGCTGATCTGCGAGCTCAGCGGCTTCGACAGCTACATCTGGGACTACGCCAACTGGTACAAGGAAGTCTGAGACCGGATCGGTTTCATGTCCCCCACCTACGTGCTGCGGCGGCTGCTGCTGTCGATCCCGAGCCTGCTCGGGATCTCGGTGGTGCTGTTCACCGTGCTGGCGATGGCGCCGGGCGATCCGTTCGGCGATATCGTCATGAACCCGAACGTGCCGGCGTCGGTGGCCGCGGCGCTGCGGGCGAAGTTCGGGCTCGATGACCCGATCTACATCCGCTACCTCCACTGGCTCGCGGCGATGGTGCAGGGTGACTGGGGGTTTTCCTTCCAAAGCCGCATCGATGTCGACACGCTGATCCTGCAGCGGCTGCCGACGACGTTGATCGTCATCGGCGCGTCGCAGGTGGTGGCGATGCTGGTGGCCATTCCGGTGGGGGTGCTGGCGGCGGCCAAGCCGTATTCGCTGTTCGACCAGGTGGCGAACACGCTGGCGTTCGTGGGGTTCTCGCTGCCGACCTTCTTCACGGGGCTGCTGCTGATCCTGATCTTTTCGGTGCAGCTCGGCTGGCTGCCGTTCGTGTATCGCACCGACCTCAACACGCACGGGCTTGCCTATCTCGCTGATGAGATCAAGCAGTCCATCATGCCGGTGATGGTGCTGGGGCTGTTCCAGGGCGCGTCGCTGGTGCGCTTCGTGCGCTCCTCGGTGATGGATGTGGTGAAGCTCGACTATGTCACCACCGCGCGCTCCAAGGGCATCGGCCGCAGCCGGGTGCTGCTGCGCCATGTCGTGCGCAACGCAATGATCCCCGTGGTGACGCTGATCGCGCTGCAGATGCCCATCGTGTTCGGCGGCGCCATCGTGACCGAGCAGATCTTTCGCATCCCCGGCATCGGCTCGCTGCTGATCACCGCCATTCTGGCCAACGACACGCCGGTGGTGATGGCCGTGACGTTCGTGTTCGCCTGCCTTGTCGTTCTGTTCAACCTGATCGCGGACATTTTGTATGGCTGGCTCGACCCCCGCATCGCTTTCCGCTGACGCGGTCGTGGCGCAGGCCACATCTGCGTCGCGCCCAAGAAAGCCGGTGTCGCCGGCGGCCGAGGCATGGCGACGGTTTCGCAAGCACCGGCTGGCGGTGGTGAGCCTTGGCATTCTGGGGTTCTTCGTCTTCGCCATCGTGGCCGGGCCGTTTCTGTGGCGGGTGCCGATCAACGATGTGGATTTCGCGGCACAGACGGCCTGGCCGTCCTGGACGCATCCGCTGGGCACCGACGATCTGGGGCAGGATCTGCTGGCGCGGCTGATCTATGGCGGGCGCGTGTCGCTGGCCGTGGGGCTGGCGGCGATGATGGTCTCGGTGTTCGTGGGCGTGGTGGTCGGTGCCATCGCCGGCATGGCCAGCGGCTGGGTGGACGCGGTGCTGATGTGGGTGACCGACCTGTTCCTGTCGCTGCCGCAGCTGCCGCTGCTGCTGATGGTGATCTATCTGTTCCGCGACGCGCTGAAGGCGGCGTTCGGCGTGGAAGGCGGCGTGTTCATCATGATCGTGCTGGTGATCGGCGGGCTGCGCTGGATGCCGAATGCGCGGCTGGTGCGCGCACAGTTTCTCTCGCTGCGCGAGAAGGAGTTCGTCGAGGCGGCCCGCGCGCTGGGCGCGTCGCGGCTGCGGCTGGTGGTGCGGCATATCCTGCCCAACGCGCTGGGCCCGGTGATCGTGGCAGGGACGATCGACGTGGCGGCGGCGATCATTGCGGAATCGACGCTGTCGTTTCTGGGGCTCGGCTTTCCGCCCGACATTCCCACCTGGGGGCGGGTGCTGTTCGACGCCAAGGACTATCTCGACATCGCACCGTACTGGGCGCTGTTTCCCGGCGCCTGCATCTTCTTTGCGGTGCTCTCCATCAATTTCATCGGTGACGGCCTGCGCGACACGCTCGACCCGCGCCGCGTGCTCTAGGACGATATCGTGTCAGAAACGCTGCTCGATATCCGTGGGCTCAAGACGTGGTTCAAGACCGATGACGGGATGGTGCAGGCCGTCGATGGCGTGAGCCTTACCGTGGCGAAGGGCGAGACGCTGGCCGTGGTGGGCGAATCGGGCAGCGGCAAGACGGTCACGGCCCGCTCGGTGCTCAAGCTGATCGACATGCCGCCCGGGCGTTTCGAATCCGGTCAGATCCTGTGGCGTGGGCGGGACCTCATTCCGCTCGGCAACGATGCGATGGACAGCATCCGCGCCAAAGAGATCGCGATGGTGTTCCAGGAGCCGATGACCTCGCTGAACCCCGTCTATTCCGTGGGTGAGCAGATCGCGGAATCGCTGATCACGCATGAAGGCCTGTCGAAGAAGGCGGCACTCGACGGCGCCGTCGAGATGCTAAGGCTGGTACAGATCTCGAGCCCCGAGCGGCGCGTGCATGACTATCCCCACCAGTTCTCCGGCGGGCAGCGGCAGCGGGTGATGATCGCCATGGCGCTCGCGTGCAAGCCGCAGCTGCTGATCGCCGACGAGCCGACCACGGCACTCGATGTCACCATCCAGGCACAGATCCTGGACCTGATGAACGACATGAAGCAGCGCTTCGGCATGGCGATCATGCTGATCACCCACGCCATGGGCGTGGTGGCGGAGAACGCCGAGCGCGTGGTGGTGATGTATGCCGGCAAGGTGGTGGAGGAGGCGACGGTGGAAGCCCTTTTCGCGCAGCCGCGCCACCCCTACACGCAGGGACTGATCCGATCGATCCCGCGCGTCGATGCGCATGCGGAAGGGCGGGTGCGGCTGGAGCAGATCCCCGGCACGGTGCCGAGCCTGCTGAACCCGCCGAAAGGCTGCCGCTTCGCCGCGCGCTGCCGGTTCACGATGGATATCTGCCGCACCACCGAGCCGCCGCTGCGCGAGGTCGGCGCGGGGCACAAAGTGGCGTGCGTGCTGTGAGCGCCGTGCCGCTTCTCAAGGTTGAAGGGCTGCGCAAGCACTTCGCCATCAAGGGCGGCCTGCTCGGGCGCGAGCAGGCGCGGGTGCACGCCGTGGATGGGGTGAGCTTCTCGCTGCAGGCGGGCGAAACGCTCGGCGTGGTCGGCGAGTCAGGCTGCGGCAAATCCACCACCGGGCGCTGCATCCTCCGGCTGATCGAGCCGAACTCGGGCGTGGTGGAATACCAGGGCCGTGACGTCATCGCCATGAAAGGCGAGGAGCTGCGGCGGCTGCGGCGGGACATGCAGATCATCTTCCAGGACCCGTTCGCCTCGCTGAACCCGCGCCACACCGTGGGCGGCATCATCGGCGAGGCGCTGGATATCCATGGTCTCGCGCAGTCGCGCCAGGCGCGGCAGGACCGGGTGGTGCAGCTGCTGGAGACCGTGGGACTGCAGGCGGACCATATGCGGCGCTTCCCGCACGAGTTCTCCGGCGGGCAGCGCCAGCGCATCGGCATCGCGCGGGCGCTGGCGGTCGAGCCGAAGCTGATCGTTTGCGACGAGCCGGTCTCGGCGCTGGACGTTTCGATCCAGGCGCAGGTGATCAACCTGCTGGAGGATCTGCAGGAGAAGTTCGGCCTCACCTACCTGTTCATCGCGCATGATCTGTCGGTGGTGGAGCATATCAGCGACCGGGTGGCGGTGATGTATCTCGGCCGCGTCGTCGAGATCGCGCCGGCGCGGAAGCTGTATGACAATCCGTTGCATCCCTACACCGAGGCGCTGCTGTCCGCGGTGCCGATCCCCGATCCGCAGGTGAAACGCAAGCGGATCGTTCTGCAGGGCGATATCCCCAACCCGCTGAAGCCGCCCACCGGCTGCACCTTCCACACGCGATGCCCGATCGCGCAGCCGCAGTGCCGGCAGGAGGCGCCGGTGTTGCGGGAAAGCTCCGAAGGACACATGGTCTCCTGCCATCTCAGGGGCTGACATGAAGATCACCGCGATCACGGCCTGGCAGGTCGATCTGCCGCTGCGCGAGGGCCGCTACAGCTGGTCCAACGGCAATTTCGTCGATGTGTTCGATGCCACCGTGGTGGCGGTGGAGACGGACGAAGGGATCACCGGGTATGCCGAATGCTGCCCGCTGGGCTCGGCCTATCTGCCCTCCTACGCCGCGGGGGTGCGGGCGGGGCTGAAGGAGATCGGGCCGAAGCTGATCGGGCTCGACCCCACCAATCTCGGCGCGCTGAACCGGGCGATGGATGCGGCGCTGCGCGGCCATCCGTATGTGAAGGCGCCGATCGACATCGCCTGCTGGGACATTCTGGGCAAGGTGACGGGTCTGCCGCTGCACACATTGCTTGGCGGGGCGGCGCAAGAGCGGGTGGCCCTGTACCGCGCGATCTCGCAGGAGGCGCCGGCGGCGATGGCGGCGAAGATCGCGGGGTATCGGGCCGAGGGCTACACCAGGTTCCAGCTCAAGGTGGGGGCGGACGCGGACACGGATATTGCGCGCATCCACGCCACACGGGCGGTGCTGGGGAACTCCGACATTCTGGTGGCCGATGCCAACACGGGCTGGACGCGCCACGAGGCGGCGCGGGTGGTGGCGGCGGTGGCCGAGGTGGACGTGTATATCGAGCAGCCCTGCGCGAGCTATGCCGAATGCCTTTCCATCCGCCGACGCACCGCGCGGCCGTTCATCCTTGATGAGGTCATCGACGATGTCGGCACGCTGGTGCGCGGCCTGGGCGATGACGCGATGGACATCATCAATCTCAAGATCTCCAAGGTCGGCGGTCTCACCAAGGCCAAGCTGATCCGCGACCTGTGTGTCGCCTCCGGGATTGCCATGACGATCGAGGACACCTGGGGCGGCGACATCGTCACCGCCACCATCGCCCATCTCGCGCGTTCCACGCCGGAGGAGTTCTGCTTCTCGGCCACCGATTTCAACAGCTACGGTACCGTCACGATCGCCGATGGCGCGCCTGGCCGGGTGGATGGGTTCATGACCACGACCGAGGCGCCGGGGCTGGGGATCACGCCGCGGATGGAGGTGCTGGGCCAGTCGGTGCTGCGGATCGGCTCCGGCGGGGCCTGACGGGCGCGACCGCGCGGGCCTGGCGCATCACCGGGGCGGCAGGCCGCTGGTGGGGATGATCCGCGGCGTGGGCCCCGGGGGCGGCGGCACCAGTGCCATGATGGTCGACGTATCCGGGTTGGTGATGTAGCTCACCAGCGACGTGGCTGATTTTCCCGGAGGCGGTGTCTGGCCGTCACAGATCAGCCCGATGTATTGCAGATCCTCATCGAGAGCTTGCCTGTTGGCTGGCACCATCGGCGTCAGGTAACTCTTGCGATAGAGCCACAGCAGATCGGTTGGGGCGAATTCGAGCAGATCGCCAATGCCGAATGCCATGGGCTGCGGGAATTTGTCCGACAGGGTGAGGTTGCCCGATCGGCCGACGCCGAACTGCAAGGTGCCGCCGGCGCCGGTGAGGCTCCCCGTCAGTCCGGCGACCTTGGCCGCCTCGGCGGTCAGCAGACCTTGGGTGGCGGTCACCGGGTCTGTGGCTGTGACAGGCGCCGCAGGGGCGGCTGCCGGTGCTGGCGCCGGAGCAGGCGCGGGCGAAGGTGTGGCCGGTTTGGCGGTGGCTGCGGCGAGCGAGACGCCCAACTGGCCCGCAAGGGTGGAGGAGGATTTGTAGGCATAGGAGATGGCGTGGGCATAGACCACCTCATTGGCCACCATGACCTGCATCTTGCTGTCGTTCAGCGTCTTGAGGTCGGGGAAGCAGGCGGCTGGCAGCAGGTCCGGCCGCTTCTGGCTGATATATTCGAGAAAGACGGATGGTGTGAACTGCTTGGCCGCAAGCCCTTCCTCCAGTTTGCGAAGCTGCTGTATCTCGACATCGAAGGGCAGATGGACCTCCTCGATATCGGTGAGCGAGATATCGAGACCCACGGCGGAGGACGCGCCCAGCCCGAGCTTGGCGAGGAAGCTGCTGATCGGGGCGGCTGCCCCCAGCTCGATGTCGGAGACGCTGGCAACCGAGATCTCCGGCAGCTCGACACGTCGCAGCCTCAGGTCGCTGGTGGCCCCCTGCTGCTGGATGTCATATGGGAATGACGGAGGTTTGGTGCCGGCGGGTGCGGGCGTGGGCTGGCACCTTGTGGCGAAATCGGCAGGGGGCGCGGGTGTGGGCGTCGGAGTCGGCGCCGGGGATTTTGGAGCGGGCTGCACCGCGGCCTGCGCCGAGGTGGTGATGGTGTCGGTTCGCGTGGTGCCGCCTGCCGTGATGCTGGTGGTGATGGTTGCACCGGTTCCGGCGGGCACAGGTGCCGGGGTGGGCGCAGGCGTGGCACCGCCTGGCGCGGGAGTGGCCGTGGTGCCGGCTGGCTGCAGTCTGTAGCGGGTACAATACGTGTCCCGGAGCGCCTGGTAGATGGAAGTCGGGTTGCTCGAACTGATGCGGTTCAACCAGACCGCTGGTGGGGCATCCGCGGTGTTCTCCAGCCTGGGGACATAGAGAAAGACATCGCCGATCTGAACATCTTCCTGCATCGGATAGATCGGGAGGAGATTGTATTGCTGGATGGAGTCGCTCCATCGTTTGGCGACAGGGATGCGCGGTGGGTCACCGGCGCAGGCGCTCAGCAGGATCGGGGCCAGAAGGGTCCAACGCGCGTGCGATACTGTCATGGCATGATCCCTTCGTGGGTTCGGTGCAATGGTGCTCTGTCAGCGTGGCCGGCAGGCACTGGCGTGGCGTCAAGCTGCTGTGGTTCTGACCTGGTGTGTTGTCAGCTGCCGGCGGGTTCTTGGATATTCGTACCGGAGCAGCGACGATCGTAGATCGAAATTAAAATTCGGCAATTCACATGAACGTTATCCGGCGTGAGCACAGATCGGTGGGGAAGCGGCAACTTCTGCATACTTTCTAACGTGTTCGGGGCTTTTCACGCGTGCGTGAACTGCGCAGGCTGGGGCATCCTTGAGAGAGAGCAAATGATGAGCACCTTCCGCCCGACCGTTGCAGCCCGCCATGGCATGGTGGCCGCGGCCCATCCTTTGGCGGCCTCGGCCGGGGCCAGAATATTGGCCCGCGGCGGCACGGCGTTCGATGCGGCGGCCGCGGTCGGGGTCATGCTCAACGTGGTGGAGCCTTTCATGTCGGGCATGGCCGGGCTGGGGCTGGCCACGATGTGGGTGGCGGCCGAGCGGCGGGTGCGGGTGCTCGATTTCGTGCCACCGGTGCCGGCGAGCTTTCCGGCGGAGCGGTTCACGTCCCGCTTCGAGCTGGCCCGTGGGGCGTTTTCGGTAGCGCCGCCGGGCAATCTGGCCGGGTGGTGCGAGATGGTGTGGCAGTACGGCCGCCTGTCGCTGGCCGAGATCTTCGCACCGGCTGCCGAGGTTGCCGAGGATGGGTTCGCGTTGCTGGATTTCGGTGCCTATGAGTTCGCCGACCAGGCGCATGCGATGGCGCAGCATGCAGAGCTGTTCCCCAGCTGGTCCGCCACCTATGGCGCCCATGGCACCGGGGCGCGGCTCGGCTCGGTGATCCGTCAGCCGGATCTGGCGCGCACGCTGGCCGCCATTGGGGCGGAGGGGCCGGGCGTGTTCTATGAAGGCGCGATCGGGGCGATGGTGATCGACCATCTACGTTCGCTCGGTGGGACGCTGACGCTGGAGGATCTCGCTTCCGTGCGGCCGGTGTGGCAGGCGCCGGCGACGGCGCTGTATCGCGGTCTGCAGGTGAACCTGCCACCGCCGCCGTGCGAGGGGTTCCAGATTCTGCTGGCGTTGCGCATGCTGGATGCCTGCGATCTCGGCGGGCTGGTGCGCAACGGGGTTGATCATCTGGACACGGTGTTGCGCGCCATTCGTCTCGCGGCGGGGATGCGGATCGCGCACAACAACCCGGCGCCGGAGATTTTGTCGTATCTGCTGTCGGATGCCGCCATTGCCGCGGCGGTGGCGCGGCTGCGCGATGGGACGCCGATCGAGGGGCCGACCGAGCAGTGGATCGCGCCGGTGGCTGATCCGTCCGAGCCGCTCAATACCACATCGTTCTCGATCGGCGATCGGGAGGGCAATCTGGTGTGTGTGACGCAGAGCCTGGGCAGTGCGTTCGGCAGCGGCGTGGTGGTGCCGGGCACGGGCGTGTGCCTCAATAACTTCCTGCATTGGACGGATGTGCAGAAAGGCAGCCCCAACCAGGCGCGCGCCGGGGCTCCGCTGCCGATCTGCATGGCGCCGAGCATCACGCTGCGCGACGGCGCGCCGGTGCTGGCGCTTGGCACGCCGGGGAGCTACGGGATTCTGCAGACGCAGGTACAGGCGATGGTGCAGCACATCGATTTTGGGCTGCCGCCGCAGAAGGCGATCGAGGCGCCGAGGGCACGGCTGATGGATGGCCGGACGGTGCTGCTGGAGGAGCGGATCGATCCGGGGACGATTGCGGCGTTGTGCGAGCGAGGGCATGAGGCGAGCCCGATCGGGGCAGACTGGACGATGAAGGTGGGCGGGATGCAGGCGATTGGAGTGGATCCGCAGACGGGGGTGATGACCGGGGCTGCGGATCCACGGCGGGATGGGCATGTCGCGGTGCCATAGGAAGAGGTTCATTTTTGAAAAAAGGAACCCTTCTAATCGACTGACGCCCTCCTCCGGAGAGAAGTCCGCTCAAACAAATAAAAGTCTTTTGCTTCTTTTCTTCAGAAAAGAAGTTCTTTCTTATACCAACGGTCATAAAGAATGACCGTTGGTATGAGTCTTGGTTTGGTGCGCCGCCGCCGGCCAACCCGGCGCGCCAAACCAACGGCCTTGATCGATGGAAGAGTCATCGATCAAGGCCGTTGGTATTCTTCTTTGTCTTGAGGACTCTTCAACCAAGCCAGCTTTTCCCGCGCCAGCGCCGTCGTATCGGTTTCCAGCGCCCGATAGCATGCGATCAGCGCGCGCCCGGTTTCCGTCAGGTTCGCGCCGCCGCCGCCGCTGCCACCGGCGCTGGTTTCCACCACCGCGGTTCCCAGCCCCTTGTTGAGGTCTTCCACCAGCGCCCAGGTGCGGCGGTAGGACATGCCCAGCGCCCGGCCGGCCGCCGAGATGGAGCCGGCCTTGTCGATCTCCTCCAGCACGGCGATCTTGCCGGGGCCGATGCGCGCCCCGCCGGCGAGGTCGATCCGCAGGCTGATGCGGGTCTCGGCGGCGGGGCTGGGCGCGCGCTTGGGACGTGGCATGGGCTAGAAAAGCAGACCCTTCCGGAGCAGGCCGTGCACGCCTTTTTCGCCGTTCACGGTCTGGGTCACGTGGAAGTCCACCGCCAGCGAGCAGAGCTGGTAGGCCTCTTCGCGCGAGAGGTTGGAGCGGGCGCAGATGAAGCTGATCATCTGGCGCAGCGCCTGCTTCATGGCGAGGTCGAGGTCCTCGTTCATGCCCATGGTGATGTAGTGGGTGGCGGTTTCGCCGCGGGGGTAGGTGAGCAGCGGCTCGGTGCCCTGCTGCTTGTGCAGGGTGATGGTGAAGGTGCCGGTGAGGCAGATTTCCAGCGCGTTGATGCAGACCTCGCCGTCGCCCTGCACGCCGTGGCCGTCGCCGGCGGAGAACATGCCGCCGGGGGCCCAGACCGGGAGGAACAGGGTTGAGCCCTCGCCGAGCTCCTTGTTGTCGAGGTTGCCGCCGTGTTCGCGAGGCTGGACGGTGGAGATGGCGCCGTAGTTCGGCGGCGGGGCCACGCCCATGACGCCGAAGAACGGCGCAAGCGGGAGTTCGAGGCCGTAGGGGAGCTTGCCTATCATCCGCTCTTTGTCGACGGTGATGTGGGTGAGGAAGCGTTCCCTAAAGTCTTCCGGCAGGGTGCCGGCGAGGGGGCGGAAGCCGCAGAAGCCCCAGTCACAGCCGAATTCGATCTTGTCGATATGGATTTCCAGCATGTCGCCGGGCATGGCGCCTTCGATGGCGACGGGGCCGGTGATGATGTGGCCGGGGCCGCGGGGGACGGCGGCCTGGATGGCGGTCAGCGCGGGCGGGATCTTGAGGCCGGAGCTTTCCGGCGGCATCGCGTCGGGGCCGCCGGAGACGCATTCGAGAACGACGGTGTCACCGGATGCGATGGTGACGACGGGGGGGAAGGTCGGGTCGAAGATGCCCCAGCGCACGGTTTGGGGGGTGGCGGGAACGTGGTGCAGGGCCATGGGCGGGACACTCCAAGGAAGGAAGGCCTTCTTTTTTGAAGAAAAGAAGCAAAAGACTTTCTATCGGCTGACGCCCCCTTCCGGAAAGTCGATCGCCAGGCGAATGAAAGTTTTTTGGTTCTTTTTTTCAAAAAAGAACCGCTTGCCTTGCCTAAAGTCCGAACCGGGCGGCAACGGCGGGGAAATCCGGCGCTGTCGCATGCCGCTCGGAGGCGATTGTGCCGTCCTGCGGCCGCACCAGCTGGCAGGTGCGCAGGCCGGCGGAGGCGGCGGCGTCCAGCTCGGCTTCCACGTCGGACAGGAACAGCACCTCGTGCGGCGGGGTGTTGATGCCGATGCAGAGGCGGTCGTAGCTCTCGGAGTCGCGTTTGGGGCCCACGTTGGTGTCAAAGAAGCCGGCGAACAGGCCGGTGAGGTCGCCGTCTACGGAATGGCCGAACAGCAGGCGCTGGGCGTGGACGGAGCCGGATGAATAGACGTGCAGGCGCAGACCGGCGCGGGACCAGCGGCGCAGGCTGGGCGTGACGTCGGGGTAGAGCGCGCCGCGCAGGGTGCCGGCGGCGTAGCCTTCGTCCCAGATCAGGCCTTGCAGGTCTTTCAGCGGAGTGAGCTTGGCGTCGGCGTCCATCCAGGCGGCGAGCGTGTCGTGCGCGGGGCGGCCGGGGGCCATGGATTCGACTTCGGCGATGATCGGCCGGGCTGCCTCCCAGGTCAGCGCCGCGGCGAGGCGGGCGCGGGCGAAGGGGAACAGCGTGTCACGCACGAAGGCGATGGGCGTGGTGGTGCCTTCGATGTCGGTGATGACGGCGGCCGGCGGGAGGTGCATCAGGCCGCCACGGCGGCCGATGGCGAAGCCGCCACGGCGGGAAATCTTGCGCTGATGTCGTCGCCGGTGAAATGGGCGACCCAGCCGGAGGTGTCGGTGAACACGCGCAGGGCTGTGAAGAAAGGCCGGTCGCCGGCGTCGAACCAGTGCTGGGTGTTGGCGGGGACGCTGATCAGGTCGCCCTGCACGCAATGCGCGTCCCAGACGCGGCCGTTGACGTGCATGATGAAGTTGCCGGCGCCGTGGACGAAAAAGCGGATCTCGTCCTCGGTGTGGATGTGCTCGGCGAGGAATTTCTGGCGCAGGGCCGCGGCCTGCGGATGGTCGGGGGTGAGCTTGATGACATCGGCCGAGCCGGCGCCGACCTCGCCCATCAAAGTGTCGAGATAAGGGCGGTAGGCCGCCAGGATGGTCTCGGCGCTGTCCTCGGGCGAGAGCGTGACCGGGCTTTCCCAGCGCTCGAAGCGCACCCCGATCTCCTTCAGGGCGGCGGCCATCTCGGTGGCGTTCTCGGTCTCCAGGATGGGCGTGCCGGGGGCGGTGTCGGCGAACACGGTCAGACGGCTCATCGGTCCAGCTTCCTTCGTTCGAGCTCGCAGGCGAGCAGAAATTCCAGTCCCTCCAGCCGGGCGAGCGCCATCGGCATGTCGGGGCCCCAAACATAGACGCCGTGGCCGCGGATCAGATATCCAAGAGGCGTGCCGGCTTGCAGGGTCGGCTCTGCAAGGGCTGCAAGGCGGGCGATGTCCTGGTCGTTGTCAAACACCGGCAGGTCGAGGGCGGTGTCGTGGGTGGACTGGCCTTCGAAGACCTTGAGCACCTCGTACTGGGCAAGGCGGATGGCGCCTGGCTGCGTCATCGACAGCACAGTGCCGGCGACGGAATGGCCGTGCAGCACGGCGCCGACCTCGGGAAACAGCCGATAGAGCTGGCAATGCAGCAGGGTTTCCGCGCTTGGCCTGGCGCCGGGAGTGAGCGCGTGGCCGACCATGTCTACCTGCATGACGGAGTCGGCGTCCAGAAAGCCTTTGTGGCCACCGCTGCGGGTGATGGCGATGCGCGCGGACGTGAGGCGGACCGAGATGTTGCCCGCCGTGGCCGGAACCCAGCCGCGACTGTCCATCCTCTGGCCCGCCTGGACGATCGCGTGGATCGCCCAAGCGGGAATAGCCGTATCAGGAATGGTGTGCGGCCGTGGTCTGGCTGGTGGCGGCCGTGGTGGCGCCCGGTGCGGTGATGGTGCCGGCCGGCTTGTCGGCCGTGGCCTCCATCGAGGCATCGGGCTCGTCGGCCATGTTCTTCTTGAAGGCCTTGATGCCCTTCGCGAAGTCACCCATCAGACCGCTGACCTTGCCGCCGCCGAACAGCAGCAGGACGACCATGAGCACCACAAGCCAGTGCCAGATGCTGAAACTACCCATACGTCCCTCCAACCCGAATTCGCCCCTTCACATGGCGCAGGTGAACCCGGCATGCAAGCGGTCGTGCGTTAGCTGCCGTTGGCGAGCTGGCGGGCCCGTGGCGGGGGGCGGCCGGTTCCGGCGTTGAGCGCGATGTTGGCGGCGGTGCGGGTGGTGCGGGCAAGCTCCTCGCGGGTGGCGGGCACCGGCGGCAGGATGAAGCCGAAGGTGGGATAGGCATGGGCGCCGAGCTGGCTGATCGGCGGCCACCAGACGCGCACCTCGCTCCAGTCGTTGCCGGGCGAGACGTCGACAACCAGCTGGTCCTCGTCGAGTTCGCCTGCGACCCAGTTGGCCTGGGTGACCAGGATCTGCCGCGGGCCGACGAGGCGCGAGACGACGGAGACGTGGCCGGAGGGCAGACGCGGTTCGCGGCGAAACACGAGGGCGGCGCCGAGGACGGGGCTTCGGTCGCGGCGGTAGCGTCCGGCGGCGGCGTCCCACCACGTTGCGGCGTCGCCGTAGAGGGCGATTCCGGAGAGCTCACGGGCGAACGGGGCGCAGGTGATGCCGGGGTAGCTGAGGCCGCTTCCGGCGGAGGTGCCAAGCCTGAGCCCGGGGCTGGGGGTGCCGCCGCACGCGGCCAGGGCGCTGAGCGCGAGGACCGCGGCCAGGCGAGAGAGCAACGATGCGAAAGTTTTGCGACGCATCTCCGAAGTCTATCAGAAACATCGACCAAGTGTCAGGGGTTGCAGCATTTTTGATGGTATTCTGTGCCGGCGGGGGATGGGTCCGGTTAACGATCCAGCAAGATTCCGATGCGAAACTCACTTGGTATACACGTGGGAGAGTGCCTTGCAGATCGGTTCACGGATAATGCTGGGATTGGTCGTGCTCGGGCTCGGCCTGTCCGGCCAGCTTGCGCTTGACGCCATGAATGCCTGGCGCACGCTGGTGCATACGCAGGAGATGCAGGCTCTGAACCTGGCCAGCGATCGGGTGGGGATGGCGGCGAGCGAGGTGGCGATGGAACGCGGGCTGATGGCCGGTGCCATCGGCAGCGGCGCAAATCTGACAGCGTCCCAGCGGGACGCGGCACTGGAACAGACCCGTCACACGGATGACGCGCTGGCGGCGGCCGGGATGGCCGCTTCGGCGTCCCCGACCGGGAACCTGTCCGCTGCTCAGGCGGAGTTCCTGAGCCAACGGGCGGCGGTCGTGCGGTTTCTCGGTGGAACCGGGCCTGCGCCTTCCGGGACGGCTTGGTTCGCGGCCGCCACGCGGCTGATCGAGGCGCTCACCGCGCTGCGTCGCGCCGAGGAGGCACAAGGAGACAATCAGACCTTGCCGTCCCGGCTGGAGGCGATCCGCGATCGTCTGGCCGAGATGGCCGAGTTCGCCGGGCGGGAACGCGGCCTGGTCAACGGCCAGATCGCTGCCGGCCAGCGGCCAGGGCCTGCGCTGGTGCTGGCGCTCGGCACGGATGAGGGGCGCATACAAGCCGCCTGGGAGCGTGTGGAATCGCGACTGGCCGGCAGTTCCGCTTCGCTGATCGCGCAGGTGACGCGCGCGCATCAGGGCTGGTTCGAGGATCTGGCACCGCTGCGCGCCCAGGTGCTGCAGACCGCCATGAGCGGCGGGGTATGGCCGGTCACGGCGCATGAATGGTTCGATCGGAGCACGGCGGCGATCACCGCCATGACGGCCGCCGCGCATGCCGTGACCGAGGAGATGACCGCACTTGGCGAGGCCAGACGGTCGGCGCCGCGCAACACGCTGATCGGTACTGCGGTGTTGATGCTGCTGGGCCTGGGGGTGACCACGCTGATCGCACTCAATCTGCGCAGCACGGTGGTGCGGCCGCTCCGGCAGGCGATGCAGATCATCCGCAGCATCGCCAACGGGCAGCTCGACATCACGCTGCCGACGGCGCGCGGTCACGACGAGATCGCCGGGCTGATGGAGGCGACCCGCCTGCTGCACGGCACGGCGCTGGAGGCAAGGGTGATGTCGCAGGAACGCGCGGCGCAGCGCGCTGCTGCCGAGGCTGCCCGCACCCAGGCGATGCGCGAGATCGGCGACCGGGTCGAGACGATCAGCGAAGAGGCGATGAGCGACGTGCGGGTGATGGCGCAGGAGCTGCAGACGCTGTCCGGCCAGGTGTATACCGCGACGGCGACGATCGCGGGCACCAGCGCCATGGCGGCGACCGACGCCTCCGAGGCCTGCGAGGGCACTGACCAGGCCGCCAAGGCGGCGCGGGAGCTGACCAACACGATCCGCGAGATCGCCCGCCAGATGGAGCTGGCCGCGCGCAGCACCCGCGTGGCGGTGGACCAGACGGACGGCGCGCGGAGCATCTTCGCGGCCCTTTCCACCAGCGTGACCGAGATCGGCGAGGTGGCCGGGCTGATCGCCGAGATCGCGGGGCGGACCAACCTGCTGGCGCTGAACGCCACCATCGAGGCGGCGCGGGCCGGCGAGGCCGGGCGTGGCTTTGCGGTCGTGGCCGGCGAGGTGAAGCTGCTGGCGCAGGAGACCGAGCGCAGCACGTCACGGATCACGCAGCGCATCTCCGCCATCGATGCCACGACACGGCAGGCGGTGGATGCGATGGGCGGGATCGCCAGGTCCATTTCCGAGCTCGATGTCGTGGCCACGGCGGTGGCCGCTGCGATCGAGCAGCAATCGGCGGCGACCAACGAGATCGCCGAGGCGGTGACACGGGCCGGCGGCGCGTCCGGCCGGGCCGCCGAGGGGATGAATCGGACCGTGGAAGACGCGATGGCGTGCGAATCCACCGCCGGGCGCATGGCCAAGATCAGCCGGGATGCGGCGGGGCAGGTGGCGTCGCTGAAAGGGCGGCTGGTGCATCTGATGCGGGCCAACACCACCGAGCTCGAACGCCGGCGGGATACGCGCCATAATCTTCGGCGCCCGGCCCGGCTTCACGCCGGTGCCGAGCCCATCACCGGCGAGATTGTCGATATCTCGGCCGGCGGCGCCTGCTTCATCGCGGCTGAAGCGTCAGACTGGGAGAGGCCCGGTGCGCTCCGCCTGGCCGTCGACGGCCTGCCGACGCAGTCGGTGCGGATCACACGCAGCGAAGATCGCACCGTCCATCTCAGCTTCACCTTCACGACCGAGGCCGAGCGCGAGGCCATGGGCCGCGCCGTGGAGGATCTCGTGGCGCGACGTCCGGCTCTGGCCGCCTGAGTTGTCGGGGGCACCAAGGCGCAGACGGGTCCGGTGAAACGGAACCAGGCCCGGACGGTGCCCGACGCTGATCAGCGTGGCGTGGGGGAGTTCGGCCAGCAGGGCTGTCATGAGGGCGGCCTCGCTCGGCTCGTCCAGGGCGGAGGTGCTTTCGTCCATGACGATGATGTCGGGCCTGGCGATCATCACACGCAGGAAGGCGATGCGCTGGCGTTCGCCGCCGGACAGGATCTGATCCCAGCGGGCGCTCTCGTCGAGGCGGTCGGTCAGGTGGGGAAGCCGGCAGACGCGCATCAGGGTGCATAGGCTGGTGTCCGACAGATCCTCGACACCGGTGGCGTAGAGCAGCACCTCGCGCAGGGAGGCGTTCGGCAGATAGATGCGCTGCGGCACGAATGCGAGCCGCGCGCCGAGCGGCAGGGCGATGCTTCCCTCGCCCCAGCGCCAGAGACCGGCGATGGCGCGGATCAGCGTGCTTTTGCCGGTGCCGCTGGCGCCGGTCAGCAGCAGGCGCTCGCCCGGGCGCACGCACAGATCGATCGGCGTTGCGAGGGGCGTGCCGTTGGGCAGGCGGAGCTGGAGCGCATCGATGCGCACTTCGCCCTCGGTCACCGGTCTGACCTCGATCGTGCCTGTCGATGCCTCGCATTCATCGAGCGCCAGGATCAGCGCGTTCACTCGGCTGACCGAGGCCATCACGTCAGAGACCCGCAGATAGTTGTCGGCCAGCCAGGCGGCGGCGGTCTGGGTGGCGGCGAAGGCGCCGGCGATCTGTGCCACGGCGCCGATCGACAGGGAGCCGTCGAGATAGCCCGGCACCGAGAGCAGCAGCGGCACCACGGGGCTGAAGGCGATGTTGCCGTTGGTGCCGAGGGCGACGATGCCGCTGGCGCGGATCATGTCGCGCCAGGCCTGCACCACGACGGCGTAGCGCAGGCCGACCGCCCGGCGCTCGGCGGTGTCGCCGCGGTCAAGCGCGATGCTTTCGGCGTTTTCGCGCAGCCGCGTCAGTTCGGCGCGGAACTTCGCCTCGGCGTCGTTGCGGCCGGCGACCAGGGCGCTGAGCCTGCGGCCGGACCAGGTGGTTATGCGGGTGGCGACCAGGGCGTAGACCCCGGCCGCGATGACGAGGTAGCCGGGCAGGCCGAAGGACAGACCCGCCATGGCGACATGCAGCGTGCCGCCGACGCGCCACAGCACGTGGGCGAACACCACGGCGCCCAGCACCGCGGTGAGCAGCCCCACCGCGAGTTCGACCAGCGGTTCGACCGCGAGGCGCACATCCTCGGCGATGCGGAATTCCGGTGTGCCTTCGGCGAAGGCGCCCTGGCTGAGGCGGTAATAGGCTTGACCGCTGAGCCAGCGGTCCAGCAGCTGGGTGGTGAGGGCGGTGCGCCAGCGCTGTTGCAGGGCCATGCGGCCGACCAGCAGGCCGGTCATGCACAGCATGAAGCCCAGGACGATGCCGGGCAGCCAGGGCAGAATCGCCAGGATGCGGGAGGCGCTGCGGGATTGCAGGGCGTCGTAGAACCAGCCGCCCCAGGCGGTCCAGGCGACCTGGATGGTCATCTGACCGCCGACCAGGGCGATGAGCAGGGCGGTCATGGCCCAGGCCGGCCCGCGTGTCCGGCCCTGCCAGAAGCGGCCGGCGGTGCGGAAGAACAGGGCCAGTTCCTGGCGCTGGGTGCGGGCTTGGGTCACATCCGTCTCCCGACAGGGGGGCTGTCGGGGGCGTTACGGGCGGGCGAGTGGGCTGGATGAGGCAAGCGGTTCTTTTTTGAAAAACTTTTATCCGGTCGGCTGACGCCCTCCTCCAGAGAGGAGTCCGCTCAAACGAATAAAAAGTCTTTTGCTTCTTTTCTTCAGAAAAGAAGTGCTTCCTGCCGCGCCCCCGCTACCCGCCCCAGCAGAACCATCGGGTCCCCCGGCAGATCGCTGCCACGCCAGGCGACATGCTGGTCCGGCCGGATCAGCGCGAAGCGGGCCTGATACAGCGCTTCCAGCCGCGGATCGTCCGGCGCGATCACCGCCAGGGGCATGCGGCAGCGCGCCGCCGCCGCCTCCAGGCCCTTTGTGTTCCCTGCCCCCGCGGTGGCCAGCAGGGTGAAGCCGGGCCCGAAATGATCGTACAGCGAGCTGCCGTCGGCGAGCCACAGATGCGGCGCAAGGCCGCCCGGGCAGGCGGAGGGCACGTAGACGACGGCGTCCTCCGCCGGCGGGTCGGTGCCGTCGGGCACGATGATCGGCGAGCCGTCGTAGCGGGCGCCGAGCACGAGGCCGAGGGAGCGGAACTCGCGCTCCTTGGTGGCGCGGATGACCTCGCCCTGGGCGGCGCGCGCGGCGTCCCCGACCTCACCTTGGAGTTCCAGCTCGGGGCGGGCAAGCTGGTTGCCCGTGGTGGCGTAGTTGATGACGGAGTCGCGGATGGTGCGGCGATGCACGGGCGCGCGTTCCGGCTGATAGCTGTCGAGCAGCGCCGGCCCGCCCCAGCCCTGCAGGGTGGCGGCGAGCTTCCAGCCGAGGTCGACAGCGTCGCCGATGCCCATGTTCATGCCGAAGCCGCCGAAGGGCGGGTGGAGATGGCAGGCATCACCGGCCAGGAACACGCGGCCCGCGCTGTAGCGATCGGCCATCAGGCTGTGGGCGACCCAGGGGTCGCCATGCAGGATCTCGATGTCGAGATCGGGCAGGCCGGTGCCGCGGCGGATGAGGTCGACGGGATCGACCGTGGCGGGGTCGACGTCGCCGGGCAGCTTGGTGGCCATGTAGAACCAGCGGCCGTGCATATCCATGGGGCCGAGCATGCCCGGCACGTCCTGGTTGACCATCCAGTACATGATGGCCGGGCCGTGCACCTGGCGGGCGGCGAGGTCGGGTGACTGGAAGATGATGCTGTAGTTCTGCGCCACGTCGCGCGTGCCGGACATGCGGGCGCCGATCGCCTGGCGGACGAAGCTGCGCGCCCCGTCGGCGCCGACGAGGTAGGCGCTGCGGATGGTGGTCTCAGCGCCGGTGTCGACCTGGCGGAGCCGGGCGGTGACGCCGTCCTCGTCCTGCTCGAAACCGGTCAGTTCGGTGGAAAATGCGATCTCGACGCCGGGGAACGTGGCGGCATGGGCACGCAGCACCTCCTCGACGGTGTATTGCGGCACCCATTGCGCCTCCTCGCTGTAGAGCTCGTTGCGCACGCGCCGTCCGTTGAACGCGTTCTCGAAGCGGGCCAGCAGATACCCGTTCATGCGCGTGGCGAAGACCACGTTTGGCGGATAGTCCGGCGGGATGGGTGAGGCCTCGCGCAGCGTGTCGGCGATGCCCCAGCGGCGCAGATGCTCGCGCGAGCGGACATTGGTGGTCTTGGCGCGCGGGCTGTGGCCCACCCGGTCCTGTCGTTCGGCCACCAGGCAGGTGATGCCGCGTGTGCCCAGCTCGATGGCCAGGGCGAGCCCGACCGGGCCGGCGCCGACGATCATGACATCGACATTGCGCATGCTCACGCGGCGCCGGCGCGTTCGTGGTTGACGATGAAATCGGCCGGCGGGTTGGGCCCCCAGACGTAGAACGCGTCGTGGCCCGGATGGTCGGCGCTGGGCCAGTCATGGTCGACGGGGATGTAGTCGATGTCGGAGGAGTATTCGGCGTAGCTGCCCCAGGGGTCGCGGACATAGTGGAAGTAGTTGGAGCCGAGCACGTGGCGGCCGACGCCCCAGCCGGCGGTGTGGCCGCGATCGGCCATCTGCATGGCGCCGAGCCCGACCTCGTTGAACGAGCCGACATCCCAGCTGAGGTGGTGCAGCCCGGTGCCCTCGGATTTGGCGAAGGCGATCATGTGATGGTCTGAGCCATGGATGCCGTGCAGGAAGGCCACTCCCTCGCCGGAGCGGTCGGACAGGCGCAGGCCGAGGACGTTTTCGTAGAAGGCGATGGCGCGGCTGATGTCGCTCACGAACACCAGCACATGGGCGAGCCGGCGGGGGCGGACGAACGGCGCCTTGCAGCGGGGGTAGGAGCCCTGCGCGCCGGGCGGGGAAGAGGGGTTGGAGACGACGGCCTTGGCGTTGGGGGAGGATTTCTCGGCGACCTTGATCTCGAGCAGCAGGCCGTCAGGGTCGCGGAACCAGACGCCGTTGGATTCGAGGCCGGGCGGCGGGTCGAGCTGCGCCACGTCGAACTGGCGCAGGCGGGCGCGCAGATTCTCCATGTCCTCGGCATAGGCGCCGAAGGAGAGATGGCTGATCCGCTTGGCCGAGGCCGCGCCGATGCGGCCCCAGCGATGCGGGTGGCCTTCGGTGTAGAGGGCGAGGTCGTTGCCCTCCTCGCGCACATCCAGGCCGAAATCGCTGTAGAATCTCTGCGCGACCTTGAGGTCCGGCACCACGAAGTTGAACTGGTCGACGGAATGAACACCGATGGCGCCGGCGCGGCGCGGGGCCGGGGGCATGGAGCGGATCTGGGTCATGGCCGGAAATCTCCCTGGTTCTTCTCGTTGCGGCGAGTGTGGCACCACACCGCATCGGGCGGAAGCTCAGGCCGGCGGCGTGGTGCGCAGCACGTCCAGCGGCACCAGAATGCCGTCGCGCTCGAAGTGCCAGAAGGTCCAGCCGTTGCAGGACGGCGCGTTCTGCACGAGGGCGCCAACCTTGTGGATGGAGCCCTGGTGCTCGCCTGCGCGCAGCGAGCCGTCGGCGGCGACGGTGGCGGTGACGCGGCGCAGACGGTCGGTGAGCACGGTGCCGGCCGGTAGCGCCCCGCTTTCGACGAAGCTGCCGAACGGGATGCGCACCGCCTCGCGCTTGGTGGGCGTGGTGCTCATGCCGTCATCGGAGATCGGGCGCACGCGGCGGACGCGGCCGAGGGCGGCCTCGACATAGGCGGGGTGGCGCTCGATGCCGATATAGTGGCGCTGCAGGCGGCGGGCGACGGCGGCGGTGGTGCCGGTGCCGAGGAACGGGTCGAGCACGATGTCGCCGGGGGAGGTGCTGGCGAGCATGATGCGGTGCAGCAGCGCCTCGGGCTTCTGGGTGGGGTGCAGCTTGAGGCCGTGCTCGTTGCGCAGGCGCTCGGCACCCGTGCACAGCGGGATGAACCAGTCACTGCGCATCTGCTGGTCGTCGTTGAGCGATTTCATGGCCTGGTAGTTGAAGCGGTAGCGGCTGTCCTGGCCGCGCGCCGCCCAGATCAGGGTTTCATGGGCGTTGGTGAAGCGGCGGCCGCGGAAGTTCGGCATCGGGTTGGATTTCCGCCAGATCACGTCGTTGAGGATCCAGAAGCCCAGCTCCTGCAGAATGGCGCCGATGCGGAAGATGTTGTGGTAGCTGCCGATGACCCACAGCGTGCCGTCCTTGCGCAGCACGCGGCGGCATTCGCTGAGCCATTCATGGGTGAAGGCGTCGTAGGCCGCGAAGTCGGTGAAGCGATCCCAGTCGTCATCAACGCCGTCGACCAGGCTGTCGTCCGGGCGGCGCAGCTCGCCGCGGAGCTGGAGGTTGTAGGGCGGGTCCGCGAACACGCAGTGGACCGACGCCGTCGGCAGCATGCGCAGCATGCGCACGGCGTCGCCGAGCAGGATCTGGTCGAGCGGGAGTTCGCGGATGATCTCCACGGGCAAGGGCGGCTCCGAAGCGGTGGCTGATGGTGACGAGGCGGTTGTGGCCACGTCAATCGTCACCGCGTCAACAATCGCTCTGCCGCAGTCGCCGGACCGTGCCGAAGCCGGCGCGATGATGCGGTGTGACACCGAGGCGGTGCAGGGCGGCGAGATGCGCGGGGCTGCCGTAGCCGGCGTTGTCGGCCCAGGCGTAGCCGGGGTGGCGCCGGTCCAGCCGTGCCATGGCGCGGTCGCGGATCACCTTGGCGACGATCGAGGCGGCGGCGATAGAGAGGCTGGTGGTGTCGCCTTTCACCACGCAGCGTGTCGGGCAGGGCAGGCCGGGGTCGCGGTTGCCGTCGACCAGGGCGGCGTCGGGGGCGGGGGACAGCCGGGCGAAGGCGCGGCGCATGGCGAGCAGGCTGGCCTGGAGGATGTTGAGGTGCAGGATCTCGGTGACCGAGGCGGCGCCGACGCCGATGACGGCGCCGCTGGCGCACAGGGCGGCGTGGGCGGCCTCGCGCCGGGCCGGGCTGAGCTTCTTCGAGTCGTCCAGCAGGTTGGCCAAGGCCGGGGGCATCGGTGTGGGCAGGATGACGGCGGCGGCCAGCACCGGGCCGGCCAGCGGGCCGCGGCCGACCTCGTCGAGCCCTGCCACGCGGCCGCCCAGCGCCTGTTCGAGCCGCAGATGCGGGCGGGCCGGCGGGTCAGCCATGGGACGCGAGCAAAAGACATCTTGTTGCGCTTGTGGTGATTTTTACGTTAAGGATCGTGCGTCGATCGCCAATGGGGAATTTCATATGTTTCGTCTCGGCCAGTCGCGTTGGGGGCAGCTGATCCTTGGGATCGTCTGCATGATCATGATCGCCAACCTGCAGTATGGCTGGACTCTGTTCGTGCTGCCCATCGATGCCGCGCATCATTGGGGAAAGGCTGCGATCCAGGTGGCGTTCACCGTGTTCGTGCTGTGCGAGACCTGGCTGCTGCCGCTGGAAGGCTACGTGATCGACCGGATCGGGCCAAGGCTGACGGTTGCGGCCGGCGGGGTGATGATCGGAGCGTCCTGGGTGCTCAACAGCGATGCCGACACGCTGCCGGTGCTCTATGCGGCTTCGGCGCTGGGTGGGCTGGGGGCCGGGATGATCTATGGCGCCACGGTGGGCAACGCGCTGAAATGGTTTCCCGACCGGCGCGGTCTCGCGGCCGGGCTGACGGCGGCGGGGTTCGGCGCGGGCTCAGCGGTGACGGTGATCCCGATCTCGAACATGATCGCGGCCAGCGGCTACCAGGCGACCTTTCTGTTCTTCGGGCTGCTGCAGGGCGTTGTGGTGGTGGCGGTTGCGCTGCTGCTGCGGGCGCCGCCGGGGCAGGAGAGCACGCATATGCCGGCGCTGTCGCCCGGTGGCATGAACGCGGCACGGCCCTCGCGGCTGCACGATCTGACACGCGACTACGGGCCGGGTGAGGTGTTGCGCACGCCGGTGTTCTGGCTGATGTATCTGATGTTCGTGCTGGTCGGTGCCGGCGGGCTGATTGCGGTGGCGCAGCTTTCGGTGATGGCCACCGATTTCGGCGTGGCCAAGACGCCGGTGACCTTTCTGTTCCTGACCATGCCGGCGTTGACCTTCGCGCTGTCGCTGGACCGGATTCTGAACGGGCTGACGCGGCCGTTCTTCGGCTGGGTGTCGGACCAGATCGGCCGTGAGAACACCATGTTCATCGCCTTCCTGCTCGAAGGCCTGGGGATTCTGGCGCTGATCGCGTTGGCCAACAATCCGGTGGCGTTCGTGATCCTGACCGGCATGGTGTTCTTCGCCTGGGGCGAGATCTACTCGCTGTTCCCGGCCACCTGCGGCGACACGTTCGGGCGGAAATATGCCGCGACCAATTACGGGCTGCTCTACACCGCCAAGGGCACGGCGGCCCTGCTGGTGCCGCTGGGCAGCGTGCTGCGCGAGATGACCGGCGATTGGCTGACGGTGCTGTACCTCTGTGCTGCGGTGAATCTGATCACGGCGGCGCTGGCGCTGGTGGCGCTGAAGCCGCTGCGGCGGGCGTTCATCCGCAGATCGATGAACGCCAGGGCGGCAGAACGCATTGCGGCGGCGACGGCGGCCGAATAACAAGACCTTCTGACGTCTTTGCATCGAGGTCCGTAGACATGAACTATCCCGCCGACACGATGACCGGGCTGCTGGCCGCGGGCGCCGATGACGCACCCGCCCTCGGCGCGCCCGGGCGGCCCTGGCTCAGCCATGGCGGTCTGCGGGCGCTGGCCGGCCAGACCGTGGCACGCCTCAACGCCATGGGCATCGGCCGGGGGGACCGGGTGGCGATGGTGCTGCCGAACGGGCCGGAGATGGCGGCGCTGTTCGCAACCGTGGCCTGCGGGGCGACGACGGCGCCGCTGAACCCCGCGTACAAGGCGGACGAGTTTGATTTCTATCTGTCCGACCTCAACGCCAAGGCGCTGGTGGTGCAGCAGGGCATGGACACGCCGGCGCGCGCGGTGGCGGCGGCCAAGGGCATTCCCGTCGTCGAACTGGTGCCGGGCGAGGCGGCCGGCGCGTTCACCCTGGTCTCCGACCTCGTCGGCACCCCCGCCCTGCCTGGCCTAGCGGAGCCTGAGGATGTGGCGCTGGTGCTGCACACCTCGGGCACCACCTCACGCCCCAAGATCGTGCCGCTGCGACAGATCAACGTGACGGCCTCGGCCTATCACATCGGGGCCGCGCTGGCGCTGACGGGGGAGGATGTCTGCCTCAACATCATGCCGCTGTTCCATATCCATGGGCTGATCGCGGCCGTGCTGTCCTCGATGGCGGCGGGGGCCGCGACGTCCTGCACGCCGGGGTTCAACGCGTTCAAGTTCTTCTCGACGTTCGACGAGGTGCGGCCGACCTGGTTCACCGCGGTGCCGACCATGCACCAGACGCTGCTGGGCCTCGCCCCGCGCAACAAGGACGTGATCGCCCGCGGCCGCCTGCGGCTGATCCGCTCCTCCTCCGCCTCGCTGCCGCCGCAGGTGATGATGGAGCTGGAAGAGACGTTCCATGTGCCGGTGATCGAAAGCTACGGCATGACCGAGGCGGCGCACCAGATGGCCTCCAACCCGCTGCCGCCACGCCCGCACTTCCCGGGCTCGGTCGGCGTTGCCGCAGGCCCCGAAGTCGCCATCATGGACGAGGCCGGCACGCTGCTGCCGGCGGGCGACCTGGGCGAGATCGTCATCCGCGGCCGCAACGTCACCGCCGGCTACGAGAACAACCCCGACGCCAACGCCAAAGCCTTCACCAACGGCTGGTTCCGCACCGGCGACGAAGGCTATCTCGACCCCGAGGGCTACCTGCGCCTCACCGGCCGGCTGAAGGAGATCATCAACCGCGGCGGCGAGAAGGTCTCGCCGCTCGAGGTGGACAACGTACTTATGGACCATCCGGACGTGGCGCAGGTGCTGACGTTTGCCATGCCGCACAGCAAGCTCGGCGAGGAGGTTGCCGCCGCGGTGGTGCTGCGCGAGGGGGCGGCGGAGAACGAGCATTCCATTCGCGATTTCGCCGGTGAGCGGCTGGCCGCGTTCAAGGTGCCTCGCAAGATCGTGTTCCTGGCCGAGATCCCGAAGGGGGCGACCGGCAAGCTGATGCGGATAGGGCTCGCGGCAAAGCTCGGCCTGTCCGCTTAGGACTTTGAGAGATCGTCAAGAAAGGCCAGGGCTCTGCCCTGGACCCGCCAGAGGCGGAGCCTCTGGACACCATTCGTTTAGGGAGGTTTGTGGCATAGGAGGGGGCCAACACGCACTTCCCCACAGCCTCAGTTGGCCCCCTCCTATGCCACAAACACGCTTGAAATGAGAGGTCCAGGGGCTCGGCCCCTGGTGGGGTCTGGGGCAAGGCCCCAGCTCTTTCCTGACTTTCTATCGAAGCCCTGAAGGACCGAAGGCATGAAGGTTGCGATATTTGGCGCTGGCGCGATTGGCGGGATGATGGGGGTGAAGCTGGCGCAGGCGGGCGCTGACGTCAGCTTCATTGCGCGCGGGCCGCATCTGGCGGCGATGCAGGCCAACGGCGTCACCATGCATTCCGGGGGTGAGACCATTGTGGTGCATCCGCGCTGCGTGGGTTCGGCCGCCGAGGCGGGGGTGCAGGATTATGTCGTCGTCACGCTCAAGGCGCATTCGCTGCCGGGGGCGGCGCCGGATATCGCGACCATGATGGGGCCGGACTCCGCGCTGATCACTGCGGTGAACGGTGTGCCGTATTGGTATTTCCATGGGCTGGAGGGGCCGTGGAAGGACCGGCGGGTGGAGAGTGTCGATCCCGGCGGGGTTCTGTGGGAGACGTTGCCGCCGGCGCAGGCGATCGGGTGTGTGGTGTATCCCGCCGCTGAGGTGGTGGCGCCGGGGGTGATCGAGCACACCTATGGCGACCGGTTCTCGCTGGGCGAGCCGGATGGCAGCCGGTCTGCGCGGATCGAGGCGATTTCGAAGCTGCTGATCGCCTCGGGGCTGAAGGCGCCGGTGCGGCCCAAGATCCGCGATGAGATCTGGGTGAAGCTGTGGGGCAATCTGTGTTTCAACCCGGTTTCTGCGCTGACCGGCGCCACGCTGGACGTGATCACCGGGCGGGCGGATCTGCGGGCGCTGTGCCGGGCGATGATGGTCGAGGGCCAGGCGGTGGCGGAGGCGCTGGGGGTAAAGTTCGCCATCACCGTGGACAAGCGGATCGAGGGGGCGGCGGAGGTGGGGGTGCACAAGACCTCGATGCTGCAGGACCTGGAGCGTGGCCGGCCGATGGAGATCGATGCGTTGCTGGGGGCTGTGGTGGAGCTGGGCGGCATGCTGTCGCTGCCGATGCCGAACTGCGAGACGGTGCTGGCGCTGGTGCGGCAGCGGGCGCGGTCGGCCGGGTGCTATGGACAGTAAGGAAGGACTTCTTTTCTGAAGAAAAGAAGCAAAAGACTTTCACTCTTTGAGCGGACCCCTCTCCGGAGCGGGGCGTCAGCCGCGTCAAAGTTTTTTGGTTCTTTTTTTCAAAAAAGAACCGCTTGCCTCCGAGGATAGCGGCCTGCGCCCAGTGCGTGCGGCACAGGCATAGGGCACAGGCCGCCCCCGCATCTGAGCGCCTCAAACGGCGGTCAGAACCTCGCGCTGCCCAGGCCGCCGAACAGCCACAGCAACACAATGACCAGAACAACCAGACCCAGCACACCGCCAAGCCCGCCCGAGCCATAGCGGCCATGGGCGTAATAACCACCACCGCCGCCGAAAATCAGCAGCAGCAGAATAATAATAAGAAGGGGACTCATGGGGTGCCTCCGGTCGGGACCAAGTGGTCGTTATTTCTTGGTGGCATCCCGTACCGCGTCCTTGACGCCGCCGATGGCGCTTTGCAGCTTGCCTTCGGCCTTTTCGGCGGCACCGTCGGCCTTCAGCTTCGGATCGCCCAGGATCTTCCCCGCCGTTTCCTTGATGCTGCCCGCCGCCTGCTTGCCGGCGCCGGTCACTCTGTCCTTGTCCATATTGCGTGGTCCTCTGGGCTATTGGTCAGCCCGCGTACTCTAGCCGGTACGCCGTCCGGACCGTCAGCACCGGAAAATACTCACGTCACGATTGGTTTCAATCATGATCTTCCTGCGTGCGACGCGCCAATACTTCACGTTTGCCAACATGATTGGCCGGCGACACGATGCCCTCCTTCTCCATCTGCTCGATCAGCTTGGCGGCCCGGTTGTAGCCGATCTGCAGATGGCGCTGGATGAAGCTGGTGGAGGCCTTGCCTTCGCGGGTGACGACGTCGACCGCCTGGTCGAACAGCGACTTCTCGGCGTTGCTGCCGCCGGCGATGCCGGAGAGCACCGTTTCCTCGTTCTCCGGCGGCGGCTCGGTGATATCCTCCAGATAGTCCGGCTCGCCCTGCTCGCGCAGGAAGGCCACCACGTCCTCCACCTCCTTGTCGGAGACGAAGGGGCCGTGCACGCGGGTGATGCGGCCGTTCTGCTGGAACAGCATGTCACCCTGGCCGAGCAGCTGTTCGGCGCCCTGTTCGCCGAGAATGGTGCGGCTGTCGAACTTGGAGATCACCTGGAAGCTGATGCGGGTGGGGAAATTGGCCTTGATGGTGCCGGTGATGACGTCGACCGAGGGGCGTTGCGTGGCCATGACGACATGGATGCCGGCGGCGCGGGCCATCTGCGCCAGGCGCTGGACGGCGGCTTCGATCTCCTTGCCGGCGACCATCATGAGGTCGGCCATCTCGTCGATGACGACGACGATGAAGGGCAGCGATTCGAGGGCGAGCGGCTGCTCCTCGAAGATCGGCTTGCCGGTCTCGCTGTCGAAGCCGGTCTGCACCCGGCGGGTGACGACCTCGCCGCGGGCGCGGGCCTCGCCCACGCGTTCGTTGTAGCCGGCGATGTTGCGCACGCTGAGCTGGCTCATGGCGCGGTAGCGGCGCTCCATCTCCCGCACGGTCCATTTCAGCGCGCTGACCGCCTTGGCCGGCTCGGTGACGACGGGGGCCATGAGATGCGGAATGCCGTCGTACACCGACAATTCGAGCATCTTGGGGTCGATGAGGATCAGGCGGCATTGCTGCGGCGAGAGCTTGTAGAGCAGCGACAGGATCATGGCGTTGATGCCGACCGACTTGCCCGAGCCGGTGGTGCCGGCGACCAGCAGATGCGGCATGCGGGCGAGGTCGGTCAGCACCGGCTCGCCGGCGATGTTCTTGCCGAGGGCGAGACCGAGGCGGGATTGCTGCTTGTCCCAGGTTTCCGAGGCGATCAGCTCGGTCAGATACACGGTCTCGCGCTTGGCGTTCGGCACCTCGATGCCGAGCACGGAGCGGCTGGGGACGACGGCCACACGCACGGCCAGCACGGAGAGCGAACGGGCGATGTCGTCGGCGAGGCCGATGACGCGGGCGGCGCGGGTGCCGGGGGCGGGTTCGAGCTCGTAGAGGGTGACGACGGGGCCGGGATGGATGGCTACGATCTGACCCTGGACGCCGTAGTCCGACAGCACGGTCTCCAGCAGGCGGGCATTGGCCTGCAGCTGTTCCTCGGTGGGCGCGCCGATGGTGCTGCGGGCGGGGGCGGGGGTGAGGAGGTCGAGCGGCGGCAGCTTCCACGCCCCTTCCGGCTTGGGTGGCGGCGGGGGCGGCGGGGCGGCCTTGCCTTTGCCGGGCAGGCTGATGCGGGCGGGGGTCTTGGCGGGCGTGGCATCCATCGGCGGGGCGGTGATGCGGGGCTGCATGACCGGCTCGCGCCGTGCGGTCGTGGGTTCCTGGCCGATGACGTTGGGGGCCTCGGAGACGCGGGTGCCGTTGACGGTGCGCAGCAGCCAGGCGCCGCCGGTGGCGGCCTGGGTGGAGGCGCGGCCGGCGAAATCGGCCACGCGGCGGGCGCGCACGGCGCCGGCATTGGCGGCGGTGCCGGCGGCGCGCCATTCGGTGGAGGTGAGGCCGAGGGCCAGGATGGCGAGCACGACGGCGAGGATGGCGCCCAGCGACCAGAACAGGGCAGCGCCCATCTGGCCCATTATCTCGGTTCCGGTGTCGAGTGCGGCACGGGCCACGGCGATGCCGGCGGCGCCGCCGAGCCCCGCGGCGGCCGGCCAGGGGAGCGTGGCGCCGGAGGGGCCGGGAATGGCAGATAGCACGCCGGCCAGGGTCGGCATGGCCAGCAGCAGGGCGCCCACGCGCAGGGCCGGGAAGGACAGGCCGCGATGCGAGCCGATGCGCCAGGCCCAGGCCAGCAGGGCCAGGCCCGGCAGGGCGCCGGCGAGGCCGAAGCCTTGCAGCAGCAGGTCGGCGGCGATCGCGCCGGGAGGGCCGGCGAGGTTCAGCGGCCGGTCGGAGGTGGCGGTGTCGAGCGAGGGATCGTGCGGGTTGTAGCTGATCAGGGCGGCGAGCAGGCCGAGGGCCGCGATGGCGAGCACGATCGCGGCCATCTCGGCGAGCCTGCGGCGCAGCGACTGGCGCAGCGAGGGGGCGGCAAGAGGCCCGGATTGGGTGGTGGCAGACATGGCATGCTCCGCTTCGCGCGGCCCTTCGCGCGGGATGTGAGCGTTATGCCATAAGTGCTTCGCCTTGGGCAGATTCGTGTGAGCGCCCCCACGCGATCGCGGCGGCGCGTGGCGTGTGCGCCCCAGCGAAAAGGCGCGCCCGGTTGGGCGCGCCTTTGGGTCAGACCGGGATCAGACGGTCGTGAGCGGCGGTCAGACCGTCGCCACGACGTGGTCGGCGAGGTGACGGCGGATGGCCTCCAGGCGCGCGCCCTGCGCCACGATCGGCGCGCAGGGGGTCATCGTGTCGGCCTCGCCGGGCTCGGCGTTGTCGAAGCGGCCGAGATCGTTGTCGAGCAGGGTCTCGGCGGGCAGGCCTTCGGCGAAGATCACGTCATGGGTTGCGAGCATGATGTGGAAATACACCACCTCCGCCACGTCAACCGGCGCGATCCGGTTGCCGTCCTGCAGGGCGTGGATCGGCACCAGCACGCCTTCCACGAACACGGCGTGATCGGGGCTGAGGAACAGGTCCCGCTCCGGCCAGCCCGGCGCCATGGTGTCGGCCGCGATGCGGACCGGGCGCTGGCCGGCCTCGGGATTGGCGATGCGGCGATGGCCGATCCAGGCGATCGGGCGGAGCGCGCCGGACAGGGTGACGATGCGGTCACCGATGGCGAGATCTTCGACCGCAACCTGGCCGGCCTCGGTCAGGATACGGGTGCCGGCGACATAACAGGCGGTGGAGGTGCCGGTGAAGGTGATGTTGCCGAATCGCCAGTTGCCGCTGTTGTTGTTGTAGACAACGGGGTTCCCGCTGGTCAGCGTGGCGCTGGTATAGGTCTGGCTGGCGGTATAGGTGGGGTCGTAGGCGGACACGAGCCGGATGCCGAAATTCGCATCGTTGTTTGCGGCGGAGATGCCGGTCAAGTCGATCGACAGCGCGACATACCCGTTGGGGTTGGCGACCTGAAGGGTGCCGATGTTGGTCCAGGTCGTGCCATCGGTCGTGTACTGCTCCTGCAGGTCGCGCACACCCTTGGCAGTGGAATACCAGTTGGCGGTGACGGTGATGCCGGTATAGCCAACCGTGCTGACGTCGAACTCGGCGCCCTGGGTGTATTGCGGGGCAGCAAGGTTCCAGCCGTTGCCGGTGGTGCCGCCGGTGGCCCCGCCGCGGATACGCCAATCCACCTCATTGGCGTTTGCACCGGTGGTCGCACTGATGATCAGGTCATCATAGGTGGTGCTGCCGACCGTGGCGGTCGGCGTTGTCGAATAGGTGTAGCCGTTGGTCATCCCGAGAGAGATCGCGGTGCCGATGCCGGTGGTCGCGGCCGGGCTGTTGTTGATGGCCGTCGAAGCCGTGCTGAAATTCCATTGGGTGATCGTCGTCATGCCGCGCTCCCAGGTTGCGGTCAGAAGCAGCGCGGCCATGGGCGCTTCGCTTCCGAGATGGTGAACAAATCCTAACGTTCGTTTACCAGGGTTTTCGCACCGCAACAGACGACATCAGATCTGACCGAAAAGGTTCACAGCCGGGTGAGGCCAACCGGAGTTCCGGCCCCGCAGCCGGCATAAAGCCACGAAAAAGGGCGCATCCCCGGGGGATGCGCCCTCTGTTTCAGCCGAGGCCGGGCGATCAGCCCAGGCGTTCGCCGTGCAGCACCACGTCCAGACCCTCGCGCTCCTCTTCCGAGGTGACGCGCAGGCCGACCGCCACATCCACCACCTTGAGGATGATGAAGGTGAGGATGCCGGACCACAGCAGGGTCACGCACACCGCCACCACCTGCGCCTCGAACTGGGCGAGGCCGCCGATGTTCACGCCCTGCGGCGCGTCCTTCGTGGCGGTGAACGGGCCGTAGGCGAACACGCCGGTCAGCAGCGCGCCGACGATGCCGCCCACGCCGTGCACGCCGAAGGCATCCAGGCTGTCGTCATAGCCGAGCATGTGCTTGAGCGAGGTCGCGGACCAGAAGCAGATCACGCCGGCGGCCAGACCGATCACCAGGGCCGGGCCGGGGGTGACGAAGCCCGAGGCCGGGGTGATGGCGACCAGACCGGCCACAGCGCCGGAGATGGCGCCGAGCACCGACGGCTTGCCCTTCGCCGCCCACTCGGCGAACGTCCAGGCCAGTGCCGCACCGGCGGTGGCGATCTGCGTCACCGCCATCGCCATGCCCGCACGGCCGTTGGCAGCGACCGCGGAGCCGGCGTTGAAGCCGAACCAGCCCACCCACAGCAGCGACGCGCCGATGACGGCGAGCGACAGGTTGTAGGGCGCCATGTTCTCGCTCTCGTAGCCCACGCGCTTGCCCAGCACGAGGCAGCACACCAGGCCCGCGATGCCGGCGTTGATGTGCACCACGGTGCCGCCCGCGAAGTCGGCCGCACCCGGCAGGCCGAACACGCCGGCGCCGAGGAAGCCGGTGGCGGACCACACCCAGTGCGCGATCGGCGAGTAGACCAGCAGCGACCACAGCACCATGAAGATGCACATCGCCGAGAACTTCATGCGGTCGGCAAACGCGCCGCAGATCAGGCCCGGGGTGATGATGGCGAATGTCATCTGGAACATCATGTAGACGCTCTCAGGCACGGTCTGCGGCTGTGCGTTGTCGCTGCCGGCGCCGAGGATGAACGGCTTGTCCCAGTTCTCGGCGATGCCGTTGAGGAAGAAGCGGCTGAGATCGCCGATATAGGCGGAGCCGTTGGTGAAGGCGAGCGAGTAGCCGGCGATCATCCAGGTCACGGTCACCAGGCAGGTGATCATGAAAGACTGCATCATGGTGGCAAGGATGTTCTTCTTGCGGACCATGCCGGCATAGAACAGGGCGAGGCCGGGGATGGTCATCATCAGCACGAGGGCCGTGCTGGTCAGCATCCAGGCGGTATCGCCGCTGTCCATCTTGGGAGCGTCGTCGGCCCAGGCGGGGGCCGCCATCAGCAAGGGCAGCAGCGCGAACGTCGCGATGCGGGAAAGCCTCTTCATCAATCTTGTTCCTTGTGTTTGGGGGGTCTCAGGCGGCGATCACAGCGCTTCGTGATCGGTTTCGCCCGTGCGGATGCGCACGGCACGTTCCATGTCCATGACGAAGATCTTGCCGTCGCCGATCTTGCCGGTATGAGCGGATTTCATGATGGCCTCCACCACCTGGTCGGCGAGGTCGGCTGGCACCGCCAGCTCGATCTTGACCTTGGGGAGGAAGTTCACGTGGTACTCCGCACCACGGTAGATCTCGGTTTGGCCCTTTTGGCGGCCGAACCCCTTCACCTCAGAGACGGTGAGCCCCTGCACACCCAAGGGCGTCAGGGCCTCGCGCACGTCGTCGAGCTTGAAGGGCTTGATGATGGCCATGATGAGTTTCATGTCTCAGCCCTATTCCCGTTTTTCACATCGTTGCGGCCTGCCAGAACGCCCCATATCGGGGAGGGTGACGACCGCATGGCATTGCGCCTATCAAGAACCGTGCCGGTGGAAGGGCTTGGGTAATTCCGCGGTGTAGATGAACGAGCTGGACAGGTTTGCACTTGTTTTGTGCAGTAACATCCGCTTCCAGCCCGAACGGAGCTGGGAAAACCTGCCCAACATTGCGGCAATGGCCGCGCGAAGGAGAGGGTCGTTATGAAGCAGGTGGATGTCTGCGTGGTGGGCGCGGGGCCGGTCGGTAGCACGCTGGCGTGCGTGCTGGCGGAGCGGGGCGTGGCGACCGCCATCGTCGATCACGCCGCCCTGCCGCCGATGGAGCATCCGGATTTCGATGGGCGGGCCTATGCCATCGCCGCGGGTTCGCGCCGCGTGCTGGAGCAGGCGGGGCTGTGGGAGCGGCTGCCGTTTCCGGCCGGGCCGATCCGCGACATCCGTGTGTCGGACGGGGTGGTGGGGCGGCCGGCCTCGCCGCTGTTCCTGCATTTCGACAGCACCGAGGTGGCGGCGGAGGCGTTCGGCTGGATGGTGGAGGCGCGCAGCCTGCGCATGGCGGTGAATGCGCGCATGGCCGAGCTGGACAACCTCGCGGTGTTCGCACCGGCCCGGCCCACGGTGCAGCGCAACCAGGACGGTGCGGTGGTGACGCTCGACAGCGGCGAGACGATCTCGGCCCGGATGGTGGTGGCGGCCGAGGGTCGCAATTCGCCGCTACGGGCGGAGGCGGGCATTCGTGTCACCCGCCTGCCCTACCGGCAGACCGGCATCGTGTGCGCCATCGCCCATGAGAAGCCGCACAACGGCACCGCGCTGGAGCATTTCCTGCCGGCCGGCCCGTTCGCGCAGCTGCCGATGGCGGCCACCGAGGGGGCGCCTGATGTGTCCGCGCTGGTCTGGACCGAGCGGGAGGTTCAGGCGCGGCGGCTGCTGGCGCTGGATGACGACGCCTTCACGCGCGAGGCGGCGCGGCGGCTGGGGCCGCATCTCGGCGCGATCCGGCTGCTGGGGCGGCGGTGGAGCTATCCGTTGAGCGCCCTGCTGGCCGATCGCTGGGTGGATACAAGGCTGGCGCTGATCGGCGATGCCGCGCATGGCATTCACCCGATCGCGGGGCAGGGGCTGAACCTTGGGTTTCGTGACATCCAGGCGCTGGGCGATCTGGTGGCCGATGCGGTCGCCGCCGGCGAGGATCCGGGTGGGGCCGCGGTGCTGCGCCGTTATCAGGCGGCGCGGCGGCCGGACACGCTGCTGATGTTCGCCGCGACCGATTCGCTGGACCGGCTGTTCAGCACCAACAACCCGCTGGTGCGCGCCGCCCGTGATCTCGGCCTCGGCGCCGTGCAACGCATGCCACGGCTGAAGCGGATGTTTATGCGCACGGCCATGGGTTCCGGCTGACGTTTGAAAGTTTTTTGCTTCTTTCTTTCAAAAAAGAAGTTCTTTCTTTGAAAAGAAAGAACCAAAGAAACTTTTATACTAACCGCCCCGGTTGATGACTCTCGCGCGGATTATGGGCTTCCTAGCCACGGCTGAGATTTGATTCGCTCTTCCCCACGTCATTTCGCTGCGGGGAGTTTCCAATGAGCGCTGCGGTTCAGATCACACGCACGGAGCATGACGCAGGAGCGTTGCGTGGCTTTGCTGCCAAAAGTCGGGATGCGGCGCAGAGCAGGCGACTGCTTGCCATCGCCATGGTGTTGGAAGGTGCGTCGC
>JBBILI010000021.1:0-88133 GCA_037445025.1 Rhodospirillales bacterium
GCGACGCACCTTCCAACACCATGGCGATGGCAAGCAGTCGCCTGCTCTGCGCCGCATCCCGACTTTTGGCAGCAAAGCCACGCAACGCTCCTGCGTCATGCTCCGTGCGTGTGATCTGAACCGCAGCGCTCATTGGAAACTCCCCGCAGCGAAATGACGTGGGGAAGAGCGAATCAAATCTCAGCCGTGGCTGGGAAGCCCATAATCCGCGCGAGAGTCATCAACCGGGGCGGTTGGTATAAGGCCTGTGGTCGCTGTCGAACAGATGATGCGAGGCATACACCACAGCACTTTGCGTTTCCGGCAGCGGCGGAAGCACCTTCAGCCGGTCCAGCGTGGCCTGCGCACCCAGCGTATAGATCGGGCTCGACAAGGCCGCCAGCTGCGCGGCCTGCCCATTGGCGTGGTAGACGGCGAGCAGGCTGTCCACCACCTGCTGCGACGTGGCGTCCGGCGCCACCCCCAAGGTCCGGCGGATCTCGGCGCCGCCCTGGAGCAGCTTAACCGGCACGATGGCATTGATCTCGCCCCAGCGCCCGCCGGCGCTGTATTCGCCCCCGAGATACTCGACCGATGCCAGCGCCAGCGCGAGCTTCGCCGGATCGGTCGGCTTCGGATAATCGCCGTTGAAGGCGCCTTCGGCCGTGTAGATCGCCCCTTCGTCCACATCCACGCCAGGACCGTAGGTGCCCTGCGGCATCCTGGCGAGATCCACCGGTTTGAGAACCCCGCAGGCGCCCAGCGCCAGGCAGGCCAATACTGTGACGATCCGACGGCTCATGGCGCAGCGCTCCTGTTTCCTCTGAACGCTACGTGTGCGCGCGCCCAACGGTTGCAGCAGGTCGGCCAGATTAACTCGTCGTCACCGGCGATTCAGGCCTGGTCCAGGCCCAGCATCAGCGTGAGGTTCTGCACCGCGGCCCCCGAGGCGCCCTTGCCGAGATTGTCCAGCCGCGCCACCAGCACCGCCTGGCGATGGCCGTCATGGCCAAACACGCGCAGCTCCAGCACATCGGTGTCGTTGAGCGCCTCCGGTTCCAGCTTGCCGTCCGGCGTTGGCGGCATCACGTGCACAAGACGGCTGCCGGCGTAATAGGCGGCGAGGATGTCGTGCAGGTCCGACGCCTTGGGGCTGCCGGTCAGCAGGTCCAGATGCAGGGGCACGGAGACCAGCATGCCCTGGCGGTAATGGCCGACCGACGGCGCGAAGATCGGCCGGCGGGTGAGGCGGGAATAGACCTGCAGCTCCGGCAGATGCTTGTGTTCGAGACCCAGCGCATAGAGTTCGAACGCGGGGCCGCCCGAGGCCTCATGCGCCGTGATCATGCCTTTGCCGCCGCCGGAATAGCCGCTGACGGCGTTGACGGTGATGGGGTAGTCGGCCGGCAGCACGCCGGCCTCGATCAGCGGGCGCAGCAGGGCGATGCCGCCGGTGGGGTAGCAGCCGGGATTGGCGACGCGGCTGGAGGCTGCGATGCGTGCGGCCTGGCCCGGCGCCATTTCGGCGAACCCGTAGACCCATCCGGCCTCGACGCGATGCGCGGTGCTGGCGTCGAGCAGCTTGGGGCCGGCAGCACCCAGCGCGTCGGCGATGGCGGTGGACTGTCTTGCGGCGTCGTCGGGCAGGCACAGCACCACGAGATTGACCTCGCGCATGATGTCGCGCCGTGCGGCCGGGTCCTTGCGGCTGGCCTCGGGCAGGCTGCACAGCTCGATCTGCGGGACATGCAGCAGACGTTCGCGGATGCCGAGCCCTGTGGTGCCGGCCTCGCCGTCGATAAACACGCGTGCGGTGTTCGCCATGTGCTCGCCCCTGGTTAACAAGGCAGGCTTTGGCGGGAACGGGCAGGCCGGACAAGCCGAATTTACGCCCGATCGGCCATGCAGCACCGGCATGCAGGCGCAAAAAAGGGCGATGCCGCAGCACCGCCCCTCTTTGAAGACGTGTCCGAAGCCTTGCGGCTGATCAGCGCTTGGAGAACTGGAAGCTGCGGCGGGCCTTGGCGCGGCCGTATTTCTTGCGCTCGACCACGCGGCTGTCGCGGGTGAGGAACCCGGCCAGCTTGAGGATGCCGCGCAGTTCCGGCTCGTAATGCGTCAGCGCGCGGCTGATGCCGTGGCGCACCGCACCGGCCTGGCCGGACAGACCGCCGCCGTTCACCGTGCAGAACACGTCGAACTGGTTGTAGCGGTCGGCGATCAGGAACGGCTGGGTGAGCAGCATGCGCAGCACGGGGCGGGCGAAATACACGCCGACGCGCTTGCCGTTCACCTGGATGTCGCCTTTGCCGGGCTTGATCCAGACGCGGGCGACGGCGTTCTTGCGGCGGCCGGTGGCGTAGGAGCGGCCGAGCGCGTCGCGCTTGGGCTCACGGATCGGTGCCGCCTCGACGCCGGTCGCGGTGGCGACGGCGAGGTCCTTGAGGTCGGCGAGGGTGCGGGCGGGAGCTTGGGTGCCGGACATGGCGTCAGACCCTCTTGTTCTTGGGGTTCATGGCGGCCACGTCGAGCAGCTTAGGCTGCTGGCCGTCATGCGGGTGGGTGGCGCCGGCGTAGAGATAGAGGTGCTTCATCTGCGCGCGCTGCAGCGGACCACGGGTGATCATGCGCTCGACGGCCTTCTCGAGCACGCGCTCGGGATGGGCGCTGTCGAGGCGCTGCTTGATCGAGCGACCCTTGATGCCGCCGGCGTAGCCGGTGTGATAATACAGGACTGACTGCTCGGCCTTGTTGCCGGTGACCTTCACCTTCTCGGCGTTGATGACGACGACATTGTCGCCGCAATCGACATGCGGGGTGAAGACGGCCTTGTGCTTGCCGCGAAGACGGCTGGCGATGATCGTGGCGAGGCGGCCGAGCACGAGGCCTTCCGCGTCGATCAGTATCCAATCCTTCTTTACCTCCGCGGGCTTGAGCGAGAGGGTGGTCTTCATCATCAATCTGATCCTTGACTGCCGGGTGGGCCCGGGCACAGAGCCTGGGCTTATGCGGGCGGACGAGGGCTGCGTCAAGCGTGTTTCTGTGTGGTAATATCATACCACAGGTTCGGGACACGCCAGGGGAATCGGTAAGGCGTTGAACATGTTGACGAATTCAGAGAGTTCCGGGGATCCCGTACACGTCATCGGCGCATCGGGGCGCAGCGGCCAGGCGCTGTGCCGGGCGCTGGCGGCGCGGGGGGTGACGGTGGTGCCGCTGGTGCGCAGCCTTTCGAAATGGCAGGCCACGGGGCTTGCCGGTGCTGCGCGAGTGATCGAGCTCACCGATCATTTCAGCCTGCAGCTGTCGCTGCGGGACGCGCTGCGCATCGTCTCCTGCGCCCATGCCCGCCACACCCGCGCCATCGTGGAATCAGCGCCCGAGGATGCGCTGATGGTGCTGCTGGGCAGCACGCGGCGTTACACGAAATGGCCGGACGCGCATGGGCTGGGGGTGCTGGAGGGCGAGCGGGTGTTCGTGGGCTCCGGAAGGCCCGGCGTGATGCTGCACCCCACCATGATATACGGCGCCCAGGGCGAGAACAACGTGCAGCGGCTCGCCGCTCTCCTGCGTCGGCTGCCGGTGGTGCCGCTGCCCGGCGGCGGACGGGCGCTGGTGCAGCCGATCCATCAGGACGATGTGGTGGCCTGCATCCTCTCGGCGCTGGAGCGCAACTGGCCGGAGCCGACCACGCTGGTGGTGGCGGGCCCGACCGCCCTGCCCTACGCCGATTTCGTGCGCGCGGTGGCGGCGGCGGCGGGAGTGGGGTCGCCGCGCCTGGTCAGCGTGCCGGCGGGGCTGCTGATGCCGCTGGCGGGGCTGAGCGGGTTCATCCCTGGCCTGCCCAGAATCGGCGCCGACGAGATCCGCCGGCTGACGGAGGACAAGGCGTTCGATGTGATGCCGATGTTCAGCCAGCTGGGGGTGCGGGGGCGGTCTTTGGCGGAGGGGTTGGCTTTGACGTTCGGCACGTGAAAGTTGAACCGCCAAGTCGCCAAGGCGCCAAGAAGAATCGTTTGATGGCTTCTTGGCGCCTTAGCGACTTGGCGGTTCAAATTTCTATAGGACCCGACCAAGCTCAGGTATTGATCTGCTCCAGCTCCAAAGCCCGCGTCCGCGGTCCGAAGCCGCCGATGGAGATCACCACCATTACCATTGCGAACGCGATCAGCCCGAACACCCCCTTGGTTCCGGCCGTCGACAGGAAGAAGGCGATGATGAAGCTCGCGAACACCGTGCTGATGCGGCTGAACGAGTAGGTGAAGCCCACCGCCCGTGCCCGCACCCGGGTGGGGAACAGCTCGGTCTGATAGCCGTGGAAGGCATAGGACAGGATGTTGTTGGACAGCGTCAGCAGCACGCCGAACAGAATCAGCAGCGCCATCTCGGTCTGGACCGAGAACAGGATGCCGGAGATGCCGATGCACAGGGCGGCGCCGACGAGCTGCCATTTCCGCTCCACCTTGTCGGCGAAGGTATAGGCCAGCAGCGGGCCGAACGGGGCCGCGATGGCGACGATGAAGGAATATTGCAGGCTGGCCGAAAGGTTGATGCCGGCCTGCTGGGCGATCAGCGTCGGCACCCAGGCGGCGAAGCCGTAAAAGCCAAAGGTCTGGAAGAACTGGAACACCATCAGCATGATGGTGCGGCCGCGATACGGCGGGGCGAAGATCTCGGCAAGGCTGCCGGCGGCCTCGGCCTTCTCGGTGGCATGGGCGGCCGGCAGCGGCAGCGCCACGCCGCCAAGGTCGTTCCGCACAGCGGTTTCGATCCCCGTGGTCACCGCATCCGCCTCGGCGATGCGGCCCTGCTGGATCAGCCAGCGCGGGCTCTCCGGCAGCGCGCGGCGGATGAACCACACAAAGATCGCACCGATGGCGCCGATCACCGCCACCCAGCGCCAGCCGTCAAAGCCCATCGGCTGCAGCGGCACCAGGGTGTAGGCCAGGAAGGCCACGATCGGCACAACAGCGAACTGGATCATCTGGTTGATGGCGAAGGCGCGGCCGCGCATGTGCTTGGGCACCAGCTCGGCGATGTAGGTGTCGATCGTCACCAGCTCCACGCCGATGCCGATGCCGGCGATCAGCCGCCACAGGCAGACGCCGAACCCGCTGGTCTGGAACGCCATCACCAGGGTGGCCGCGCAGTAGAACAGCAGCGACCAGGTGAAGATCACCCGCCGGCCGTATTTGTCGGCGACGAAACCGAACACAAAGGTGCCGATGAACAGGCCGGTGAAGGTCGCCGCCACGAACAGCGCCGGACCGGTGAAGATGCTGAAGCCGATGCCGGTCAGCAGGCCGCCCTTGACCAGGCCGGGAATGACATAGCCGGTCATGAACAGGTCGTAGAACTCGAACAGCCCGCCGAGCGAGAGCAGGACGACCATTGTCCAGATATGACGTGAACCCGGCAGCCGATCGAGTCGGGCCAGGATGGAGGCGGCAGAGACGGGCGCAGCACCTGAAGTCGCCATCGGATTGTTCCTCATCTGAACAGCGGACTTCTTCGGACCGCCTGAACACGATGCGTCGTTGTTAATCGAACATATCATCCTTGGGAATGGCCGAACCTCTCAATCCCGCATTGCCTTGAGAGAGTAGGACAGCGGCAGCCACGGCCGGCCCGGCAGGCGATACAGACGCCCCTCGGTCTCGACCATGCTGGCGTAGGCTTTCCAGGCGAGGGTGTCGTGCTCGTGCAGCATGGTCAGCCGCAACCCGGCGTCGAGCAGCGCCTGCACGACATCCGCCACAGGATGGATGAACTGGTGGGTGCTTGTGTTGGCGAGGCGCGCGTCGGGGTCGGCGTGGTCGCTGGCATCGTCGACCAGCAGGACATCCCGGTGGAAATACGGCGCGGACCAGCCGGGCATGCCGTCGCTGCCCGGGGTATCGTCATCGAACACCTGGCAGACCGGGTGCACGTCGGCGAAATAGAGCTGTCCCCCCGGCGCCAGCAGGCTTGCCACCACACGCGCCCAGGCGGCGATATCGGGCAGCCAACAGATGGTGCCCCAACTGGTGACGACGCGGTCGAACAGGCCGTCCACGGCGGATCGCGCGTCATAGACGTTGGCCTGCACGAACCGGGCGGGAATGCCGGTCTCCTCGGCAAGCGTGCGGGCCGCCGCGATGGCCGGCCCGGACAAATCGAGGCCGGTGACATCAGCCCCCTTTTTGCGCCAAGGCGAGACTATCCACTCCAAAATGGCAGTGCAGATGCAGCAGCCGCAAGCCTGCGATGGAGCCGAGCTACGCCTCCTCGATGGCGTGGAGCAGGTATTGGCCGCGGCCCAGCGCGTGGTGTCCGTAATCCGAGCCGGGGCCGAGATGCACGGCCACCCGCTCGTCCCAGTTGGCACGGTTGAGGCGCAGCCAGTCCGGCTCGGTCACGGCGAAGCAACCAGCTTGCCGGCGAGATGCAGCGCCCGCCCATCGGCTTGCGGCAGCACCACGCGAATGGCGTCGTAAGGCAGCGCATGATCGCCGTCGGTGGCGGCGGCAAGCGTGATTTCGGTCGGCGTCCAGCTCATGTCCAGCACCACGCGGGTGGTGGGGCCGCCCACGGTGATGCCGTCGTCCTCCACCAGCACGAACCGGCTGGAGCCGGTACTGGGGCCCGGATAGATGCGCACCAGGCGGCTCGGCTCGTCATGCGTGCGGCTGAAATCTGTGCTGTCGGTCATCGGCAGGATAGCGCCTGCCGGCAGCACCAGCGGCAGCTGGCCGAGCGGGGCCGCGAGGGTGACGGTCCGGCCGGACGGCAGCACCTCGCCAGACCAGAATTCGAACCAGCATTCCGGACCGGCAGGCAGATACACATCACGGCTGCGGGCACCTGGCTCCACCACGGGGGCGGCAAGCAGGTACGGGCCGAGCATCAGGTCGGGGCCATCGGCCAACGTGGCCGGATCGTTGTCGAACACCGCGAACGTCGGCAGCAGCGGCGGTGTGCCGGTGGCGGCAAAGTCGTGCATCAGCGCATACAGATAAGGCATCAGCCGGTAGCGCAGCCGGATCGCCTCGCGGATCATCGGCACTGCTTCAGGGTGCAGCCAGGGCGAGGTATAGACGCCGTCCGGCTTCCAGGAGTTCATGATGAACCGCGGATGAATCGAACCGATCTGAGTCCAGCGAAGAAGGATCTCGGCATCCGGCACGGGTCCGGAGAAGCCGCCGACATCGTGGCCGGTGTTGCCGAGGCCGGAGAGCGACATGCAAAGGCCCGTGCGGAGGTTCCAGCCCATGCCGCGCCAGCTGGTCTGGTTGTCGCCGGTCCAGCTCTGCGCGTAGCGCTGCACGCCAGGTGTTCCGGCGCGGGTGACGGTGAGGGCGCGCTCGTGCGGCTTTCGGTTCGATGTCGCCTCGAACGAGGCGCGGGTCATCAGCAGGGATTGCAGCGGGCGCACGAGGTCGAAAGGGATGGCGGCACCGAAGCCGAAGGCGTGCGCGTTCTCCTCGGAGAAGCCGTACTCGTTGTTGTCGTTCCAGGCGGCGTCGATGCCTTTGGCCAGCAGGTCATCGGTGACACCGCTCTGCCACCACGCGATGGCGACGGGATTGGTGAAGTCGAGATGCGCACCCTCGCCGTCCCAGAACGGCCGGATCACCGCATTCCCGTCGGCGTCCTTCACATAGCCTTCGGCCGGCTCGGCGTAACGCGGATGATCGTCGAGCAGGCAGGGCTTGATGTTGGCGACGACATGGATGCCGGCGCCGTGAAAGCGGCGCATGAGGGCCGGCGGATCGGGGTATTTCGAACTGTTCCAGGTGAACACATAGCGCTTCGGCCCGATCATCGTGTAGCCGGAGCCGAAATGAAACCCGCTGGCCGGGATGTCCATCGCCTGGATGTTGGCGATCCATTCGCCGACGCGCTCCTGCCCGTCAGGGCTGTCGGCCAGCGCCATCGCGGTCTGCGCGAAGCCGAGTGACCAGCGCGGCGGCAGCGCGGGCTTGCCGGTCAGCGCGTGGAATTTGCGGGTGACATCGACCACGCGCGGCCCGGGAAAGACGTAGTAGTCGAGATCGCCACAATCGGCCTCATAGCTGCGATACAGCCCGTGGTAGTTGTCATGCGCGCAACCGAGATCGAAGGCGGCGTCGGCCATGCTGTCATAGAACAGGCCCGAGGCGATGCCGGTCTCGCCATCGACGCTGATCAGGAACGGCCAGTTCTTGTAGAGCGGGTCGCCGGACTCCGGATCGTAGCCCAGCGCGTCAAGCGCCGTGGTGCGTAGGCGGCGGCCGTGCAGATCGAGCTTTCCGGTCTTGTCGCCGAGGCCGTAATAGCGGTCCCTGATATCACGAACGAAATGATGATGGATGCGTGCGGCGCCGAAGCTGGTGGCCTGGGCGCGCTCGCGGGCGAACACGCGTCCGTCCGGCAGCGCCCAGGTGATGGCGAACGGGTTGAGCGCGACCGTGACAACCATCGCTGATGTGGTCAGGATGATTTCATGACCGCGGTCGCTCAGCACCGCGGCCGCACCGGGCCAGCTGCTCTCGTCAAGCTTGTCGCGACCCTCCCATGGCACATCGGCTGCGCCGAACGCCGGCACCGCCCAGGTGCGGCCCTGCGCCAGGGTGCCGTCACGCAGATACACCACGCGGCCGAGATCCTCCTGCAGCAGCGAAACGCGGCAGGAGATGCCGCCGCCGCAGTCAAGCAGCACTCCGTGCGTGGTGGCTTCGATGAGGCTGGCGGTGCGAACAGGCTTCATGCGGCGTCTCCCGTGCGGCGCAACGCGAGGCCTTCCGCATCGAACAGATGAATGGATTCCGGCGGCAGATGCAGGCGCACGCCGGTGCCGAAATCCAGCCGTGTCTGACCGGGCAGCTGCACCGTGACGGCGGGATCGGCCAGACGGACATAGGACAATCCGCCGAGCTGCTCCACCCCCGCCACGACGCCGGCAAGCGGATTGAGATCGCCTTCGAGCCTGATGTGCTCAGGACGAATGCCAAGCATGACTTTGTCGCCAGGGCGCTGGCGCCCACCCTGGGCGGCGGTTGCGAACACGCCGTGGCCCGGCAGCTCGACGACGATCCCCCCGGCGTCGGACCGGTGCACCCGTCCCTCCAGCAGGTTCATCCGCGGCGAGCCGATGAAGCCGGCCACAAACACGTTGGCGGGCCGATTATACAGTTCCAACGGCGGGCCGACCTGCTCGACGCGTCCCGCGCGCAGCACCACGATGGTGTCGGCCATGGTCATCGCCTCCACCTGGTCATGGGTGACGTAGATCATGGTCGTCTTGAGCCGGCGATGCAGGTCGATCAGCTCGGCGCGCATGCCCACGCGCAGCTCGGCGTCGAGGTTGGAGAGCGGCTCGTCGAACAGGAAGATGCGCGGCTCGCGCACGATGGCCCGCCCGATCGCAACCCGCTGGCGCTGGCCGCCGGACAGTGCCGTGGGCTTGCGCTGGAGATAGGGTTCGAGCTTGAGCATGCGCGCCGCCTCGGCCACGCGGCGCGCGATCTCGGCCTTGGGGGTGGCGATGTTCTCCAGCCCGAACGCCATGTTCTCATACACGGTCATGTGCGGGTAGAGCGCGTAGGACTGGAACACCATGGCCAGGCCCCGCCGCGCCGCCGCGACATCGTTCACCCTTGTGCCATCGATCGCGATGTCGCCGGAGGTGACACCCTCCAGCCCGCAGATCATCCGCAGCAACGTCGATTTGCCGCAGCCGGAGGGGCCCACGAACACGGTGAAACTGCCATCGGGGATATCGAAGTTGACCTCGTGGATCACCTTCACATCGCCAAAGCTCTTGACGACGTCACGCAGCGACAGGCTGCCCATCTATTTCACTCCGGCCGAGGCGATGCCCTGGGTGATGTGTTTCTGCAGCACGGCAAAGATCAGGGTGATCGGCACCAGGGTCACCACTGTCATGGCGAGCAGGAAGTTCCATTGCGTTGCGAGCTCGCCCTGGAAGGCGTTGAGCGCCAGGGGAAGGGTGAAGCTCTCGCTGCGGCTCAGCACCACCATGGGCCAGAGGAACTCGTTCCAGCGCCACATTACCGAAAAGATCGCGAGCACGGCCAATGCGGGCGCCGAGAGCGGCAGGATGATGCGCCAGTAGATCCGCCATTCCGAGGCGTTGTCCATGCGCGCCGCCTCGATGAGCTCGTCCGGCAGGGTCAGCATGTATTGCCGGAGGAGAAAAACGCCGGTGGGGGTGGCCACGGCCGGCCAGATCACGCCCCAGGGCGAGTTGGTCAGCCCCAATGTTGCGGCAATGAGATAGTTCGGCACCAGCACGATGGTGGGCGGGATCATCAACGTCGCCAGCATCAGCAGGAACACCGCATCGCGCCCGGAGAAGCGGTATTTGCTGAGCGCGAAGGCGGACATCGAGTTCACCAGCAAGGTCAGGATGGTGGCGACCGCGGTGATGAACACGCTGTTCCAGAAATACCCGAAGAAATTGAATTTGCCGAACAGCTCGCTGTAGTTCTCCCACGCCGCACGCAGCCGCGTCACCGGCTCGCGCTCCTCCAGCTTGAGGCGGATGATCGTGTCAGGCGCCTTCGGGTCCACCAGCTGCGACTGCAGGCCCATGCGGCGCAGCTCGCCCAGCTCCTGCCCGGCGTGTTCGCCCGAGACCACGCGGAACAGCTTCAGCGTGCCGCGCCCCGGCACCACCACGCTCGACTGCTCATACGGCAGCAAGGTCGGCGGAAACGCCTGCAGCCCGCTCTCGCTTTTCAGCGAGGACAGGCCGAGCCAGGCCACCGGCCCGAACATCACCAGCATGCCCAGGATCAGGTAAAGATGCGCCGCCCAGTCGGTCCAGTCCCAGCGGCCGAGGCCACGTGTGGCGGTGAGGAACCTACCCACGTTTCATCCCCTTGAGCTGTACCAGCGTCAGCACCAGCAGCACGCCGGCCAGCAGCAGCGAGGCCGCGGCGGCGAGGCCATACTGGCGCACCTGGTCGGCAAAGCCGGTCTTGTAGATGTATTGCACAATGAAGGTGGTGGCCGTGCCGGGGCCACCGCCGGTCAGCACATAGACCTCGTCGAACATCTGCACCGCGCGGATCAGGCCGAGCACCAGCACGACCAGCACCGAGGGCATCAGCAGCGGCAGGGTGATGCGCCGGAAATGCCGCCAGGGGGGTGTGGCGTCCATGGCCGAGGCCTCGTTGATCTCGGCCGGGATCGCCTGCAGTCCCGCCAGCAGGATGAGCGTGTAAAATCCCATATGCGCCCAGATCGAGACAAACACGCTCCAGAAGAACGCCCAGCTGCCGTCCAGCAGCCAGTTCGTCGTGGGCTGGCCGGCGGCCGTCAGCCAGGCATTGAGAATGCCCTCGCGCTGCAGGATCCATTTCCAGATCAGCGCCACCACCACCGGGGACAGCAGCACCGGATAGAAGAATACCGCACGGAAGAAGCCGCGGCCGATGATCTTGCCGTTCAGGACGACGGCGGTCAGCAGGCTGAACACCAGCATCAGCCCGACCTGGAACAGCACGAAGCGCAGCGTGTTCCAGATGCCGTGCCAGAACAGGTCGCGCGTGCAGGAATTCGCGTCGAGATAGTCGGTGCAGGCCAGCAGCGAGGAAAAATTCCCGGTGCCGACAAAGGGCCGGTCCGCCGGCAGCAGCTGGGTGCCGCCGGTCAGCGCGTAGTGAAAGTCAATGGCGATCGGCAGGAAGGTGAATATGGCGAAGATGGCGAGGTTGGGTCCGACAAACACCCACCCCAGCCTGCCGCCGGAGAGCCGTTGCTGCGCCCAGCGCATCGGCCGCTCCGGCAGGTCCATCAGGGCTGCGAAGAATGCAGCCAGCGGGTTCATTTCTTGAACGCCGCCACCGCATCGGCCACATCGGAGGTGATGCGGGCATAGGCGTCATCGAGCGACATCTGCCCGCTCATCGCCTGGCTGACACGGTCGGTCATCGCGCCGAAGATCGGCCGGCTGATCGGCGCGCCCTGCAGCCTGTAGGACAGCGGCGACAGCAGGGCCGCGTTGGCGACGAACGCCTTCATGGCCGCGGTGCCGGCCGGCGACAGCTTGAACGGCAGGCTCTCCTTCTGGAGCTGCACATTGGCCGGCACGTTCGAGGTCATCACCATCCATTCGGCATAGACCGGCTTCTGGGCGAGGAAATCGAGGAATTTCGCGACATCAGCGGGGTTCTTGCTGTCCTTCAGCGCCACGAAGCCGGCGCCGCCCGGCATGCCGGTGCAACCGCCGGGGCCGCACGGCGCGGAGCCGATCACCCAGTCGAACGCATCGCCGATCTGCTTGTCCAGCCGGGCCAGCTGCCAGCTGCCCGAGAGGTACATCGCCGCCCTGCCGTTCTGGAAATCGGGGAACCCGTCGCGGTAGCCGCCGCCGGCGGCGACCCAGAGGTCGCGGTCGAACGTCCCGTCCTTGCTCCAGGTCATCAGCCGGCTGGCGATCGCCTTGAATCCGTCATCGACCACGGCGGGGGTGCCGTCCGGCGTGAAGAACTTCGCCCCCATCGACAGCGCGGGGCCGGCAAAGCGGGCGCCGCTGCGGTCCCACACCATGCCGAAGGGAATCTTGGTGGCGACCTGCACCTTCTTCACCGCCGCCGCCCAGTCGTCCCAGGTGGCGCCCGCCTTGGGGATGGCGACGCCGGCCTGGTCGAACAGCGTCTTGTTGACGATGGGGGCCGAGATGGTGAGCTGGGTCATCAGGCCGTAGATGCCATGATCGGTGGGGCCGGTGCGCATCCAGTCCAGCACCGGGCCGTAGCTGGACTCCCAGTACGGCGCGTCCTTCAAGTAGGGCGTGAGGTCGAGCATATAGCGGGCGATCGGCCCAAAATCGGTGGTGCGGACGATATCGGGGCCCTGGCCTGCGGCGAGCTGCACCGGCAGGCTCTCCTGGATCGCCTTGAACGACATCTGGTTCATGGTGACCTTGATGTCGGGATTGTCCTTCATGAAGCGCGTGGCGAGGATGGCAGTCGATTCGCACTCGTTGCCGTCGGAATAGCAGGCGATGCGGATCTCGCCGGCCCGGGCCTGCGAAATTCCAGCTGCGGTGAGGCCGGCAGCAAGCAAGACAGCCGCCAGGGCGGGGGCGCGGAACATGGGCTGAATCCTCCGGTTTCGGTAACGTTAGCGGTATCATGCAACGACCGACGCCCCGGGGAAAGTGACAAACCATGCTGCGTTGCCGCAGACTGCAGCCATGGACCAGCAGCAGGCGCTTCCCGCACGAGTCTCCGTCGTCGTCATCGGCGGCGGCATCATCGGGGCCAGCACGGCCCTGCATCTCGCCCAGAAGGGCGTGCCGGTGGTGCTCTGCGAAAAGGGGCGGATCGGCGGCGAGCAGTCCAGCCGCAACTGGGGCTGGACACGGCTGATGGGGCGCGATCCCGCCGAGCTGCCGCTGGGCCTGGCCAGCCTGAAGCTCTGGTCGGAGATGAACACGATCACCGGCACCGACACCGGCTGGCGCCGTTGCGGCATCTCCTATCTCTGCGAGACCCAGGCTGAACTCGACGCGCAGCAGCGCTGGCTGGACCTGGCGCGGCTGCACCAGATCGAGACCCATGTGCTGACGCGCAATCAGATCCCTTCGGTGCTTCCGGGCATCGCAGGGCATTTCACCGCCGCCATCCACACTCCGGGCGACGGCCGCGCAGAGCCGGGCCAGGCCACCAGGGCCGTGGCCGACGCCGCCGCCCGTGCGGGTGCCACCGTGCTGGAATCCTGCGCCGTCCGCAGTGTGGAACGCCAGGCCGGGCGGATCAGCGGCGTGGTCACCGAGCGCGGCGCCATCGCCTGCTACCAGGTGGTGCTGGCCGGCGGCGCGTGGTCGCGGCTGTTCGCCGGCAATGCCGGCATCGATCTGCCGAGCCTGAACATTCTCGGCTCCGTCCAGCGCACCCAGCCATTGTCAGGCCTGCCCGAAGGCAGCGCCGGCGGCAGCCTGTTCGCGTTCCGCAAGCGGCTTGACGGCGGCTACAACGTCGCCCGCCGCAACGGCTCGATCAGTGACATCACGCCCGACAGCTTCCGCCAACTCCGCACCTTCTGGCCCTCCTTTCTCAGCGGCTGGCGCGAGCTGCGGCTGCGGCTGGGGCCGAAATTCATTGAGGAATGGCGCACGCCGCGCGCCTGGCGGCCCGACGAGGTCACGCCGTTCGAACATGTGCGGGTGCTGGACCCGAAGCCCTCCCAGACCGTTCTGGCGGAAGGCGCGTCATCCCTGATCCGCAACTTCCCCGGATTCGCCGCGATGCGGACCCTGCAGAGCTGGGGCGGCTTGATGGACGTGACGCCGGACACGGTGCCGGTGATCTCCCCTGTCTCTGACCTGGCCGGCCTGCACATCGCTGCCGGCTTCTCCGGCCATGGTTTCGGCCTCGGCCCGGGCGCCGGACGGCTGATGGCCGACCTCGTCACCGGCGACACGCCGGTGGTGGACCCCTCCCCCTTCCGCCTGGATCGCTTCACAGAATCGTCACGCCGCAGCCTCTGAAACGCCCTCTTTGATTGCCATCAGCGGCGGCAGTCGTTAGGGATCCCGGCCATGCTGCGCATGCGAACCCTCGCCTTGGTCACCTCGGCGCTCGTGTTGGCGCGGGTGGTGGTGTACGCCTGGATCGCCGTGCCGTTCGGCGGGCTGACCGATGCGATCTGCCAGTATGACTGCGGCTGGTATATCCGCCTTGCCGTCGAGGGCTATCAGTCCGACAGCCAGTGGGACACGCTGGGCCCGGTGCCGAACTGGGCGTTCTTTCCGCTGTATCCTCTGCTGATCCGCGGTGCCACCGCTCTGACCCGGCTTGCCCCTGAACTGGCCGGCATGCTGGTGGCCAACCTCCTGTTCATCGGCTTCGTGTTGGCCGGCGTCGTCTATGTCCGGCGCACCCGCCCGACGCTGGACCCGATGCTGTGGGTTCTGTTCGCCGTGCTGTTCCCGTTCGGATTCACATTTTCAGTCCCTTATACCGAGAGCCTGTTCGCCCTGCTGACCATCGGCGCCCTGCTCGCTCTGCAGCGCGAACGACTGCTGCTGGCGGCCGGCCTGACTGCCCTGCTCTGCGCCACCCGCCCGACCGGCGTTTTGCTGATCCCGGTGATCCTGGCCGCCTGCGCCGCCACGCTCTGGCGCGAGCGCCACGCGCCGGACCGGCTGCAGACCCTGGGACGGGTGCTGCTTCCGCTCGGTGTCGCGCCGCTCGGCCTCTCACTGTTCATGCTTTACCAGTACGCGGTGATCGGCGACGCGCTGGCCTTCAACCATGTGCAGCTGCTGTGGGGGCGCGAGTGGCGCGGGCCGCTGTACTGGCTCATCGACGGCATCTCCGCCTGGGACTGGGGCAACATGCTGAATCCCAACGGCTACCCCAGCAAAACCTATGACTGCGCCTGGGCATTGCTCGGCCTCGGCGTGGCAGGCGTGCTGGCCAGGCGGCGACGCTTCGCCGAGGCCTGGCTGCTGGCCGGCACCATCGTTCTGCCGCTTTCGACGGCGCTGCATTCGCTGCCGCGCTTCGTCGCCACCAGCCCGTTCTTCCTGTTCGCCTGCTGCACGGCGCTGGCGCCGATCAGCAGCCTGCGCTGGCGCGCCGTGCTCGCCGGCGGGCTGGGGCTGGTGCAGGGGCTGGTGGTGGTGGGCTGGTATATCTCGTCCAACGCGCTGTATTGAGGAAATGCTGATGCATTCTGTTCTGCGTGCGTATTGGCGGCTGGCAGCAGCCACCGTGCTGATCGTGGCCCAGGCGGCGATCCTTGCCCTCGGCCTGCTCGACCCGCACGTCTCGAAAGGCTACCGATCGCTGTTCATCGATCACACCATGATGAAAGTGCCGTATGAAGACCACACCTTCATCTGGCCCGGCCCAGACACCGTCCCAGAAACCGCGGTCCCAACCAAGTCGTCTTGATGAATGAAAGCTTCTTTGGTTCTTTCTTTTCAAAGAAAGAACTTCTTTCTTGAAAAAAAGAAGCAAAAAACTTTCATTCGCTGGAACGTTTACAGTTCTATGGCGACCCGTTGGATGACCGAAGTCCAGTCCTTCGGGGCAGGCTGGCGCAGCAGCCGCAGGTCCGGATACCAAGGTGAATCTTCGCGCCCGAGCAGCCAGCGCCAGTCCGGCGCATATGGCATCATCACCCAGGCCGGCCGCCCCATGGCACCGGCCAGATGCACCATCGACGTGTCGACCGACACCAGCTTCTCACAGATCTGCAGAATGGCCGCACTGTCTTCGAACGACTGGATCTCCGCATCCAGATTGAGCAACGGCGCTGGCCCCTGCCATTCCGCCATCTGAGCCGCCGCCGGGCCCTTCTGCAACGAAACATACGCCACCCCCGGCACCGCCCCGAGCGGCGCCAGCTGCGAGAGATGCAGCGTGCGGTTGCGGTCGTTGTTGTGAGTCGGCCGCCCCGCCCAGCTCAAAGCAATCCGCCGCAGCCCCGGCGGCAACGCCGCATCGAGCCGGGCCTGCCAATGCGCCACCTTCGCAGGATCAGCTGCAATGTACGGCAACCAGTTCGGAATCGTCTCAAGCGTGGTGCCCGCCAGCCGCGGCAGCCCTGACAGCGGACAGAACGCGGTATACGCCGCACACTCCTCCCACCGCGTCGCCAGATCCGCCCCCGGTGCCAGCTGCGACACCAGCCCCGTCATCTCCGGGCTGCACGCAACCGTCACGATCGGGCAGCGTTGCATCGCCCATTTGATGAACCGGCCGAACATGATCACATCGCCATAGCCCTGATCGCCGATCAGCAGCAGCCGCTCGTTCGGCAACGGCCGCCCATCCCATTGCGGACGGTCGGTCTTTGGCATCAACGGCGGCGCGCCAGGGATCTGGTAGCGCCACTCGTAATGCTCCCAGCCCTCGCGGAACCGGCCGGCCACCAGCAACGCCTGACCCAGCTTCATATGCGCCTGCGGCAGATTCGGCCGCAGCTGGATGGACCGCGTGGCCGAGGCGATGCAGGCATCGATCTCCAGCCGGTCATATTCCACCATGGCCAGGTTGAACGGCCCCAACGGATCGGCCGGGTCCATCGCAGCGCCCCGCCGACACGCCACCACCGCCTCGTCAAGCCGCCCCAGCAGACGGTACACCTCGCCAAGATTGCGCAGATGCGCCCCCTTGGCCGGCCCCGACTGCAGCGCCAGCTCCATCAGCGCCACCGCCTCGGGCAGGTTATGCCGCCGAAACGCGATCAGACCCTTGAGATGCAGCGCGTCGGTCTGTCGCGGCATGCTCGCCAGGATATGGCCGAGCAACCGCTCCGCCGCATCGAGCCGTCCAGCCTCGACATATTCGGTTGCAATGGTGAACAACTCGTTCACCGGAATGGAAACGCTCGGCGGTGCCGCCCAGGCGGACGCGGTGGTAACCGACATGGAAAGCTCCCTACAGCCGGCCGAGCAGGCCGCGCTTGGCGGTGGGCGGGGGCGGCGGCGTCACCGCCGCAACCGGTGCGATCTGCAGCGCGATGCGGCCCGGCCCGGTGCAGCGCAGCAGCGCCAGATCGAGGTCGCTGCGGGCACCCTGCAGCGGGAACACGTTCTCGATCTGCACGCCCGGGTCCTTGCACAGGAAGCCGCTCGCCCGCAGGTCCATCATTTCGCCCTCGATCAGGCTGCGCTCGAACACGTCGCCGGTGCCCTGCACCCACACCACGCCGCCCTGCGCCCCGGCGGTCACACGGTCAACACGGAACCCATCGCCGCCGGTCAGCCGATCGCCCAGCCCCTTGACCCGCTCGGCCACAACCGTGGAACCGAAGGCCAGCAGCATATGGTCGCCGGCGATCTGCACAACGGCGTCCGGCGCCAGCGGCACCGGAAACAGCGTGCCGCCGGCAAACCGGGCGAAGGCGGCCCGGCCGGGGCCGCGCAGGGTGATGCTGTCAGCCTCGCCACGCCCGACGGTCACGCTCGGCTCACGCCATAGCAGCGCCGCCGCCGTGCCGATCACGGTCTGGCCAGGTTCCAGATCGACCGCCAGACAAGGCGTGGCGCCACTCTCGATTCGGCAGGCAAGCCCCGCGACGTCGCTGTCCTGCGGCTGCGGCGGCATGCGGGTGGGAAGGCGGGAAAAATCAGCCATCAACTGCACACTCTCGATTGTCCACCCCGCAACCGGAGTGGATCTGAAACTAGCCGGACTTTGCCGGCTGGGCCAGCCGGTCACGCCCGATCAATGCCAGCCCCTCGGCCACGGAGACGAACTCGCCACCGGCCGACACCCGATCGGCCCCGAAGCGATCCTCGAACAGCCGGCGCACTGCCGGCACGAACGACGTGCCGCCGGTGAGAAACACATGATCGATGGCGCCCGCATCAAGCCGCGCTTCCGCCAGCGCCCGCCCCACCGTGTCATCCATTCGGGCGAGATCCTCGGCAATCCAGCGCTCGAAGGCGGCGCGGGTGATCACCTCGTCGATCCGGATCGTCTTGTGATGAAACCGCAGCGTCACCTCCTCCGCGCGCGACAGCGCCGCCTTGGCGGCGGACACGACCTGGTAGAGCTGGTAGCCCATCTCGTCCTCGATCAGCGAAATCAGCCCCATCAGCCGCTCGGGATGCTTCGAGGCCTTCGCCACCTCGGCAATCGCACGCAACGTCTTCGGCGCCTTCATCAGCGACAGCCGATGCCAGCGGGCAAACGACGAAAAATACTCCGGCGGCACCGGCAGGTCGGTCTTGGTGATCCGGTACGTGTCACCCTTGCCGAGCCGGGGCGAGATCGCGTTGTCGATGATGCGAAAGTCGAACACGTCGCCGGCGATGCCGATGCCGGTGGTGGCGAGCGGCGTGACATGCCCCGACTCGAACCGCACGATCGAGAAATCGCTGGTGCCGCCGCCGAAATCGCCGATCAGGACAGTGGCCGGCGCCGTCAGGTCCCGCGCGAAGCGATAGCCCGCCGCCTCGGGTTCGAAGGCGGTGTCGATGCTGGCCACCCCCGCCGCCGCGAACGCCGCCCGCAGCCGCTCCTCCCCCAGCGCGTCATCGGCCGTCTCGCCCACGAACTTCACCGGACGCCCGGCGACGACATGTGCGCCCTCGGTTTTGATACCCGATTCGGCCAGGAACGCCCGCAGGAAGATCCCGATCAGCTGTTCCAGCGTCACGCTGCGGTTATACAGGGTGGTGTGGGTGAAGCTGCGCTGGGCGAGATAGGATTTCATCGACATGATCAGCCGGCTGTCCAGCGGATCGTCGAGATAGGCGGTGATCGCCTTTGGTCCCGCCGCCGAGCGCAGCTGGGTGCGGTGATGCTCCTCCTCCGTCCAGAAGCACAGCACGGAACGGAACACGTCGAGCTGTTCGTCCGTGAAGCTGGCGGTGCGGGTGGAGCCGTCAGGTTCAAGAACGGACAGCACCGAGTTGGTGGTGCCGAAATCAATGCCGATGATGGGGGCCATGACGCGCCGCTCTGATGGGCCGCGCGTGGTATCAGAATTTCTCTTGGCCTTGCACACGGAAAGCGTCGGGGACGTCACGATAAAGTGCAAAACTGGCGTTGGTGACCAGCTGGTTGACGCAGCCATGCAGAATCTCGGCCGAGCCCTCCCGCGCGGCGGCGCGGCGGAAGGCGGCGTCGAGCTGGGTGAGGTCGCGGACCTCGATCATCAGATGCCAGTCGCCGCGGCCAGGCACACCGAAGCCGAGTTTGGCGCGGGTGACGCGCCAGGCCTCGATCAGCCCGTCATCACGCAGATGGCCCATCCAGCGGTTGAGCGCTTCGACGAACGCCAGGTCCTGCACGCCGGGGCGGAGATCGCAGAAGACGTGGTAGAGGTCCATCAGGCGGGTTCTCTTGAAGCAAGCAAGGTCTTCTTTTCTGAAAAAAAGAAGCAAAAGACTTTTATCATTTGATACACAATATGCACGACAGGCGGTGGCGGCAATGGTGTTGCCGGCTTATGCGGCGCGAACGGCGACCACCAGATTGTCGATCTCCCGGCCGAGCTGCTCGGCATGACGTGCGACGGTGGATGACGCGTGCAGGACGTTACCGGACATCGCATCCGTCGCACCGGCGGACTCGCTGACATGGACCATCGATTCCCGCAGCGATTCCGTGTTCTGGGCCGCCAGAATCATGGCCCTGGCGATTTCGGCCGTGGCACTGCCCTGCTCCTCCATCGCCACCGACAAGGATGTGACGATCTCGCTGATGCGATTGATGGTCTCGACGATCGTCGAGATCGAATGCGCGGTCTCCTGGGTGGCCGCCTGGATCGCTTCGATCTGGCCGCCGATATCCCCCGTCGCGCGCGACGTCTGCGCGGCCAAGCTCTTGACCTCGGACGCGACGACCGCGAAGCCCTTGCCGGCATCGCCGGCGCGGGCGGCCTCGATCGTGGCGTTCAGCGCCAGCAGATTGGTCTGCCCGGCGATCTGGTGGATGAGATTGACGATGTCGCCGATCCGGCTCGCATCCTGCGACAGCCGCCCCACCGCGGTGCTGGCGCGGCCAGCCTCGGCCACCGCGAGCCGGGTGATCGATGTCGACTGCTCGATCTGTCCGGAGATCGCCGCGATGGAGCTCGCCAGCTGCTCGGCGGCGGCGCTCACGGTGGTCACGCCATGGCTGGCCTCGGCGGCGGCGCCGGATGCCTCACGGGTCTGCTGGTCCGTGGAGCCGGAGACCTGCGCCAGCGACCGTGCCGTGTCGTCCAGCGCGCCGGAAGCCTGGGCCAGTTCCACGATCACGCCGCCGGTGCTGCGCTCGAAATCGCGCAACAGATCGTGCAGCGCCGCGGCCCGGCTCTGGCGGCTCGCCTGATCGGCCTCGCGCGCCGCGGCGGCCTCGGCGGCGGCGATGAGATTGCACCGCAGCGTCTCGATCGCCTCCGCCATGGTGCCGACCTCGTCCTTGCGGGCGCGGGCCGGAACCTCGACGCCGTCCTCGCCCACCGCAAGCCGGCCGAGCACGCCGGTCAGCGCCACCATCGGCGAGACGACCCGCCTGGTCAGCAGCACCACCGCGCCGGCGGCGATGACGACGGCCAAAATCATCGTCACCCCCGCGACGATCGCGCGGATTCGGGCCGACACGAGTTCGTCTTCCGACACAGTCTCGGCCACCGACAGCGCCGCATCCCGCACCATGGTCGCCGACCCGATCGATTGCAGGAACTTCACGCCGAAGTCCTTGTTGGAGAGCGTGTAGGAGACACCGGTCCGCCCCGCGGCAACCTACGCCCGGTAGAGCGGCGCGAAGCCGTCAAACCTTTGCCGGGCGGCGCCGACCGCCTCCGTCAGGCTCGGCAGGCCGATCCGATAGGTGTAGCCGTCGATCGCCTCCCAATCCGTGCGCAGGGCGCCGTCGACGGACGCGATGGTCTCAAGATCGGCCTGGGTGAGAGGCCTGGCCGACCCGATGGCCGTCAGCAGGGTCGTGGCCATCGGGGCCGCGCTGACGCGCAAGGTCCATCCCAGGCGTGCCAGGGCCAGGGCATTGCCCGCGGTGGCGTTGCTGCGCAGCGCATCCGTGTCGCCAGCGTCCGGCAGCGATTCGACCTGCGCGAGAATCCTGAACAGATCGGACGCCAGCGCACCGAAGCGGCCCATATCCCGATCGGCGGGTGCTGCGTGCAGCAGCGCATCGACCCCGCTGCGCCATCCCTGCAATCCGCCCAAAGCCTCGCGAACCACCTCGGCCTGTCGGGGCCGGGCCGCGCCGATCGCTGCCAGGGCGGCGGCAAACGCCTGTTCCGTTGAGCCCCTGGCATCCGCCAGTTGACGACTTTCCGTGTCACCAAAGGCCAGCCTGCCCGTGACGATGTTGGTGACGATCACCCGTTCAGCGGCCACCTTCAGCGGCAGCTCCAGCAGCTGTGACACCACCTTCACCTCGAACCGGGTGCGCCGGGCGCTGTCATAACTCTGCCAGGCGGCCGACAGGTTGGTGACGGCGGCAATCGCCATCACCGCGAAAATCGCGCTCATACACAGCAGGAAGAACCAACGGATCCGCATATCGCACTCATTCTGGAGGAATGAGCGGGGGCTAGCGGGTCGCGGTTACCGAACTCTTAATCGTCGGCAGCACTTCACCTGCCGTCACCCCGCCCGCCCCTCCGCCACAGCGTGACACGCCACCTCCACCTCACCCACCCGCGTCTGCGCCGGCTTTTCCACCCGGCACCGGTCATTCGCCAGCGGGCAGCGCGGATGGAACGTGCACCCCGGCGGCGGCGCGATCGGGCTCGGCACCTCGCCGGAGACCGGCGCCCGCGTCCGCCCCACCATCGCCACATCCGGAATCGCTTCCAGCAGCAGCCGCGTGTACGGGTGCTGCGGCCGTCGGAAAATCTCCTCCCCCGGCCCCTGCTCCACGATCCGCCCGAGATACATGACCCCCAGCCGGTCCGACATATGCCGCACGACCGCCAGATTATGGCTGATGAACAGGTAGGTCAGCCCGAACCGCACCTGCAGATCGCGCATCAGGTTCAGAATCTGCGCCTGCACCGAAACATCCAACGCCGAGGTCGGCTCGTCGCACACCAGAAACTCCGGCTCGCTCGACAGCGCCCGCGCAATCGAAATCCGCTGCCGCTGCCCGCCGCTGAACTCATGCGGAAACTTTTCGCCGTCTGCCGCTGCAAGCCCCACCTGTGTCAGCAGCTCCCCTACCCGATCAGCGATCGCCCGCCGCCCGGACAGGATGCCAAACGCCCGCATCGGCTCGGCCACGATGTCGCGCACCCGCCAGCGCGGGTTCAGCGAGGCGTACGGGTCCTGAAAGATCATGTTGATCTTGCGGCGCAGGGCCGGCTGCGCCCGTGCCGCCGACAGCGCATGCCCCTCGAAGCGTATTTCACCGCCGGAGGGCGCATACAGCCCCACCGCCAGCCGCGCGATGGTGGATTTGCCGCAGCCGCTCTCGCCGACCAGCGACAGCGTGCTCGCCCGCGGAATGGCGAACGACACCCCGTCCACCGCCCGCAGCGTCCGCTTCGCCTCGCCGGCCAGCACCCGCTGCAGCACCGGACGCGACACATCGAAATGCCGCGAAACCTCGATCGCCTCCAGCACCAAGCTCATGGCACCAGGTTCCAGCAGGCCGCGCGCGAGGCGCCGTGCGCCACCAGCTCCGGCCGCACCCGCCCGCATTGCTCCGTCACCCGCCCACAGCGCGGATTGAACGCGCAGCCCCGCGGAATGGCGGACAGCCGCGGCATCGCCCCATCGATCTGGCGCAGACGTTCCACCCGGTGCTCCAGCTGCGGAATCGACCCCATCAGCCCCTCGGTGTACGGATGGCTCGGGTGCAGCACCACATCGCGCACCGGCCCGATCTCGGCGATCCGTCCCGCGTACATCACCGCCACCCGATCCGCCGTCTCGGCAATGACACCCATATCATGGGTCACCAGCATCACCGAGGTGCCATGGTCGGTGGTGAGCTTACGCAACAATGCGATGATCTGCGCCTGGATCGACACATCGAGCGCCGTGGTCGGCTCATCGGCAATCACCAGCTTCGGCTCGGCACACAACGCCAGCGCGATCACCACGCGCTGCCGCATCCCAACGGAGAACTGATGCGGATAGGCGGAAACACGATCAGCCGCCCCGGGAATCCCCACCTGCTCCAGCCACCGCACAGCACGCGCCCGTGCCTCCTGGTCGGTCAGCTTCAGATGGGTCTGCATCGTCTCCACCAGCTGCCGCCCCACCGAGACCAGCGGATCAAGCGTCGTCAACGGATCCTGAAAGATCGCCCCGATCCGCCGCCCGCGGATCGGCCGCATCTGCGCCGCCGACAGCCGGTCAATCCGCATCCCCTCCAACAGGATCTGGCCGGACGCGATCCGCCCTGGCGGCTCCAGCAGCCCGATAATGGCCGCCCCGGTCAGCGACTTCCCCGCCCCACTCTCTCCGACGACGCCAAGCACCTCGCCCTGTGCAATGGAAAAGCTGATCTCATCAAGCGCCCGCAACGTCCCGCGCCGCCCCGGAAACTCCACCACGAGAGATTCGACGTCCAGCAGCGCCATCAACGCAGCCTTGGGTTCAGCGCGTCGCGCAGCCAATCGCCCAGCAGATTGATCGACAGCACCATCGCCGCGAGCGTGATGCCGGGAAAGATCGTGATCCACCACTCCCCGGAGAACAGGAAATTGTCGCCTATACGGATCAGCGTGCCCAAGGAAGGCTCGGTCGGCGGCAGCCCCACACCCAGAAAGCTCAACGTCGCCTCATCCAGGATCGCCAGCCCCAGATTGAGCGTGGCAATCACCAGCACCGGCCCCAGCACGTTGGGCAGAATATGTGTGAGCATGATCCGCGGCGACGACAGCCCGATCACCTTGGCCGCCATCACATAGTCCCGCCCCCGCTCCACCATGGTCGAGCCGCGCACGGTGCGGGCAAACTGCGGCCAGCGGCTGATGCCGATGGCGAAAACGATGACGTAGAGCTCCAGATTCTCCTGCATGTCATGGGGCAGCGCCGCCCGCACCACCCCATCCACCAGCAGCGCGATGAGGATGGCCGGAAACGTCAGCTGCACATCCACCACCCGCATCAGCAACGAGTCGACGGCGCCCCCGGCATAACCCGCGACCAGCCCCATGCCGATGCCCACCACCAGCGAGAACGAGATCGCCAACACCGCCACGATCAGCGAAATCCGCGTGCCGTACATGATGCCGGACAGCACATCGCGCCCCTGGTCATCCGTGCCGAGCAGAAACGACGGATCCCCGTCGGCATTCCACGCCGGCGGTTTCAGCCCGTTCATCAGGTCCAGACTGGCCAGATCGAACGGGTTGTGCGGCGCCAGCCAGCCCGCGAACACTGCCCCCACCAGCACCAGCAGCACCACCAACGCCGAGACGATGGCCACCGGCGCGCGCGAAAAGCTGAAGGCGACGTCCGAATCGAAGAACCGCCCGATGGCACTCATCGCCCCGCCCTCAGCCGCGGATCGACCGCGAAATACAGCAGATCCACCACCAGATTGATCACGATGAACACCACCGCGATCAGCAGCAGATACGCCGACATCACCGGAATATCCGCAACCCCAATCGACTGCACCAGCAGCAGCCCCATCCCCGGCCACTGGAACACCGTCTCGGTGACGATCGAAAACCCGATCAGCCCGCCGATCTGCAGCCCCACGATGGTGATCACCGGCACCAGCGTGTTGCCCAGCGCATGCCCGAAATTGATCGCCCGCTCCGACAGGCCCCGGGCGCGCGCGAACTTGATGTAGTCGCTGCGCAGCACTTCCAGCATCTCCGATCGCACCAGCCGCATCACCAGCGTCATCTGAAACAGCCCCAAGGTGATCGCCGGCAGCACCAGCGCCCGCCGGCCGGACGCGGTGAGGAACCCGGTGCTCCAATGGCTGAAATGCACCACATCGCCCCGCCCGAAGCTCGGCAGCCAGCTCAGCTGCACCGCGAACACCAGAATGAGCAGGATGCCGATCAGGAACGTCGGCAGCGACACGCCGAGCAGCGAGAACACCATGAACCCCCGCGCGCTCACCGCGTTGCGGTTGATGCCGGTATAAACCCCCATCGGGATCCCGATCGCAAGCGACAGCACCGCCGCCGTCAGCGCCAGCTCGGTCGTCGCCGGCAGCCGCTCCGCCAGCAGCTCGGCTACCGGCCGTGCCAGACGATAGGAAATCCCGAAATTGCCCTGCACCACGTGCAGCACAAAATGCACATACTGCACGAAGAACGGCTGATCGAGCCCGAGCTGGCGAACCACCTCGGCCCGCTGCGCCTCGGTGTAGTCCTGCCCGAGCATGATCGTCACCGGGTCGCCCACGAAGGCGAACATGGCGAAGGAGATGAAGGCCACCACCAGCAACACCGGGATGGCCTGTAGGACTCGGCTGAGGGTGAAGGCAAACATGGAAACAGTGTTGCCTTGCGTCGCAGGTAACGCAAGCAGCCGGCACTCAGACGATCGGCCGCGCCTCTTCGCCGCGGGCGTATTCCACCACCAGGGTGTAGCCAACCCCCAGCAGCACCGGCCCCACGAACACCCCCAGCAGCCCGAACGCCAGCGCGCCGCCGAGCACGCCCAGCATGGTCAACAGGAACGGCAGGCTGGCCCCACGCGAGATGAAGAACGGCCGTATGACAGAATCGGCCCCGCTCACCGCCACCACACCATAGACCAGCAGCACCACGCCCCACACAATCTGCCCCTGACTCAGCAGCCACAGACCCGCCGGAATCCACACCACCGGCGCTCCGACCGGCAGCACCGAAAGCCCGCCCGCGATCACCCCCAGCAGCAACGGCCGCGGCACGCCGGTGATCCACAGCCCGAGGCTGGTCAGAATGCCCTGCACCACAGCGGTGCCCAGAATGCCATACACCACGCCACGGATCGTGGACCCGGTCACCGTGATCAGCCGATCCGCCTGCGCCCCGGCCACGCGCCGCAGAATGGCCACCGCATGCGCCGCCAGGTTCTCACCGCCGGCGTAGAAGAAGAACGCGACGAACAATGCCAATAGGAACAGCAGCACGCCGTTGGCCAGACCCAGCACGGCCTGCAGCACGACCTCGCCGGCAATGCCGAAATAGGGCCGGAAGAAATTCACCATCGAGCTCAGATCCGCCGCCCAGCTGTTCCACAGCGTGCTCGCCGAAGGGCCCACCAGAGGTACGCCGTCAAGCCACGCCGGCGCACCGGGCAGCCCGGCCTGCAGCGCCTCCTGCACCGTCTTGCGGATCTGGTCGATATCGCTCGCACCGCCCGGCACGGCCAGCGCCAGTGGCAGCACCACCACCACCGCCACAACGCCCACCATCAGCGCCGCCGAGGTGATGCGGCCGAGTCGGAAATGGTGCCTGACCCATTCATACATCGGCCAGGTGGTGTAGGTCAGGATCCCTGCCCACAGGATAGCCGAGAAGAACGGATACAGCACCAGCGTGCAGCCGATGGCGATGCCGCCGAGCAGCAAGGTCATCAAGAGGCGTTCGGCTTCCATGCACTCTCCTGCGCTTGTGCAAGCTACACCATTCGCCAGGGAACTTGTCCATCTGGCCAAGCAGGTCGTGTCCCTGTAGCGTCCGGCCAACGTGCAAGGGAGCGATAACATGCCGCGTCTGGCAGCCAACCTGTCGATGATGTTCAACGAGGTGCCGTTCCTCGACCGGTTCGCGCTCGCGGCCCAGAACGGCTTCACCGCTGTCGAATTCCTGTTCCCCTACGATTTCCCCGCCAGCGAGATCCGCAGCCGACTCGACGACAACGGCCTCACCCAGGCCCTGTTCAACCTGCCCCCGGGCGACTGGGCCGCCGGCGAACGCGGCCTGGCCTCGCTACCCGGCCGCCGGGCGGAATTCCGCGCCGCTGTCGAGAAGGCGCTGGACTACGCCGGCACGCTCGGCTGCAAGCTGGTCCACGCCATGGCCGGTATTCCATCCGGCGTGAACCCCGTCACCGCCGCGGCAATCTACGCCGCAAACCTCGGCTGGGCCGCCGACAAGGCCCACGCCCAAGGGGTCAAGATCGTCATCGAGCCGATCAACCACCGCGACATGCCGGGCTTTCACCTCAACACCATGGCCCAGGGCGCCGCCCTCGTCGACGCCATCGGCTTCGACCGGCTGGGCCTGCAGTTCGACGTCTATCACTGCCAGGTCACCGAGGGCGACATCACCAAACGCATGGAAAAATTCATGCCGGTGATCGCCCACATGCAGATCGCCGACGTGCCGCTCAGAAACGAGCCCGGCACCGGCGAGATCGGCTGGCCCTATGTGTTCGCGCAGATGGATGCGCTTGGCTATACCGGCTTCGTCGGCTGCGAATACCGCCCGAAGGGCGACACCGTGGCCGGTCTCGGCTGGCGTGCAACCTACGGCGTGTGAGGAAAAGTAGAATGAACATCGGTTTCATCGGCCTGGGCATCATGGGGCGCCCGATGGCGCTGCACCTCAAGGCGGCCGGCCACACCCTGTTCGTGCCCGACCGCCGCTCGCTGACCGACGAGGTCCGCGCCGCCGCCACCGTCGAGCCCGACGCCGCCGCCGTCGCCCTGCACTCCGACATCATCATCCTGATGGTGCCCGACACCCCCGATGTCGAACACGTGCTGTTCGGCGCCCATGGCGTGGCCGAAGGCCTCAGCCGCGGCAAGCTGGTGATCGACATGAGCTCGATCAGCCCGGTCGCCACCAAGGACTTTGCCACCCGCATCGCAGCCCTTGGCTGCGGCTATGTCGACGCGCCGGTCTCCGGCGGCGAAGTGGGCGCCAAGAACGCGGCGCTGACCATCATGGCCGGCGGTGCCACCACCGATTTCGAGCGTGCGCTGCCGCTGTTCCAGCTGATGGGCAAGAACATCACCCATGTCGGTGAGGCTCCCGGCGCCGGCCAGGTCTGCAAGGTCGCCAATCAGATCATCGTCGCCCTCAACATCCAGGCGGTGGCGGAAGCGCTGACCTTTGCCAAGAAGGCCGGTGCCGACCCCGCCAAGGTCCGCCAGGCGCTGATGGGCGGCTTCGCCAACTCCCGCATCCTTGAAGTCCACGCCGAGCGGATGATCAATCGCACCTTCAAACCGGGCTTCCGCATCCGCCTGCACCAGAAGGACCTGAATCTGGCGCTCTCCTCCGCCAAGGAGATGGGCATGGCGTTGCCGAACACCGCGATCGCCCAGCAGATGTTCTCGGTGGTCACAGCCGCCGGCGGCGCGGACCTCGATCATTCCGCGATGGTGAAGGCGATCGAGATCATGGCCGGGATGTGAGGCAGCAAGGAAGCAAAAGACTTTCCATTCGTTTGGCAAACCTCTCTCCGGAGAGGTGCGTCAGCCGACAGAAAGTTTTTTGGTTCTTTTTTTCAAAAAAGAACCGCTTCCTGTTCCCTCACGAAATCGAACAATCCCCCGCCACCGCCCCGTGAAACGCTGACCAAACCTGCGTCTCCCCCAGCAACGGGATCAGCACGTAGCCGCGCAACCGCAGCGCCCCATCCGCGTCCACCCAGATCTCGCAGTTCCAGTTCGAGGGATCCTCAGGATTGGTGATCACCCCGCGATAATGCCCCTCTGTCGTCGTCGGCTTCGCATCCCGCAGAATCGTCAGCCCGCACAGCGTCACGCCGTGCGCATCCACCGGAACACTGCCATCGGCGTTGCGCGGGTGCGGCTGCCCGACGATCCGTCCGCACAATCCAGCCGCACAAGGCTCTATTGCGATAACGCCGCTGCGATCCTCGGTCCACCACAGTCCCACCGGTGACGGCGCTGCCCAAGCCGGCAGCGTCACCAGCAGCAAAGGCAGGATCAGCCGCAGTCGCAACCCGCCGTGGGACCCTGGTCCGCACGCACGATATGATGATCAATCCACTCGGCCACCAGCCGGCGGGCCTCATTGATCGAAGCTTCCGGATGGTGGATGCGGTACAGAGTCGTGCAGGCGCGAAACGCCTCCATATCCGCCGCACCCACCGTCCGCAGCTCACGATACGCCACAACGACGGCGCGTTCGCAGCGGCGGGCTATGACGCTCGTATCGCGACCCATGGGCGATCCTTCGGTGAGGCCTGCAATCTAGGCAGAGCCGCGCTGCGCTGCAATGCTCAGCCGGCTGCCACCAGATCGGCGATCGCGCGGCCCACCTCCTGCGTGCCGGCCTGACCGCCCATGTCGCGCGTGCGCGGGCCGCCCTCGCGCAGCAGCGTCTCGATGGCCTGCACGATCGCGGCCGCGGCCGCGGTCTCGCCGAGATGCTCCAGCATCATGGCACCCGACCAGATCTGGCCGATCGGGTTGCAGATGCCGCGCCCGGCGATGTCCGGCGCGGAGCCGTGGACGGGCTCGAACATCGAGGGATGCACGCGCTCGGGGTTGATGTTGGCGGAGGGCGCGATGCCGATCGAGCCGGCCACGGCGGGGCCGAGATCGCTGAGGATGTCGCCGAACAGGTTGGAGCCGACCACGACGTCGAACCAGTCGGGGTGCTGGACGAAATGCGCGGTCAGGATGTCGATATGGAACTGGTCGGTGGTCACGTCCGGATAGTGTTTCGCCATTTCGGCGAAGCGCTCGTCCCAGTACGGCATGGTGTGGATGATGCCGTTGGATTTGGTGGCCGAGGTCAGCTTGCGGCGCGGGCGTGTCATGGCCAGTTCGAAGGCGTATTTGATGATGCGGTCGCAGCCGATGCGGCTGAAGATGGCCTGCTGGCTGGCGAACTCGCGCTCGGTGCCCTCGAACATGCGCCCGCCGACGGCGGAATATTCGCCCTCGGTGTTCTCGCGCACCACGTAGAAATCGATGTCGGCCTCGGTGCGGTTGGCCAGCGGCGTGCGGGCGCCGGGCATCAGCTTGCAGGGCCGCACATTGGCGTACTGGTCAAATCCGCGGCGGATCGGGATCAGCAGGCCCCACAGCGACACGTGATCGGGCACGCCCGGCCAGCCGACGGCGCCGAGGAAGATGCTATCGCTTTCGCGCAGACGGTCCATGCCGTCCGGCGGCATCATGGCGCCGGTTTGGGTGTAGCGCTCGCAGGACCAGTCGTATTCCGCGAGCTTCAGCGCGAAGCCGAACCGCGACGCCGCCGCATCCAACACGCGCAGCCCCTCGGGCGTGGTCTCCTTGCCGATGCCGTCCCCAGGAATGACCGCAATCCGATGCACGCGCGCTGCTGACATGAGCTTCCTCCAAACGATCGAAAGTTTCTTTGGTTCTTTCTTTTCAATAAAAGAACTTCTTTTTTGAAAAACAAGAAGCAAAAAAACTTCTAGACGCTGACGAACCTTCGGCGGATTTCTTCGGCGATGCGGCCCGCTTCGTCCAGCGGCATTCTGGGCCACGGCGCCAGCGAGTGCACGAACGGGCGCACCTGGCCGGCCTGCACCAGCGACTGAATGAACGCGCGATGCCGCCCGCCGGCCTGCTCGGGCAGTGCCACATACACCGCCGCCTCCGTCGCACAGGCCTCACTGATCATCGACACGGAATCGGACGTCACCACCACTGCATCCGCCGTCGCCAGAAAGCCCATATACGGGTTTTCGTCGGGCTCGCCCCAACGATACAGCACATGCATGGCTGGGCCCAGCCCCGCCGCCAAGGCATCGGCCGCCTCCGGCCCAGTCCGCCTGCTGGTCGTGGCCAGCACCGAACCGCGCAGGCCCACCGCAAGCTGCGCCACCGTGCGGCCCAGATCATGCGCCAGCGCCGGAGCCATCCCAACCCCCCGCACCGGCCCTCCGACCAGCAAGGCAATCCGCGGATGCGGCAGATGCGCCAGCCGCTCGCGCCAGGCCAGCTCCGCCTGCGCCAGCGACACCGGCGACACCCGATGCGCAGCACCGAGGACCGGCACCACATTCGGTGCCGAAGAAGGCCGATCATGCGCCGGAATCACCAGCAGATCGAACAGATCCTTGCGAAACAGCCCGCCCAGCCCCGGCGACATGCAATGCACCAGCCGGCAGCCGTACCGCGACCGCAACCATAGCGCCACCGGCGCCGAACGCCGCCCGGCGGAGATCACCAGCTTCGGCGCCTCGTCCGGCGGAACCTCAAGTCCGACTGGATCGCGCGGCACCCGCCCCTCTACCGGCGCCACCCCGATCAGCGAGCCGGTGGGCGCCAGACCCGCCACATGCGCCTTCCAGTTCCATTTCAGCGGAATACGACGAAAGGGCACCCCCAGCCGCTCAGCGATGCCGATCGCCTGTGTGGCAATCCCCGCCCGCGGATCATCCAGAACCCAGATCACGCCCTGCTCCTAACACCCGACCCACGCCCGCACCCAACGCCCCGTTATGGACGCAGCGGCGCGCCAAGGCTACGACACCCCATCATACAAGCCATGATCTGCCGCAATCCGCACACCGAAAGCCTCGCCCCATGACCTCTTCCGCCGGACCGATCACAGACTGGGACCGCGACGCCGCCCTCACCACGGCGCGAATCCTGCTCGAGATCAAAGCCGTCAACTTCCGCCCCGACGAGCCCTATACCTTCACCTCGGGCTGGAAGTCGCCGGTGTATATCGACTGCCGCCGTATCATCTACTTCCCCCGCGCCCGCGCCAAGATCTGCGAACTGGCGGTGGAGAAGATCGGTCGCCATATCGGCTACGAAACCATCGAGGCCGTGGCCGGGGGCGAGACCGCCGGCATCCCGTTTGCCGCGTGGATCGCTGACCGCATGTCCGCCCCGATGGCCTATGTCCGCAAAAAGCCCAAAGGCTTCGGCCGCAACGCGCTGATCGAAGGCGATGTTCCCGAAGGCAAGCGCACCCTGCTGGTGGAAGACCTCACCACCGACGGCGGCTCCAAGATCCAGTTCGCCCGCGCACTCCGCGAAGCCGGCGCCATCTGCAACCACACCTTCGTGGTGTTCTTCTACGGCGTCTTCCCCGGCAGCTTCGAAATGCTGAAAGCCATGGATGTAACACTGCACCACCTGGCAACCTGGTGGGACGTGCTGGAAGCCTGCAAGGACCGTCCCTACTTCGATGAAAAAGCCCTCACCGAGGTCCGCAAATTCCTCGAAAACCCCGTCGCCTGGTCCGCCAAACACGGCGGCGTCGCCAGCGCCGAAGAAGCCATCGCCCGAAAAGCCGCGGCGCTTTAGGGCAATATGGCTGTAGGCGGAATCGCCGTTCCATAAAATTGCTCGATAAAACAAAGAGCTAGGAGCTTGTCCGGTGAGAGGGTCAAAACCCCGGGCATGACGTTGATATTGCTTCCACGACGCGGCGCGCTCTGAATCAATGCGTGGATGCCTCCTCCCCCGGATTTGACGACGCTTTCCCCGAGCGAACTGCGCGACCTCGTGATCGCACTGGTGACACGCGTGACGGAATTGGAGCGAACCGTGGCCGCCCAGCGCTCACCCTGACTCGGCATGATACGGCTGTCGCCGCCGGTGAAGTTGCGTTGCGCCTTGTCCGGCGGTGTTCCACCTGATCAGCCGCCTCTATGAGCAGACCTCGGTGATCGTGACCACCAACCTGGTCTTCGGCGAGTGGCCCAGCGTGTTCGGCGACACCAAGATGACCACGGCCCTGCTCGATCGCCTGACCCATCATTGCGACATCGTCGAGACCGGCAATGAGAGCTGGCGGTTCAAGAACCGCGTCTGATCGGCCTGGATATCGTGACGTCACGAATTGGAGTTGATCATGCCGCGCAAGCCGAATGGCGAGACCGCGATGACTGCCGCCGAGCGCCAGGCCCGCTACCGCGCCGCCCGTGCCGCTCTTCGCTCCGTTCCACGATCTCGCCGCCCCGCCGACCATCGCAGTCGCGCCCGGCGTTGGCTTGATGCGGTCGCCGAACTGGCGGCACTGCAAGCCGAATATGGAGCCTGGTTGGAAGCCACGCCCGAGACGTTCCAGGACAAGGCGACGGCCGAGGCCCTGCGAACAATCTGCGACCTCGACCTCAGCGACCTCCAGGCCGTCCAGCCTCCCCGCGGCTTCGGTCGAGATTAACGCCAACGCCGGAAACGTCCCGCCACACAATACGGCAGTCAGCCGCATACACGCTCCAGAAGGGTCCCTTTTGGACGCCGATAGGGGGTCCTTTTACGACGCCGATTGACACGCGTGCAGCACGAACAACACAAGATCGGCCAACGGGCGTGTGAGCCGATCGGCTGGCATCACGGTGGGGTCCAGCAACCCGTGATCGCGCAGGTTGGCGAGCAGCCGGCCCCAGCCACATGCGACATTGCGCAGCTTGGTCCGGCGTTTGGCCAGAGCGTAAGGCTGTACCGGAGCGTCGGGGACGGACACATGACCCTTGAGCCGGTGCTGCTGGTCAAGGGCAGGCCAATCGTCGAACTTCACGACGGCAGGGCCTCCGTCGCCACCTGGGTGTCGCTGCCCCACGGCGACGGCGTCGGCATCGGCTATTCCCAGCACGCCGGCATGGTGATCGTGGCCGACGGCACCGAGGCCTGCGCCAAACGCCTCGCCCGGGTCCTGTGGAACGACTCCGTAACCGGTGTGATGCGCCACGACGACGCTGGCTACGCCAGCGCACGCGCTCGCGGGCTCGATCTGCCTTCGCTGGGGTGGCGCGCGGGCAGGCCCGACCCTGTCCGAGATGACAAATTGGCGATCACGCGAAACGTGAGCGACAGGTGTCGGACTTAGCGCTGGCGACGTTAACGCAAGCTTGATAACAATGAATCATTTACGCTGAAGGAACCATCGATACGACGACATTCCAATGGAAGACGACCACCTCGGCCAATTGGAACGTGGCGTCGGACTGGAACCCGGGCAGCGCCCCCAACGGCAGCACGGCAGACGCGGTCATCGCAGCACCCGGTCTCTACACCGTCACCTACAATAGCCTCGACAACGCCGATCTGCTCGACAGCGTGACCATCGCCGCGGGCGATGCCACGTTGGCCGTCAGCGCGCTGCTGACGCTGGGCGGCAGCCAGCATCTGCTGGCCGTCCAGGCGGGCACGCTGGCGCTGGTTGGCGGTGACATCCAGAACGCGACGGTGTCACTCACCGGCGGTGTCGCCAGCTTCGCCAACAGCGACACGCTGGACCATGTCACCTGGCAGGGCCGGCTTTCGCCCGGCGGCGGCACCACCCTCGTCTTCAAGAACGGGCTGACCGTTACCGGCGTGGGCGGCACCGGCTTCGGCACGATCGATCTGCTGAGCGGCTCGCCGATCCTCTACGAACTGGACAGCGAAACACTCGACAACGTCGCCATCCTGATGGGCGGCTCCAGCCTCATCGAGGGCAGCGGCGCGACAGGGCAAAGCCTCACCTTCGAGGCGCACGCCACCGTCACCCAGCGCAGCGGGTCGATCCAGTTCGCCGATCCCACGATCGTCAATCTCGGCACGTTCAATCTCAGCGGCGGCACTGTCAATCTGAACACCCCGCTGATGAACAACGGGGGTCTTATCACGCTTGCCAACAACGAAAGCGTGAGCGTCGCCGGGTCCCTGGTCAACACCGGCTCGATCAACGTTGCCGCCTACACCACGCTCACCACCGGCACCCTGTCCGGCACCGGCGCGATCACGGTGGGTACCGGAGCCCTCCTGCAGGTCAGCAACGTCGGCACGGCCGGCCTGTCCGGCGTGTCCAACAGCGGCACCGTCGTCATCGGCGGCACCATCGGCCAGTCTGCCCTCAACGGCATCTCCGGCAGCGGCCTGCTCGACCTCACCGGCACGCTGAACCTGGCAGGCGGCACGCTCAGCCTCGGCGCCGGAGTCTTCGCCAATTTTCGCGAGGACGGCACGATCCAGAACGGCACCATCTCACAGGCCGCCGGCACACTTGCCCTCGGCAGCCAGGCCACTCTGGCGGCGGCCGCGGTGTGGGGGGCGCTTTCGGTCACCGGCACGCTGCGTGTCAGCGGCGGACTGACCCTGACCGGCGCCTCCGGGCTCGGCATCGGCACGCTCGATCTGTCGGCCGGCAGCCGCACGATGTATGTTTCGGATGCCGAAACCCTCGACAACGTCGCCATCCTGCTCGGCGGCTACAGCGACATCGTCGACATCGCAGCCCCCCTCACCCTCGGCACCCACGGCACCCTCACCCAAACATCAGGCTTCGGCTATCTCGACAGCTACAACAGCAGCGGCCTGTTCAACAACGCCGGCCTGATCGTCACCAACGGCTATTCCATCATCGCCGCCGGGGCCACGCTGGCGAACGCAGGCTCGATCGCGGTGGGTTCGGGCTTCTTCGAGGCGAACAACACCCTCACCAACACCGGCGTCATCAGCGTCGCCGCCGGCGGCACGCTGGTCGCAGGCGGCACCTTGCTCAACACCGGCACGATCACGGTGGCCACCGGCGGCACGGCGCAGATCGCGGGCCTCGTCGGGCTTGCCACACTCGCCGGCCTCACCGGCGGCGGCCTCATCGATGTCATCGGCACGCTCAACCTGGGCGGCGGCACGCTCAACCTGGGGTCAGGAACGTTCGGCAATCTGCGGATCGACGGCACGATCGAGAACGGCACCATCAACCAGACCGGTGGCACACTCCAGCTCGGCCCCAACGCCACGCTGCTCAACGACACGGTCCTGGGCACCCTGATCGTCGGCAGCCCGACCTATGTCACCGGCGGACTGGTGGTGGAGACCGCCACCGGCGGGCTGCCCGGAACCATCGACATGTCGAGCAGCAGCAGCACCCTGCATGTGACGGATAGCGAGACGCTGGACAACGTCACCATCCTGCTCGGCAGGAGCGCCAACCTGGTCGACAATCTTGGAACGCTGACGCTGGGCACTCACGCCACGCTCTCGCAGGTGGCCAGCCTTGGTTATATCGACAGCTTCAACCAAGGCGGCGTGTTTGTGAACGCGGGCCTGATCGCAACCAACGGCCACAGCCTGCACGCTGCCGGTGCGACACTGGTGAACGCTGGCTCGATCGCCATCGGTTCCGGCACCCTTCAGGTGTACAATACGCTCAACAACACCGGCGCGATCAGCATCGGCGCGGGCGGCACCTTGTCGGTCGGTGCCATGCCGCTGAACAGCGGCACGATCGCGGTGTCCGCAGGCGGCACGGTGGTGCTGGGCGGACTGGTGACGACGGCTGAACTCGCCGGCATCTCTGGCGCGGGCCTGGTGGACATCACCGGCACGCTCAATCTCGCCGGCGGCACGCTCAACCTGGGGACGTTGAGTTTCGGCGCGTTGCGGCTGGATGGGGTGATGAGCAACGGCACCCTGGTCGAGGGCGCGGGGTCGCTGTCGGTGGGCATCTCGGCGACCCTGACCGCAATGACGGTGCAAGGGTCTCTTGCAACAACAGGACTGCTCTATCTCTCCGGCGGTCTCACGCTGGAGACGGCCGCAGGCGGCCTGCCGGCCTCGCTTGCCATCGCCGCAGGTGCGCCGGTTCTCGTGACAGACGGCGAAACGCTCGACAACATGTCGATCCTGCTCGGCAGCGGTGGCCAGCTTGCTGAAACCTCCGGCGGCACCTTATCGCTCGGGTCGCACGCCACTCTGACGGCAGCCGGCGGCACCACCTACCTCAACTACGGCTACTCCGGCAGTGCTGCCAATGCCGGGTCGATTGTGGTGTCTGCAGGCACCTTCACGGAAGATGCTACAAGTTTGGTGAACACGGGCTCGATCGCGATCACCAACGCGTTGTTCTACCTGCAGGGAGCAACCCTGACCAATACCGGCTCCATCAGCGTCGGTGCCGGCGGGACTCTTGAGCTCCCCGGAACGAATGGGCTGTTCGGCAGCGGCAGCCTATCTGTGGCTGCAGGCGGAACGCTTGAATATAACGGTGGCAACATCACCCCGTCGCAACTGCCGGCGATCACCGGCGGCGGCACGCTTTGGAAGAACGGCGGCACGTTCGACCTCGGCTCCGGCACACTGACGCTGAACCCGATCACCGGCATCGGGAACTTGCTCATCGGAAATTATGCGACGCTCCAAAACGGCACCATCATCGAAAGCGGCGGCTCGCTTGCGCTGCAGTCCTACATCGCCACCCTCAGCAACGTGACAGTGCGGGGCAGTCTGGCCCTGACCAACAATGTCACCATCGACAACGCGCTCTCGGTGCTGTCATTGGACGGCACGCAGCCTGGCACGCTGGATTTCACCCAGACCGGAGGCGGTGTTTATTTCAACACATCGACCACGCTGGACAACCTAACGGCTTTACTTGGAAGTTCCGATATTTTTGTCAATTACGGTTCAGAAACGCTGACGTTCGGTAGCAACAGCACAGTCACACAGTCTTCTGGTTTTGCTGAATTTTTTGGTCTGTCTGGTGATCGCGTAATCACAAAAGGCGTGATGGCTCTATCGGGCGGGACGTTGCTGGCCTCGGTCAACGCCTTCGAGAACGCCGGTATGCTTGGGCTCAGCAACAGCGAGTCCTTTTCCGGATCCTCCACGACAACGTTGACCAACGACGCCACAGGCACGATTTCGATTGGTGCCTACACCACGCTGTCGTTGACAGGCAGCCAAAGCTTCAGCAACGCCGGCAAGGTGATGGTCGGGCCGTTGGGCGGCCTGATGATTGGCTCGGGTGTCACCTTCACCAACGCCGGCACCATCGCGCTGGACCCCGCCGGCACGTTCGACCTCAACGCCAGCGCCACACTCTCAGCACTCGGCGCCATCACCGGCGGCGGCACGCTGATCGTCGAGAGCGGCCGCACCCTCAACCTCGGCGGCGGCACGCTCGAGCTCGGCACCGGCCAGTCCTTCGCCACATTGCGCCTCAACGGCGGCAGTGTGGTCAATGGCACCCTGAAATACGACGCCACCGGCGGCCTGGTGAACAGCGGCGGCACCATCACCGCCACCGTCTCCGGCAGCAGCGCCATCGGCGTACAGACGACGATCAATGTGTCGGAAAACCTCGCGGGCGGCACGCTCGACATCAAGAGCGGCTCCGGCACCAGCAACGTGCTGCTCAGCAGTGGCGGCACGCTGGCCAACGGTACGTTGAAGCTGGAAAGCGGGGTGTTCACCGCCTCCTACGGCACGCTGAGCGCCATGACGGTGATGGGCGCGCTCACGCTCAACAGCAACGTCGCCTCTATCCGCAACGGGCTGACCTTCCAGAGCGTCACCGGCGGGCTTCCGGGCAGCCTGACGCTGAACGGCAGCAGCGTGCTGAGCGCGCTCGATGCGGAAACCCTCGACAATGTCGGCATCGTCTATTCCGGCAACGGCGTTCTCGCCTCCGGCACGGCCACACTCACGCTCGGCAGCCACGCCACCATCAGCCAGGCCACCCCGGCTTTAGCGTCCGGCGCGCTGACCGGAACCGGTTTCACCAGCCAGGGCCTGATCACGGCGAGCACCGGCTTCACCGACGGCGTGGCCAGTTTCGCCAACGCCGGCACCATCGCCGTCACCGGCACCGGGGATTTCCTGGCCAACGGCACCAGCCTGATCAACTCTGGCCTGATCTCCATCGGCACCGGCGGCACGTTCGATCTGTCGACCAGCGTGTTCTCCAGCACCGGCACGATCAGCATCGCCAGCGGCGGCACGCTGAACCTCAACACCGCCGTCACTCTGGCCAGTCTCGGCGTGATCCAGGCCGCATCCGGCGCGGTGATCAACATCAGGAGCACGCTTGATGTCGGCGGCGGCACGCTCGATCTGCTGCCCGGCACCGCGGCGGGCGCCCTGGTTCCGACCAGCACCGGCACGATCCGCAACGCCACCCTCAAGCCGGACGGCAATGGGGTCACGCTGATCGGCACGCTGGACAACGTGACCCTGCTGGGCGCGCAGAGCTTGACCTCGTCGGTGGCGGTGAAGAACGGCCTGGTGGTGGAGACCGCCGCCGGCGGCCTGCCGGGCGCGCTGTCTCTGGCGGGCTCCAATGTGGCCCTGACAGTGCTGGACAGCGAAACGCTCGACAATTTCAGCATCACCGAAATCGGAAACAACAACACAATCAGTGAAAACGGCACCGGCACACTGACCCTGGGCAGCCATGCCACGTTGACTGCCAGCGCGCCCATCAATTATTACGGGATCATCAACGGCAGCACTGTTGTCAATCGCGGTCTGATCCAGACGACAGGCTTGCTGTATGACAATGCGTCCAGCCTGGTGAATGTCGGCAGCATTGTCACCAGCGGCATGTTCGTCGCCCAGGGCAGCAGCTTCACCAACGCCGGCGTGCTGTCGATCAGCGCGGGCGGCACGGCGGAGCTGTTCTCCACGGCCCTTGCCAACACCGGCAGCATCACGGTGGCTGCCGGCGGCACCCTCATCGTGCAGGGCAGCTACACGCTGGCCCAGCTCGGCAGCATCGCGGTGGCCAGCGGCGGCGTGGTCGATCTCAACGGTACGCTGAATCTCGGCGGCGGCACGCTGGACGTGGCCCCCGGCACCGCCTTCTGCAATGTGGTGATGGGCACCGGCGCCGACATCATCGGCGGCACCATCAAGGCCGATGGCGGCACACTGGCACTGGCCGGCACGCTGGACGGCGTGACCTTGCTGGGTTCGGAAACCTTGTCGTCCACCCTGTCTGTCAAAGACGGCCTTGTAGTCGACACGGCGGCGGGCGCCCAGCCGGGAACGCTGACGGTCGGCACTCAGATCATCCTCAACGTGCTGGACACCGAAACCCTCGACAACATGGTCATCGCCGGCAGCGGCACGCTGGGTGGCTACGGTGTGATGACGCTGGGCAGCCACGCAAGTGTGCTCGTCAACGGGCCCACCGGCACCGGCGTGATCAACGGCAGCACCACCACCAACCGTGGCCAGATCCAGGTTCTGACGCAGCTCTACGGCAGTGCCGCCACCTTCATCAATGCCGGCACGATCTCGGTCAGCCCTGGTGGATACTTCTTCGAACAGAGCTACACCTTCGCCAACACCGGCCTGCTGGCCATCGCAGCCGGCGGCACGACGACCATCTCCGGCGCCGTCGGCAATTTTTCCAATACCGGCATGATCACCGTCGCCAGCCAGGGCACGCTGAACATGAACGGCAACGCCACCCTGGCCCAGCTCGGCAGCCTCACCGTTGCCAGCGGCGGGCTCATCCAGCTCGGCGGCACCCTGAACCTGGGCGGCGCCACGCTGGACATCGCCGCCGGCAACCCGTTTGGCAACCTCGTCCTCAACGGCGACCTCGTGAACGGCACGCTCAAGGCCGATGGCGGCGCCCTGACGCTCGGCGGCACGCTGGACGGCGTGACCCTGCTGGGCGCGGACACGCTCACCACCACCGCCTACGTCAAAGACGGCCTCGTGGTCGAGACCACGGCAGGCGGCCTGCCGGGAACACTGACGATCGCCTCGCAGGCCGTTCTCAACGTGCAGGACAGCGAAACCCTCGACAATATCGTCATCGCCGGCGCCGGCACCCTCAACGGCACCGGCGGGCTGACGCTGGGCAGCCACGCCACCCTGATCGCCACCGCACACGCCGGCGCCACCAACGTGATCGGCGGCGGCACCGTCATCAACCGCGGCCAGATCCAGGTGCTGACCTCGCTCTACGGCAGCGCCACCAACCTTACCAACGCCGGCACGATCTCGGTTAGCTCCCACGGCTACTTCTTCGAGCAGAGCTACACCTTCGCCAACACCGGCCTGCTGGCCATCGCGGTCGGGGGCACAACGAGCGTGTCCGGCTCGGTCAGCAGCTTCTCCAACACCGGAACAATCACCGTCGCCAGCCAGGGCACGCTGCTGTTCAACGACAACCTGACCCTGGCCCAGATCGGCAGCATCACGGTGGCCAGCGGCGGGCTGCTCCAGCTGGCCGGCACGCTGGATCTCGGCGGCGGCACCATCGACATGCGGCCAGGCACCGCGTTCGGCAATCTCAGCCTCAGCGGCACCATCAAGAACGGCACCTTGCTGCAGGACGGCGGCACCCTCGCCGTCAACGGCGGCACGCTGGACGGGGTGAAGGTGGTGGGCACGCTGACCAACACCACCGGCGGGTCGCTGTATTACAAGGACGGGCTGACCCTGTCCGGGCCGGGTTCGACCCAGGGCACCATCGACCTCCAGTCCACGTCAGCGGCCCTCTCCGCGATCGACACCGAGACGCTCGACAATGTCACGGTCCTGCTCGGCACCGGATCGTCGGTCACCGGCAACGCCAACCTGACCATCGGCACGCACGCCCTGATCTCCGCCGTCCACGGGGCCGGCGCATTCACCACCTACAGCGGCACCTTGACCAACAACGGCGTCATCTCGCTGTCGGACGGGACGATCAGCACGGCCGGGCAGGTTTTCCTCAACGCCGGTTCGCTGCTGCTGGACTCGGGCTTCAGGGTCGTGACGGGCGGCACCTTCACCAACACCGGATTGATCGACGCTACGGCGAATTCCGGCACCGAGGCCCTCATCACCACCAACGGCACGCTGAGCAACCTCGCGGGCGGCACACTGACCGGCGGGACCTGGGAGGTCGATGACGGCACCACGCTCGATGTGCAGTTCGGCGGCACGATCAGCACCGATGCGGCATCGATCACGCTGAGCGGGCCGAATTCCGCGCTGATGGTCTACGCGCCGTCGCCCACCAACGGCTATGCGGCCATCGAGACGACGCTTGCGACCATCGCCGCCACCGGCACGTTGTCGCTGCTGGCGGGCAGGTCCTGGGCCGGCAGCCTCGCCATGACCGAGGCCGGGCTGCTGCAGCTCGGCGGCGGCGTGTTCACCGAAGCGAGCCTCGCCATCGCCGCCACCGGCACCGTGTTGGGCTACGGCACGCTGGCCGTGGGCGTCACGGATGCCGGCCGGATCGAGGCCCATGGCGGAGACCTCGTGCTGGGCGGCACGCTGTCCGGCGGGGCGGCGGTGACGATCGACGCCGGCGCCACGCTCGAACTGTCGGCCGATCCGTCCAGTGCCGTGGTGTTCAACGGGCTCGGGGCGCGGCTCAAAATCGATGTGCCGGGCGCCTCCGTGTTCGATCTCGCCAACGTCACCGCGGGCGACGGGCTGATCCTGGCGGGGGTGCCCGCCAGCTCCGCCGTCACCAGCGGCAACACGCTCACCGTCACGCTGCAGGGCAGCGGCACCGAGACGTTCCATATGGATCCGGCGCTCACCGGCATCCGCGAAGGTGTGACGCAGGACGGCGCCGGCAACAGCAGCGTCGTGTTCTACCGCAAGGCCAGCGCCGCCGGTGTCCCCCAGAGCCCGCTGAACATCGGCCAGCATCACACCGGCGACTATGTCTACCAGAGCGTCACGATCACCAACACGGCCGCAGCCGACGGCTATTCGGAGGCGCTGGATGTGAGCGTCACCGGCATCTCCGGCGCCGTGGGCTCGGTCGGCTCGATCTCGCTGCTGGCCGCAGGTGCCAGCAGCAGCGCCATCGCCATCGGCTTGCTCACCGCAAGCGCGGGGGCTGAGACCGGCCAGGCCGTGATCGTTGTGCAGACCGACGGCACCGGCACCGATGCCAACGCCGCCCTCACGCTCAGCACGCAGACCCTCAACGTCACCGGCAGCGTCTACAACTACGCCACCGCCAGCGTGGGGACCGCCTCCCCGATCCACTTCGCCAACCATCACGTGGGCGATGTCGTCCTGCAGACCGTGACGCTGGCCAATGCAGCCGCAGCCGATGGCTACTCCGAGAATCTCGACGCCAGCGTCGCCTCGGTCACCGGCGGCCTCAGCGGCCAGGGCAGCGTCTCCGGCCTCGCCGCCGGGGCCTCCAGCACAGCGATCACTCTCGCCCTGGGCACCGCCACGGCGGGCGCGTTCTCCGGCACGGCCACTCTCAACCTGCTGTCCGACGGCACCGGCATCGACAATCTCGGCACCACCGTGCTGACCGCACAGACCATCGCCGCCACCGGCACACTCTACGGCTACGCCACCGCCAGCAATGTCGGTAGCGTCAATTTCGGCGTCGTCCATGTCGGCAGCCTCGCCAGCCAGGCGCTCTCGCTGCGCAACCTCGCCGCCACCGGCGGCTATGGCGAGAATCTCGATGCGACGATCGCAACCGCCACCTCCGGCCTGTCCGCCTCCGGCACAGTGAGCGGCCTCGCCGCCGGCGCCGCCAGCACGGCGCTCGGGGTGACACTCGCCACCGCCACAGCCGGGGTGATCAGCGGCAGCGCCACGCTCGCCCTGGCCTCCGACGGCGGCAGCATCGACGGTCTGGGGATCACGCAGCTGTCCGGCCAGACCATCGCCGTCACCGGCACGGTTTACAATGTCGCCACCGCAAGCCTGCTGACCGCCTCCCCGATCCGCTTCGCCAACCATCACGTGGGCGATGTCGTCTCGCAGAGCGTGACCCTCACCAACGCGGCCGCAGCCGGTGGCTACTCCGAGAATCTCGACGCCAGCGTTGCCTCGGTCACCGGCGGGCTCAGCGGCCAGGGCAGCGTCTCCAGCCTCGCCGCCGGGGCCTCCAGCACAGCGATCACCCTCGCCCTGGGCACCGCCACGGCGGGCGCGATCGCGGGCACGGCCACCCTCAACCTGCTGTCCGACGGCGCCGGCATCGACAATCTCGGCACCACCGTGCTGACCGCACAGACCATCGCCGCCACCGGCACACTCTACAGCTACGCCACCGCCAGCAATGTCGGCAGCGTCAATTTCGGCGTCGTCCATGTCGGCAGCCTCGCCAGCCAGGCGCTCTCGCTGCGCAACCTCGCCGCCACCGACGGCTATGGCGAGAATCTCGACGCGACGATCGCAACCGCCACCTCCGGCCTGTCCACCTCCGGCACGGTGAGCGGCCTCGCCGCCGGCGCCGCCAGCACGGCGCTCGGGGTGACACTCGCCACCGCATCCAGCGGCGTGATCAGCGGCACCGCCACGCTCGCCCTGGCATCGGACGGCACCGGCATCGACGGTCTGGGCATCACCCAGCTCACCGGCCAGACCATCGCCGTCACCGGCATCGTGGACAGCTACGCCGTCGGCGCCTTCGCCAAAGTCAGCGGTGCCGGCACCCTGCAACAGACCGGCAGCACCAGCTGGGTGCTGAACCTCGGCAGCATCGTCACCGCCGCCACCGTCAATCTCGGCGTGCTGAACGCGGCCACCGGCCTGGCCGACCTGCTCAGCGGCAGTCTTTCCGTGTCGGGCTCCGGTGCCTTCGTCAACAGCGGCCTGGCCAATGTCGGCAGCCTCGCCGCGGGGGCCGAGGACAGCGCCCCCACCGTCACCCTGCAGGCCACCAACACGGGCACCTACAGCGAGACCATCACCTTCGCCGGCACCGGCAGCAACGCCAACTACAGCGGCGCCGTCGCCGCCGACACCCTGACCGTGACCGGCGTCGTTCTGAGCAAACCTCTGATCACCGGCATCTCCGCGGGTCAGACCGTCATCGCCGGCGCCACGCTCACACCGTTCGCCACGGTCGCCATCACCGATGCCAATGTCGGCCAGACCGAGACGGTGACCATCACGCCCAGCGCGTCCGGCCGCGGCACGTTCACCAACCTCGCTGGCTTCGTCTACAACGCCACCGCCGGCAGCTATACCGACACCGGCACCGCCGCCGCCGTGACCGCCGCCATCGACGCTCTGGTGTTCACCCCCACTGCCAGCCTCACCGCCACCACCGGCTTCACCCTCGGCGTCACCGACAGCGACGGCGTGACCGCCACCGACAGCACCACCACCGTCACCGCCTCCAGAACGCTCGATTTCCCCGCCAACACGCCGAACTACGGCTCTGGCACGGGCCTCACCATCACCCTCGGCGCCAACGCCAGCCTCAGCTTCTCCGGCAACGCCAACAGCTTCACCCTTGGCACCAACGACGTGCTCGCCCCGCAGGGCAACACCAACACCGTCGCCGCCACTGCCGGCGACACCATCTATCTTGGTGCGGTGAGCGGCGACATTTTCACCGGGGCCGGCTTCGATGTCTCTGCGTCGGCCGCTGCAAGTTTCAGCATCGGCGGCACCGGCGCCGGTGCGTCCGATCTGGTCACCGGCGGCGGGGCCACAGTGTCGGTGCTGGCCGGCAGCGCGGTGCAGTTCTATGGCGACGGCTACACCATCACGCTGAACGGCACCTCCACCCTCGCCCCGAGCGGCAACAACAACACCATCACCGCGACCGGCACAGACAATATCTGGCTCGGCGTGGTCACCGGTGACACGATCACCGGCGCCGGGTTCGTCGCCCACGTCATATCCGGCACCAGCATCACCATCGGCGGCAACGGGGCCGGCCCCAGCGATCTGGTGGCCGGCACCGGCGGCACGATCGATGTTCTCGCCAACAGCACATCGACGATGTATGGCGACGGCAACACCATCACGCTGGGGGCAAACTCGGTCCTCGCACCGATCGGCAACAACGACATGATCGCCGCAACCAGCGGTAACAACATCTGGCTCGGCCCGATCACCGGCGACACGATCACCGGCGCCGGGTTCGCAGCCCATGTCGTGGCGGGCACCTCGATCACGGTGGGCGGCAACGGCACGGGGTCCACGGATTTCGTGGCAGGCGCCGGTGCCACGATCGACGTTCAGGCCGGCAGCACGGTGACGGCCTATGGCGATGGCAACACGATCATTCTGGGAGCCAACGCCACCTTGGCACCCCAGGGCAACAACGACGTGATCACCGCGACGACGGGCGACCAGATCTACCTCGGCGGTGTGGTGGGCGAGACGATCGACGGCGCCGGCTTCACGGTGCATGGCGGCGGTGGTGGGCCGGTGACGCTGGGCGGCGGCGGGTCGGCCAACGCGACCGACACGGCAGCCGGCGCTGCCATCACGTGGGACCTGCTGCTCGGCTCTCACGCGACGTTCTACGGCGACGGCAGCACGGTGAACTCCACCGGGTCGTCGACCTACACCGTGAGCGGCTCCGGTGACGTGGTGACGGCGGCGGCGGGCGATACGGTCACGGATTCCGGGTATTCCCTGCTGGTCAAGGTCGGCTTCAGCACGGGCACGCTGTCGCTGGCGTCGTTCGGGTCGGATACGGCGGGGGTGATCGATCTGATGGGCGGTGCCGGTGGCTATGCCACGGCCAATGCGGCCTGGTCGGCGCTGGCCGATGACGGGCATGGCAACAGCAGCCTGGCGCTAGGGGCGAGCGGGAACGTTCAGCTGACCGGTGTGACGAAGGAGATGCTGTCGGCTGCCAATTTCAGGATTGGATGATCCGGAGGTCCTGCGCCCCGAGGCTGGGCCATTCTCTCCGTGTGGTTCGGTAAAAGACGCTCCAGGCCCCTGAACCTCTCCTTTTTTAAAGAGAGCCGGCTGTCAAAAGGGGGCGGACACGCGGGTTGAAAAGCCCGCATGTCCGCGCCCTTTTGCCAGCCGGCCAACGCTTAAACGATGGGTGTCCAGAGGCTCCGCCTCTGGCGGGTCCAGGGCAGAGCCCTGGCCTTGCTTTCTTCCTCTCCGCCCACCCGACCTCAAGCGGCCTCAGCTCTTGGTGGGCACCGGCTTCGCCGCAGCGCGGGCGGCGCGGGCGGTGGCGGCGGCGGTTTTCATGTCGTCGAGTGTGACGTAGCCTTTGGCGCCGCGGTCGATACTGGCGAAGTGCTTCACGACGCTGGTCATCTTGGCGGACTTTGCCTGGTCGAGCGTCAGATGGCCGTCATGTGTGGTGTTGGCCTCATGGAACCGCTGTTCCATCCGGCTGACGCGCGCCGGCTTGGTCGGTGTGACCGTTGGGGTAGCGGGAGCGGCTGTGGCCGGAGCCGGGGTCACTGGCGCCGGGGTCTGTGCCAGGGCGGCCTGGGACGCGATGAACAGCGACAGGGCTGCGAAAACGGGGATCATGGGGCGCATGGGAGTTTCCTTGGTCATGGAATGTCCCTCTACGCCACCATGATTCACATCGGCCGCACCAGTTCGTGTCTTCGCGTTCAGGAATACTGCGTAGTGTTCGGTCTCATGCGGCGAGCACGGTGCGGAACACGTCCAGCGCCTCGGCGATCCCTGCGGCATCGACATCCAGATGCGTGCAGGCGCGGCCGCGATACGGGCCCATGGACGAGACCATCACCCCGTGGTGGCGCAGCTGCAGGGCGATTTCGGCGGCGGTGCGGCCGGTGGCAGAGGTATCGAAGAACACCAGGTTGGTCTGCGGCATCTGCACCGTGATGCCTTCGATCTGCGCGAGGCCGCGGGCCAGGGCCGCCGCGTTGACGTGGTCCTCGGCCAGCCGTTCCACATTGTGGTCGAGCGCGTACAGACACGCCGCCGCACAGATGCCGGCCTGGCGCAAGGCGCCGCCCAGCCGCTGCTTCCAGCGCCACGCCTTGTCGATGAACGCGGAACTGCCGCACAGCACGGCGCCGAGCGGCGCGCCGAGGCCCTTGGTGAAATCGAGCCACACGCTGTCATACCCCGCCACCATGTCCGACGGGGCGATGCCGGCGGCGACGGTGGCATTCAGCAGGCGGGCGCCGTCCATATGCGTGGACATGCCATGGGTGTGGGCGATCTCGGCCACCTCGCGCAGCGTATCCAGCGCCCACACGGTGCCGCCGCCGAGATTGGCGGTCTGCTCCACGGCCACCAGCGTCTGCGGCGGCGCATGGCGGGACGGCGACCAGATCGCAGCCCGCAGCGTCTCCGCTGTGTACTGGCCACCCTCGCCTTCCAACGGATTGATCTGGGCGCCGGCCAGCGCAGCCGCGCCGCCGCCTTCACTGGTCAGGATATGCGCGGTCTTGTGCGCCAGAATGGTATCGCCCGGCACGCAGTGCACCAGCATGGCGATCTGGTTGCACATCGTGCCACTGGGCAGGAACACGGCCGCCTCCGTCCCCAGCAGGGCCGCCATGCGGTCGCACAGTTCATCGATCGTGGGATCCAGCCCGCCCTGCTCATCGCCCATCTCGGCCACCATCATCGCCTCCTTCATGGCGGCGGAGGGGCGGGTCTGGGTGTCGGAGTAGAGATTGACCCGCACCGGCGGCATGCCGGGCAGCGGACGGGAGGGAGCATGCACCATGGGTCAGGGATCCTGTCGTGTTAAACCCTGAACGCAGCACACCCGATCCGGCAGGTCCAGTGCCCGCCGGACCGTCATCAGGTGGGAGGTCCCGCCTCGGTCAGCCGGCCGATGAACAGCACAGGGCCGGTCGGCAGCGCGCCAGGCGCCCCACCCGGCGGCTCCAGGCTGATCTCGATCAGCATGCCCGCCACCGGCTTCACCGCCGGCGTGGTGATATGCACCGCCCCGGCCCCGCGCGGCACCAGGCCGAGGCTGGTCGGCGCCTTGGCCCCTGGCGGCAGCGCCCAGAGCTGCAGCACCCGGCCATCCGGCGGCGCCGTGTCGAGCGGGCCGCCGGTGGGCGCTCCCAGGGCCGCGAGCTGGATGCCACCACGCCGATCAACCTCGGCCGTCCAGGCGGTCTGCGTGCCACTGGTGACCAGCACTGTCATCATCCGCGGCGCCGCAGCACCTGGCAGGAACGCCACGCCGGCCAGCGCCGCTGCGGCCAGCGACGCGCCGACCGCCCAGCCCTGCCACAGCCGCAGGAACCGCGGACGCGCCGGACGCGCTGCCTGGGCCGGGCTGATATGCGCCTCGATCTGATCCCACAGCCCCGGCGGCGGCGCCTCGGGCGGCGCCAGCAGGCTGAGCGGCGCCAGCCGATCCTCCCACGCGGCCACCATCGCGGCCAGATCCGGATTCCCCGGCAGAGCCGCCTCGACCATCCGTGACTGCCGCGCATCGAGCGTGCCCAGCACATATTCCCCGGCCAGCGCTGTCAGCTCGGCCGGGTCGGTGGGGAGCATGCTCATGACAGGCACTCCCGCAGGCTCAGCAGACCTCGCCTGATCCAGGACTTCACCGTGCCCAGCGGCTGATCCAGCCTGGCTGCGATCTCCGGATGCGACAGCCCGTGCACGAAGGCCATCACGATGCCCTCCCGGTTGGCCTGGGGCAGCTTCTGCAGACACTCGTGCAGCCGTGTCGATTCCTCGGATGCCTGCAGCCGGTCGAGCGCCTCCGGCTCCAGCATCGTGTCGCCCAGCCCGGGATCGTCGGTCGGGATCTCCCGTCCGCGCGCGCGCGCCGCATCCAGGGCCGCGTGGCGCACGATGGAGGAGATCCACACCTGCCCCTCGCCCCGGCTGGGGTCGAACTGGCCGGCACGCTGCCAGATCTTCAGGAAGCTGTCCTGAAGCACATCAGCGGCGGCGGTGCGATCTCGCATGATGGCCATGGCAATTCCAAACAGGCGTGTGGACTGCCTCACATAGATCGCCCGCAGCGCCGCACGGTCCCCCTGTGCCACCTGTCCGAGCAGATCCCCAAGATCAGCCTCTGCCTGCATTACGCTCCGTCCGCCGCCGTGGATGCGGTCACCGAGACGGTGGCCTTCGGTGGACCATATACATCACGGCAGCGTTTCAGGAAGGCATTGACCATCCGCCGGACGGCCTCGTTGAACACAACGCCGATGGCAGACTGAAGAAGTTTCGAACGGAATTCGAAATCGACGAAGAAATCGACCTTGCAGCCCCGTGGATCTGGCGAGAACGTCCAGCTGTTGTTGAGGTAGCGGAACGGGCCGTTCTCGTAGCGCACCTTGATCAGGTCGGGCCGCTGCATGATCACCCGGCTGGTGAAACTTTCGCGAAACGGCCCGAAGCCGATGGTGAGGTCCGCAACCTGCTCGGTCTCGCTGCGGCTGCGCACCTTGGCCGCCACGCACCACGGCAGGAAGATCGAATACTTTCCCACATCGGCCACCAGGTCGAACAGCTGTGCCTGGCTGTAGGGGACGGTCTTGGTTTCGGCGTGTGTCGGCATCGGCTCAGGCAGCGTGCTGCGCCGCGCGAGCGGCCTTGAGGGCGGCGAAATCGGCGTCCGCATGATAAGAGCTGCGCGTGAGCGGCGTGGCAGACACCAGCAGGAACCCTTTCGCCCGGGCGACCGAGGCATAATCGGCAAACGCATCCGGGGTGACGAAGTCAGCCACCGCCGCATGCTTCACGGTGGGTTGAAGATACTGGCCAAGCGTTAAGAAATCGACATCGGCCACCCGCAGATCGTCCATCACCTGCATGATCTCAGGCTTGGTCTCGCCCAGCCCCACCATCAGGCCTGATTTGGTGAAGATGGAGGGGTCCTGCTCCTTCACCTGGCTCAGCAGCCGCAGCGACTGGAAATACCGCGCGCCAGGCCGGATTGTCGGGTATAGCCGCGGCACGGTCTCAAGGTTGTGGTTGAACACATCCGGCCGCGCCGCCACCACCACCTCGATCGCTCCGGGCTTGCGCAGGAAATCCGGCGTCAGCACCTCGATCGTCGTCCCCGGCGCGGCCATGCGCGTGGCGGAGATGACCGCTGCAAAATGCGCGGCCCCGCCGTCGGCCAGATCATCCCGATCGACGGAGGTGATGACGACATGGCGAAGACCAAGTCGCGCCACTGCATCCGCCACCCGGTTCGGCTCATCGCCATCCAGCGCGTCCGGCATTCCCGTGCGCACGTTGCAGAAACTGCAGGCGCGCGTGCAGGTGTCACCCATGATCATCATGGTGGCGTGGCGCTGGGACCAGCACTCCCCGATATTCGGGCATGCCGCCTCCTCGCACACGGTCACCAGCTTGTTGTCGCGCATCAGCTGACGGGTTTCGTGGTAGATTGGATGGTTCGGCGCCTTCACCCTGATCCAGTCAGGCTTACGCTGGATCGGGTTGTCCGGACGGTTGACCTTCTCCGGATGGCGAGCGTGATTCACTTCCAGGCGCATGACGGGCTTTCCACTTCGCCTCAGAAGTGGATGGCCCTGCCATGCGCGTCAAGCACGGCCTCATGCATCGTCTCACTGATCGTGGGATGCGGGAACACGGTGTGCATAAGTTCGGCTTCCGTGGCCTCCAGAGTGCGGGCGATGGTGTACCCCTGGATCATCTCGGTGACTTCGGCGCCGATCATGTGGGCGCCGAGGAGTTCGCCGGTGGTGGCGTCGAACACGGTTTTGACCATGCCTTCGGGCTCGCCCATGGCGATGGCCTTGCCGTTGCCGATGAAAGGGAAGCGGCCGACCTTCACCGTATGGCCCGCAGCCTTGGCCTTGGCTTCGGTGAGGCCGACGGAGGCGACCTGAGGGCGGCAATAGGTGCAGCCGGGGATGTTGGTCCAGTCGATCGGGTGGGGATGCAGGCCGGCGATGGCTTCGACGCAGACGACGGCTTCGTGGCTGGCCTTGTGAGCCAGCCAGGGGGCGCCGCAGAGATCGCCGATGGCGTAGATGCCGGGTTCGCCGGTGCGGCAGAATTCGTCGATGAGCACATGGGTGCGGTCGACCTTGATGGCGGTGCCTTCGAGGCCGAGGTTCTCGACGTTGCCGACGATGCCGACGGCGGAGATGACGCGCGCGACGGTGATCTCGCTGGTCTTGCCGCCGGCCTCGATGGTGGCGGTGACGCTGTCGGCGTGTTTTGTCAGGCCCTTCACGGCGGCCGAGGTGATGACCTTCATGCCCTGTTTTTCAAACGCCTTGCGGGCGAAGGCGGAGATCTCTTCGTCCTCGACCGGCATCACGCGGTCCATCACCTCCACCACGGTCACCTCAGCGCCCATGTTGAGGTAGAACGAGGCGAATTCGATGCCGATGGCGCCGGAGCCGATGACGAGCAGGGATTTCGGCATGGCAGGCGGCACCATCGCCTCGCGGTATGACCAGACGAGCTTGCCGTCGACCTCGATGCCGGGGAGCTGGCGGGCGCGGGCGCCGGTGGCGAGGATGATGTGGGGGGCTGCGAGGGTGGTGGTCTTGCCGCCCGACTCCACGGCCACGGTGCCTTTGCCGGCGAGCTTGCCGCTGCCCATGAAAACGGTGACCTTGTTCTTCTTCAGCAGATGGGCGACGCCGGAGGAGAGCTGTTTGGCCACGCCGCGCGAGCGCTTCACCACGGCCGCCATGTCGAATGTGATGTTGTCGGCGGAGAAGCCGTAGTCCTTCAGGTTGTGCAGCAGGTGGTTGATCTCGGAGCTGCGCAGCAGCGCCTTGGTGGGGATGCAGCCCCAGTTGAGGCAGATGCCGCCGAGGTTTTCGCGCTCCACCACCGCCGCCTTCATCCCCAGCTGGGCGGCGCGGATCGCCGCCACGTAGCCGCCGGGGCCGCCACCGAGCACCACGACGTCGAAATTCTGGTCGGCCATCTGTCAGCTCCTATGCTGCGAGTTTGGCGAGCGCGTCCCTGTCCAGGCGCTGCACCGTCCATTCGTCCATCGGTTTTGCGCCCAGCGCCCGGTAGAAGTTCACCGCCGGTGTGTTCCAGTCGAGCACCGACCATTCCATGCGCTGGCAGCCCAGCGCCACCGCGCGGCGGGCGAGGTCGCGGAAGATGGCGCGGCCGATGCCCGCACCGCGGTTGGCCGGCAGGACGAAGATGTCTTCGAGATACAGGCCACGTTGGCCCACGAAGGTGCTGAAAGTGAAATACCACAGGGCGAAGCCGACCGGCGCGTCGTCGACCTCGGCGATGAGGGCGCCGATATGGCCGTGTTCCAGCGCCGTGCTGAAATCCGCCTCGGTGGCCTTCGCCTCGTGTTCCAGCTTCTCGTAGACGGCGAGCGCGTGGACGAAGCCGGCGATGAGGCCGGCATCATCCACGGTCGCGTCGCGCAGGATGACGCTCACAGCATCAGGCTCAGCGGGTCTTCCACGATCGTCTTGAACGCGGCGAGCCATTCGGCGCCGAGCGCGCCGTCGACCACGCGGTGATCGACGCTGAGGGTGCAGGTCATGACGGTGGCAATAGCGAGCTGGCCGTCCTTCACCACCGGGCGCTGCTGGCCGGCGCCCACCGCGAGGATGGCGGCCTGGGGCGGGTTGATGATGGCGGCGAAGGTGGAGACGCCGAACATGCCCATGTTGGAGATGGAGAAGCCGCCGCCCTGGAATTCCTCGGGCTTGAGTTTGCCGGCCTTGGCGCGGGCGGCCAGGTCCTTCATCTCGTTGGAGATGGTGGACAGGCCTTTCTGGTCGGCCTTGCGGATGATGGGGGTGATCAGCCCGTCATCGATGGAGACGGCCACCGAGATATCGACGTCGTGATACAGGATCGTGGCGTCCTCGGAGTAGCTGGCGTTGACCTTGGGGACGCGGCGCAGCGTGGCGGCGGCTGCCTTGATGATGAGGTCGTTCACCGAGAGCTTGAAGGCGCCCTCGCCTTTCGGGCTTTTGGCGTTCAGCTCGGAGCGCAGCTTCAGCAGCGCGTCGATCTCGATGTCCATCGAGACGTAGAAATGCGGCACCGTGGCCTTGGCCTCGGACAGGCGGCGGGCGATGACCTTGCGCATGGAGGAATTCGGCACGGCGGTGTGCGGGGCGGTGATGACCGGAACCGGGGCCTTGGGCGCCGGGGCCGGTGCGGGCGCCGGGGCTGGGGCTGGGGCCGGGACGGCTGCGGGAGCCGGTGCGGGCGCCACGCCGCGGTTTGTTGCGGCTTCGACGTCAGCTTTGACGATGCGGCCGTTGGGGCCGGTGCCGGTGACGCCGTGCAGGTCAATGCCAGCCTGCTGGGCCATGCGTTTGGCGAGCGGCGAGGCCACGATGCGCTCGCCGCCCTGGGGCGCGGCCAGGGCGGGTGCGGGTGCGGGTGCCGCGACGGGCGCGGGTGCGGGCATGGCGGCGGGAGCCGGCGCGGGCGCAGCACTCGTCGCGACCGGCGCAGGCGCCGACGCGGATGGCACTGCCTCGCCCTTCTCCACCAGGATGGCGATCGGCGCGTTGACCGCGACGTTCTCGGTGCCGTCCGGCACCAGGATCTTGCCCAGCACGCCTTCGTCGACGGCTTCCACTTCCATGGTCGCCTTGTCGGTCTCGATCTCGGCGATCACGTCGCCGGCCTTGATCGCGTCGCCCTCTTTTTTGAGCCAGCGGGCCAGCGTGCCCTCTGTCATCGTCGGGCTCAGCGCCGGCATCAGGATGTTGATGGCCATGGTGTTCTCTCCCCTGCCCGTGCTCAGACGATCGACCTGACGGCGTCCACAATCCATTCGGGCTGTGGCAGGCACAGTTTCTCGAGATTGGCCGCATAGGGCAGCGGCACGTCGAGCCCATGGACGCGCTTGGGCGGTGCGTCCAGCCAGTCGAAGCACTGCTCGATGACCTGCATGCTGATCTCGGCCCCGATGCCGGCGAAGGGCCAGCCTTCCTCGACGCTGACCACGCGGTTGGTCTTCTTGACGCTTTCCACGATCGTTGCCGTGTCGAGCGGGCGGATGGTGCGCAGGTTGATCACCTCGGCCGAGATGCCCTGGGCGGCCAGGATGTCGGCGGCCTTCATGGCGGCGCCCACCATGATGGAGAAGGCGACGATGGTCACATCGGTGCCGACGCGCTCGACCTTGGCCTTGCCGATCGGCAGGACGAAGTCCGGATCGGTCGGGCACTCGAACGTTTGACCGTAGACGATCTCGTTTTCGAGGAAGATGACCGGGTTGGGGTCGCGGATGGCGGCGCGCAGCAGGCCTTTGGCGTCGGCCGCGTTCCAGGGGGCGACCACTTTGAGGCCGGGGCAATGCGCGTACCACGAGGCGTAGCACTGGCTGTGCTGGGCGGCGACGCGGCTGGCGGCGCCGTTGGGGCCACGGAAGACGATCGGGCAGCCCATCTGGCCGCCGGACATGTAGAGCGTCTTGGCGGCGGAGTTGATGATCTGGTCGATCGCCTGCATGGCGAAGTTGAAGGTCATGAACTCAACGATCGGCTTCAGGCCGTTCATGGCGGCGCCGACGGCCATCCCGGTGAAGCCGTGCTCGGTGATCGGCGTGTCGATGATGCGTTTGGGGCCGAACTCGTCGAGCAGGCCCTGGCTGATCTTGTAGGCGCCCTGGTATTGGGCGACCTCCTCGCCGAGGAGGAAGACGCGGTCATCGGCGCGCAGCTCGGCGGCCATGGCGTCGCGCAGCGCCTCGCGCACGGTGATCGGCGCGGTCGGGCCCCAATCTTTATCCGTTTCGGCTGGCGCCGAAACGGGGGTGGCTGCGGCCGGTGCCGGTGATGCGACGGGGGTTGCGACGGGGGTTGCAACGGGCGCGGGGGCTGCGGCGGCCGGGCTGTCCCCCGCCAGTTCGGCGATCGGCGCGTTCACGGCGACGTTCTCGGTGCCTTCGGGCACCAGGATCTTGCCGAGGATGCCTTCATCGACGGCTTCGACCTCCATGGTCGCCTTGTCGGTCTCGATCTCGGCGATCACATCGCCCGCCTTGATCGGGTCGCCCTCTTTCTTGAGCCAGCGCGACAGCTTGCCCTCGGTCATGGTCGGCGATAGCGCCGGCATCAGAATCTGCACGCCCCCAGTCTTGCTTGTCATCGCTCAGCCCTCCACCAGCACGTCGGTCCACAGCTCGGCCGGATCGGGCTCGGGGCTGGTCTGGGCGAACTCCGCCGCATCCGTCACGATCGCCTTCACCTCATCGTCGATCGCCTTGAACTCCACCTCCTCCGCCCCGAGCTGCTCCAGCCGGTGGCGGGCGCTCTCGATGGCGTCGTGCTTGGTGCGCATCTCCTGCACCTCGTCACGCGTGCGATATTTCGCGGGGTCGGACATCGAGTGACCACGGTAGCGATAGGTCAGCACTTCCAGCAGGAACGGTCCTTCGCCGGCGCGGCAGGCGGCCACCGCCGTCTCGGCCGCCTTGTGGACGGCCTCGATGTCCATGCCGTCGACCTGCAGACCCTTGATGCCCCAGGGCGCGCCGTTCTGGGAGAGGTTGTGGCTGGCGGTGGCGCGCTCGACCGAGGTGCCCATGCCGTATTTGTTGTTCTCGATGACGAAGATGCAGGGCAGTTTCATAAGGGCGGCAAGGTTAAAGCTTTCGAACACCTGGCCCTGGTTGCTCGCACCGTCGCCGAAATAGGTCACGGCCACACGGTCGTTGCCGCGATACCAGTTGCTGAAGGCGAGGCCGATGCCGAGGCTCACCTGGGCGCCGACGATGCCGTGGCCGCCGAAGAAGTTCTTCTCCTTGCTGAACATGTGCATGGAGCCGCCCTTGCCGCGGGAATAGCCGCCGGACCGGCCGGTGAGTTCCGCCATCACGCCGCGCGCCTCCATGCCGGTGGCGAGCATGTGGCCGTGGTCGCGGTAGGAGGTGATGATCTCGTCGCCTTCGGAAAGCGCCATCTGCACGCCGACGACCACAGCCTCCTGGCCGATATAGAGGTGGCAGAAGCCGCCGATCAGGCCCATGCCGTAGAGCTGGCCGGCCTTTTCCTCGAAGCGGCGGATCAGCAGCATGTCGCGATAGCCGCGCAGCAGCTGCTCACGGGTCAATCCGTCATTCGCGGTCCGGCTCTTGGGCTTCTTCCGCGTGTCCGTCTGCGCCATGGCTCTGCTCCCTGCCAAGTGGTTGCCACACTCCTAGCGAGCGTGGTGCACCATCGCAAGCGTGAGGGCACGCAAAAAGCGTTATGTTGCAATGCAATAGAGGGGGTTAACCAGATTTCGGTTAAGCCTTTGAAGCATCGCCACGTCTGCCGGGACGATTGTGTTTTCGTGCGCGGCGCCCCTGCCAGACGTCACAAAATTCCACGAACCCGCCCCACGGGACCGGTATGTGTCGAGTACCGCGTCGCTTAAGGAATGAAAAGTTCTTTGGTTCTTTCTTTCAAGAAAGAACTTCTTTTTTAAAAAAAAGAAGCAAAAAACTTTCAATCTCAAGAGATCAAAAGAGCTTCTGGCCGGGGGGATACATGACGATGATGTCAGCGGGGTCGGACAGGTTGAGCATGGCACGCACCCGCTCGTCGAGCGCGTCACGGTCGAGGCCGCGGGATTGCAGAGCGGCGACGCGACGCTCCCACACCAGGCGTTCAGCGTCGGCGCGGGCCACATCGGCCTTGGCCGCGGCCAGGGCGGCCGCCCTTGCCGCGTCCGCCTGCGGGTTGAGGCCGCGCTCGCCCTGGGTGGCGCTCCAGAGGAAGTAGCCGCCGAGTGCGAGGAACACACACGGTGCCACCGCCGCCCGCAGCCGTCGCTTCACACCCCGCCAGAACCCCATCCACCACCCCTTCTCTTGAAACAGGATTAACACAAGATGAATCCCGTTTCCCACCCCGCGTCTCATTTCGGCCGACATTTTGCCGTGATGGCGAGGTCAAATGCACTTGTGCCGCGATGAACCACCGGCACGCACAGGAGCCTCCCATGATCGCCACCCGCCTGACCCTGGCCGCTTTCAGCGCCGCAGCGCTGCTGGCCGCCACAATCCCCGCCCACGCCGAAGGCTGGGGCCGCGACGGATACCGCCACGAGGAGCATCACGAACGCGAATGGCGCGAGCGGGAGTGGCGGGAACGCGAATGGCGGGAACGTCATCGCCCGTATGTCGAAGGTTACGGCTACGGCTACATCGCGCCGCCAGCCGTGATCATCGCGCCGCGCTGGTGATCAATAGCCCCGGGCGGGGTCGTAGCGGCCGGGCAGGTCCTCGCCCCGCTCGAAGGCTGCGATCAGCCGGCGGACATGCCGCGCCCGCACCCGGCGCGAGCCGAAGGAGGCGACATGGGGGGTGACGATGATGCCGGGATGCGTCCAGGCGGGATCGTCCTGCGGCAGCGGCTCGACGGGAAAGACGTCGAGCACGGCGCCGCGGAGATGGCCTGAATCGAGGGCTGCGATCAGGTCAGGCTGCACCACGTGCGGGCCGCGCCCGGCGTTGACCACGCCGGCGCCCTTCGGCAGCCGGGCCAGGGTGTCGGCGCGGATGATGCCGGCGGTGGCCGGGGTCAGCGGCAGCAGGCAGACCAGGATGTCGGTGCGGGCCAGAAAGGCGGGGAAGGCATCGTCGCCCACGAAGCTTTCCACGCCCTGGATCGATTTCGGCCGTGTGGACCAGCCGGCCACGGGGAAGCCCAGCGCCACCAGCATCTCGGCCGCGCGCGACCCCAGCGCGCCGAGCCCCATGATGCCCACGCGCGTGTCGGGTGCGGTGTCACCCACCAGCGTCTCGTCGAACCGCCTGATCGCGTTGTCGGCCAGGATCTGGGGGATGCGGCGCATCAGCGACAGCACCGCCCAGGTGACGTATTCGCCCATGATCTGCGCCGTCTCCGGCGTGGTCATGCGCACCAGCGGCAGATGGGTGGGCAGAGCGGGATCGGTGACGATGCGTTCGACGCCGGCGCCGGAGCCGATGATCAGCTGAAGATTGGGGAACTGCGCCAGGCGGCCGGGCTCGGGGTCCCACACCATGGCGTAGCGGATCTCGGAGGGATCGACCGTGGGGTCCGACCACAGCCGGACCTTCAGCTCCGGGGCGATTTCGGCGAAGGCGTCCTGCCAGTGATGAAAGACGGCAGCGCCGCCGGATTTGATGATGAGTGTCATGCCGCAACTCTAGCGGCACGCTGCGCTGCAGCAAGCACCCTGCTGCGAAAACGCCAGGTCAGCAGCACCGCCGCCACGCTCAGGCCGACGAGCAGGCCGATCCACATGCCGCGCGCCTGCATTCCGCCGGGAAATGCCAAGGCGAGGCCAATCGGCATGCCGATGCCCCAATAGGCGAACAGGGTGATGGCCACCGGCACCCGCGCATCCTTCAGCCCGCGCAGCGCGCCGTTGGCTGCGACCTGCATGCCGTCGGACAGCTGGAACAGCCCGGCGAGACCGAGGAGCGAGACGGTGGCGGCCTGGACCGTGGGATCGGACGAATAGAGCCCGGCGATCGCCCAGGGCAGGCTCAGCATCGCCACCGCGGCCACCAGTTGCACCGCCAGCGCGAGCGCGATGCCGACCAGGCCGGCAAGACGCGCCGCCTCCGGCTGTCCGGCCCCCATGGCGCGGCCGACGCGCACGGTGATGGCGCCGGACAGGCCCAGCGGGACCATGAAGGTCAGTCCCGCCACGTTCAGCGCGATCTGATGCGCCGACACCGCGGCGGCGCCGAACCGGCCGATGGCGAAGGCGGCGAAGCTGAACAGGCCGGCCTCGAGCACCACGGTCGCTGCCATCGGCACGCCCAGCGCCAGCAGCCCGCCGATGGCGCGCAGATCCGGCCAGCTGCGCCCCGAGGACCAGCCGATGCCGCGATAGGCCGGATGCACGGCCACATACGCCGCAAACAACCCCGCACCGAGCCACAGCTGCAGCGCCGTGGCCAGCCCGCTGCCCACCGCCCCCAGCCCCGGCAGGCCGAACGCGCCGTACATCAGCACATAGCCCAGCGGCAGCAGCAGGCCGAGGCCGAGTGCGCCGAACCACATGGCGGGGCGGGTCAGGGACAGCCCGTCCGACAGGCCGCGGAAGACCATGAACAGCGCCAGCGCCGGCGATCCCAGCGCGATGGCGCGGATGAAGGCCACCGCCTCGCCCGTCACATCCGGTGCCAGTCCGAGCAGCGCCACCACCGGCCCTGCCCCCAGGCGCAGGCCCACCAGCATCAGCAGGCCCAGACCGGCCGCCATGAACAGGGCCTGGCGCAGCAGGGCGCCGACCTCGTTGCGTCGCCCCGCGCCGACGAGGTGGGCGACGCTGGTGGGGACCACGAACATCACGCCCTGCAGCGCCATCAGCGGCAGGATCCAGACGCTGCCGCCGATCGCCACCGCCCCCAGCACCAGCGGGCCGAGATGGCCGGCCAGCAGCGTGTCGATCACGTTCGAGCCGAACAGCAGCAGCTGCCCCACCACCAGCGGAGCCCCGAGGCGGATCATGGCGCGCAGTTCGGTGGCGATGGCGGGCGGGAACATGGAAAACGTCTTCAAATGGCGGGCCGCGCTTATGCGCCTCGCGGCCGTCGCCACGCAACGCGGCGGTGATGAAACTTGCGCGACCTGGGCAAACGACGGAGCGCATGGCGCCGGCACCCCTGATATCGTTTCACGAACCAGCAGAAACCGGATCATGACCGGAATGGACCACGATGGCGGCGCGTTCACCCCGGCCCCGACACGGATCGTGGCCAGCTGGCCCGCCGGCACCTTCGTCGAGAACATCGCCGTCGATGCGGCCGACGATCTGTTCGTCACCGTGCACGACGCCAGCAAGATCCTGCGGGTGACACCTTCGACCGGTGCCGTGTCGGACTTTGCGCGCTTCCCCGTGCCGGTGGCCGGCGTGGTGTTCGATGCCGCCGGCACGCTGTGGGTCAGCGGCGGCACGCCGGGCACGGCGCCGGGCTCGATCTGGAAGGTGTCGCCCACGGGGACGGTCACGCACTGGTGCGATGTGCCGGAGGCGATCTTCCTCAACGGCATGACCCTGCACCCCGACGGACGGCGCGCGCTGGTGGCGGAGTCGCTGCTCGGCCAGATTTTGGCGGTGGATCTGCGCACGCCCGCCGTCGCGGTCTGGCTGCAGAACACGCTGATTGGCCCGCGCGAAATGGGACAGACGCCCCGGCGGCAACGGCGTGAAGATCGCGGGCGGCTATGTCTATGTCACGGTCACCGAGCGCGACATCCTGGTGCGCGCGCCGCTCGATGACGATGGCGGCATGGGCGCGGTGGAGATCGTGGCCCGGCATCTGCGCGGCGATGATTTCGCGGTCGGCGCCGATGGCGCGTTCTATGTGGCCACGCACCCCGCCCACACGCTCGTCCGCGTCACAGCGGACGGGGTTCGCACCACGCTGGCCGGCCCGGAAGCGGGACTGCCGGGTTGCACCTCGGTCGCCTTCGAGCGCACGGCGGCCGATGCGCATTGCGTCTACGTCACGACCTCGGGCGAGCTGTTCTACCCGATCGACGGCGTGGTGCACGAGGCGCGGGTGGTGTGCGTGGAGACGCAGACCACGGCCGGATGATCAGTGGATCTCGCCGGACCGGCGCAGCGCCTCGGTCATCACCGCGGCGTTGAAGCCGGGGGTGCGGGCGAGATCGAGGATCACCTTCTCGCGGCGTGAGACGAGATCGATTGCGTCCGGCAGGCGCTTCACGCAATCGGCGGGGATGACCACGGCGCCGTGGAAATCGGCGTGGATGACGTCGTCATGCGCGGCCTTCATGCCGAGGACGTCGACCTCGATGTTCATGTCGAGCATGTGGACATGGGCGTGGCTGGGCACCACGCAGCCGCCGATGATCTGGAAGCCCGGGGCCAGCATGTCGAGATCGCGGAACGAGCCGTTGGTGACGCAGCCGCGGACGCCGAGATGGAGGTGGACGGTGGACTGCACCTCGCCCCAGAAGGCGCCGAAGCCGGGGGCGTCGTCGATGTCCTGCAGGACGGCGATGGTCGGCAGGTCGGTGGCTGCGACGTATTCGTACCAGGCCTCGCGCGGCGGGATCGGGCGCAGCGGCTTCTCGCGCGACCGGATCAGGCCGGTGCGGGCGAGGCCCACGATGGGTTTCAGTTTGCGGTCGGCGGCGACCATGTGGCGGACGGTGAAGCCCTGCGCGCGGCGTTCCGGCACCAGGATTTCGAGGCCGTTGCAGATGGTCGGTGTGTCCCACTGGGTCAGCACGTCGAGGTCGGCGGTGGTGAAGGGGTGGGTCATGGCGTTTCCCTGTTGATTTTCGGGAAGCTTGCCGGCTGTGGCGGCGTGAGGCAATGGCGCGGGGGGTTTTCCCGGGGGCGGCGCCGTCGCACCATGCGGGCAGGCGAAACTTCGCCGATCCAGGGAGACCACCATGATCTATGAGCTGCGCATCTACACCACCATTCCCGGGCGGATGCCCAACCTGCTGGCGCGGTTTCGCGACCATACGCTGCGCATCTGGGACCGGTTCGGCATCAGGCAGGCGGGGTTTTTCACCACGCTGGTGGGGCCGAACAACAACGATCTGACCTATATGCTGCCGTGGGAGTCGCTGGCCGAGCGTGAGGCGAAGTTCAACGCGTTTCTGGCTGATCCGGAGTGGAATGCGGTGAAGGCGGAGAGCGAGAAGGATGGGCCGATCAATGCGCAGATCGCGAGTTCGTTTTTGATTCCGACGGATTTCTCGAAGGTTAAGTGAAGGAAGCGGTTCTTTTTTGAAAAAAAGAACCAAAAAACGTTTATCCGTGGGGCTGGGCCTGTCCGGAGGGGGCGGGTCCAGCGAATGAAAGTCTTTTGCTTCTTTTCTTCAGAAAAGAAGTCCTTGCTTTCTACTTCTGACTTTCTTCAATGACCGCACGCGCGTCGCTGGGCGAAAGACCGAGTTCCTGCAGCCCGGCGGCGAGCGTGTCCGGCGCCACGCCTTTTGCGAGGCCGTCGGCCACGGCGCGCAGAATGCGGGCAAACGTTGGAACATCGGTCTGCAGCGACAGCCGCGCGTCCGGTTTCGCCGCGGTGCCGGAGGGGGCGAAGGGGGCGAGGCGCAGCTTGGCCTTGTGGTCGGGCACGACCTGGCGCTCGGTCATGTCGATGCCGCGGTAGTAGCGTTTCTGCCATTTCTCGCTCGGTGTGGCCGGTGGGTTGCGTTCCATCTCCAGGCGGAACGCGTCACGCGAGGCGGACCAGGATTTGAACTGGGCCATCAGCTCGTCGGTCATCGGGGCGAAGCGGGGGCGGAATTCCTCCAGCGCGTTGCGCTGGACGGGGAAGACGAAGCAGAACGGCTCGCCCTTGCGGAAGCTGATCGGGTGGTTCCGCCGCAGGAAGCGCCAGTTCATGGTGAAGCTGTAGGGCGACCAGTCGGTCTCGATGACGCCGGAGAGGGGGAAGATGCCTTCCTTGGGGGCGTTGGGCGAGCCGCCGACGAAGAGGTTCCAGCCGGGCGGGGTGCGAAAGATGCCGAAGACGTGGAAGGTCAGCACCGCCTGGCCGAAGATGGAGACGGGCAGGTCGTCCGGCTTCGTGCCGGGGCGGGCGTTGATGATGACGTCCTTCATGTCGGTGCCGCCGCGCCAGGTGGCGGTGAAGTCGGCCGGGCAGAGGATCTCCCAGCCATGGGCGTTGGCGATGTTCAGGGGGAGGCAGCGATAGGCGAAGCTTTCGTTGGTGCGGTCCATCCAGTCCCGCGTGGCCTCGGCGGGGCGGATGTCCATCTGCCAGCCGGGGTGGAGGTAGCAGACCAGGTCCATGGCACGCCCCGCGCAATTCGTTCCGGCATGATACGGCCAGGATCACGCAGGTGCAGCACAATCCCACAGGATCTGGCCGACCTCGCCCATGATCGTTGCAATGCGCTGGTTGGCTTCGACCAGCTGGCGGGAATTGCCGTGGGGCATCTCGGTGGCATCGAAGGTGAACAGCGCGTAGGCGATGGTTTGGCCGGGAGTGCGGCGGATCAGGCCGGCATCGTTGCGCAGGCCGCGCAGCGAGCCGGTCTTGTTGGCGACGCTGCCGCTGGGCAGGAAGCGGGGGACGCGGTCCTGGAAATGCTGGTGCTCCATGATGGCGATCATGTCGGCGCAGTCTTCCGGGGGGCCGGCCTGATTGGTGGCGATCAAGACCATCAGCTTTGCCATGTCGCGGGCAGAGCTGGTGTTGTTGCCGGCGTCGCGCGCGAAGGCGGGAGAGGCGAAATCCATCGGGGTGGCCTTGGCGGCTTGCTTGACCTGGGCGTAGTCCACCGAGCCGTCCTTGGGCAGGTTCCAGCCGTGCAGGAACAGCTCGTGGCATTTGAGGCCGACATGGATGTCGTGCAGGCCCAGCGTGCGCATCCGCGCGGTGACGTTGGCGCCGCCGACCAGGCCGACCAGCATGTCGGTGGCGGTGTTATCGCTGATGGTGATCATCAGCATCATCAGGTCGCGGATGGTGGGCTGCAGGCCGTCGTGCAGGGAATGGATGACGCCGGAGCCGATGGTCTTGTCGGCGTGGCGCATCACCAGACGGTCGGTGATGGCGAAGCGGCCGGCGCGGGCCTGGGCGTAGACCTCGACCATGACGGGGACCTTGAAGACCGAGGCGGTGGGGAACAGGGCTGCGCCGTTCACCGCGGTGGTTTCGCCGGTCTCGACGTGGATGGCGGCGAAGCCGGTCTCCAGGCCGGAGGCGCGCAGAAGAGCTTCAATGCTTGTTTGAGCTGAGGTCATGGGGGCGCCTTCGCCATGAAAAAGGGACCGACCCTTTCGGATCGGTCCCCAGTTTCACGCGAAGTTCCGGGGCTGTCGCCCTCTTTGTTCAGGCGGCGGCGACGGCCCGCTTGGCCATCACGCCGATGAGGTGCGCGCGGTATTCGGCGGAGGCGTGGATGTCGCTGTTCAGGCCGTCGGCCGGGATGGTGATGCCGGCGATGGCGTCCGGCGTGAAGTTGGCCGAGAGGGCCTTCTCGAAGTCGGCATGGCGGAACACGCCGCCCTGCGAGGCGCCGGTGATGGCGACGCGGACGCCCGAGGCGAACTTGGCCACGAACACGCCGACCATGGCGTAGCGCGAGGCGGGGTTCTTGAACTTGATGTAGGCGGCGCGCTCGGGGACCGGGAAGCTCACCGAGGTGATGATCTCGCCCTGTTCGAGCACGGTGGTGAACATGCCGGCGAAGAAATCATCGGCGGCGATGGCGCGGCGGTCGGTGGTGATGGTGGCCCCCAGCGCCAGGACGGCGGCGGGGTAGCAGGCCGAGGGGTCGTTGTTGGCGAGCGAACCGCCGATGGTGCCGCGGTGGCGTACCGCCTCGTCACCGATCATGGAGGCGAGATGGGCCAGGGCGAGGATGGCCTTGGCCACATCGGCCGAGGCGGCGACGGTGGCATGGGTGGTCATGGCGCCGATGGTGACGCTGGACGGCGTCACGGTGATGCCGGTGAGGCCGAGCTTGGCGAGATCGACCACCACGGTGGGCTTGTTGAGGCGCTGCTTCAGCACGGGGATGAAGGTCTGGCCGCCGGCCAGGGCCTTGGCTTCCATGTCGGAGGCCAGGGTGGCGACGGCCTCTGCAACCGCGGTCGGCTTCTGGTATTCGAAATCGTACATGGTGCAGTTCTCCGTTATTCCGCGGCCATCTTATGGCCGCCGGCATGGATGATCGACCAGATCTTCTGCGGGCTGGCCGGCATGTCAATGTGTCGTACGCCGTAACCGCTCAGCGCGTCCACCACGGCGTTGATCACCGCCGGGGGCGAGCCGATGGCGCCGACCTCGCCGCAGCCCTTCACCCCCAGCGGGTTGTGGGTGCACAGCGTGGTTTCGGTGCCGACGAGGATGTTGGGCAGGTTGTCGGCGCGCGGCATGGTGTAGTCCATGAACGAGCCGGAGACGAGCTGCCCTTCGCTGTCATAGACCGCCGCCTCATACAGCGCCTGGCCGATGCCCTGCGCCACGCCGCCTTGGACCTGCCCCTCGACGATCATCGGGTTGATCACCCTTCCCACGTCATCGACCGCGGTGAAGCCGACCACGGAGGTCACACCGGTGTCGGGGTCGATCTCGACCTCGCAGATATGGCAGCCGCCGGGATAGGTGAAGTTCTTCGGATCGTAGAACGCGGTCTCGTCCAGGCCGGGTTCCAGTGTCTCGATCGGGTAGTTGTGCGGCACATAGGCGGTCAGCGCGATCTCGCCGAGCGTCTTCACCTTGTCGGTGCCGGCCACCGAGAACTTGCCGCCGCCGAACTCGATGTCCTCGACCGCGGCCTCCATCAGATGGGCAGCGATCTTCTTGCCCTTCTCGATGATCTTGTCCATCGCCTTGACCATGGCCGAACCGCCGACGGCCAGCGAGCGGCTGCCATAGGTGCCCATGCCGAACGGGATCTTGTCCGTGTCGCCATGCACGATTTCGATCTGGTTCATCGGAATGCCGAGCTGGTCATGCACCAGCTGGGCAAAGGTGGTCTCGTGGCCCTGGCCGTGGCTGTGCGTGCCGGTGAACACGGTGACCGAGCCGGTCGGGTGCATGCGCACGTTGGCGACTTCATACAGCCCGGCCCGCGCGCCGAGCTGGCCGACCAGTTTGGACGGCGCGATGCCGCAGGCCTCAACATAGGTCGACATGCCGATGCCGCGGAGCTTGCCCTTCGCCGCCGCCGCCGCCTTGCGGGCGGGGAAGCCGGCCCAGTCGGCGTGTTCCATCGCCTTGGCCTGCGTGGTCTGGTAGTCGCCGCTGTCATATTGCAGGGCAACCGGCGTCTGGTATGGGAACGCGTCGGCCGGAATGAAGTTCTGCTGCCGCAGCTTCACGCGGTCGATGCCGGTGTCATGCGCGATCACATCCATCAGCCGTTCCAGCAGGAACGTCGCCTCGGGGCGGCCCGCGCCGCGATACGCATCGACCGGCACGGTGTTGGTGAACACCGCATGCACCTCGGCATACACGGCCGGCGTCTTGTAGACGCCCGCCAGCAGCGTCGCATACAGGTAGGTCGGCACCGCCGGCGCGAAGGTGGAGAGATAGGCGCCCATGTTGGCGATGGTGCTGACGCGCAGGGCGAGGAAATTCCCCTCGGCATCGAGCGCCATCGTGGCCACGCTGTCGTGGTCACGGCCATGCGCGTCGCTCATGAACGCTTCCGTCCGGTCGCAGGTCCACTTCACCGGGCGCTTCAGCTTGCCGGCGGCCCAGGTGACCATGGCCTCCTCGGCATAGTGATAGATCTTGCTGCCGAACCCGCCGCCCACGTCCGGCGCCACCACCCGCAGCTTGTGCTCCGGCAGATGCAGCACGAAGGCGCCCATCAGCAGGCGGATCACATGCGGGTTCTGGCTGGTGGTGACGAGCGTGTATTCATCGCTCATCGGATCGAAGTCGCCGATGGCGCAACGCGGCTCCATCGCGTTCGGCACCAGGCGGTTGTTGGTCAGATCCAGCTTCACGACATGCGCCGCCCGGGCGAACGCCGCGTCCACCATGTCCTTGTCGCCGATATGCCAGTCAAAGCAGGTGTTGCTGCCGACCTCGTCATGCACGATCGGCGCACCCGGCCTGATCGCATCCCGCACGGTTGCGATCGCCGGCAGATCCTCGAATTCGATCACCAGCTTCTCGGCCGCATCCTTGGCCTGCTCACGCGTTTCGGCGATCACGATGGCGATGGGGTCGCCGACATGGCGCACCTTGCCCGACGCCAGGATCGGATGCATCGGCTCCGCCATCGGCGAGCCGTCCTTGCTGTGGATCTGCCAGCCGCAGGGAATGCCGCCCAGCGCGTCCTTCTCCAGATCGGACGCGATGAACACCGCCACCACGCCAGGCGCCGCCTTGGCGGCCGCCGTGTCGATGCCGAGGATCTTCGCATGCGGACGGTCGCTGCGCTTGATCACCGCGTGCGTCTGGTTCGGCTTGTTCATGTCGTCGGTGTAGTGGCCGCGACCGCTGATGAAGCGGAGGTCTTCCTTGCGGCGCACGGACGCACCGATGCCCTGGAAAATGGCGTTCATGCACGTTGTCCCTGCGGTGCGGGGCGGCATGATAGCCGCCCCGTCATTGGTTCGACTTAGGCGCGGCTCACTCGGCGGCAACCAGCTCCTTGCCGTGCATCACCGGCCAGGCGGCGGCGATCGCCTTGACAATGTTGTGATACCCCGTGCACCGGCACAGATTGCCTTCCAGCCCATGGCGGATCTGCTCTTCCGACAGACCCTCGGGATGGCTGTTCACCAGATCGATCGCCGACATCACCATCCCCGGCGTGCAGAAGCCACACTGCAGCGCATGATGCTCCCGGAACGCCTCCTGCATCGGGTGCAAGGTGCCGTCAGCCGCGGCAAGCCCCTCGATGGTGGTGACGGACGTGCCGTCGGCCTGCAGGGCCAACGTGGTGCAGGACTTCACGGAAACGCCGTCCATATGAACAATGCAGGCACCGCACTGGCTGGTGTCGCAGCCGATATGGGTTCCGGTGAGCGTCAGCTTCTCACGCAACAGCTCGACGAGGAGGGTGCGGGCCTCGACATCGACCGTGTGGGTCTTGCCGTTCACCGTCAGGGTCACGTGGGGCATTGGTGTCTCCTCGTTTCGAATTTCGCCGGAGTGTGTCTAGCCATACGGAGTTGGTCAAGCGGCGTGACCTGACAAGGTCGGGGGCGGGAAGGAAAGCAGGCACTGGGTCAGCGCCCCGGCACCTGCTTTCTTCCCACCCACAACCCCGCCAGATCAGGCGTCCGGGACCACGTCCAGATGGCAGGCCGAGACCTGGCCGGGGTGGGTGGTTTTGCGCAGCTGGGGTTCTTCGGTGCGGCAGCGGTCGAACACGTAGGGGCAGCGTGTGTGAAACCGGCATCCGGTGGGGGGGTTGATGGGGCTTGGCACGTCGCCCTTGAGGATGATCCGGGTTCGTTTGATGGTGGGGTCTGGCACCGGCACGGCGGAGAGCAGGGCGCGGGTATAGGGGTGGTGGGGGGTGGCGAACAGGGTGCGCCGGTCGGCGAGTTCGACCACCTTGCCGAGATACATCACGGCCACGCGGTGGGTGATATGCTCGACGATGGCCAGGTCGTGGCTGATGAACAGCAGGGCGAGACCGAGTTCGTCCTGCAGATCGGACAGCAGGTTAACAATTTGGGCCTTCACCGAGACGTCGAGAGCGGAAACGGCTTCGTCGCAGATGATCAGGTCCGATCCCGGGGCGAGGGCGCGGGCGATGCCGATCCGTTGGCGCTGCCCGCCGGAGAATTCGTGGGGGAAGCGGTGCATGGCGTCGCGCGGCAGGCGGACCTTGTCCATCAGCGACGCGACGCGGTCTTCCAGCTCGGATCCGCTGGCGAGGCCGAAATTGACGATGGGCTCGCCGATGATGTCGCGCACCCGCTGGCGCGGGTTGAGGCTGCTGAACGGGTCCTGGAACACCACCTGGACACGCCGGCGGAAGCTGCCGAGCTTGGACTGCGGCACATTGTCCACCCGCTCGCCGTCGAGAAACACCTCGCCGTCGGTGGGTTCGACGAGGCGGAGGATGGTTTTTCCAAGTGTGGACTTGCCGCAGCCGGATTCGCCGACGATGGACAGCGTCTCGCCCTTGGCCAGCGTGAAGCTGACGCCGTCGAGCGCGTAGACGAAGCCTTTTTTGCCGCCGAAGAAGCTCGACTTGAGGGGGAAGTGCTTTTTGAGCGCGTTCACCTCCAGCAGGGGGGTGTTGCTCATGCGGCAAGCTGCCTTTCTGCGTAGTGGCACGCCACGAAATGGCCGGGCTGCTTCTCCTCCACCGCCGGCGCCATGGCACGGCAGATCTCGGTGGCCGACAGGCAGCGCGAGGCAAAGGCACAGCCGATGATCGGCTTGCGCAGCGAAGGGACCTGCCCGCCGATCTCGGTGAGCTTCGAACGCCCCGTCGTCTCGAGCGACGAGCCGAGCTTGGGTACGGCGCCGAGCAGCCCTTTCGTGTAAGGGTGCAGCGGCCGGCCGAAGATCGCCTCGACGGTTCCTTCCTCCACCTTGCGCCCGGCATACATCACAACGACGCGCTGGGCCATTTCGGCCACCACGCCGAGATCATGCGTGATCAGCATGATGGCTGAACCCAGGCGGGTCTTGAGGTCGCGCATCAGGTCCAGGATCTGCGCCTGGATGGTGACGTCAAGCGCCGTGGTCGGCTCGTCGGCGATCAGCAGCTTCGGGTTGCAGGCCAGGGCGATGGCGATCATTACGCGCTGGCGCATGCCGCCGGAGAGTTGGTGCGGGTATTCGCGCACCCGTCGCTCCGGGGCCGGAATGCCCACCAGCTTGAGGATCTCCACTGCCCGCGCCTCGGCCTCGCGCTGCGACAGGCCTTCGTGCAGCACCAGCGATTCCCCGATCTGCCGCCCCACCGTCAGCACCGGGTTGAGACTGGTCATCGGCTCCTGGAAGATCATGCTGATGTCCTTGCCGCGGATGTCGCGCATCTCGGCGTCGGAGCATTCCAGCAGGTTGCGGTCCTGGAACATGATCCTGCCGGCGATCTTGCCCGGCGGCGTCGGGATCAGTCGCAGGATGGACATCGAGGTGACCGACTTGCCACAGCCGGATTCGCCGACGATGGCCACTGTCTCGCCGGCGTGGATGGTGAAGGACAGGCCTTCGACGGCGCGGACCACACCGTCGATTGTGCCGAAATGGGTCTGCAGGCTCTCGACCGACAGCAAAGGGGCGTTGGACATGCTCAGATACGCTTGGCCAGGCGCGGATCGAGCGCATCGCGCAGCCCGTCACCCAGCAGGTTCACCGCCAGCACCGTCACCGACAGGAAGGCGGCGGGGAAGAAGACGATGAACGGCTTGACCTGCCACAGGGCCCGGCCTTCGGCCATGATGTTGCCCCAGGACGGGATGGTGGGCGGCGTGCCGGCGCCGATGAAGGAGAGGGTGGCCTCGGCCAGCATGGCCGAGGCGCAGATGAAGGTGGCCTGGACGATGATCGGCGCCATGGTGTTGGGCAGGATGTGGCGCCAGATGATCTTGGGGATGGAGGTGCCCGAGGCGATCGCGGCCTCGACATAGGGCTGTTCGCGCAGGGACAGCACCACGCCGCGCACCAGGCGGGCGACGCGCGGGATCTCGGCGATGGAGATGGCGATCACCACGTTCTGAACCGAGGCGCCGATCAGCGCCATGAAGGCGATGGCGAGCAGGATGGAGGGGATGGACATCAGCCCGTCCATCACCCGCATCACCACCGCGTCGAGCAGGCGGATGAAGCCGGCGCACACGCCGATGGCCACGCCGACGACCGAGGACACGGCGGCCACGGAGAAGCCGACGATGAGAGAGATGCGGCTGCCGTAGAGCACGCGGGAATAGATGTCGCGGCCCAGCATGTCGGTGCCGAACCAGTAGAGCTGCGAGGGCGGGCGGGTGCGCTTGGCGGGGGCGAGCGCCGTCGGGTCCACGGTGAACAGGAACGGGGCGAAGATGGCGATGCACAGGATCAGCCCCAGCAGCAGCCCGCCCATGGCGATGGTGGGGTGCCGGTAGAGGAACAGCATCGCCCGGCCGCGTTCACGTCGCGGCGGCAGAACGTCGGGCAGGGTGACGGCGGCGGTGAAGCCGGATTTGAGGGAGAGGCTCAATAACGGATCCTCGGGTCAAACAATGTGTAGAGAAGGTCCACGCCCAGGTTAACCAGCACGTAGACGAAGCTGAACATCAGCACGACACCCTGGATGATCGGGTAGTCGCGCCGCAGGATGGCGTCGACGGTGAGGCGGCCGAGACCGGGGATGGCGAACACGCTCTCGGTGACGACGGCGCCGCCGATCAGCGTGGCGAAGCCGATGCCGACGACGGTGATGATGGGCACGGCGGCGTTCTTCAGCGCGTGGAGGAACAGGATGGAGCGCTGCCCTGCCCCCTTGGCGCGTGCGGTGCGCACATAGTCCTGGCTCAGCACCTCCAGCATGGTGGCGCGGGTGATGCGCGCGATCAGCGCCATGTAGATCAGGCCGAGCGCCACCGAGGGCAGCAGGAGATTGAGGAACCAGGGCCACACCCCCTGTTCGATCGGGGTGTAGCCCTGCACCGGGAACCAGCCGATGCCGAGGTCGAAGCCATCGAGCGCGAAGGTGTAGGCCAGCACGTAGCCGACCACGAACACCGGCACGGAGAAGCCGGCGGTGGAGATGATCATGGCGAAGCGGTCGATCCAGGAGCCCTGCTTCCACGCGGCCACGACGCCGAGCGGGATGGCGGTGAACAGCGAGATCACCAGGGTGATGACCATCAGCGACACCGTGGGCTGGATGCGCTGGCCGATCATCTTGGTCACCGGCAGGTTGGTGAAGATGGACGTGCCGAGGTCGCCGTTCAGCACGTCCCACACCCAGGAGAAGAAGCGGACCAGGAACGGCCGGTCGAGGCCCAGCGCCATGCGGATGCGCTCGACATCCGCCGGCGACGCCTGGTCGCCGGCGATGATCGAGGCCGGATCACCCGGGGCGATGTAGAGCAGCGAGAACACGAACAGCGCCACCACCGCCATGACGGGGATCGTCGAGAGCACGCGGCGGAGGATGTAGGAGAACATCGCTCAGCTCTTCTCCACGCCCCAGAACACCGGGAACGGCGCCTTCACCACGCCGGAGACGTTCTTGCGCCACGACGTATACTGCACGAAGAAGCCGGTCGGGATGTAGGTGACATTCTCGAACGAAGCGATGTTGATGGCCTCGGCCGCCTTCTTCTCGGCGGCGAGATCGGGCGCGGCATACCATTGCGCGATGGCGTCCTGCACCTTCTGCGATTTCGGCCAGCCGAACCAGGCAGTCTCACCGCTGCAATCGAGCGCGGTGTAGGGTGCGGGGTTGATGCAGTCGGCACCCGCGTGCCAGGTGTGGAAGATGTTCCAGCCGCCCTTGGACACCGGGTCCTTCTTGGCGCGGATGGTGCCGGTGGTGCCCCAGTCGGTGGCGTTGTAGTGCACGTTCATGCCGAGCTTCTTCAGCAGGTCAGCGGTCACGTCGCCTTCCGCCTTGGTGATCGGCACATCGACCGGCACCACCAGCTCGATCACCTCGCCGGCATAGCCCGACTCCGCCAGCAGCTTCTTGGCCGCATCGAAGTTGCGCGGACCCTTCAGCAGGTCGCCGCCCACTTCGGTGTAGAGCGCCGAGCCGGGGGTGAAGTAGCTCGGGCAGACTTTCCACAAGGCGGGGTCGTCGCCGGCGACGGCTTCCATGTAGTCGGTCTGGCTCAGCGCCATCATCACCGCGCGGCGCACGCCCACCTTGTCGAACGGCGGGTTGAGGTGGTTCATGCGGAAGCTGCCGATATTGCCCAGCGGATCGCCGATATCGACGTTGAGGTTGCGGTTGCGCTTGAGCAGCGGCACCACGTCGGCGATCGGGTTCTCCCACCAGTCGACCTCGCCGTTCTGCAGGGCGGCGGCGGCGGTGGCGGCATCGGGGATGATCACCCATTCGATGCGATCGAAGTTCATGCGCTTGCCGCCGGCGCTCCACGACGACGCCTCGGGCCGCACCGCATACTCCTCGAAGCGGGTGAACACCGCCTTGGCGCCGGGCACCCATTCGTCGGTCTTGAACTTCATCGGACCGGAGCCGACGTATTCCTTGATCAGCTGGAACGGATCGGTCTTGGCGATGCGCTCGGGCATGATCAGCGCCATCGGCGCGTTGGACTTGCCCAGGGCGAACAGCATCTTGGCAAACGGCTTGTTGAGGCGGAAGCGGAACGTCAGGTCATCCGTCGCCTCCAGCGCGTCGAGCCGGCCCTTGATGAGCTGGCCCATCGTGTCGCGCACCATCCAGCGCTGCAGGCTGGGGATGACGTCACGCGTGGTCACCTTCTCGCCGTCGTGCCATTTCAGGCCGGCGCGCAGCTTGAAGGTCCATTCGGTGAAGTCGGCGTTGACGGTGTGGCCCTCGCACATCTGCGGCTTGGGGGTGATGCTGTCGTCCACGCCGTACAGCGTGTCCCAGATCATCATCGCGGCGTTGCGCACCACGTATTGGGTGCCGGCGACGGCATCGAGCGAGGACAGGTTGGCCTGCGGAATGAACTTCAGCACGCGCGTATTCTGCGCCAGGCTGAGGCGCGGGGCGGCCAGGGTGGCGCCGGCAGCGGCGGTGGCGGTCAGGAACGAGCGGCGCTTCATGGCTTGGACTTCCTCGGTGACGACATGCGTGCGGGAGGGCCTAGCAAACGCCGTGCCTCCCTTCCGCCATGAGTGTAGCGCGGGCGAGCCATGCTGCAAGCGGCGATCTGTCTTAGGGTGCGGCGATGAAGTCCCGCAGCACCGCCATGGCCGCCTCGGGATCGTCGATATGCACGCCGTGGCCGGCATCGGCGAAGCGTTCGAAGCGGACGAGATGCGGCGGGATGCAGGCGGCGATAAGCTCGCTGCGCGAGATCGGTGTGATCGGGTCGTCCTCGCCGGCCATGACCAGGCAGGGGCTTTGCAGCGATGTCAGGCCCTCGCGGAAATCGAGCCGTGCCGTCTCACGGTCGGGCCCGGCGAAATGGATCGCGACGGCATCGTGGCGGATCGTGCGCAGGGCGGCATCCGGGTCCTTCGCGCCGCGGCGGTTGTACAGCGGCGAGCAGACCACGCGGTAGGCCTCGATGCTCTCCGGCCCCGGCGTCTGCCACCGCGCCTGCGCCACCTTGCGCGCCTCTGGCCCGCCCAGCCGTGCGAACACGTCGTAGATCTCCGCGCGGTCCACCTTCGGCGAGGTGGAGTAGAAGATCATTTTGCCGGGATGCTCGGGGTGCCTTGTGGCGTAGGATTGGGCAACCATGCCGCCGAACGAGTAGCCCAGCACGATCGGCTTCTCGATCCCCAGCGCGTCACAGAACGCCCTGACGTCATCGCCCCATTGCGCCAGGTTCCAGGTGGCGGGATCGCCATACTCCGAGCGCCCGTTGCCGCGATGGTCGAGATAGACCAGCTGGGCGATGTCGCGCAGCCCGTCGAAGCGAGGCTTGAAGGTGGAATGATCGCCACCCGGGCCGCCATGCAGCAGCAGCACCGTCGGGCGCTCGCGCATGCGCGGGCCATCCGGGACGAGCTTGGCGCCGTCGACATCGAAGAACAGCCGGGCGCCGTTGACGGTGATGTACATTCAGACCTCGGCCGGCTGCGGTGTGCGAAGAAACGCCCCCTGCCCTGCCAGCTTTGTCTGCAGGGCCGAGATCGAAACGGCATGCGGGTCGATCCCTGCATCGGCGGCCAGCGCCGCGGCGACGCCTGCCGCCTGGCCGGTCAGCCAGCATTGCGGAATCTCACGCATGAAGGTCTGCGACGACGCATCCGACGAGAGATGTCGCCCCGCCACCAGCAGCCCCCGCACCCTGCGGGGCAGCAGGCTGCCATAGGGCACCGAGACACTCGCGAAATTCGGCCCCAGGCTGGGGCTGACGCCGATCTCGTCGGCATGGCGCACGCCGGACTGCCAATGCGCCCGGGTGAGGATGGTCTGGCCGATCAGCCGCCGCGTCTGCCGCACGCCGATCTGCGGCGCGGTGAGCATCAGCCAGGCGCGTTCGAAGCCCGGAGCATGCGCGCGGTAGAAATCGAGCAAGGCCCGCGCGGCGTCGTGCGAGCGCAGCTCCACCTCGGTCAGTTCAAACGAGTCGAGGCAGTCATAGCCGGCGAAGCGCGGGCCCATGAACACCACCACGTCGTCACGCCAGGCCGGCATCGGCAGCTGCATGAACCCCAGCGCCGCCCGTTGCGCGTTGGAGAATTCGGCCAGCGCCGGCGACGTCCGAAACGCCATCCACGCCGGCACATCCACGCCGCCCCACAGCCAGGACGTGTTGGCGCAATGATGAAAGCTCGCCTCCTCCACATCCATCGCCGCCTGCTCGCCGGCGCCGGCGAAGATGTCGCCATCGCCCGTCGTGTCGATCACCACCCGGGCGGTGACGGCAAAGCGGCCCTGCTTGCCCTCGAAGATCACCCCCTGCATCCGCCCGTCCCGCGTGACGGCGGCCGCGGCCCAGGCATGGAACAGCAGATCCACGCCGGCCTCGCGGAGCACTGCCAGCGACACCGTCTTGAGCTGCTCCGGGTCGATCATCGGCGCCCAGGTGACGGTGTCGTGATGCGCGGAAAACCGTGGCTTCCAATGCGCCACCGCCGCCGCGGCGCGCGAGCCCCAGTCCGCCCGGTCCGGCCCCAGAATGGCGTCCTTCGGCAGCCGATCGAGCAGCTCCTCGCCCAGGCCGCGGATCATCAGCTTGCCGTCCCAGTCGGTCATCCGGTCGATCCAGATGACCAGCCCGCCGGTGGACAGCCCGCCGACATGGTTGGACCGCTCGGCCAGCAGCACCCGCGCGCCCAACCGCGCCGCCGCGATCGCAGCCGTGGTGCCGGCGGGTCCGCCGCCCACCACCAGCACGTCGGTGTCATGCAGCACTCTGATGTCGCGGGCCGGCTCGGCCACCGTGCCCAGCACAGGGCGCGCCCGGCGGATGCGGCCGGCCGTGATCTCCGCCTGATAGATCGCGCCGCCAGTGCGGGTGCCGGACATGCGTTCGCCCTTCGCCGAGGTGAGACGCGAAACGATGACAGGGCCGCGAAGCCCCCGCAAGCGCGCTTCCTTTTGCACCGCAACAGCGCTAACGACACCGCCATGGAACCGTTCATCCTCCCGGAGCTGCCGCAGATCGACATGCTGAAGCAGTTCCTCCGTTTCGGTCTCGTCGGCGCCATGGGCTTCGTGGTGGACACCACCACGGTCTACCTGCTGCTGGGCAGCATCGGCGTGTACTGGGCCGGCGCCCTCGCCTACCCCGTGGCCGCCAGCTTCAACTGGGCGGTGAACCGGGTCTGGACCTTCCGCGGCCTGTCCACCGGCTCCGCCTCGGCGCAATGGGGGAAGTTCCTGGCGGTGAACCTGCTGGGCTTCGGCCTCAACCGTGGCACCTATTTCGTGCTCGTCACCATCAGCCCGTTCGTCGCCGCACACCCGGTGTTCGCGGTGGCGGCCGGGGCCGTGGCCGGGCTTGCGGTGAATTTCGACCTGTCGCGCCGGCTGGTGTTCCGGTGACGCGGCGCGGTCTCGCGCTGGCGGCACTGCTGTGCATCGCCGCCGGACCGCAGACCCCCTATCCCGGTCCCGCCCGCATCATCGGCACCGGCGACGCCGGCTGCATCGCCGGTGCCGTCCGCCTGCCGGACACGGCACCGGGGATGCAGACCATCCGCCTTGCCGAAAGCACCTTCTGGGGACACCCGTTCGTCATTCAGAGCCTGGAGAAGCTGGCGCTGGAGGCCAAGGCGGCCGGCCTGCCTGATCTCTACATGAACGACATCTCGCTGCCGCGCGGCGGCCCGTTCCCCGGCATCCATGCCAGCCATCAACGCGGCGTGGACTCCGATGTGTGGCTCGACGTGGTCGGGCCCCATCCGGTCCTCCCACCCAGCCAGCGCGAGTTCGAGCCGGTGTCCCTGGTGCGGCCGGACGGGCGCGACATCGTGCCGCAGCGCTGGCGGCCGGAGCATGTGACCCTGATCCATCTGGCCACGCAGCTGCCCGGCATCGACCGCATCCTGGTCAATCCCGCGATCAAGCAGCAGCTCTGCCGCGTCGTCACCGGCGACCGAACCTGGCTGCATCTGGTGCGCCCGTGGTACGGCCACACCGCCCATATGCACCTGCATTTCCGCTGCCCGGCCGGGCAAACCGAATGCGTCGATCAGCCGCCGCCCCCCGCCGGCATCGGCTGTGACGCCTCGCTGGCCTGGTGGTTCACGCAGCTTGACGCGCCCAGGCTGCCGGCTCCCACGAAACCGGCGCCACCCCCGAAACCTGCTCTCCTGCCGGCCGCCTGCCGCGCCATCCTGGCGGCGCCGTAACGTGATCGCGGGTCTGGACCGGCGCGCCATCGGCGTGTTCGCAGCGGGATGGGCCACCTTCGTCAATCTCTACACGCCGCAGGCGATCCTGCCGATGCTGGCCCACGATCTCGGCGCCACGCCGGCCAGCATCGGCCTGTCGATCACCGTCTCCCTGCTGGCCGTCGCCCTGATCGCACCGGTGGCGGGTGCCATCAGCGACCGGCTGGGCCGCAAGCGGCTGATCCTGGCAGCCCTCGTGCTGGTGCTGGTGCCCACGCTCGGCATCGCCCAGTCCGCAACGCTCAATCAACTGCTGGTCTGGCGCTTCGCCCAGGGCCTGCTGATGCCGTTCATCTTCGCCGTCACCATCGCCTATGTCGGCGACGAGACCAGCGGCGGCGAGGCGATCCGCCTGGCCGGGGTCTATGCCACGGGCACCATCTTCGGTGGCTTCTCCGGCCGCTTCATCGCGGGCCTGGTGTCGGACGCGGCGGGCTGGCGCATGGTGTTCGTGGTGCTCGCCGGGCTCACCGCCCTGGCGGCCTTGCTGGTGGCCTGGCTGCTGCCGATGGAGCGGAAGTTCCGCCCGGTCAGCGGCGGTCTGGCGGCAACCCTGCAGGCCTATCGCCAGCATCTGCGCAACCGCAGACTCCTCGGCACCTGTGCGGTGGGTTTCGGCATGCTGTTCTGCAACGTCGCCACCTTCACCTACATCAACTTCTCCCTCGCCGCCCCGCCGTTGTCGCTGAGCCCGACCCAACTCGGCTTTCTGTTCACCGTCTATCTCCTGGGCATGGTGACCACGCCGATTGCAACCGCCATCGCCATCCGTCTCGGCCGGCGCTGGACGCTGACGCTGCTGCTGCTGCTCGCCATCCTCGGGGCAGGGCTGACGATCCTGCCGCATCTCTGGGCAGTCATCCTCGGTCTGTGCCTGATCGTGGCGGGCCTGTTCGCCGCCCAGGCGCTGGCCACCGGCTTCATCGGCGTGGCCGCCCGCCAGTCACGCTCCTCCGCCGTCGGGCTCTACGTCACGGTGTTCTATATCGGCGGCTCGGCCGGCGGGATCCTGCCAGGCTGGGTCTGGCACCGCAGCGGCTGGCCCGGCGTGGTTGCGCTGATCGCCGCGGTGATGGCCGCCATGATCGCCTTCGCACAGGCCAGCTGGCGCGATCCGCAGGGCGGGTGAAGGCAAGCAAGCGCCGGCTTGAGGTTCGCGGCGATACCGAGGCACAATGGCGGCAAGCGGGCCTTCACGCTCCGTGTTGCACCCCCACTTCATAACGATCTGCAGACGCACGAGGGCGAAACCATGAACGCACCGTTCAATCCGATGACCATGACCGTGGAACTGGCACCTGATCGCTTTGCCGTGGGGCAATCCGTCTCGCGCCGGGAGGATCCCGTTCTGCTGCGCGGCGAGGGTCGGTATACCGATGATCTCAACCTGCCGGGTCAGCTTTATGGCGTGATGGTGCGCAGCCGGGTGGCTCATGGCACCATCGTCGCCATCGACACGGCAGAGGCAGCCGGCATGCCGGGCGTGCGCGCGCTCATCCTGGAAAAGGATCTGATCGCCGCCGGGATCAAGCCGATGGCGGCCAATGTCTCCGGCGCCAACCGTGACGGCAGCCCGGTGCCCAAGCCCGTGCAGAACGCGCTGACCAGCACCAAGGTGCGCTATGTCGGCGATCCCATCGCCATGGTGGTGGCCGACACCGCCAAGCTGGCGCGTGACGCCGCCGAGGCGGTCATCGTCGAGATCGACAGCCTCCCCGCCGTCACCGACGCCCGCGCCGCGGACGCGCCGGACGCCCCGCTCCTGCATGACAGCGCCCCCGGCAACCTGCTGCTCGACTTCCATTTCGGCGAAAGCGAAAAGGTCGCCGCCGCCTTCGCCGCCGCAGCCCATGTCACCAAGATGGCGCTGCGCAACAACCGCATCGTCGTTGCGGCCATGGAGCCGCGCTCGGCGATCGCCGATTTCGATGCTGACACCCAGGACTTCGTCCTGCGCCTCGGCTGCCAGGGCACGTTCGGCATGGCGCGCGGCATCGCCAACGTGATGAACCTGCCGTCGGACAAGGTGCGCGTGCTCACCGGCAATGTCGGCGGCTCGTTCGGCATGAAGGCCTCGGTCTATCCGGAATATGTCTGCGCGCTGCAGGCGTCGCGGCTGCTGGGCAAGCCGGTGAAATGGACCGATGACCGCTCGGACAGCTTCCTGTCCGACAGCCACGGCCGCGACCATGACATGGTGGCCGAACTGGCACTGGACGCGGAAGGCCATTTCCTGGCCCTGCGTGTCACCGGCTACGGCAATGTCGGCGCCTATCTCTCCAACGCCACCACCATTCCGCCCACGATGAACACGGTGAAGAACATCATCGGCGTCTATCGCACGCCGCTGGTCGAGGTGTCGTCGCGCTGCATGTTCACCAACACCACCCCCGTCGGCGCCTACCGCGGCGCCGGCCGGCCGGAGGGCAACTACTACATGGAGCGCCTGGTCGAGCAGGCCGCCCGCGAAATGGGCATCGATCGGGTGGAGCTGCGCCGGCGCAACCACATCCAGCCGGATGCGATGCCTTACAGCGCGCCGTCCACCATGACCTATGACAGCGGCGACTTCCCGGCCATCCTCGACGAAGCCCTGATCGCCGCGGATTGGGACGGCTACGCCGCCCGCCGCGCCGACAGCCGCGCCCGCGGCAAGGTCCGTGGCCGCGGCATCGGCCACTACCTCGAGGTCACCGCCCCCGCCGGCGCCGAGATGGGCGGTGTGCGCTTCGAGGCTGATGGCACCGTCACCATCGTCACCGGCACGCTCGACTACGGCCAGGGTCATGCCTCGCCCTTCGCCCAGGTGCTGGCCGACCAGCTCGGCGTGCCGTTCGAGAAGATCCGCCTGCTGCAGGGCGACAGCGCCGAGCTGATCGCCGGCGGCGGCACCGGCGGCAGCCGCTCCATCATGCAGTCCGGCGGCGCCATCCTCGCCGCCTCCGACAAGGTGATCGAGCAGGGCACCCACGCCGCCGCCCAGGTGCTGGAAGCCGCCGCCGTCGATATCGAGTTCGAGCGCGGCCGCTTCTCCATCGCCGGCACCGACCGTTCCATCGGCATCATGGAACTGGCAGCGAAGGTGCGCGAGGGCGTCACGCTCGCCGACGGCTCCAAGGCCACGCTCGACGCCCAGCTGGTGTTCGAAGGTGTGCCCTCCGCCTTCCCCAACGGCTGCCACATCGCCGAGGTGGAGCTGGACCCCGAGACCGGCGAGATCGCGGTGGTGAAGTATGACACCGTCAACGATTTCGGCGTGCTGGTGAACCCGATGCTGGTGGCCGGCCAGGCGCATGGCGGCATCGTTCAGGGCATCGGCCAGGCGCTGTGCGAGTCCGTCGTCTATGACGAGGACGGCCAGTTCCTCTCCGGCTCGTTCATGGACTATGCGATGCCGCGGGCCGATCACGCGCCGTCGTTCAGCTTCGCCAGCCACCCCGTGCCGGCACGCACCAACAAGCTCGGCGTGAAGGGCTGCGGCGAGGCCGGCTGCGCGGGCAGCCTGCCGGCGGTGATGAACGCGGTGGCGGATGCGCTGTGGGAGCTGGGCGTGAAGCATGTGGAGATGCCGGCCACGCCGCAGAGCGTTTGGGCGGCGATCCAGGCGGCGGCCTGATCGAAAGAAAGTAAGCGCTTCTTTTCTGTAGAAAAGAAGCAAAAGACTTTTTTCCGCTGTCGCTGTTCTATCCGGAGAGGGCGCGCCAGCGGATGGAAGTTTTTTGGTTCTTTTTTTCAAGAAAGAACCGCTTGCTTACTTCAACCCCGCCACATCGATCACCTGCCCCAGCCCATCCACCAGCGCCCCCTCCGGCCGCACCACATCCAGATCGGTGGCCACCGCCCCGTCCAGCGCGATCACCGCCCGATCCCGGCGCAGCGGCCGTGCCGGATCGCGCGGCACGATCACCCAGTCCGCCGCCAGCACGGCATGGCCGTCCGCACTGACATCGAGGCGGCTCAGCGTGATGACGATCTGCCAATCCGGCGTCTGCGCCTGGTCGCCGCTGGTTACCAGCGCATCCGGCCGGCGCGCCGCCAGCCGGTCGGTGATCCGGTCGGTCACCTCGGTGGACAGGCGCGTGGCCCAATGCCCGTTGGGGCTGCGCCGCAGCACCGAACCGGCGCGGACCAGCAGATCCTCGCTGTCGAGCTCGTCAGGAATACGCACCCGCGCGATGGCGATGACAACCGGCACCTGGCCGTGCATCGGTCCAGCCGCCGTCTGCCCGGTGCCGAGCGTGTAGAGGCTGGCCGCCGAACCGGCGCAGCCGGCCAGGGCCAACGCCAGCGCGCCTGCCAGCAGCGCCCGGATCATGGCCGCCGCCCGGTGATGAGCAGCTGCGGGTTGCGTTCGACATCGCCGGCAAGCCCGCGCAAGGCGGCGGCGGCAGCGGCGAGGTCGGTCATCGTCGACTCCAGATTGGCGCGGGCGGCGGCACGATTGCCGGTCAGCCCCTTCACATCGCCCAGCACGTCGTGCAGCTGCGCCACCGCCTGGTTGGTGGAGACCAGCAGCGTGTGCAGCTCGGCGCCGCGCTGCGCCAGCGTCCGGTCGCCGGTGGTGGCGGCGGCGGCTATCGCCGACAAGGTGGTGCCCAGCTCAGCCTCGATATGACCGACGCTGACGGTGAGACGGTCCATGCTGTCGGACGCCTTGCCCGAGGTCGCGATCAGGCTGGTCATCAGCTGCGGCACGTCCTGGTTCAGCCGGTCGGTCAGGCTGCGCAGGCTCAGCAGCGTGGCGCTGGCGTTGTCGGTCAGCTCGCGCAGCGGCAGCTTGCCGATCGCGTCCCGGATCCGGTCGATCGAGGAGGGACGCGTGGGGATCTCCACCAGCTGCGTCAGCCGCGGGTGCAGCACCGCCGGAACGTCGGGGGCGAAGTCGAGATCGATCTGCGCCTGCCCGGTCACCAGGCTCTGCGTGTTCAGCTCCGCCCGCAGCCCCAGGCCGATCAGCGCGGCCAGCGAGGCCGACGCCTTGTCGCCATCGCGCAGCACCCGCACCCGGTCCGGGTCCAGCGCCAGCTCGATGGGAATGGCGACGACATGCTCCTGCGCGTCGAATGTGATGGTGATCCTGGTCACCGCGCCCACCCGGGCGCCGCGAAACGTCACCGGCGCCCCGACCGACAGACCATCGACGCCCCCCGGGAACACCACCACCGCCGCAAGGCTCCGGCTGAACAGGTGCAGATGCCCGAACAGCAGCACGCAGGCCACAGCCAGCCCCAGCCCCCCCAGCACGAAGGCGCCCACGACGGTGGGGGCGGTCGCTCCGTCGGCATTCCGGGTCATGGCGATTGCAGCCTTTCACGGTGCATGAATGCCGCCACAAGCGGATCGGGGCAGGTGTCGCGCAGCACCGAGGGCGCGCCTCTGGCGATCACGGTGCGGGTGGCCGCATCGAGAAACACCCCGTCATCGGCGATGCCGAACAGGCTGTCGCGTTCGTGGCTGACCATGACGATGGTCGCCCCCAGCCCGTCGCGCAGATTGACGATGAGATCGTCCATGCGCCGGGAACTGATCGGGTCGAGCCCGGCGGAGGGCTCGTCGAGGAACAGCACCTCGGGTTCGAGTGCCAGCGCCCGTGCGAGGCCCGCGCGCTTGCGCATGCCGCCGCTGAGCTCGGACGGGCGGCAATCGATGGCGTCGGCCATCCCCACCAGCGCCAGCTTGAGACGCACCAGCGGCGCGATGTCGCTGCGCGCCAGCCTGGTGAACAGGCGCAGCGGCAGCGCCACGTTCCCGCCGACCGACAGCGCCCTCCACAGCGCGCCGCCCTGGAACAGCACGCCGAAGCCCCGATCGATCACGCTTCGCCGTGCGGCGTCGCAGCCCCAGTAATCCTCGCCGCCGACGGTGACACGGCCGGCCTGCGGCCGCAGCAGCCCCACCAGGGCGCGCATCACCGTGCTCTTGCCGCAGCCGCTGCCGCCCATGATGGCGAAGATGCTGCCGCGCGGCACCGTGAAATCCAGCGCCTGCAGAATCACCCGCTCGCCATAGCCGAGCGTGAGGCCCGACACCGAAATCAGCGCCGACTCCGTCATAGTCCCGCTCCGTTGGCCAGCACGGCGAACGCCGCATCGAGCGCGATCACTCCGACGATGCCGACCACCACCGCCCGCGTCGCCGCCGCCCCGACATCGGCCGCGCTGCGCCCCGCCCGCAGACCGATCTGACAGCTCGCCACCCCGATCAGCAGCCCGAAGGCGATGCATTTGCCGAAGCCGAACACGAACCGGTTCAGCGGCACCGCCGCCAGCGTCTCCTGCAGATAACTCTGCGCGGTGATGCCGAGCATGGTCATCGCCACGATCAGCCCGCCGAGCAGGCCGATCAGGCAGCCGTAGAGATACAGAAAAGGCAAGGTCAGCGTCAGCGACAGCACCGCCGGCAGCACCAGGTAGTCGACCGTGGGAATGCCGGCCACGGCCAGCGCGTCGATCTCCTCGCCGCCCTGCATGGTGGCGATCCGCGCCGCATAGGCGCCGCCGGTGCGCCCGGCCATGATGATGGCCGTCATCACCGGCGCCATCTCGCGCACCAGGGCCAGGCCCACGAGATCGGCGACATAGGCGCTGGCGGCGAAGCGGCTGAGCTGGGAGGCGCCGATGAACGCCAGAATGGCCCCCACCAGAAAGTTCACCACACCCGCGATCGGCAAGGAGGCCGGGCCGGCATCTTAGAGATTGGCGGCGATGTCGACGAAACGGACCATCACCCGCCCGAACGGCAGCAGTGCTGCCGCCCGCAGCGTCCTTCCCAGCAGCTGCGTGGCGCCACCGAGTTCGTCCAGAACGGCAAGCGTGGCCGTGCCGATCCAGCGGACCGGCCTGCGCCGCGGCGGCACCGCAGGCTGCTGCACGGGCACAGACTCCGTCAGCAGCCCCAGCAGCGTGCGCGCGGCCGCCGGCAGTGCCGCGGCATCGACGACGCAGCCCCCCGCTTCCGCCTGCCAACTGACCTCTCCAAGAAACGCGATCAGCAGACTGTCCCAGCGCCCGACCTTGTCCATGACCAGCGCCAGCGTCCGTCCCGATTTGACCTGGGCCAGCGCATCCGCCGGCAGGGTCGGGATCTGCCCGGACGCGGCGATCCAGTCGCCGGACAGGCTGAGCACCGATCGCGCACCATCCTGTGCGACCTGCCAGGTTGGCGCTGTCACGCCAGGCCCGGCACGGGATGCGATGCCCGGCGCGCGGCACGCGTCGCCCGGCGCGCGATGCTGACGATCCTGCCGGCAATCGCTTCCGGCGACAGGATGAAGTCCACATACCCGCTGGCGATCGCCGAGGCCGGCATGTCCGGCACATCGGCGGTCTCGGGAAGCTGGGCGATGGTGATGCCGCCGACATCATGGATCCCGGCCAGGGCCGCCGCCCCGTCGCCGTCGGACCCCGAGACGATCACCGCCACCAGCTGCCCCCGCCAATGACGTGTCAGCGATTCCAGACAGACCGTGATCACATCCGGCCAGCCCCGCGGCTTGGAGATCGGCTCGAGGTGAAACGCGCCCAGGCGCACATGCAGGTCGCGCTTCTCCGGAATGACATAGACCCGGTTGGGGCGAACCCGCATGCCTTCGGTGATCAGGCAGACCGGCATGGCGGTGTAGCGCGGCAGCAGCTCGGGCAGCAGCGTCGCCACCGTGCGCAGATGGTTCACGATCACCACCGCGGCCCCGAGATCGACCGGCAGATGCCGGAGCAGTCTTTTACACGCGTCGAGCCCGCCGGCCGATCCACCGACACCGACAATGGGAAAATCCTGGGCGGATCCGGCCGCGCTCACGGCGCGCGCGATGCATCGGTCAGGATGCGATGCTCGTCGGTACGGGGGGAGACGCTACGGCTTTTGCAGCGCCACAGGCTCTGCAGCCCGTCGCTCTCGGCAAGGGCTGCAATGTCGCGCTCGGTCATGCTGGACTCACCCCGCCTATCGGAAGCTGTCTCCGTCTAGAGGCGCCCGGCCGCCAGTGGCAGCACCGGAAACCACGCAGAGACCGCCCGCGCATCTGGGTGTTTTCCGAACCTGACATGTCCCGCGCGGCTGCGCGCAGGGTCCGCCGCGATCCATCGCCACAGGAGACAGCCATGCTCGTCATCGGAGCCAGCCTCAAGGGATACGCCATCGCGGCCACGGACGGTGAGATGGGAACGGTGAAGACCTTCCTGTTCGACGACACCAGCTGGAAGATCCGCTGGCTCGTGGTCGAAACCGGCTCCTGGCTCAGCGGCCGCCAGGTGCTTGTGCACCCCTCGGCGCTCGGCACGCCGGATCATGCGCAACGCCGCCTGCCCGTGCGGCTGTCCCGCGCCAAGGTGGAGTCCAGTCCCGACATCACCCAGGACCTGCCGGTGACCCGGCAGATGGAAAGCGAGATCACCGACTATTACGGCTGGGATCCGTACTGGGGCCCGAACTACTGCGGCGTCGGCAGCTTCGGGCTCGGCGCCGGCTCCACCTTCATGCCCCGCCAGGACCGCCCGCGCGACGCCGCGGTGATGGCGGCCAAGGCGATGGGCCAGACCGATGGCGACCCGCATCTGCGCGACATGCATGCCGTGGTCGGCTACCACATCCATGCCACCGATGGCGGGATCGGCCATGTCGAGAACTTCCTGCTCGACGATGCCACCTGGGCGATCTCGTATCTGATCGTCGACACCAGCAACTGGTGGATGGGCGAGCATGTGCTGATCTCGCCCTTCGCGGTGAAGGACATCGACTGGACCGACCGTCAGGTGCATCTGACCACCACCCGCGAGTGGGTGCAGGCCAGCCCGAAATGGGACCCCGAAGCACCGGTTTCATCCGATTACGCGAAACATCTGCACGCCCATTACGGCTGGCCGGGCCTGGGGTGGTGAGCGAGGCGTGCCCCCGGCGTCGGGTTCCACCACCGACGGCCTGACCAACGCCGCCGCCGCCGCCCTGCTGGCAAGCCAGGGCGCCAACGCGGTGGCCGATGTGGCGGACCGTCCCGCCCGCCGCGCGCTGCGCAAGCTGTGGGCCCCGGTGCCATGGATGCTGGAGGCGGCGATCCTGCTGCAGCTGGTCATCGGCGACACCGCCGAGGCCGGCTTCGTGGCGCTGCTGCTGGTCACCAACGCGGCCCTCGGCTTCCTCCAGGAAGGCCGCGCCCAGGCGACGCTGGACGCGCTGAAGTCACGCCTCGCCTTGGTGGCCGCCGTCCGCCGTGACGGCGCCTGGACGACACGTCCGGTGGCCGAGCTGGTGGCTGGAGACCTCGTGAAGGTCTCGCTCGGCACCGTGGTGCCGGCCGATATCCATCTGGAGTCCGGATCGGTGCTGATCGACCAGTCGATGCTGACCGGCGAATCGCTGGCGGTGGAGGTCGGGGCCGGCGCGGATGCCTACGCCGGCGCCCTGGTGCGGCGTGGCGAGGCCGTGGGCCACGTCACCGCGACGGGCGGCCGCACGAAGTTCGGCCGCACCGCCGAACTGGTGCGCAGCGCCAAGGTCGAGAGCTCGCAGCAGAAGGCCATCATGGCCGTGGTGCGCAACCTGGTGATCTGCAACGGCGGCGTGACGGTGCTGCTGACCGGCTACGCCCTGTGGCTGAACCTGCCGCGCGGCGAGGTGATCTCGCTGGTTCTGGTCGCGGTGCTGGCCTCGATTCCGGTGGCACTCCCGGCGATGTTCACCCTGGCCGCTTCCGTCGGCGCCCGCGCGCTGGGCCGCCAGGGCGTGCTGCCGACCAGCCTCTCCGCCGTGGACGAAGCCGCCGGCATCGATGTGCTGTGCGCAGACAAGACCGGCACACTGACCCGCAACGCGCTGTCCGTCATGTCGGTCGAGGCCTGCGCGGGCTTCGACGAGCCGCATGTGCTGGCGCTGGCCGCCCTGGCCAGCTCCGATGGCGGCCAGGACCCGGTCGATGTCGCGATCCGCGCCGCGGCACAGGCGCGCCCGGTCACCGATGGCGCCACGCTGATCAGCTTCGTGCCGTTCGACCCTGCCGACCGCCGCGCCGAGGCCACCATACGCCAGGCTGACGGGCAGGAACGTCGCGTGGTCAAAGGCGCCTTCGCCGCCGTCGCTGCGCTGGCGGCGAAGGACGAAGCCGTGGGCGCCCGGCTGGCGGCGCTGGAGGGTCACGGCTATCGCGTGATGGCCGTGGCCACCGGCACCGGCGACGCGCTGCGCCTCGCCGGGCTGGTCGCGCTGAGCGACCCGCCGCGCACCGATTCGGCCGATCTGGTCAAGCAGCTCGCAGCGCTTGGCGTGCGCACCGTCATGCTCACCGGCGACGCGCAGCGCACCGCCGAGGTGGTCGCCCACGCCATCGGCATCGACGGCAGAACCTGGTCCGGCACGCCGATCCCGGACACGCTGAAGCCGGATGACTACGCGGTCTTCGCCGGCGTCCTGCCCGAGGACAAGTTCCGCCTGGTCAAGCTGCTGCACCTGCCCCCCTACTCTCCAGAGCTGAACCCCATGAAAAATGTCTGGGCCTATCTACGCGCCAACAAACTCTGTGCCCGCATCTGGGACAACTACGACGCAATCCTCCAGGCGTGCAAACATGCTTGGAACTTCCTCACCGATGACCCGGACCGCATTCGATCTATCGGCAAACGAGATTGGACAACGGTCAGCCGCTAGGGCCGTTG
>JBBILI010000022.1:0-79234 GCA_037445025.1 Rhodospirillales bacterium
CTGATACCAACGGCCTTGATCGATGACTCTTCCATCGATCAAGGCCGTTGGTATCGCGCGCCGGGTTGGCCGGCGGCGGCGCGCCAAACCAAGACCATACCAACGGTCATTCGTCATGACCGTTGGTATAACACACAAATCTGATCCTCCGGCCGCTGTAGCTGGACGCTTCCATACACATCGTGCGACATCAGACCCGGGCGTCTTTAGGAAATGGTGAACGGATTGCTCGGAAAATTGGCAAGTGGTCACCTCGCAAGTGCACTATGGCTGCAAGATCGTGTGCATCTTGTTGGCAAGGTATTGAATTCAGACGGCGTTTCGACGAGTCTGCTGCGTGAGGCGGCAACGCTTGCAATGTTGGCGGGCGACCGTGACACAGCGGTTTCGTTGCTGATGCGATCAACCCATGATCCCTCTGACAAGGGCGATGGCTGGTTTTGCCTTGGTCTTCTGTCAATCGCGGAGAACCGGTTGGAGCATGCGATGGACTGTTTTCGAACCGCAGTTCTGGCGCGATTCGGAAGAGGATCAGATTCCAGACGCCTCTTGCTGCAGCTTGCCAGCCGCTCTTTGGAGACAAACCGCTATTTCATATTTGAAATTTTCTACGATTTTTTTGCAAATGACTTTTGTATGTTCGTCGCTTTCGAGGAGATCACTCCGGTTGAGCGACAAGGATACACGTTCTGCTTTGCAAGGACGATACGATACCTCGGCCCACGGCCGGCATACCGCGCGATGCTGGACCGGGACTTGGCGCTGAACGGTCCGAGCGTCTGGCACGCGATCGCCACTGGGCATATCGACTGGCTTGGCGGAAACCATGGCGCTGCCGACGAGGCCTATCGATATGCCAGGGATCTGGCGATGGCCTGGGGAGTTACCCCCTACCACTTCGACTGCGGCATCATGACATGGCTGACCCAGTCTGAGGCCGAGAAACTCCTGGTTATGGGCACACTTCCAGCACCAGCTTTGCCAACATCAAATTTTGTATTTGATGAGGAAAGTATTTCGCGGGGGGCAGAGATCGTCTTTGTCATCGGCTGTGACGCAGGATATTTTCGATTCGTGCCGACATTTTTGGCCTCGGTGCTACGGTCAAGGCAGATGAGCGGATCGCGGGCGCGCGTGGCCGTGCATTGCCACATCGCCAACCCGCAGGATCACCAATTGGCATTCCTGCGCGAATTGGCGGCGTGGCTCAGACGCAAGGCACCCGAACTCACCGTCGGGTTTTCGTTCAATGATGCCACGTACAAAGAACGGGCCTACTATACCTGCCTGCGTTTTCTGGTCCTGCCGGAGGTGCTTCGGCGCTACGGTTGCGGCGCGATCGCGGTCGATGTGGATTCAGCGATCACGCCCGAATTCTTCCGTAGCCTCGAGCTACTGAAATCGCACAGTTTTGGTCTGCGAGCCTACACGTTCCCGCCGAACTCGCGAAAGCAGCACAATGGCGAGCCATGGGCTATCGGCGCGCATCCCACTTATGTCGAATGCAGTGACCAGGGCCTGAAGTTTGCGTCGTTCCTGCAGCACTATGTTCAGACAGCATATGATCCAAAGCTGTTGACGAATTGGTGCATTGATCAATGTGCCATCGGCAGGGCCTATGACCTTATGATTGGAGATGATGTTTCAATTCGCCTTCTGAATTTTGCACATGTGCCAAGTCTTTATGAGTTACCAGATGATTTTGGTGGGAAAGAGGAATTTATCACCCATAAAGGAAGTATTTCTACTGAAAACTTTCATATTTTTCTGACAGAACTTACAAATTAACAAGATTTGAAATTGTTGTGGCAAAGCCGTCTCTGCTGCACTCCCCGGCGATCCGGTCCAGCGCCGCGTCACGCAGCCGGTGCCACAGCAGCGGGTCGCGATAGGCGGTGATGACCGAAGCGGCGAAGCCTGCGGGATCGGCGGGATCGCACGCCAGCAGGTCTTCGCCGTCACTCCAGCCCAGCTGGTCCGCGAGCAAGGTCGTCGCCACCACCGGCACGCCGTGGGCTGCGGCCTCGTGCACCTTGTACGGAATGCCGGCGGAAAAGCGGGTGGGGGCAATGAACAGCCGCGCCTGGTCGTAGAGCCCACGCAGATCCTGCACGAAGCCGAGATGCACCACGCGCGGACCGGCCAGCAGATCGGCGGCATCGAGCCCTTCGGCGACAAAGCCTGCCACCAGCAGCCGCACGCCCGGCAGCGCCGACGACACGGCAGGCCAGACATGGTCGAGAAACCAGCGCAGCCCGTCGAAATTGGGCGTGCCCTCGGCATACAGCGAGCCGATCGCCAGAATGTCCGCCCGGTCGGCGAAGCCGCGCTCGGTGGGCAGCCGCGTCATGGTGTGGCCGAGCACGCCCACATGGGGAATGCCCAGCGCCCGCAGCTGTCCGGCCTCCATCTGGTTCACCGTCACCACCGCGTGCGCCAGATGGGCGAAGGCCATCTCGCGCCGCAGCAGGGTGGCGAGGTCCATGCGGCGGCCTTCCAGAATGCCTTGCGCCACCTCGCGGTTGCAGGCCAGGGCCTCGGTGTCGAGCACCACGCGCGCATGGCGCAGCGGCCCCCATTCGCCGCCGATCACCGAGGCGAGGCGATGCAGGTTGTGGGCGCGGCAGACCCAGACGGCGTCGTACAGCGTCTCACGGGCGGCGAACACGCGCGGCGCGTCGGACAGGTCGTGGTCCCACAGCAGCTCGACCGTGTCATCGAACCCCTCGCGGCGGTTGGCCGGCGGGTCGCGCAGCGGGTTCATCGGGAACACCGTCACCTGCCAGCCCAACGACACCAGGCTCGCCACCACATCGGCCGAGCGGACGAAGCCGGAGCCGAGACGGCGGTAGGGGATGGTGTCCTCGATCACCAGCACATGCGGGCGGCGGGTGGCGCTGCGGGCACGTAGCGCCAGGCCTGGGTCGGGCGGCTGGCGCGTCTTCAGCCAGTCGCGGTGGCGATCGAGGAAGATGTCGCGGTTGCGCTGCATCTGGGCGCGCGGCGCGTCAGGGTTGCGGCTGCTGCCGAACTCCAGATGGATGATCGTCACCGCGGGGTCATAGACCACCCGCAGACCGGCCTGCCACAGCCGCACGCACAGATCGGTCTCCTCATAATAGGCCGGCGCATAGACCGTATCGAGCCCGCCCAGCGCGCGCAGCGCGTCGCCGCGAACCAGCAGGAACACGCCGGAGCAGTAGTCGACATCGCGGACGAAATTGTATTCCGGCGCCCCGGCATGGTCGTCGCGCCCATAGCCCAGGGCCGAGCCGTCGCGGAACAGGATCGAGCCGGCCTCCTGCAGCATGCCGTGGGTGCGCACCACCTTGCCGCCGACGGCGCCGATCGTGGCATCGCACTCCAGGCGCCTCACCGCACGGGCGATGGCGTTGGCCGGCAGCGTCACGTCGTTGTTGAGCAGCAGCACGTGGCGGCTGGCCGCCGCCGCGATGCCCTGGTTGGTGGCCTGCAGGAAGCCGACATTGGCAGCGTTGCGCAGCACCCGCAGCCCCGCGACATGCGCCTCGATGCGCCGCACCTCGTCACGCGAGCCGTTGTCGATCAGGATCACCTCGAAACGCACGCCGGTGCTGCCCGCGACGGACATCAGCGTCTGCATCGTCAGTTCGAACTGGTTGAACGCGGCGATGACGATGCTGACGTCGGGCGCCGGCCCCGCGTCCGGAAGCGTGAGGCTGCGCCCGCCGCCGGCCGGTGGCGGTGCGGTGGCCAGCAGATGGGCCATGCGAGCGAAGGCCTCCTTGGCGTTCGCCTCGGCGGTGGTCGGGTCGTCAGGCCTGCGGGACTGCACCGGCGGCAGGGCGGACAGGCCAAGGCCGCGGCCGATGGTGACGTAGTGGTCGAACGCGCAGAGGCTGCGTCCAAGGCCGAGATCTTCGATGACGCGGGGATGGCGGCGGTAGTGCAGCGGGTCGAACCAGGGGCTGGGTCTGCGGTCCTCGAAGCGGCCGTGGTTGAGGAAATGGTGAAACCCGGAGCGGAACGCCCCCGCCGCGATGGCACGGGCGATCTCGGGATAGGCCACGGCGTAGAAGGATTCGTCGAAATCGGGACTGCCCTGGAAGTGCTGCGGCGCGGGATTGGTGAGGTAGTGGTGCAGCCCCGAGCTGTAACGGCCGGCGGCGACCTCGAACGCGGCCTCCTCGTACATCGCGAGATACCAGTCGGGGTCGAAATATGGCGACAGCTTCACGGCGGCGAGCTCGGGGTTGCCGAGCAGCACCGTGAAGGGCTGGTGCACGATCCCGGTTTCCGCGGCGAACACGGCGGGGTCGAAGAACGGGCTGCCGGAGGCGTTCTCGTTCTGGCCGGCGATGAGGTAGTGGTGGTAGCCGTTGCGCAGGTCCGCCGCCTGCAGCGCCGCGTCCGTCAGGTCCGTTCGGCGGAGGCGGTAGAGATCCTCGGCGAACAGCCAATGCGGGTCATGCGTGTGCAGGCCAAGGGCGCAGTAATGCGCGAAGCCGCTGGGGAAGCTGCCGCGGCGCAGCGCCTCGCGCACATCGCCGTAGCGGGCCACATACCAGGCTTCGTCGAAATAGCGGTTGGGCGCGAAGCCGCTGGCCACGCCGATATCGGTGTAATGCGTGAAAGGGTCGGTGGAGAGGCCGGCGCCGCGCATATGGGTGGCGGCATACCAGCCGGCATCGAATGCCTCCCAGGGGCAGAGCTCCCGTGGCGAGGTGTCGCCGGACGGAGGCTGCGCAGACTGTTGAGACATCGGCACTCCCGAGCGGTGTTGCGCCGCAGCAAGAACCACCTTCCTTCCTGCGGCGCAATCACGATAGTGAGAACAGATGGTGCGTGTGTCGAGCCGGCGCCTCAGGCCCGCAGGGTGGACAGATCCTGGAACCAGTGCTGCGCCTGGGTGTAGCCCTTCACCCGCGGCGACAGGGCATGCGGGTTGGTATCATGCACCACCCACACCTGCACCGCGTCATCGACCACGATTTCGTGAATGCGTGCCAGCAGCCGATCCTGCTCCGCGACATCGAAGCTGGCGGTGACGGCCGCACCCAGGCGATCGACCTCGGGGTTGCTGTAATGGCTCCAGTTCACGCCCGCAGGTGCCACCTGGTTGGACTGGTAGAACCGCAGGATGGCGTAGAACGGATCGGACGTGACATAGGCGATGTTGTTGGCGGTGATGCCCTTCATCGACGGATCGGCCGCCCCCTTGCGCCAGGCGGTGTAGAGCACCTCCAGCTCCACCACCTGGAACTCCAGGGCGATGCCGATATCGGCATAGCTGGACTGGATATACTCGTTGATCGGCATGGACAGCATCTGCCCGCTGCCGGAGCTGGCGACGATGAATTTGGTCTTCAGCGGGTTGGATTTGGAGAATCCGGCGTCCGACACCAGCTTGCGGGCGGCGTCCATGTCGTAGCGCAGTTTGAAGGTCGGCTTGCCGAACCACGGCGAGGACGGATCGACCTGCCCCTCCGCCGGCTTGGCCAGACCGCCCATCAGCTCGACGATCGCATCGCGGTCCACCGCCAGGTTGGCCGCCTGGCGCAGCCGCAGGTCGCGCCACGGCGAGCCTTCCAGCATCGACAGGTGATAGTTCCAGATATGCGGCGTCACGTTGCCGGCCACCTTCATGCCGGCGGATTTCAGCCGCGGCACCGCATCCGGCGACGGCGTCTCGATCATGTCGAGCTGGCCCGCCAGCAACGCGTTGGTGCGGCTGAGATCGTCAGGCGAGCAGACCAGCACCAGCCGGTCGATGGTGGGAATCCGCGCGGGGTTCCAGTGCTCCTTGTTGGGGATCAGCTCCACGCGGGTGCGCGGCACGAAGGCGCCGATGCGGAACGGGCCGGTGCCGGAGGGCTGGAAGGCGAATTTCTCCCAGCTGCGCCCGGCCGCCTCGTAGCCGGCGGGGCTGGAGATGAGGAACCACAGCAGCTGGTAGGGAAACAGCGCGTCGATCGCCTTGGTGGTGACCTGCACCGTCATTGCGTCGAGCTTCTTCCACGACGCGACGGAAGGCAGGCGCGGCTTCACCTGGGCGGCCTGGCGGCTGTCGAAATGCGGCGCCTGCGGGTTCAGCACCTTCTCGAAGTTCCAGATCACCGCGTCCGCATCGAGCAGCGAGCCGTCGTGGAACTTCACGCCGGGGCGGATCTTGAAGAACCAGTTCTTCCGATCAGCCGGATCGGTCTCCCAGGCGGTGGCAAGACCGGGGATCAGCTTGCCCGGCCGGTCGGCGATGTCGAGCTCCCAGGCGACCAGCGGATCGTACAGCGTCAGCCCGGTGAACTGGTAGGCGCCGGCGCCGCGGTCCGGCTGGCCGGTGGTCAGCGGCACATCGGCCATCGCCATGCCGTAGCGGATCACCTTTTCAGCCTGTGCGTGGGCCTGCGGTGCTGCGGCAAAGGCGGCGGCGCCGGCCATCAGGCCACGGCGCGGAAGGCGGAATTCGGTCATGGCGGTGCGGTGTCCCCGGCAAATCAGGCAGATGTCTGTCGGAGTTCTGCAAATTGCGTGCCTGATACCGCTGGCGCTCGGGCGATCCGGTGATAGGTTGCGTTGCTTGCCCTTGGGAGGAACGAACAATGAGCAGAGTAGCCCTGGTCACCGGTGGCACACGCGGCATCGGCGCCGAGATCAGCCGCCATCTCAAGGCGGCCGGCCGCACGGTGGTGGCGAGCTACGCCGGCAACGACGCCGCTGCGGCCGCCTTTGCCGAAGAGACCGGGATTCTGGTCAAAAAATTCGACGCCGGCGATTTCGCCGCCTGCACAGAGGCGGTGGCCGAGATCACCGCGTCCGTCGGGCCGATCGAGATCCTGGTCAACAACGCCGGCATCACCCGCGACGGCACCATGGCGCGCATGACGCGCGACATGTGGGATGCGGTGATGGATACCAATCTCGGCAGCTGCTTCAACCTGTGCAAGCTGACCTTCGACGGCATGCGGGCGGCGAAGTTCGGCCGGGTGGTGAATATCGGCTCCATCAACGGCCAGGCCGGCCAGTACGGCCAGGTGAACTACGCTGCCGCGAAATCGGGCATTCATGGGTTCACCAAGGCGCTGGCCCAGGAAGGTGCGCGTTTCGGCATCACGGTGAACGCCATCGCCCCGGGCTATGTCGACACCGACATGGTGCGCGCCGTCCCCGCCGATGTGCTGCAGAAGATCATCGCCCGCATTCCCATGGGCCGTCTCGGCCACGCCGACGACATCGCCCGCGGCGTGCTGTTCCTGACGGCTGACAACGCGGACTTCATCACCGGCTCGACCCTGTCGATCAACGGTGGGCAGCACATGTACTGATGGGCCCCACGCTTGCGGGGTGCGGGGCGATCCTGCTGTGGTCGTTCCTCGCCCTGCTGTCGCGGGCGGCGGCGGATATCCCACCGCTGCAGGTGACCTCCATGGCCTTTGCCGTCTCGGCGCTGTTCGGGCTGGGTGTGGTGGTGGCGCGGGGCCGGCTTGCGGCGCTGCGCCAGCCGCCGGTGGTGTGGCTGCACGGAGTGGGCGGGCTGGCCGGCTTCCATGCGCTCTACTTCGCCTCGCTGCGCCTGGCGCCACCGGCCGAGGCGAACCTGATCAACTATCTCTGGCCGCTGCTGATCGTGCTGTTCGCCGCCCCGATCCTGGGCATGCGGCTGACCTGGAGGCACCTGCTCGGCGCGGCGCTGGCGGCGCTCGGCTGCGCGCTGCTGCTGGGCGGGCGGCTGGAAGGGACGATCTCGCCGCTGGTCTGGCTCGGCTATGCCATGGCGCTCGGCTCGGCGGTGACCTGGGGGCTGTATTCCGTGTTCGCCCGCAGACTCGCAGCCGTGCCGACCGACGCGGTGGCCGGGTTCTGCGCGGCGTCCGCGGGGGTGACACTGGCGGCACATCTTCTGCTTGAGACGTCGCGCTGGCCGGACGCCATGGGGTGGCTGGCCGTGCTCGCCCTGGGCCTGGGGCCGCTCGGCGGCGCGTTCTATCTGTGGGATATCGGCATGAAACGGGGTGATCCTCGGCTGCTCGGCACCTTGGCGTATGCCACGCCGGTGGCCTCGACCTTGCTGCTGGTGGCGTTCGGCTTCGCACCGGCCACGGCCTCTCTGGTGCTGGCGGCAGGGCTTGTGGCCGGCGGCGGGCTGATGGCGGCCCGGGCGTGATCGCCATCCTGCCGCCCGGCGACATGCAGGCCGAGATCGCGACCGAAGTCCTGATCATCGGCGCCGGCGCCGGCGGGCTGGTGGCCGCCCTGGCCGCCCGGGCGCAGGGCCGCGAGGTGATCGTGCTCGAACGCGACCCGACCCCGAGCGGCTCCACCGCGCTGTCCTCCGGGTTCATCCCCGCGGCCGGCACAGCATTCCAGCGCGCAATCGGCGTGGACGACGACACGCCCGGTCTGCTGTCAGCCGATATCCTCGCCAAGTCCCACCAGCTGGGTGACCCGGCGGAGGCGCTGCGCGTGGCCAGCGCCATCGGTCCCGCGCTGGAATGGCTCGCCACCGCGCACGGCATGCCGTTCGAGGTGCTGCAGGGCTTCCGCTACCCCGGCCACAGCCGCCTGCGCATGCATGCCGTGCCGGAGCACACCGGGGCGGGCCTGATGGCGCGCCTGCTGGCGGCAGCCGAGGCGGCCGACGTGCAAATCGTGCCGAACGCCCTGGCCACCACCCTGTTCGCCGACGAGACCGGTCGCATCCACGGCGTGCGGTTTCAGCGGCCCGACGGCAACACCGAGGATGTCGGCTGTGACCGGCTGATCCTGGCCTGCAACGGCTATGGCGGCGCGCCCGAGCTGGTACGCCGGCTGATCCCGGAGATGCAAGACGCGCTGTATTTCGGCCATGCCGGCAACCAGGGCGACGCGCTGCGCTGGGGCGAGGCGCTGGGCGCGCAGCCGATGGATCTCGGCGCCTACCAGGGCCACGGTGCCGTGGCGCATCCGCACGGCGTGCTGATCACCTGGGCGCTGATGATGGAAGGCGGCGTGCAGATCAACACGCTCGGCCGCCGCTTCTGGAACGAGCACGAGGGCTATTCCGAGGCGGCGGTGGCGGTCCTGGGCCAGCCCGGCGGGGTGGTGTGGAACGTGTACGACGCGCGCCTGCACGCGCTGGGGATGACCTTTCCCGACTATCGCGGAGCCGAGGCGATGGGCGCCGTGCGCCGTGCTGAGACGGTGGCCGAACTCGCGGCCGTTCTGTCGCTCCCCGAAGCGGCCCTGGCGGAGACTCTGGCGGAGGTGGCGGCCCTCGCCGCGCATGGCGGGACAGACCGGTTCGGCCGCGGCTTCACAGCACCCGCGCTGCAGCCGCCCTACCACGCCGTGCGTGTCACCGGCGCGCTGTTCCACACCCAGGGCGGGCTGCGTGTGGACGCTCAGGCCCGCCTGCTGCGCGCCGACGGCACGCCGCTGCCCAATCTCTGCGCCGTCGGCGGCGCGGCCCGCGGCGTGTCGGGTCCGGCCGTGTGGGGTTACCTTTCCGGCAACGGCCTGCTCACCGCCGTCGCCTATGGCTGGCTGGCCGGGCGCGTTGACATGGCCGAGCCGGAGACGGCATGGCCGCAGCGCACCACGGCCCATTCGACCGCCGCGCGTGAGGAGACAGCAGCCCAGGTGAAGGCCCCCTCCCCGCCATCGACCGATGCCGCGGTCGCCCGGCGCGTTGCCGCCCTGCGATGGCAGATCGAGAACAACCGCGCCGCCTTCGACCAGCAGGCGCATCTGCCGATGCAGCTGGAGTTCCTGCGCGACCTGCTGCTCGGCCTGCGCCGGACCCGCGTGTGGCGGCTCATCAAGCTGCTGCGCCGGATCAAGCAGCGCCTGCGCGGCCGCATCACGCCCGACCCGCTGGAGACGGCGCTCGCCGCCCTCAGCGCCGCCAGCCGGCTGAAGACGCGCCCGGACGTGCGAAAGCTGCTGCATCCGGAGCACGACTACGCCACCTGGATCGCCACCACCGAGCCAGGCCTGCAGGCCCAGCTGCTGGGCGCGAATCCCGGCCGCGTGCCGCTCGCCATGGCGGTGCCAGGCCCGAACCTGCCGGCAGATCTCGCCACCGTCACCACGCCCTGGACCGTGCTGCTGGCGCCGAGCTGCCATCTCGCGCCGGACGCGGAGGCGATCATCGCCGCCAGTCTCGCCGACAACGCGGCCGTCGACCTGCTCTACACCGACGCCGACACGCGCGACGCCGCAGGCCAGCGCCACAGCCCGGATTTCCGGCCGGACTGGGACCCCGACCAGCATCTCGGCCGGGACCTGCTGGCCGGGCTGCTGGTCTGCCGCACCGACCTGCTGCGCACGCCCGGCCTGCTCGACGATCTGCCGGAAGAGGCCACGCTGTTCGCCCTCTCGCTGCGCCTGGCCGACCAGGCAAGCGCCGAACGGATCCGCCATATCCCGGCCGTCCTCTGCCACATGGACACGCAGCCCGACCGCCGCGAGGCCCGACGCGCCGCCGCCCAGCGCCATCTGGGAGACGCCGCGACGGTCACCGTGGTCCCGCACGGCCTGCGCATCCAGCCGTATCTCCCCGCCATTCTGCCGCGCGTCTCGCTGATCATCCCCACGCGCGACCGGCCGGACCTGCTCGGCCCCTGTCTCGACGGGCTGCTGACCGGCACCGACTATCCCGACCTCGAACTGGTGCTCATCGACAACGGCAGCACCGACCCCGCGGCCCTCGCCCTGCTGACCCAGGCAGCGCAGGACCCGCGCGTGCGGGTGATCCGTGACGACGGCGCGTTCAACTGGTCACGCCTCAACAATGTCGGCGCCGCCGCCGCCACCGGCGCGGTGCTGGTGCTGCTGAACAACGACACGGCGATGCCCGATCCGCACTGGCTCACCGAACTGGTGCGCCACGTGCTCCGCCCCGAGATCGGCGCGGTCGGACCGATGCTGCTCTACCCCGACGGCCGCATCCAGCATGCCGGCATCGCCATCGACGACCACGGCAACGCACGGCATCTGTTCCGCCTGCGCCACGGCAGCGACCCCGGCCCGAACGGCCTGCTGGGTGTGGTCCGCAGCGTGAGCGGTGTCACCGGCGCATGCCTCGCGGTGCGGCGCGACGTCTACCAGGAAGCCGGCGGGCCGACCGAGGCCCTGGCGGTCGCGTGCAACGACGTCGATTTCTGCCTGCGGCTGCAGGCACTGGGCTACCGCAACCTCTGGACCCCGTTCGCCGTCGTCGAACATCGGGAACTCGCCTCCCGCGGCGCCGATGCCTCACCGGAACGCCACGCCAGGGCGGTCCGGGAAATTCTGCGCCTGCGCCGCGAATGGGGCGGCGGGCTGCACCGCGAGCCCGGCGTGAATGCGAACCTCATCATCGTCGATGAAGAACTCTGGCTGCGGGGCGCGTAGGTCGCAGGTGGAGAAGGGAGGCCAAGGGCTCGGCCTCCTCCCGCGAAGCGCCTGCGTCACCCGAAACGCCCCGCTTCTTTTCAGCTTCCGGCTATACTTCCCCAGCCCGTTCGCGGCGGCTCTCGGTGCGGAGCTGGCCGCAGGCGGCCAGGATGTCGCGGCCGCGCGGGGTGCGGACGGGGCTGCTGAACCCGGCATCCATCACGATGCGGGCGAAGGCATCGATGCTCGCTTGCGTGCTGGTCTCGTACGGGCTGCCGGGCCAGGGATTGAACGGGATCAGGTTCACCTTGGCGGGAATGCCGGCGATCAGCCGGATCAGCTCTCTGGCATCGGCTTCGCTGTCATTGAGGCCCTTCAGCATCACGTATTCGAAGGTGATCCGCCGTGCGTTGCTCGCCGCGGGGTAGCGCTTGCACGCCGCGATCAGCTCCTGGATCGGGTATTTCCGGTTGAGCGGCACGATCTCGTCGCGCAGATCGTCGCGCACCGCATGCAGCGACACCGCGAGGTTGACGCTGAGCTCCGCACCCGCACGGTCCATCATCGGCACCACGCCGGAGGTGGAGAGCGTGATGCGCCGGCGTGACAGGCCGATGCCTTCGCCGTCCATGACGATCTTCATCGCCTTGGCCACGTTCTCGTAGTTGTACAGCGGCTCGCCCATGCCCATCAGCACGATGGTGGAGAGCAGGCGCGGCGTTTCACCCTTCGGGCTCGGCCATTCGCCGTAGCTGTCCCGCGCCCCCATGAACTGGCCGACGATCTCGGCGGCGCCGAGGTTGCGCACCAGCGTCTGTGTGCCGGTGTGGCAGAACCGGCAGGACAGGGTGCAGCCGACCTGGCTGGAGATGCACACCGCACCGCGATCCTCGGTGCGGTCGGGGATATAGACGGTCTCCGCCTCCTGCCCGTCGCGGAAGCGGAACAGGAATTTCCGCGTGTCATCCGTGCTGGTCTGCACCACAGCCGCTTCGGGGCGGCCGATGACGAAGCGTTCGGCCAGCTTCTGCTGCATCGGCCGGGCGATCGACGACATCTTCGCGAAATCGGTCTCGCCCTGGTAGTAGATCCAGTGCCAGAGCTGCTTGGCGCGGAACGGCTTCTCGCCGATGGCCGCCAGTTCGGCGATCAGCTCGTCGCGGTCCAGGCCCACCAGATCGCGCCTGCCATCGGCGGTCTGCGGCGTGGGCGGGTTGAAGCGCGCGGTCTTGGCCAGGATGCGGATGCGTTCGGCTTCGGTAAGGTCGAGAGCCGCGCTCATTTCGCGGGGCACGCCTTGTTGATGGCGTCATAGGCCTTGCTGAAGCCCCTGAGGCTGAACGTGTCGGTCACGTTGCCGCCTTTCGGGTTGGGCGAGCGCACCAGCACCTGGTTGGCCTTGGCGAAGGCGGCCACCGCGGCCTTGCCGTCGCGCGCGAAGGCGCTGCGGCCGGCGGTGTAGAAATCAAGCGAGGCCTGCTCCGCCTGCACCAGCACGCTGGTGCCGGGGGCGTAGGTGAAGCCGGCGGTGATCGCCACCGCGTCCCGCCCGCCCACCCGGTCGGTGACGGTGAGGATCACGGAGCCCCGCCCGGTGACGACGGGCACCGCGTTCTTCACCCGCGTGAAGGCGTAGCACACGGTCTGCCCGGCCTCGACATGGGTGGCGGCTTCCCAGTCATCCCATTTGCCGATCGCCTTCGGCGCGTTGGCATTGACTGTGGGATGCGGCGCTGGCTTGGCGGGCGGCTTGGTGTCTGCGGCCAGCGCCAGAGCGGGCATGGCGGCAACAACGATGGCGATCAACAGGGACATGGGGCGCATGGGGTGACAGATACGGATCTGCGGCTTCACTCACAAGCGCGGCGTGCTCATGTCTCTGTCTCGTTAGGTTTCATCCATTCCGGCACGTTGCGGCGAAACACCGGATGGCCGTGGCCTTCGGGCGCCGGCGCGGGGGCGGCGCCGCCGCTCATCACCGGGCGGTCGGCGAAGCGGCCATGCTGCAGCAGCCGGTCGTACAGCACCAGGGCGCCGGCCACCGACAGGTTCAGCGAGAACCGGGTGGGGATCTGCACCACGTGCCGGCAGCGCGCGAGCAGGGCGGGCGACAGGCCGGAGCGCTCCGGCCCCAGCACATAGGCGGCGTTGAGCGGATGGCGGAACGAGGGCAGCGCGGTCGCGTCCTCGGTGCGCTCGATGCCCACCAGCACGCAGCCCTGCGGCATGGTCAGGTCATCGAGCGTGGCGTAGCGGTAGAGCGGCACGTGGCTGGCGGTGTCGGAGGTGTCGGCGCTGCGGGCGGCCCGGGCGTCGAACCCGGCGGCGACGGTGAAGCAGAACGAGGCGCCGAACGCGTGCGCGGTGCGCAGCAGGGCCCCGACATTGGCGGATTTGGACACACCTTCGGCGCCGATGCCGAAATAGCCGCGCGTTCTGGCAAGAGACATGACGTTGCTTTATGCCGCTGGCATGACCGACGCAACCGATGCGCGCCTGGCCGCGCAGTACGAGGCCTATCCCTACCCCGAGCGTGATCCGCGTGACGAGCGCAAGCGGCTCGTCGTGGGCAGCCCCAGCCATCTGCGCGAGGTGGATTTCTGGGTGTTCGGCGCCCGGCGCCCGGCCGGCACGCCGCTCAACGCCCTGGTGGCCGGCGGCGGCACCGGCGACGGCACCATCATGCTGGCCACCCAGCTGACCCGCGACAATCGTCCCGGCACGGTCACCTATCTCGACCGCTCGGCGGCCGCGCTGAAGATCGCCCGCGCCCGGGCCGAGGCCCGCGGCCTCACCAACATCGATTTTCGCACCGGCTCCCTGCTCGACCTGCCGACTCTGGGCCTCGGTCCGTTCGACTACATCGACTGCTGCGGCGTGCTGCATCATCTGCCGGAGCCGGCCGACGGGCTGCAGGCGCTGCTGTCCGTGCTGGCGCCGGGCGGCGGCATGGGGCTGATGGTGTATGCGCCGCACGGCCGCACCGGCGTCTACATGCTGCAGGACGCGCTGCGCGCGCTGGCGCCGGCCGACCAGGCGCCGGCCGCGCGGCTCGACATCGCGCGGCGGGTGATGCGCACCTTGCCGGAGAGCGCCTGGCTGCGCTTCAACCGCAATTTCGGCGACCATCTCACCGGTGGCGACGCCGGCCTGTACGATCTCCTGCTCAATCCGCGCGACCGTGCCTATGATGTGCCCGCCCTGGCATCCCTGCTCGGCGAGGCCGGGCTGGCTGTCTGTGCGTGGATGGAGCCGATGCGCTACGACCCCGCCACCTATCTCGCCGATCCGAGGCTGCGCACGCTGGCAGAGGCGCTGGACCCGATCGCCCGCGCCGCCCTGGCCGAAAATCTGTGCGGCAACATCAGCACCCATGTCGTCTATTGCCGCCGAGCGGCCGAGCCGGTGGTGCAGGCCGATCCGTTCGCGGCGGACGCCGTGCCGATCGTCCGCGAGATGCCGGCGTCGGAGATGGCCGCCGCCATCCTGCCGGACGGGGTGCTGCCGATGCTGTTCGACGGGCTGCGCGTGCCGGTGCCGCTGCCCAAGCTGGGCTCCGCCATCCTGCGACTTGTTGATGGCACCCGCAGCGTCGGCGCGATCGAGGCGGAGCTGGTCGGGCGCGGCCTGGAGGCCATGACGGTCCGCCGCGCCTGGCGGGAGACGTGGGAGCGGATGAACGCGCTGAACCGGGTGCTGCTGGTGCCGCCGAAGGTATTGTAGGAAGGAAAGGTCTTCTTTTCTGAAGAAAAGAAGCAAAAGACTTTCAAACGTTGGACCCGGACCTTTCCGGAAAGATACAGGCCCAACGTTAGAAAGTTTTTTGGTTCTTTTTTTCAAAATAGAACCGCTTCCTTCCTTCAATGCATAATCAAAACCGGCATATCAATCCCATCCAGCACCGTCTGGGTAAAGCCACCAAACAGCACCTCCCGCAGCCGGCTATGGCTGTAGCCGCCCATCACGATCAGGCTGGCGCCGAGCGTGCGCGCCTCTTCCAGCAGCGCGGCCTGCGGCCTGCGGCCGGCGGCGGCCACGTGCTGCGCCACCGTCGCGCTGTTGTGCCAGATCAGGCTGCGCACCAGCAGACCGGCGGTGTCGCCGGCGTCAGGCTTTTCGTGCTCGCCCACCGACACCACCACCACCTTGGCCGCACGGTCGATCACCGGCATGGCGCCGGTCACCGCGCGGGCGGCCTCGGGCGTGTCCTTCCAGGCAATGACGACGGTGCCGAACAGGCTGTCGGGCAGGGTGGCGGGCACCAGCAAGGTGGGGCGACCGGTCTCCATGAGGGCCGCCTCCTGCGCCTCGCGCGCCGCCTCGCGCCCGGGGCGCGGCCCGCCGACCACAACGACATCGGCGAACCGGCCATATTCCGCGATCCAGCGGGAGACCGATCCGGTCTCGGCGGTGAAGGTCGCGGTCACCCGGTCCTCCGGCGCGGTGGCACCAAGGGCGATGTCATGGGCGGCGCAGAAGCCTTCCACGGCCAGCAGCGCCTTGGTCTGCAGCACCTGCGCATCCGCCTCCATGCGGTCGATGGTGGTCTGGTCCATCGCTCCGGTGCCCACCCCCATGCCGCCGCTGGCCATCGACACCAGCACCTCCGACACATCGAGCCTAGCGTGCAGGAACGCGAGATGGGCGCTGAACGGCTTGGCCAGCTGCAGCGCCGCGTTGAACACCACGGCGTCCTCGGCGCCGCCGGTGGCCGAGACGAGAATATACTTGATCATCGGGGTGGGTCCTTGTCTGCACCTGGGCAGACGCTAACCCTGTCAGCCAGCCCCGGCCTTGACTCAGATCAAGCTGCGACGCTGGTCTGCATACGCCGCACGCGCAGCCTTCGGATGCGCCGTGCGTCGCTGTCCAGCACACGGAACTCGAAGCCGCTGGGATGGCCGATCACCTCGCCCTTGGCCGGCACCCGGCCCGCCAGGGTGAACACGAGGCCGCCGATCGTGTCGATATCCGCCTCGCGCTCGTCCTCGGTCAGCACCTGGCCCATGCGGCTCTCGAAATCCTCCACCGGCAGACGCGCATCCATGTCCAGGCTGCCGTCGCCGCGCTCGGTCACCATGGGGCCTGCGATCTCGTCATGCTCGTCGGCGATGTCGCCCACGATGGTCTCGACGAGGTCCTCGATGGTCACCAGCCCGTCGATGCCGCCGTATTCGTCCACCACCAGAGCGAGGTGCATGCGCGCCTGGCGCATCTGCAGCAGGAGATCGAGGACCGGGATCTGCGGGGCCACCAGCAGGGGGCGGCGCAGGATGGCTTCGAGCTGAAAGGCCTCGGGCCGGCCGACATAGGCGAACACGTCCTTGATGTGGATCATGCCGACGATCTCGTCGAGCTGGTCGCGATACACCGGCAGGCGGGAATGGCCTTCGTGGCGGATCTGCGCGATCGCCTCGTCCAGCGTCACGTCCATGCGCATCGCCACGATATCGGCACGCGGGATCATCACGTCATCGGCGGTGGTGCCGCGCAGGCGCAGCACGTTGGCGATCAGCGCGCGCTCCTGGCGGTCGAGCTCGGGGGCCTGGCCGGGCACGGACACGGCATCGGCCGCCTCCTGCACCAGTTCGGCGATGCTGTCGCGCACGGAATGTTCGGGGGAGCGGCGGAGAATCCGCCCGCGCAACCGGTCGAGCAGGTTGGCGCGGGAGATGGCGCGGGGCGGCGCGGTCATGTGCGTTTCCAGGGGTTGCGAAGGCGAAGCCGGCCGAGCAGGGCCGCCTCGCGCTGTTCCATGCACCGGGCAGCGCCGGCGTGGTCATGATCATAGCCCTGCAGGTGCAGGGCGCCGTGCACCACCAGATGCGCCAGATGATGGCGCACCGAGGTGCCGGCTGCGGCGGCCTCGCGCTTCAGCACGCCGAGCGCCAGCACGATCTCGCCGGGGCCGCCGGGGGCGGACGGATCGAAGGTCAGCACGTTGGTGGGCTTGTTGATGCCGCGGTGGCGGGCGTTGAGCTGCTTCACCACCCGGTCTGACGCCAGGATGACGGTGGCGTGCGCCCCCGCCGTCTCGGCGGCGCGGCGGGCCAGGCGTTCGGGGAAGGCCATCGCCCGGCGCCAGGCCGGGTCATCCGTCACGATCTGGACCCGGGCCGCGGCCCGGGTCCGTATACTCCCGTCGATCATGCTATTTGCCGGCACCTTCGTGCCGGCGGGCTTCGCGGCGCGTGTCCTTCTCGGCGGCGGCGCGCTGGTCATAGGCATCGACGATGCGGGCCACCAGCGGGTGGCGCACCACGTCGCGCTTGTCGAACCGGCACACGCCGATGCCGGGCAGGCCTTCCAGCGTGTCCAGCGCGTCGCGCAGGCCGGAGCGCGCACCCTGCGGCAGGTCGATTTGCGAGAGGTCGCCGGCGATGACCATGCGGGTGCCCTCGCCCATGCGGGTGAGGAACATCTTCATCTGCACCGGCGTGGTGTTCTGCGCCTCGTCGAGGATGACAAAGGCGTGCTTCAGCGTGCGGCCGCGCATGAAGGCGAGCGGCGCCACCTCGATCTCGCCGGAGGCCATGCGCTTGGCCATCATGTCGGCCGGCATCATGTCGCCCAGCGCGTCATACAGCGGGCGCAGATACGGATCGACCTTCTCCTTGAGATCGCCCGGCAGAAACCCCAGCCGCTCGCCCGCCTCGACCGCGGGGCGCGACAGCACGATGCGGTCGACCGAGCCGGCCACCAGCATCGCCACCGCCTGCGCCACCGCCAGATACGTCTTGCCGGTGCCGGCGGGGCCGATGCCGAACACCATCTCATGCGTGCCCAGCATCTCCATATACGCCGCCTGGCCGGGGCTGCGCGGACCCACGGCCCCCCGGCGGGTGCGGATCGCCGGCAGATCCGACAGCGGCAGGCGCGGATCGTCGATCTCGGCCATGCGCACGGCGGCGTCCACATCCGACGGGCTCACCGGCTCGCCGCGTTCCAGCCGGCGGTACAGCCCGTTCACCGCCGAGGTCGCCGCCTCCACCCGCGTCGCATCCCCGCTGATCGCCATGCGGTTGCCGCGGCAGGCCAGACGAACCCCTAGTCCTTGTTCCAGACGCACGATGTTGCGGTCGTGATCGCCGAGCAGCAGGGCCAGCAGCCCGTTATCGGCGAAGGTGAGGGTGACGGCCTTGCTCCCGACGGGAGCGGCCTGGTTGGATTTGCGGTCAGCCGGAGACAGGGTGATGTGGGTCAAGCGCAGGCGTGCTCCTGGGTGAGAGTTCCAGTCAGTGAGTTGGTGTGGGCGTGGGCGATATGCACCGGCACGATCTGGCCGATGAGGCGTTCCGGCCCGAGCGCGTGCACGGGCTGCAGCCATGGGGTGCGGCCGCCGATCTGTCCGGGCTGGCGGCCGGGGTTGGTGAACAGAACCGGGACGGTCTGGCCGGTCTTGCCGGCGTTGAACGCGGTTTGCTGCGCGCGCAGCAGCGCCTGCAGCGTCTGCAGCCGGCGATCCTTGGTGGCCTCGTCGATCTGCGCACCGGCGCCGGCGGCGGGCGTGCCCGGCCGGGGCGAGTATTTGAAGCTGAACGCGCTGGCGAAGCCGATATCGCGGATCAGCGCCAGCGTGTCCTCGAAATCCGCCTCGGTCTCGCCGGGATGGCCCACGATGAAATCCGACGACAGCGCGATGTCCGGCCGCGCCGCGCGCAGCCGGGCCACGATGTCACGATACTGCGCCGCCGTGTGCTTGCGGTTCATCGCAGCCAGGATGCGGTCGGAGCCGGACTGCACCGGCAGATGCAGGAACGGCATCAGCGCCGGCACCTCGGCATGGGCCGCGATCAGCGCGTCGTCCATGTCGCGCGGATGCGAGGTGGTGTAGCGGATGCGATCGAGCCCCGGGATCTCCGCCAGTGCTCGCACCAGCCGGCCGAGGGTGGACGGTGTGCCGGTCGCGTCCACGCCGTGCCAGGCGTTGACGTTCTGGCCGAGCAGCGTGATCTCGCGCGTGCCCTGCGCCACCAGCCGCCGCGCCTCGGCGATCACGGCCGCCATCGAGCGGCTGCTCTCGGCGCCGCGCGTGTACGGCACCACGCAGAAGCTGCAGAACTTGTCGCAGCCTTCCTGGATGGTCAGGAACGCCGTCAGCCCCTGCGGCGCCGCGGCCTCGGGCAGATGGTCGAACTTGTCCTCGGCGGGAAACTCGGTCTCGATCACCGCCCCGGCCGCCCGGCTGGCATGCGCCACCATCTCGGGCAGGCGGTGATAGGTCTGCGGCCCCAGCACGATGTCCACATACGGCGCACGGGCCAGAATCTCGGCGCCCTCCGCCTGCGCCACGCAGCCGGCCACCGCCAGGATGGTCTTCTGCCCCGCCCGCGCGCGGGCTTCCTTCACCAGGCGCAGCCGGCCGAGTTCGGAGAACACCTTCTCCGCCGCCTTGTCACGGATATGGCAGGTGTTGAGGATGACCATGTCGGCATCCTCCGCCGACTCGCTCGGTCCGTAGCCGAGCGGCGCCAGAACGTCGGCCATGCGGCCGCTGTCATACACGTTCATCTGGCAGCCCCACGTGATCATGTGGAGCCGGCGGGTGTTGGGAGCGGACTGCGATGTCATGCCTGAGGAGTCATTTCTGCTGAAAGCCCGTACGGCGCAACGCCGGGGCACTCCGCAGGAATGGTCAGGCATGGGGCCTGGGTCAAGCGCAACTGCAGTCGGATCCCTCCCTCACAGGCCTGCAGTGTCGCAGATCACCCGGTGGGCGTGTCAACCTTTGGCACGCGATGGCAAAGAAAGCTTAAACAAAAGCGGGGTTCTGCGCCGCCGCGACCGCGCCCGGCGCCGTCAAAGGGGTCGCGGGCCGGTTCTGCCGCAGCGTGGCGGCGCCATCGGCGACGATCTTCCACAGCACCGCCGTCAGCTCCTTGCGATTGGCATAGTCGGCAGGGTCGATCGGCTGGTGCAGCAGCACCGTCGCGCGCAGCCCCTGGTGCTGGGCAAGGCGCCAGAAATGCGAGGCGATGTCCATGTCGCCGTACCACGCGAACAGCGGCGCGGTGGCGCGCCCGCACGGCAGCCCGGCCAGCCGGTCATACACCAGCGAGACCGGCTGGATGATCGGCGTGCGCCCATCCGGCGTCACCTTCAGCTCGGCGATCGAGAGGAAGGCCGAACGGAACGACATCACCCGCGCCCCGTCGCTGCTTGTGCCTTCGGGGAAGAGCACGAGATTGTCAGCGTCCTGCAGGCGGCCGGCCATATCATCGCGCTCGCGACCTGTGCTGGAACGGGCGCGGCGCACATACACGGTGCGGCCCAGCCGGGCGATGGTGCCGATGACCGGCCACTGCCCCACCTGTTCCTTGGCGATGAAGCAGGCCGGCAGCCGGCTGCCAAGGGCCAGCACATCGAGCCAGGAGGAATGGTTGGACACGAACACCACCGGCCGCCCATCCGCCGTGCGCGCGGCCACCTGGCCGATCACGCGCACCTCAAGCCCGATCGCCTGGCACAGGCCGGCCCAGTAGATGCGCGCAAACGCCGTCTTCGCCGGCCCCGCCAGACGCAGCAGCACCGCCTGCACCAGCATGCAGGGCAGCGTCCACAGCACGGCGAACAGGCCGCGACGCACCGCGCGCACCTGGCGCACCAGCGTGCGATGGACCGGCAAGGTGATGGAGGACCAGGCGGCATCATCCGCGGGAAGCTGCGGGCGACGCACCAGCGGCAGGCGTTTCGCTTTCAGGCGGCGCGGCGTGATATCCATGGCGTGCGGGTTACTCCCCTGTCCGTATGACGATATCGGAAGCGTCGTGACACTTCGTTGACAACATTTTCAAGCCTTCGGCCCCCGGTCCCGCTGGCGAAGCTGCTGGGGGTGGTGCTGCTGGCCCTGCTGCTGGCAGGTTCCAGCCCGCACGCCGCCGAGACCCTGCATTACACCGTGACTGTGGCGAAAACAGGTGACGCCGCGATCGACGACGCCCTGCAGGCCGCCGCCACGCTGGTGACGCTGCGGGGCGATGGCGCCATCGCCCCGCTGGGCCTGCTCGCCCGCGCCCGCGCCGACCAGGATCGCCTCGCCGCTGCCCTGCACAGCCTGGGCCGCTACGCCGGGCACATCGCCATCACCATCCAGGGGCTGGCGCTGGACGATCCCGCCCTGCCGGACCGGCTGGGGTCGCTCACCGAAGCCGATGTGGCGCTGGCCGCGACACCTGGACCACTGTTCTGCCTGCGCCACATCATCCTGTCCGGCGATGCCGCCGGGCAGGCGCTCGATCTGCACGAAGGCGACCCGGCCCAAGCCGCCGACGTGCTGGCGGCGGGGCAGCGCCTGCAGGAGAAGCTGCGCGAGGCCGGCCACGCCTTCGCCCGCGTCGATCCACCGATCGCCGATCTCGACACGGCCGTCGAGGCGATCGATGTCACGTACCAGGTCAGTGCCGGACCGCGTGTCACCATCGGGCCGATCACCGTGTCCGGCACGGAGCGGCTCAGCCCAGACTACGTGCTGCGCCGGCTCACGCTGCGACCGGGCGCCGCGTTCGATCCGCGCACCCTCGAGCAGGCCCGCGCCGATCTTGCCGGCGTGCCGGCCATTGCCAGCGTCCGGCTGATCCCGGCGGCGAGCGCCGATGCAGCGGGCCGACTGCCCGTCACCGCCGCGATCGTCGAACGCAAGCCGCGCAATGTCACGCTCTCGGCCGCCTTTTCCACCGACCAGGGCGGCAATCTGTCCGCCACCTGGCTGCACCGCGATCTGTTCGGCGCGGCCGAGCGGCTGTCGCTGTTCGCCGCCGTCACCGAGATCGGTGCGGGAGCGGCGAAGCAGCCGGGCTATCGCGCCGGCGCCACCTACACCGTGCCGGACTGGCTGGCGCGCGACCAGTCGCTGACCGCCACTGGCGTGGCCCTGCGCGAATCGCTCGACGCCTATGACCGCACCGCCAGCATCGCCAGTCTGGTCTTCGCCCGCCGGCTGACCGCGCAGATCACCGCCTCGGCCGGCGTCTCGGGGGAGCGCGCGCTGATCACGCAGGACGGTGTCGCCCGCAACTACGCTCTGCTGCAGACGCCGCTGACGCTGCACTATGACAGCACCGACAGCCCGATCGAACCCATGCACGGGCTGCGCGGCGAGGCCGTGGTCACGCCCACCGCCAGCCTCAGCCACCGGAACGCGACGTTCTTCCTCACGCAGCTTGACAGCAGCGCCTATTTCGACCTCGCCGCACACGGGCGCACCATCCTTGCGTTGCGCGGGCTGATCGGTAGCCTGGTCGGTGCCACCACGTTCGACATTCCGCCGGACCAGCGCTTCTATGCCGGCGGGTCAGGCACGCTGCGGGGCTATCGCTTCGAATCCGCGGGCCCGGCGCTGCGCAACGGCAAGCCCGCCGGCGGGTCGGCGCTGGCCGCCGGCACGGTGGAACTGCGCCAGCGCTTCGGCGAGAACTGGGGGGCGGCGATCTTTCTCGACGGTGCCGAGCTCGGTGCCGGTGGCCAGCCTTTCGGCGGCCGGCTCGCGCTCGGCGCGGGGGCAGGCATGCGCTACTACACCAGCCTTGGCCCGATCCGGCTCGACCTCGCGACGCCGCTGCAGCGCCGGCATGGCCAGGACATCGGCGAGCTCTATCTCGGTCTGGGGCAGGCCTTCTGATGCGGTTCCTGCTGTCCATCGTCGTGCTGCTGGGTCTGCTGCTGGCGGGGCTGAACACGCCGGCGGGGTTCCGCGCGCTCGAAGCCGCCGCCGGCGAGGCCGGGGTCCGGGTGACGGGCCTCGGTGGCCGCTTTCCCGACCGGCTGACCGCCCGCTCCGTGGCCATCGCTGACTCGGCAGGGCCATGGCTCGATGTGCGCAATCTGGTGCTGGACTGGTCGCCCAGCGCCCTCCTGCACGGCGCCCTCGCCGCCGCCACCCTGCAAGCCGACAGCGTCACCGTGCAGCGCTGGCCGGCGGCCGGGGGCGGCACCAGCTCAGGCGGCTTTGATGTGCCGGACATCGCGCTTGATCACCTCCAGGTTGATCACGTCGTCCTGCCGGAGGGAACCCTATCCGTGAACGGCGCGCTGCACCTTGGCGCCCACGTGCAGCTGCGTCTCGACATCGCGTCGGCGGACGTCCGGGGCACAGGTCCTGCCGCGCTGCACGCCACCCTGTCCGGCCCGCGCGACGCCGCGGTGCTGGACGCCACGGCCCACGCCGCCGGCACCGACCTGACGGCCGCCGGCACCCTGAACCTGGATCACCCCGGTGGCCGGCTCACCCTTGCCAGCGGAAAGATTTCGGTCGGCGGCGCCTCCGTCGAGCGGATCGCGATCACGCTGAGTGGCACCGGTGCCGCGGCCGAGGCGCATGCCACGCTGACCGGCCTGCAGCTCCCCGGCCCGCGTCCGACTGTGCTGGGCGCCGATCCGATCACGCTGGAGGCGCGCTACGGCCCCGACCTGTCGCTCAATCTGCAGAGTGCCACGGCGCAGTTCAGCCTGCGCGCGCCCGTTCCCGGCGCCGCGATCGCCGCCGACTGGCGCCTGGTGCTGCCCGATCTCGCCGCCTTCAGCCCGGACCTCGCCGGCACCGCCATCCTCGCCGGACAGGCCGCCGGCACGGCGGACAACCTCGCCGTCCACACCACACTCGACGGCAGGCTGGCCAGCGGCCCGATCCGCGGCGACATCACCGTGCGCGGTCTTCCCGATGCCCCGGTCGCCGCCGCAACCGTGCAGGGCAGCTGGAACGGCACCGAGATCGCGCTGGAGGCCGGCGCCGCCCGTGGCCAGGACGGCGTGTTCCACGTCAATGTGCCACGCCTCACCGCCCTCGGCCTGGACGCGCGGGCGCTGCTGGCATTCGACCCGGCACAGGGCTGGCCCACCGGCACCGTGCTGCTCCACGCCGACCGGGTTCCCATGGCCACCGGCACGCTGGACGCGACGCTGGATCTCACGGCACCCGCCACCGCAACCCTTTCCGCCGATGCCAGAGGCCTCGGCCTATCAAGCGTTTCCGTGGCCGCCGCCAGGCTGGCCGCCACCGTCACCGACGCGCTCGGCACGCCCAGGCTGAAGGCGCAGCTCGACGCGACCCCGCTGCGCCGCGGCCCCGTCACCGAAACCCTGCGGCTCAACGCCGACGGCCCCGCCAACGCGCTGACGCTGCGCCTTTCCGGCGCCGGCAGCGCCGATGTGCAGGCGGCCGCACTGCTCGACACCGCGGCGCGCCGGCTCACGCTGTCCGCTCTGCAGGTGACAGCGGGCGGCCCAACGCTGCGGCTCACCGTCCCGGCGCGGCTCGACTACGCCGCGGGGTTCGCCATCGACCGCCTGCGCCTCGGCCTCGGCGCCGCCAGCCTCGATATCGCCGGCCGCGTCGCCCCGAGCCTCGCCCTCACCGCCTCGCTGCGCGCCCTGCCGCTGTCGCTGGCCCGGCTGTTCGACCCGGCGCTCGCCCTCCAGGGCACGCTGCAGGCCGACGCCACCTTGCGCGGCAGCACAGCCCGCCCGACCGGATCGATCCACCTCGCCGCCGCCGGCGTGCGCCTGGCCGGCGCAGGTTTCGTGCCGCCGGCGAGCCTCGCCGCCACCGCTGCGTTCGAGGGCACCCAGGCCCGGATCGACGCCAGCGCCAAGGCCGGTCCGACAGCCCTCACCGTCTCCGGCACCGTGCCGCTCGATGCCGGCGCCTACGACCTCCGCGCCGCCGGCCATGCCAGCCTCGCCCTGCTCGATCCGCTGCTCGCCGCCGCCGGCCAGCAGGCGCGCGGCATGCTGTCGCTGGAGGCCAGCTTCACCGGCACCACGCCGCGCCTTGCTGGCCATGCGAGCCTGACCGGCGGCAGCTTCGTCGACGCCGCCCAGGGGCTGCGCCTGTCCGACATCACCGCCTCCGCCCATGCCGATGACAGCGCGTTCGTGCTCGACAGCCTGACCGCCCGGGCCGGCGGCAGCATCACCGCCGCCGCACGGCTGGACCGCACCGGCGACCAGGCGCTCACCGCCACGCTGACCGCGCGTGACATCACGCCGCTCACCAGCGACGCGCTGAATGCCCGGCTGTCGGCCGACCTCACCGCCAGCGGCACGCTCGCCGGCGGGCTGGCCGCCGCCGGCACCATTCGCCTCGCCCGGGCCGATATCCGCATCCCCGATCGCCTGCCCGCCAGCCTGCCCACGCTGACCTTGCGCCAGGCTCATCCGCCGCCACCCCCCACGCCGTTGCCGATCGCGCTCGACATCACGCTGCTGGCACCGGACCAGGTGTTCCTGCGCGGCCGCGGCATCGATGCGGAGCTCGGCGGCCGGGTGCATCTCGGCGGCACCGCCGCCGCCCCGCAGCCGCAGGGCGGCTTCACCCTGCGCCAGGGGCAGGTGGCGCTGGCCGGCCAGACGCTGCGCTTCACCACAGGCCGGGTGAGCCTGGACGGGCATGTGCCGATCGACCCCACGCTCGATTTCACCGCCCGCGCGCAGGGCACCAGCGTCATCGCCACCCTCGCCGTCACCGGCACGGCCAGCCGTCCGCAGATCGCGCTGACATCGGTGCCCTCGCTGCCGCAGGACGAGGTGCTGGCCCAGCTGCTGTTCCACCAGAGTGCGGCGAGCCTGGGGCCGCTGCAGATCGCGCAGATCGCCACCGGTCTGGCCCAGCTCACCGATATCGGCGGCGCCAGCCGGTTCGATCCGGTGGGCAGCGTGCGCGAGCGGCTGGGGCTGGACACGCTGAGCGTGGGCGGCACCGGCGTGCTGGAGGGGGGGCGCAGCATCGCCCGCGGGGTGACCGTCGGCGCGCGCCAGTCCCTCAGCGGCACCGGCACCCAGGCGACGGTGCGGCTCGATCTGGCGAAAGGGCTGCGGCTGGAGGCCGATGTCGGCGTGGCGCCGCCGGTGCCAAGCACCGTCACCCAGGGCGCCGCGCCGACGGGCAACCAGGTAGGTCTGACCTATGAGTTCGAATACTGAACGGATGACAGTTTCTTTGATTCTTTCTTTTCAATAAAAGAACTTCTTTTTTGAAAAAAAAAAGTAAAAAACTTCTATCCATGGTGGTGCGCGGTGTGCGGCAAGACAGTGCCGGCCGGATTGTTGGCGTGCAGAAAGTCGATCAGGTTCCAGACCAGCATGGAATCACCAGGCGGGTTCAGGCCGGGCATCGCCTGCTTGCCGTCGGGTGCCGCCATGCCGTGATTGATCCACCAGTACAGCTCGCCCTCGCTGTGCTCCCACAGATGCGGCGCCGTCAGGTCGGCCGGCGGTTCGGCCAAAGTGGCGGCCAAGGGACCGTCGCCCTTGCCGCCGGGTCCATGACAGGCGACGCAGCCTTGCCGCACATAGGCGGCCCGGCCCAGCTCGACCGATTCCGCGTCCCCCGCGGAGTCCGACTGCCAGTAATTAGGTGGGCTCCGCCGGCACCAGCAGCAGGGCCAGGCTCGGCCCTGCCAGCCAGACCAGAACCAGAGCCGGCAGAACCGCCAGGCGCAGCCAGCGGTGCAGCGTCGCGGCCACCACCAGCGCCAGAGCGCCTGCCATCATCAGCAGCGCGCGCGACACCTCGGCGCGCAGATCGTCGTCCTGCAGCACATCGAGGCTTGGGCGCAGCGGGAACGGCCAGTCCGGCTGCACATGCGCACCCGGGGGCAGCGAGGACAGCAGCGCCGCCGCCCCCAGCAGCACCAGCGCCATGACAGCCTCAAAGCCGAGCGATCGGTTCAGCGCCGTGGCATCGACATCGAGCCGCGGCGTCAGCACGAAGCGGTTCTGCGCCGCGAGCGCCACCAGCAGCAGAAACAGCGTGAGCTTGACCAACAGCATCTGGCCGTACTGCGTCCCCACCAGTCCCGGCAGCCCGCCCGTGAGCGCGGCGGACTGCACGATCGCCGTGACTCCGATCACCGCCACGCAGACCGTGCCGAGATGCGCGAACCGCTCGGCCACCCGGCGCGGCGCGCGTCCCTTGAGGGCCAGCCGCAACGGCAGCAGGCCTCCCAGCCAGGCCCCCGCCGCCAGCAGATGCAGCACCATCGAGCCCTGCAGCGTCGGATCGTCGCTGGCCTCGGCATGGCCGACGGCTCCATGAAGCCCGAGCGCCACCGCGGCCGGCAGGATCGCCCAGCCCGGCGACCACCGCGCGACACAAAGGCTGACCAGCCAGAACGCGGCCCGCAGCAGCGCCACATGGCCCACCCAGGCCACCTGCACCACCAGAGCCAACGAGGCGAGCGGCGTCGACGGATCGTCGATCTGCATCGCCTGCAGCACCAGCCACACCAGCCCGATCCCGGCCAGGGCCACAAACCCCGGGACAAGCACCCGCCACAGCGCGAAAGCCCCTGTCAGCCGATGGCACAGAAGGGCACCGAACACCTGCAGTTCGGCTGCCAGCAGAAGCCAGCGCGCCACCACCAGAGACGTCTCCAACCCGCTCACGTGCATCGTTCCCTGATCGGCGCATGAGCCTGGTGGCCCCTCGGCCGGAAACTATCCTCAGGCCGGGAAGCTGACCAGCGCAGCGCCACTCTGGACTTGCCGCAACGCAACACGGACAGTTCAGCCATGTCCAGCACCACGATCCCGACCGACGGACTTCCTCCCAACCGCCGCATCTGGGCGATCGCAACCCTGGTGATCGCGGTCGGCATGGCCTCGCTCGACCAGTCCATCGCCAATACCGCCCTGCCCAGCATCGCGGCCGACCTGCACGCCACCGCGTCGGACAGCATCTGGGTGGTGAACGCCTACCAGCTGGCCCTGGTGGTCTCGCTGCTGCCGCTGGCCTCGCTCGGTGAGATCTACGGCTATCGGCGGGTCTATATCGGCGGGCTCGCGCTGTTCACCCTCGCTTCCCTGCTGTGCGCGCTGAGCTGGTCGATCCCGACGCTGACGCTGGCGCGCGTGGCGCAGGGCTTCGGCGCCAGCGGTCTGGTCAGCGTCAACACCGCCATCGTGCGCTTCATCTATCCCGCCCGCCTGCTCGGCCGCGGTGTGGGCATGAACGCGATGGTGGTGGGGGTGGGCACCGCCGTCGGCCCCACCATCGCCTCGGGGCTGCTCTACGTGTCCACCTGGCAGTCGCTGTTTGCCATCAACGTGCCGCTCGGCGCGCTGGCGCTGCTGATGGCATTGCGGGCGCTGCCGGCCACGCCGCGCACGCCCCGCAGCTTCGACCTGCCCAGTGCGGCGCTGAACGCCGGCACCTTCGGGCTGCTGATCTTCGGCCTCGGCGAAGGCGCCCATGACGCGCCGGCCAGCGTCACCGCCGCGGTGCTGGCGGGCTGCCTGGTCTGCGGCTTCTTTCTGGTCGGCCGCCAGCTGCACGCCAAGGCGCCGCTGCTGCCGCTGGATCTCTACCGCCGGCCGGTCTTCGCGCTGTCCTCCGTCACCTCGGTGTGCTCGTTCGTGGCCCAAGGCCTCGCCTTCGTGGCGCTGCCGTTCGATTTTCAGACCATGCTGGGCCGCAGCGCCGTCGAGACCGGGCTGCTGTTCACGCCCTGGCCGTTGATGACCGCGCTGATGGCGCCGATCGCGGGACCGATGTCAGACCGCTATCCCGTCGCCATCATGGCCGGCCTCGGCATGGCGGCGCTAACCACGGGTCTGGTGCTGATGGCGACCCTGCCGCCCGATCCCTCCACCTTCGACATCGTCTGGCGGATGATGCTGTGCGGGCTGGGCTTTGGCGGGTTTCAGTCGCCCAACCTCAAGGCGATCCTGTCCAGCGCGCCGCGCGAGCGCAGCGGCGGTGCCAGCGGCATCGTGGCGATGTCGCGCCTGGTGGGCCAGTCCACCGGCGCTGCGCTGGTGGCGCTGTGCCTGGGCATCTCACCGCACAGCGGCGCCGTGATCGCCCTGGCGCTGGCCGCGGGATTTGCCGCGACGGCCGGGCTGGTCAGCCTGTCACGCCTCCTGCTGGCGCGCGGCCGCGGCTGAGCGCCCGGCCAGCGCCTGGTCCACGGCCGCCGCCAGATCACGCGAGCGGATCGGCTTGCGCAGCAGCGGACAGTCGGCCGGCGCCTCGGCCAGGCCGTCGGGATCGACGAAGCCGGAGAACAGCAGGATCGGCAGGTCCGGCTGCAGCATCCTGGCCCGCCGCGCCAGCTGCGGGCCGGTCATCACCGGCATCGACACGTCGGTCAGCAGCAGGTCGATGCCGGGGGAGCGCTCCAGGATCTCCAGCGCCTCGTCGCCGTCGCCCGCGGTGGTGGTGGTGTAGCCCAGCCGCTGCAGCAGCAGCGCCGTGGTCTCGCGCACGTCGCGATTGTCATCGACGACGAGGATGAACACGCCGGCCCGCCGCGCCGGTTCAACCTTGTGCGCCACCGCGCGCCGGGGCGCCGGATCCCGGCCCGGCAGCAGCACCTCCACCCGCGTGCCCTGCCCCGGCGCCGAGATGATCCGCGCCATGCCGCCGGATTGCCGGGCCAGCCCGTAGGTCTGGCTGAGGCCGAGGCCCGAGCCGGTGGACTTGGTGGTGAAGAACGGATCGAACGCCCGCGCCAGCACCTCGGGCGTCATGCCGGTGCCGGTGTCGGCGACGAACACCGTCACATACGGCCCCGACGGCGGCATGTCCGGCCCGGTCTGGGCGGGCAGATCCTCGTTGCGCGTGCCGATGGTCAGCGTGCCGCCCTCGGGCATCGCATCGCGTGCGTTGATGGCGAGGTTCAGCACCACCAGCTCGATCTGCGTGGGGTCGACCATGGCATGGCGGGCCGTCGCGAACGGGCTGAGGTCCAGCGTGATCCTGGCGCCCAGCGCGCTGCGCAGCAGCGGCGACATGCCATCGATCAGCACGTTGAGGTCCACCGCAACCGGCTGCAGCGGCTGCTGGCGGGCGAAGGCCAGCAGCTGGCTGGTCAGGCTGGCGCCTCGCTCCGCGGCGCTGCGCGCAACCGACAGCCGGCGCAGCCGTGTCGCGTCGGTCTCGCGGGCGGCGAGCAGCTCCAGATTGCCCATCACCACCGACAGCAGATTGCCGAAATCATGCGCGATGCCGCCGGTGATCTGGCCGATCGCCTCCATGCGCTGCACCTGGCGCAGCGCCGCCTCCGCCCGCTCGCGCTCGCCGATCTGCTCGACCAGCGTGCGGTTGATCGCCTCGACCCGCTGGCGCGCCTGGTCGGCCTCCTGCTGCAGGCGGCGCAGCTCGCTGACATCGGCATGCGTGCTGACAAGACTGCCGTCGCGCGTGGGCTGCTCGCTCACCCGCACCCAGCGATCGCCGGGCAGCGGTATCTCGAACGGGCTGCCTTCGAAACGCTGGTTGTCGGCCAGGGCGAGCAGGGCGGATTGCAGCATCGGGTGGTCGCCCCAGAGCCGGGCGAGCAGAAGCTGGAACGTCTGGCCGCGGATCTCGGTGTCGGGATCGAGCCGGTACAACGCCACGAAGCGGCGGTTGACGGCGCGGATCATGCCGTCACGCGTGCGCAGCATCACCCCGTCGGCCACATCCTCGATGGCGGAGAACACGCCGGTCTCCGGCACCACCCGCGACAGTGTGTCGCGCATCGTGTCGATCGCGTCGGGCGGCGCGATCGGCGTCCAGATCCGCACACGCCCCACGCCGGGCATCGGCAGCGAGGCCACGCGCAGCCAGCGTCCATGATGCTGGAACACGAAGGGCAGGCGCTGCAGCGCATGGCGCGCGATGCCGTCGGTGACATGGTGCTCGATATGCGCCTGTTCCTCGGTGCTCAGCCGCACGCGGTAGAAGCGGCGGAGATTGTCGCTGTATAGCTCGCCGGCATGGACATGGCCGGCATGCTCGGGAAACAGGTCGAGAAAGCTGCGGTTCCAGAGGATCGTGGCGGGTGTGTCATCGAAAAGGCACAGGGCGATACCGAGGCTGTCGAGGGTCTCGGCGAGGATCTGGATTGTCTCGATGTCTGGTGTCAATCCGACGCTCCAATGAGGTCCCAGACGTCGGGGTACACCATCGCCCGGAGGGCGGGTGGTGGAGCTGAGCGGGATCGAACCGCTGACCTCCTGAATGCCATTCAGGCGCTCTCCCAACTGAGCTACAGCCCCATATCCACGCCAGGTCGCCTTGGGATCACAACCCGGTTCCCTCTGCGGGGAGGCGGCCGTATAGCCCCCCTTGTCCCCGGGATCAAGGGGCCGTCATGAAAGAGACGCGATGTGGCATCCGCGCAGCGAACCCGAGGCCTGCAGCGACACGACCGCGCTGGTGGAATGGCTGCGCGCCACCGGCCGCTGGCCGGAGGCGACGCCAGACGGATTGCAGGCGTGGCTGGCCCGGCACCCCCCCGGCATGGACGCGGAGCTGGACGGGTTTCGAACGTTGGGCGAAGGAGACGGGGTGCACCCCCAATCGTAGGGCGGATGCAATCCGCCACCACGTCACACCGCGAGCTGCGGATGCACCTTGAAGTCCGCCGCCGTCTTGGCGCGGATCTCGTCGACGGTGACATCCGGCGCGATGTCGATCAGCGTGATGCCATCCTCGCCGATGTCGAACACGCCGAGCTCGCTGATCACCGTGTCCACCACGCCGGCGCCGGTCAGCGGCAGGGTGCAGGCCGGCAGCAGCTTGGGCTTGCCGCCGGCGGTGTGTTCCATCAGCACCACCACGCGCTTCACGCCGGCCACCAGGTCCATGGCGCCGCCCATGCCCTTCACCATCTTGCCCGGGATCATCCAGTTCGCGAGATCGCCGTTCTGCGCCACCTGCAGCGCGCCCAGGATCGACAGGTCGATATGCCCGCCGCGCACCATGGCGAAGCTTGAGGCACTGTCGAAGAACGATGTGGTCGGCAGCTCGCTCACCGTCTGCTTGCCGGCATTGATGAGGTCGGCGTCCTCCTCGCCCTCGATCGGGAACGGGCCGATGCCGAGCATGCCGTTCTCGCTCTGCAGCTGCACCGAGATGCCGGCGGGGATGTGGTTGGCCACCAGCGTGGGGATGCCGATGCCAAGGTTCACATAGAAGCCGTCCTCGAGTTCGCGGGCGGCGCGGGCGGCCATTTCGTCACGGGTCCAGGGCATGGTGTGGCTCCTTAAGCTGCGGGACGAGTCGTGCGCTGCTCGATACGTTTCTCGACGTTCGGCACATGCACGATGCGGTTGACGAAGATGCCGGGGGTGATGATGTGGTCGGGGTCGATCTCGCCCGGCTGCACCAACTGCTCCACCTGCACCACCACCATCGTCGCCGCGGTGGCCATCATCGGGTTGAAGTTCCGTGCGGTCTTCCGATAGACGAGATTGCCTTCGGTATCCGCCTTCCAGGCATGGATCACCGCAAGATCGGCCCACAGGCCGCGTTCCATGATGTAGCGCTCGCCGTCGAAGCTGCGCTCTTCCTTGCCTTCGGCGATCTGCGTGCCGACGCCGGTCTTGGTGAAGAAGGCGGGAATGCCGGCGCCGCCGGCGCGGATGCGCTCGGCCAGCGTGCCCTGCGGGTTGAACTCGATCTCGAGCTCGCCGGCGAGGAACTGCTTGGCGAAGGTGGCGTTCTCGCCCACGTAGGAGCTGATCATCTTCTTGATCTGCCGCGTCACCAGCAGCAGCCCCAGCCCCGCGTCGTCGATGCCGGCGTTGTTGGAGATGCAGGTAAGGCCCGTGACACCGGAGTCGCGGATGGCCTCGATCAGCACCGAGGGAATGCCGCACAGCCCGAAACCGCCGGACATGATCGTCATGCCGTCCTTCAGGACACCGTCGAGCGCGGTGTGGGCATCGGGGTAGACTTTTTTGATAGCCATCGGAACGCTCCCTTGCAGCAATGGGAAACTGCCAGCGTCGGCCGGGGAAGGCAAGCAAGCGGTTCTTTTTTGAAAAAAAGAACCAAAAAACTTTCTTCGGGCTGTCGCGGCTCTTTCCGGACAGTCCCGGCCCAAAGGATAAAAGTCTTTTGCTTCTTTTCTTCAGAAAAGAAGCGCTTGCTTTACCCCACTTTTGTAATCGCCCACTTCACCTGCTGCGCCCCATCCTGATACCCCGTCAGCACCACCTGCTCGCTCCTGCGCGGCGTGGGTCCACCAAGATAGATACTCTCCTCGATCGAGATCTTCGCGCCATCGGCCCGCAGCCGCCATCCCGAACCCGCGGGCAGGCGCAGCAGCACCGCCTCGCCGTCCTGCTGCAGGCTGGCATCGACGCCGGGATGCAGATGGAAGCGCACGATGTAAGGCTGCGGCGTCGGCGCCTCCACCACGTCCTCGCCGCGGATGTCCTCGCCGCTTTCGGCCATGTAGAGACGCCGGCGATGCACTGCGCCGAACGGCTTGCGCCAGCCGTCATGGCTCGCCTCCAGCCAATGCGCGCCGCCCGCCTCCTGGCGCTGCACCTCGACCTGCTCGGGCCGGCGGCCGAGCCCCTCGGCGGTCAGCTCGCTGGAGCTGGTGTCAGCGATGGTCAGTGTGGCGTGGGCGGCGGTGGCGCGCGAAGCATCGCGCCATTCGCCGGACGCCGCCTGGGTGCCGCCGCAGTTGACGATCATGCGGTCCCGCCCGATCGACAGCTCGAAGGAGAGCGTGCCGGCATGGGCGAAGCGGTCAAGGCCAGGGCCGGGCGGCGCGCCGACATCGGCGATCAGCAGGCTGCGCCCGGCGGCGAGACGCTCGAAGCCGCCCTCCGGCAGCGACATCGGCACGCGGCCGGCGCGGCCCGCCTCGGTGAGCACGGCCTCGATCAGCGTGGGGCTTTCCTCGCGCGAGCCGTTGAACAGCGCGAGCCCGCCATCGCCGTGGCGCAGCGCGCGCAGCACCGGCGCCATGCGCTCGATGGCCGAGGTCAGCGCCTGCGGCTGCGGCGCGCGGCCGGCCTGCAGCAAAGCGCGGATCTCGGCGAGGTCCTGCAGCGCGGCCAGCAGCCGCGCCGGGCTGCGCTCGACATGGCTGCCGTCCGCCAGGATCTGCCGGCCGATCTCCTGGGGCAGCAGCTTCTGGGCGCGGGCGAGAAAGCCGGGCTGCTCGGGCAGCGCGACGGCGGCGGCGACGAGGCCCTTCAGCGCGGTGAGGCCCCGCCCGTCGATCTCCTCGGCCGGCAGGGCGGCGGCGAGGGTGCGGGCATCGGCCACCAGGCGGGTCATCAGCGCGCTGCGGAATCCGTCATCGGCGGAGGCGGCGAAGAAGTCGTAATGCGCGAGCCAGGCGGCGATGCGGCTGCCCGCCACATCCGGGCGCTGGGTCAGCGGCTCCAGGCCCTGGGCCGCGATCCATTCGCCGACCAGGCCGCGCGCCTGCAGCCTGGCCGCGTCGGTGCCCAGCGCGCGCAGGTCGCGCAGCCAGGCGAAGCCGTGGCCGGCGGCGCGCAGGGCGGGCGGGCCGGTCATGGCGTCGAACCGGCCGGGCAGCAGCCGGCCGGTGACGCCGCCGAGCTCCAGCTCGCCCTTTAGCAGGTTGGCGCCGCGCAGCGCATCGCCCGGCCAGGGGTCGCGCACATGCGGCAGCGGCGCGTCCGGCACCCGGCTCAGACCGAGCTGCGGCATCCGGGCCAGCGTCCGGCGCAGCCAGCGGGCGGGGTCTGGCGTGAGGCTCATGTGGGCGGACGCAGCGCTTTGATGGCGGCGGCGTAGTCCGCCTTGCCGTAGACGGCGGTGCCCGCCACCAGCGTGTCCGCACCGGCCGCCAGCAGGCGCGGGGCGGTGTGTTCGGTGACGCCGCCGTCGATCTGCAGACGGATGTCGCGCCCCGTTGCGTCGATGGCGCGGCGGAGCTGGGCCACCTTGGGCAGCTGGCTCTCCAGGAAGGACTGGCCGCCGAAGCCGGGGTTGACGGTCATGACCATGATGATGTCGACGAGGTCGAGCACCCACAGCACCGATTCCAAGGGGGTGGCCGGGTTGAGCACCACGCCGGCCTTCTTGCCCAGCGCGCGGATGCGCTGCAGCGAGCGGTGCAGGTTGGGGCCGGATTCCGGATGGATGCTGATATGGTCGACCCCCGCCTCGGCAAACGCGTCGAGATAGGGATCGCACGGGGCGATCATCAGGTGCACGTCGAACGGCAGAGTGGTGTGCGGGCGCAGCGCCTTCACCAGCACCGGGCCGAAGGTGATGTTGGGCACGAAATGCCCGTCCATCACATCGAGATGCAGCCAGTCGGCGCCGGCGGCCGCAACGGCACGCACCTCTTCGCCGAGACGGGAGAAATCCGCCGCCAGCAGGCTGGGGGCGACAATGGTGTTTGCATTCATCGACTTGTTCTAGACAGCTGCGCCCCGCGCCGGCAAGCGATGCGCGGGCTACCCCTGGCGGATCAGCCTTGCAACGAAGAAGCCGTCCATGCCGCCGCGCTCCGGCCAGAACGCCGGCGTGGTGCGCACATGCCCGGCCGGTGTCAAAGCCTCGGGCAGCCCGGCCAGCTCCGCCGGGGTGAACGGCTCGGCGCGCACCGGCAGGCGGCGGATGGCGGATTCGATGCGCGGGGCGCCTTCCTCCGGCTGCAGCGAGCACACGGCATAGACCAGCCGCCCGCCCGGCTTGAGCATGGCGCAGGCGGCCTCGATCAGCCGGTCCTGCTGGGCGGCCAGGCCCTGCAGGTCGCGCGGGCGCTTGAGATACATCACATCGGGGTGACGGCGGATGGTGCCGGTGGCGCTGCACGGCGCGTCGAGCAGCACGGCGTCGAGCGGCGCGCTGGGCTGCCAGGTGCCGGCATCGGCCAGCACGGTCTCCACGGTGAGGTGCAGCCGGGCGAGGTTCTCGCGCAGCCGGGCGATGCGGGCGGGATGGCTTTCCACCGCGGTGATGGCAGCGCCGCTGAGGGCGAGCTGCGCGGTCTTGCCGCCGGGAGCGGCGCAGAGATCGGCCACATGCTCGCCGGCACGCGGCGCCAGAAGCTGGGCGGGCAGGGTGGCGGCGGCGTCCTGCACCCAGAGATCGCCTTCGACGAAGCCGGGCAGCGTGGTCACGCGGGTGCCGGGGGGGCAGCGCCAGCCGCCGGTGGGCAGCTTCTCGGCGTTTGGCGGCACTTCGGCGCCGGGTTTGAGCCACAGGTCCAGCGGCGCCTCGACCAGGTGGGCGGTTGCGATCGCGCGGGCCTCGCTGCCCCAGGCGGTCCAGAGCCAGGACGGCGTGTCGAGTCTTGGACCGTCCAGCCCGTCAAGGCCTGCCGCGCCGCCTTCGGCGACCCGGCGCAGCACGGCGTTGACCAGGCCTGCAAACGGCGTCATGCCGCGGCTGCGGGCAAGACCGACAGCGGTGGCGACGGCGGCATGGGCTGGCGTGTCGAGCAGCAGCAGGCCGGCCGCACCGATGCGCAGCACGAGCATGACCTGGGGCGGCGGCGCCTTCTTCAGCAGAGGTTCCAGCACGGCATCGAGCGAGCCCATGCGGCGCAGCACGGCGCCGGCCAGGCGGTGGCCGGCGGCACGGTCGCGCGGTTCCAGGGTGGCCAGGGCATCCAGCGCCTCCTCGAGCGGGCGATGCCGTTCGAGTGTCGCGGTCAGCAGATCGAACGCGGCTTCACGGGTTGGGTCACGCATCACGCGCGAGACGCCGTACGAAAGGCATGCAAGCGGGTGTCGGCCAACTTGAACAGCATGGGACCCATCAGCACAATGTTAACGAGTCTATACACATTTCCGGTGATCTTACCGCGCCAAACTTGCAGGAAAAGTCACCACACGCGCGAAATCACCGCGAATTTCGATGGGACGTCAAACGTATCCGGCACCGTCAGATTATCGGTGCAAAATAGGAACGGATGCAAAGGGACCAGGATGGTGGAGCTGAGCGGGATCGAACCGCTGACCTCCTCATTGCGAACGAGGCGCTCTCCCAACTGAGCTACAGCCCCATCCGGTCCGGCAATAACGCAGCACACCCGGGGCGGTCGACCCGGGTGCGTGACCGAGGGCGGACATTGCTCACCACGGATTGGCAAGTCAAGCAGGCTTTAACCTTGGCATGTGATATCTTCCATGGTCTGGGCGCAGGCCCCGTTGCGGGCGAGGGGCACGACCGCTACGTATCCAGCCCTGTTCCCGGGAGCTTCCTGCGTGATCTCGATTCTGTTTCAGGTTCTCGACCAGCTGCTCAACCTGTTCCGCTGGGCCGTGATCCTTGCGGCCGTGTTCAGCATGCTGGTCTCGTTCGGCGTGCTCGACACGCGCAACCGCCTGGTCTGGACCATCGGTGACTTTCTCTACCGCATCACCGAACCGGCGCTGCGGCCGATCCGCAACATCCTGCCGAGCTTCGGCTCCATCGATCTCAGCCCGATCGTGCTGATCCTGCTGATCTGGGTGGTGCAGGCGCTGCTGGCGCGGATCTATGCGGCCATCGTGTTCGGCAACATCCAGGGCCTGTTCCTGTGACCAGCCAGCCGGACGGAATGCCGTTCTGGCGGCTGGCCGGCGACGGTGTGCGGGTGGCGGTGAAGGTGCAGCCGAAATCCCGCAGGCCCGGGCTGCAGGGCCGCGTCGCCGATGTGGACGGCAGCCGGCTGCGGATCGGCGTGGCCGAGGCCGCCGAGGACGGGCGCGCCAACCGCGCCGCCTGCGCCCTGCTGGCCGATGCGATCGGCCTGCCGCGTGCCGCCGTCGTCGTGGCGCTGGGGGCGACATCCCGGCAGAAAACGCTTCACGTGGCAGGGGATCCGGCCGAGCTGGCCCTGCGTTTGCAGTCTTTCTAAGGAACTGGCCGATGACGGCACGCCTGATCGATGGCCGCCGTGTCGCGGCGAACCTGCACGCCGCGCTGGCTGAGCGGATCGCAGCCCAGCCGTTCAAGCCGGCCCTGGCCGTGGTGCTGGTGGGCGACGATCCCGCCAGTGCCGTCTATGTCCGCAACAAGGATCGCGCGGCCGCCTCGGTCGGCATCGCGGTGCAGACGCTGCGTCTGCCAGCCAGCACCCGCCAGGGCGATCTGCTCACGGTCATTGCCGGCCTCAACGAGGATCAGGGTGTCGACGGCATCCTCGTCCAGCTGCCGCTGCCGGCCCATCTCGACGCCCAGGCGGTGATCCGGGCGATCGACCCGGCCAAGGATGTCGATGGTCTCACCCCCATCAACGCCGGGCTGCTTGCCGCCGGCCAGCCGCATCTGGTGCCCTGCACGCCGATGGGCGTGATGAAGCTGCTGGAAGCCGCGGGCACCACGCTGCGCGGCGCACGCGCGCTGGTGTTGGGCCGTTCGGTGCTGGTGGGCAGGCCGGTGGCGGCGCTGCTGACGGCAGCCGATGCCACCGTGACCATCGCGCATTCCCGCACCGTCGACCTTCCGGACGAATGCCGCCGCGCGGATATCCTGATCGCGGCGGTGGGGCGCCCCGAGATGGTGCAGGGCGACTGGATCGCCCCAGGCGCCGTCGTCATCGATGTCGGCATCAACCGCCTGCCCGACGGACGACTGGTCGGCGACGTGGCGTTCGATGCCTGCGCCGCGGTGGCCGGCGCCATCACGCCTGTGCCGGGTGGGGTCGGGCCCATGACCATCGCCTGCCTGCTGGAGAACACCGTCACCGCGGCGCAGGCCCGCCGCGGCCCTGCACTCCTGCCCTGATGAGAGCAATATGGCTTTAGGTTCTCCCACCCAGCCATAACATTGCGCCTCAGAACAAACAGCTGGAGCGGGGTGGCATCGCCAGTCAGATGCCACCGTTCACTAGAAATCCGTGCAGCGGCCCTTGTGCGACCAGTCGCCATAGCGGGTCGGTTCCGGACCTTCGGCACCGCCGACCTCCTTGGGCAGCGGCGGCGGTGGGGCGGGCGGGGGCGGCGCGGCGGGCTTGGTCTGGTCTTCCATGCCTCAGAGATAGCCTCCCCGCGCGATCCGGCAAGCTGGCAATGCTGCAACACATGGCAGATGGAACGCATCGCTGTTGGTTCGCTGGCTTGCCATGCGGCTCCGGTCACCGCACACACTGGCACTCCATGAAAGAGCGAGGAGCGTGACCCGCATGGCGGTCAAGGGCGCGCGGTGGCGTACGGGGCGATGGCCGGCCATGGCCATCCTGCTGCTGCTTTGTCTGGGGGCGGCTCCCGATCCGGCGGCGCCGGGTCCGCTGGGCGAGCGCGAGATCGCCATCGTCAACCACAGCGCCCACAGCATCGTCGAGCTCTATGTCTCGCCCAGCAGTGCCGATGCCTGGGGGCCGGACCGGCTGGGCGATCGGCAGATCGATACCGGTGGCCGGCTGCAGGTGCCGCTCGGCCGTATGCGCGACTGTGCGTTCGACGTGCTGGCCGTCTATGACGATGCCACCCGCGAGGAGATCCGCGCCGTCAATCTCTGCCGGATCAGGATGCTGACCGTCGATGGCAGCAAGGCCACGCCCCCGCCGCTGCCGAGCGAGACGGTGACACTGGTCAACGCCAGCAGGCTGCCGATCCAGCAGCTGTTCATCTCGCCGCCGGACGCCGCCCAATGGGGTGATGACCTGCTGGCCACGGCCGGGCTGTCGGTGGGCGAACAGCGCGACATCACCTACCAGGGCACCTGCGAGGCGGATGTGCGGGTGGTGTTCACCAACCGCGCCGCGGAGGAGCGGCGCGGGCTGAACCTGTGCATGCGGGTCAACCTGAAGATCACCCCGGGGTGGACGACGGCGGAGGCGCCTTAAGTGGTTAAGAAAGAACTTCTTTTCTGAAGAAAAGAAGCAAAAGACTTTATACCAACGGTCATGAAGAATGACCGTTGGTATGGTCTTGGTTTGGCGCGCCGCCGCCGGCCAACCCGGCGCGCGATACCAACGGCCTTGATCGATGGAAGAGTCATCGATCAAGGCCGTTGGTATTATTCGTTTGGCGGGTCCTCTCCGGAGAGAATGGCGACAGCCCGATAAAAGTTTTTTGGTTCTTTTTTTCAAAAAGGAACGTGCTGCCCTACCTCTCGTTGACCGTCTCCAGCTCCTCCTTCAGCTCCTGCGGCAGCGATCCCGGACGTTGCTTGGCTTTCGTGCCGGTGCCGATCTCGTCCATGGCCAGTTCGGTTTTGGCGTAGGCGAAGTCCCAGGCGCGGTCCTTGACCTGACCCTCGGCCGTGCCGAACGGCTTGCCCGCCTCCTTCAGCGCCTTGACCAGCGGGGCGATATCGTCGCGCGCGTTGATTTCGTCGAGTCGGTCCTGGAAGCCTTTCAGCAGGCCGGGCAGCTCCTGTTTCGCCTGTTCGAACGCCGGGTCATCCCCGTCTTTCGTCTGGGCGGCAAGCTCCGCCTTGCGGTATCGTGCCATCGTCTCCCCAAGTTCGGTCATCACCGCCGCCACCGCGCGCCCGGCTGCCTTGACATAGGCCGCCATGGCCAGACGCAGCGGCTTGAGATCGCTGCCCGGCCCGTCGACCACCTCGGGGTTGTCGAAATTCTTCCGCGCGTCGTTGAGGCAGGACGACATCAGCACGCCCTCCAGCGTCGGACGCTTGCCGGGATCCTTGTCCATCATGGCGTTGCGCAGCCGGTCCAGGCTGGTGGTGCCGTGGCCGGTCGGAGCCTTTTGGCCAAACTGGAAGTTGAACGGCATGTCGCCGAACGTGCCCTCGGAGCCATAGGGCGCGTCCATGTTGTGCAGCATCGTGCCCAGCATGAACACGTCGGACTTGTCGTCGCGGCCACGCATGAATTCCGGCGGCATGAACCGATCCGTGGTCTCCGGGGCCTCGCCGTCCCGGCCCTGCTCCGAGGTCTCGCCGCTGCCGAAATCGGCGATCTTCACCGTGCCGTCATCATCGAGGAAGAAGTTCATCGTCTTGATGTCGTTGTGGATCAGGCCGATGTCCTGCATCGCCTTCAGCCCTTTGGCAGACTGCAGCATCGTGTCCTGCATCAGCGCCTGCTGGGCGCCTTTGGGCATGATCCCGGATCGCACCAGGCCCGACATCGCCTTGGAGAGGTGATCGACATCGCCGCTCTTGGCCTCCTCCATGACCATGAACAGCGCGCCGTCCTTGCCGGTGACCACCCCCTTGAGATCGACCACATGCTTGTTGGGCGTGCCGTCCTGGCCGCCACAGACGAGGCGATGGATCTTCGCCTCCTTCACCATCTCCTCGCGGGATTTGAAGCCCCGAACCTCCTCTGGCTGCGTATGGAGGGGCCGCGGGTCGCTCAGCTGATCTTCGGTCATGAACTGATCGCTCGCTCCGGCCAGGGTCGATTTGACCACGACGGTCGGCGCGTCCTTGCTGCCGCCGGCCAGGCGATAGCGCATCACCATGCCCTTGCCGCCGGCGCCGAGCAGCTCCGGGCTGTCATAGGTCTCGCCGTTGATGGTCACCGAGGACGGCACGTCGTGGTCCTTGCCGCCCTTGGTGATGGTCACGGTGTCGCCCGAGGCCTGGTTGGGCAGGTTCTCCTCGATCGCTTCGCGGATCTTGACGGCGGTGGTCTCGACGAGCCTGCGCAGGTTCGGCGTCCATTCCTCGATATCCTGTCCCAGCCCGAGCTCCGCCCCGATGACCAGGCGCAGCCCGTTGAGGTTCTGCAGGGCAAGGTCGAACAGCACGTCGCTGTCGGGCACCCGAGACTCGTCCCAGATCAGCTGCAACACGTTGTCCTGGACCGCCTGGGCCTTGGTCTCGATCGCGTTGGTGTCGAGATCCTCCTCCTTCGTCTTGACGAAATCGTCGTCGACCATGTCGCCGACATGGAACTGCCTCAGCACCGGCGGGGTCTTGGGCCTCTGTTCGCCGGTGCGGAAATTGGGGTCGAGCACCAGCTGGTCATTGCCGAAATCCTGATAATACTGGTTCAGCGCGATACCGAGGATTTCCTTCTCGCGCTGCTCCAGATGGGCGAAGCGGTCGCCGGTGTCCTGGCGCAGGTCGCGCTTGTGCAAGGTCAGCAGGCCCAGCAGCTTGTCCTCGAACACCACCCCCTTGTCGATCGTGGGCTGGCGCACCCGCTCGGCGGTGATGAACTGTGCGCCGCCGAACCTGGCTTCCGTCTCGATTGCGTTCAGCCGCTCGTTGAGCTGCTGCAGCACCACCCGGGCCTTGGTATCGCTCTCGTTGAACACCTGCTGGATGGCGTGGCGGTGGCGGGCGATGGCGGCTTCGGCGTCAAGGCTGGCCACGGCCTGTTCGGCCACGCGCGTGGTGCGCTCCGCCGAGGCCTTCATGCCGCGCCAGCCGGCCTCCCGGCTGGACACGTCGTAGAGGAAATCCTCGAGCTCCTCCTCGGTGATGCGGTCCGGCGCGGCCTTGATGATGTCCTGGATGGCAAGGTCCATGGTGTTCGCCGCCAGCGCCATGTTGTTCTTGATCGTCAGGATCGTCGCTTCCATGGCGGCGAGGTCCCGCGCGATCGCCTTGGGCGAGTGGCTCTTGATGAACCCCTTCGCCTTGGCGCGGGCCTCGCGCTTGATCGCGTTGAGGTCCTTGTAGGCACCCTCGAAGTTCGGCGCGCTGCGGTCCTCGGGGCCATGCCCCTTGGTGACGGCGGCATCGAGCAGATTCTGCAACCGGGTGCGTTCGGGATCGGTCGGGTCGAGCACCGCGATCTCCTCGGCCACCTTGCCGCGCCTTCGGTCGAACTCGAGGAACGCCTTGGTCATCTTCGCGTCCTGCTTGCGCGAGCCGATGATGTAGAGGTCGATGAACTTCTGCTGTTCCGGGGTGGGGGTCTTGGCCATATCAGTCGTCCTCGCGGCTCGGTATTACAGGTGGCTGATGACAGCGTTCAACGTTGTGTCCACGCGGGCCCGGGCGTCGAGCCTGACGAAGGGGTTGCTGTCCAGATCCTGCATCAGCGGGTCGGTGGCGACGAAACTCTGGTAGCGCAGGGCGATGCTCTTGGCCTTCGCCTTCAGCTTCGGGTCCTGCCCGCCGGCGTTGTACAGATCGTCCAGCGCGTCCGAAAGTCGGGTGTCGAGCGTCCTGAGCGAGACCTCGAGGTTGGTGACGTTGGCCCGGATGGCCGCGGCGTCAGGCGCGCCGTCGGTCTCCTCGATGACCTTCGCCTCCAGGGTCTTGAGCTGGTCCATCAGGTTCTTGCGGGTGCTGTCCCACAGCAGCCGCATCTTCTGGAAGGTCACGCCGGTCCCCGTGGCGGCAGCGGCATTTTGCGGCACCGGGCCGAGCGCGTCCCGCAGGGCGCGGATCTGCGTCTGTGCGGCGGCGAGATCGCCGCTCTTGAGGCTCGCCTGGGCAGCCGCGGCCAGGGCCATCAGCGCATCCCGACGGTTCGGTGACGCGGCGATGAGGGCCCGCATCGGCTCGACCAGCGCCTTGAGCAGATTGGCCAGCGAGGTCGCGTCCGGCGTGGCCGGCGCTGCGGTGCGCGGCGCCTGGGGCGGCGGCGGGCCCGGCGGCGGAGGCGGAGGCGGACTGGGCACGTCGGCGACGGGTTCGGGGCCGGTCGCGGACACCTGCTCCAGTTCCTGCTCCTCTTCGGCGCCGTCGACCTCGGTGCCGTCCTCGAGCAGCAGGATCACCCTTGTGAAGCCGCTGCCCTTCAGTGTTTTGATCAGCCGGCGGCTGAGCCCGGTGACGGCGCGATTGATGACGATCTTGACCAGCTTGGGGTTCTCGTCGACGTCGACATGGGCGCGGCCGAAGCGCATGTCCTTCAGCCCGGGGCTCTCCGCCTCGAGCTGCTTGCCCAGCGCCATCGGGCCTTTGATCTTGTGCAGCAGGATCTTCCCGGCACCGTCGGCGCCAAGGCCGATGGCAGCACTCAGCGGCTCCTGCTTCGACTTGACGAGCAACGCCTTCATGGAGGGGACATCCATGACATTCTTGATTTCCGCCAATTTTGTTCTCCCACAGGCAAGACCGGCCGGAGCGCGATTGGTTCGCGCCTGCTTCCGGCAGACAGGCCCTTGATTTAACAAGTTCGCGTTTCGGCGTCAGTCCCGTCGATGGAAACTTATTGTTGAATGACCCGAGATCGATAGCACGGTCAGCATCGTCGTCGTGCCTGGGCGCATGCCCTGGCCGCGTGGCCTCATCCGGTTTGCCGGATGAGGCTGTTTTCGGCTAGGTGTGCCGCCATGGCACGTATCGCAGAGTTGTCCCGCCGAACCGCGGAGACCGACATCGCCCTTCGGCTGGATCTCGACGGGTCCGGTGTCGCCGAAATCGACACCGGGATCGGGTTTCTCGACCATATGCTGACGGCGCTGACCCGCCACGCGCTGTTCGACCTGCGGGTGAAGGCGCTGGGCGACCTTCATATCGATTTTCACCATACCACCGAGGATGTCGGCATCGTGCTCGGCCAGGCGCTGGCGCGGGCGCTGGGCGACAAGGCCGGCATCACCCGGTTCGGCCATGCGGTGATCCCGATGGACGAAGCGCTGGCGGAGGCCGCGATCGACATCTCCGGGCGGGCGCATTGCGCCTGGTCGGTCAGCTTCCTGCGCGACAAGGTGGGCGAGATGGACACCGAGCTGTTCGAGGAGTTCTTTCGCGCGCTGGCCGGCAATGCCCTGATCACGCTGCATGTGCGCGAGCTTGCCGGCAGCAACGCGCATCATGTGGCGGAGGCCTGCTTCAAATCGGTGGCGCGCGCGCTGCGCCAGGCTGTGGCGATCGATCCGCGCCTCGAAGGCGCGGTGCCGTCCACCAAGGGGTCGCTATGAAGGTCTTCACCGCCATGACCCGGCCGGGCTCGGCACCCGAGCTGGTGCCGGAAGGCTTCTCCTGGGGCGCCCTGGTGTTCGGGCCGATCTGGCTGGCGGCCCATGGCGCCTGGGTGTTCGCCGCCATCGGCCTCGTGCTCGATGTCACCGTCGATGTCTGGGGGCCGGGCTGGAGCTGGGCGGTGCTGCCGGTGCTGTACGGGCTGTTCGGCCAGGATCTGCGCCGCGGAGCACTGGAGCTGCGCGGCTTCACCCTGGCGCACGTGGTCGCCGGCCGTGATTTCGACACCGCCTTCGGCCGGCTGCTGGCAGCACAGCCCGACCTTGTACAGGAACTGGCGCGATGAGCGGGCAGAACCCGGAGATCGTCGCCGTCATCGACTATGGCAGCGGCAACCTCGCCTCCGCCTCGCGCGCCATCGCCCTGGCCGCCAATCGCGCGCAGATCCCCACGCTGGTCTATGTCACCGACGATCCGGCGATCGTGGCCAAGGCGCATCGGATCGTGCTGCCCGGCCAGGGCGCGTTCACCGACTGCGCGCTGGGCCTGGCCCGCAGGCCGGGCCTGCGCGAGGCGATGTTCAAGCGGGTCAACGAAGGCGCGCCGTTCCTGGGGATCTGCGTGGGCATGCAGCTGATGGCCGAGCGCGGGCTGGAGCACATGACCAGCCGCGGCTTCGGCTGGATCCGCGGCGAGATCACCGAAATGGCGCCGCCACGCCCGTTGCGCCTGCCGCAGATGGGCTGGAACGGGCTGGACTTCACCCCTGGCAGCCATCCGCTGCTCGACGGGCTGAAACCCGACGATCACGTGTATTTCGTGCACAGCTTCGCGCTCACCGGCGGTGACCCGGCGCAGTGCCTGGCGACGACAGAGTATGGCGGCAAGGTGCCGGCCTTCGTCGCCACCGGCAACCGCGCCGGCACGCAGTTCCATGTCGAGAAGAGCCAGGATGTCGGGATCCGCATCCTGGAGAACTTCCTGCGGTGGCAGCCTTCATGAGCGGGCAGCCGGCCCAGGAGCACACGGTCTCGGTCGAGCGGGTGACCAGCTTCACCGACGAGGATCTGGCGGCGCTGTGCGAGGCGGCCGATGCGGCGATCATCGATGGCGGCGGCTTCGGCTGGGTGACGCCGCCGGGACGGCTGGCGCTGGAGCGGCATTTCCGTGGCCTGCTGCTGGTGCCGGAGCGCGAGCTGTTCGTCTGCCGGCTCGACGGCGTGATCGTGGGCTCGGTGCTGCTGGTGCGGCCGCCGCGCAACAACGAGGCGCAGGCCTTCGCCGCCACGCTGACGCAGAGCTTCATCGCCCCCTATGCCCGCGGCCACGGTCTGGCCAGGATGATCACCCTTCGCGTCGAGGAAGGGGCGCGGGCGCTGGGCTACCACGTGCTCAACCTCGATGTGCGCGAGACCCAGACGGCGGCGATCGCGCTGTATGAGAGCCTGGGCTACATCCGCTGGGGCCTGCACCCGGCCTATGCCCGCGTCGGCGGTCAAACCGTGCGCGGCGTGTTCTATTACAAGCTGCTGCAGCCCGGCGGTCGGATCGCATCATGATAACAGCCTATCCCGCCATCGACCTCAAGGACGGCGCCTGCGTGCGGCTGCGACGCGGCGAGATGAACGACGCGACGGTGTATTCCGACGATCCCGGCGCGCAGGCGCTGGCCTGGCAGACCGCGGGCTTCGCATGGCTGCATGTGGTGGACCTCAACGGCGCCTTTGCCGGCCGACCGGTGAACGCGCTGGCGGTGGAGCACATTCTCCACAACGTCACCATCCCCGTGCAGCTCGGCGGCGGCATCCGCAGCCTGGAGGGCATCGCCACCTGGCTGGAGGCGGGCATCACCCGGGTCATTCTGGGCAGTGCGGCTGCGAAGAACCCTTCGCTGGTGCTGGAGGCCTGCCGTGAGTTCCCGGATCGCATCGCCGTCGGCATCGATGCGCGGGACGGGTTTGTCGCCACCGAAGGCTGGGCCGAGACCTCGACCATGCCGGCCACCGAGCTGGCCCGGCATTTCGAGGGCGCCGGGGTCAGTGCCATCATCTACACCGACATCGCCCGCGACGGCATGCTGGGCGGACTCAACATCGACCAGACGGTGTCGCTGGCAAACGGCATCTCCACGCCGGTGATCGCCTCCGGCGGCGTGGGGTCGCTCGCCGATCTGCAGGCGCTGCGCGACGCGCGGTGCCCGGGAATCGAAGGCGTGATCATCGGCCGTGCGCTCTACGATGGGCGGGTGGATCCGGCCGCGGCATTGGCGCTCCTGGAGCCCTGACCGGATCACTTCGCGGATTGTCCATAGATCCGCCAAAAGTTTCATCACCCGTGCGCGATCAGCGCTTGCATCGTCACGGTCCCGCCTTTCAAAGAGGCAGTTGAAGGAGCTACTCGGTGCTGAAGCTTCGCGTCATCCCCTGTCTGGACGTCAAGGACGGCCGCGTCGTCAAGGGCGTCAACTTCGTGCAGCTGCGTGACGCCGGTGATCCGGTGGAGCAGGCGCGCGTCTATGACGCGGCGGGTGCCGACGAGCTGATCTTTCTCGACATCACCGCCAGTTCTGACAACCGCGACACGATCCTGGACGTGGTCGGCCGCACCGCGGCCGAGGTGTTCCTGCCGCTGACGGTGGGTGGCGGCATCCGTTCGATCGACGACATGCGCAGGCTGCTGCTGGCCGGTGCCGACAAATGCTCGATCAACTCGGCCGCCATCGCGCGTCCGGAGCTGATCCGGGAGGCGGCGCAGAAATTCGGCAGCCAATGCGTGGTGGTCGCCATCGATGCCAAGCAGGTGAGCCGGTATGACTGGCACGTGTTCAGCCATGGCGGCCGCACCGACACCGGCCTCGACGTGCTGGACTGGGCGCGCCAGGTGGCCGAGCTCGGCGCCGGCGAGATTCTGCTGACCAGCATGGACCGTGACGGCACCGGCCAGGGCTTTGATCTCGACCTGCTGCACGCGGTGTGCTGCTCGGTGCGGATCCCGGTGATCGCCTCGGGCGGTGCGGGGCAGCTGCATCATTTCATCGACGGCGCGCTGGCCGGTGCCACCGGGCTGCTGGCCGCCAGCGTGTTTCATTTCGGCACCTTCACCGTGCCGCAGGTGAAGGACTGCCTGCACGCCGCGGGCCTTCCGGTGCGCCTGCTGCGCCAGCTTGAGACGACCTGATCCATGGCCAAGACCGTCAAGAAGACTTCCCCTGCGGCCGCTGCTCCGGTCAAGTCCGCTGCGGTCAAGAAGCCTGCCGGCAAGAAGCCGGTTGCCAAGAAGGCGAAGCTTGCCGGTGCAAAGAAGAAGCTGGCTTCGGCGGTGCTGCCGGCGTCGCTGCTGAACCCGCCGGCGATGCTGGTGGAGGCAGGTTCGGGCGCCGAGGTGCTTGACCGGCTATACACCGTCGTGGCCGGCCGCAAGGGGGCTGATCCTTCGGTGAGCCATTCGGCGCGGCTGCTGTCGCGCGGGACAGCCAAGATCGCGCAGAAATTCGGCGAGGAGGCGGTGGAGTGCCTGATCGAGGCGGTGGCGGGCAACCGGCGTGAGCTGGTCGGCGAGAGTGCCGATGTGCTGTACCATCTGCTGGTGATGTGGGTGGATGCGGGCGTGTATCCTGGCGAAGTCTGGGCCGAGCTGCACCGGCGCGAGGGGGTTTCCGGCATTGCCGAGAAGGCGGCCCGGCCGCAGAAGCTGGCGATGGCGTTCGGGCTGGGGACGACGAAAATTCCATAGCAAGAACTTCTTTTCTGAAGAAAAGAAGCAAAAGACTTTTCATCCCTTGGATACCCTCTCTCCGAACAAGGGCGTCAGCCAATCAAAAGTTTTTTGGTTCTTTTTTCAAAAAAGAACCGCTTGTCTTAATATCCTTACGGAGCCGCCGAAATGCCGGTAAAAGGCCTGGGCACCTACGACCCGAACAACATTTTCGCCCGCATCCTCCGCGGCGAGATCCCGAGCCGGAAGGTATTCGAGAACGAGCACGCCGTGGCGTTTCACGACATCGCCCCGCAGGCGCCGGTGCATGTGCTGGTGATCCCGCGTGGCCCCTACATTTCGGCCGCGGACTTCACCGCGAAGGCAAGCGATGCGGAGATCGTTGGCTTCTTCCGCGCGGTCGGCGCGGTCGCGCGCGCGCTGGGCCTGGAGGAGCCGGGCTACCGGCTGCTGGCCAACATGGGCGAGCATGCCGGGCAGGAGGTGCCGCATTTTCATGTGCATCTGCTGGCGGGGCGTCCGCTCGGGTCGATGCTGGTCAATCCGTAACGGCCGGCCTGCGCGCCAGAATGTAGGTGACCCCGGCCTGCATGACGACGTCGCCTGCGGCATCGGCGGTGGTGATGTCGATCACGCCGACGCCGCGGGCGGGGTTGCGCGATGACGGGCGGGCCTCTCTCCAGCGTGCGGTGACGGTGTAGTCCTGGTTCGGCCGCACCGGCACGCTGAAGCGTGCCTCGTTCAAAGCGCCGCCGGCGATGATCCGCACACCGGCGATGGCGCGCACCATCAGCCCGATCGAGACGGCCTGGGTGTGAACGCCCGAGGCGCACAGGCCTTCGAAATAGGTGCCTTGCGCAAGGGCGTCGTCGAGGTGCCAGGGCTGAGGGTCGAAGCGCCGGGCGAAGTCGATGATCTCGGCCGCGGTGAGGGAGAAGCGGCCGCAGTCGATGCGTTGGCCGAGCGTCAGGTCTTCCAGATACATGCGAGGTTCCCAAGGAGCGCCGGCGGCGTGCCGCATCTGAGCGGAGCGCGCGGTCACGCTCAATGAATTCTCGACCGCCCTGGCCGCGCGGATTGCGTCGCATTGACGCGACCGCGGCGCGGCGGGCAGGTATGGTGGCAGGCCTCTGGGGCTGTCACGATGCCGGCCCTGTGGCCGAGGGATGATGAAGGACCTGATCATGCCTGATGGCCGCGCCGATCTGCGGCTCCCCGATGCGGACACCCCGCGCGCGGTGCTGCGCCGGGTGTTCGGCTTTCCGGCGTTCCGGGGCCTGCAGGAGGAGGCGGTCGATCATGTCACCGCGGGTGGCGATGCGCTGGTGCTGATGCCGACGGGCGGCGGCAAGAGCGTGTGCTACCAGGTGCCGGCGCTGTGCCGGCCGGGCACGGCCATCGTGATCTCGCCGCTGATCGCGCTGATGGACGACCAGGTCGCGGCCCTGCGTCAGCTCGGCATCGCGGCCGGCGCCCTGCATTCCGAGAACGATCCCGAGGAGGCGCGGCGCATCGGCCGCGCGCTCGATGCCGGCGAGCTGGACCTGATCTATGTCTCGCCCGAGCGGCTGCTGACCCAGGGCACGCTGGAGCGGCTGCAGCGGCTGCAGATCGCGCTGGTGGCGATCGACGAGGCGCATTGCGTGAGCCAGTGGGGCCACGAGTTCCGCCCGGAATACCGCGACCTCGCCCAGCTGGCGCAGCTGTTTCCGGATGTGCCGCGCCTGGCGCTGACCGCCACCGCCGATCCGCGCACGCGCGCGGACATTCTGGCCGCGCTCGACATGCGGGACGCCGCGGTGTTCGCCGCCAGCTTCCACCGGCCGAACCTGCACATCACCGCCGAGCCCAAGCAGGGCGAAACCGCGCAGCTGCTGGCGCTGCTGGAGCGCCATCGCGGCGAGGCCGGCATCGTCTACTGCGGCAGCCGCGCCAAGACCGAGCGGATCGCCGCCTCGCTGTGCGGCAAGGGAATCACCGCGCTGGTGTTCCATGCCGGCATTCCCGTGGAGGACAAGCGCGCCGCGCTGGCGCGGTTCCGCTCGGGCGAGGCGGTGGTGATCGTAGCCACGATCGCCTTCGGCATGGGCATCGACCGGCCGGATGTGCGCTTCGTGGTGCATCTCGATATGCCGGACAGCCCGGAGGCGTATTACCAGCAGATCGGCCGCGCCGGGCGTGACGGCGACACCTCGGAGACGCTGCTGCTGTACGGCGGCGAGGACATCGCCCGGGCGCGGCATTTCCTGCAGATCTCCGCGGCCCCCGAGGCGCAGAAGCGGGCCATGCGGGGCCGGCTTGAGGCGATGATCAGCCTCACCGAGACGACGGAATGCCGGACTCGGACCTTGCTGGCGTGTTTCGGCGAGGAACTCTCGGGCACCTGCGGGCACTGCGACAACTGCGCCAGCCCGATCGGCACGTTCGACGGCACCACCGAGGCGCAGAAGCTGCTTTCGGCCGTCTACCGCACCGGGCAGCGCTTCGGCGGGCTGCACGTGATTTCGGTGCTGATGGGCAAGGCGTCGGACATGGCGGCGAAGTTCGGCCATGACAGGCTGCCGGTGTGGGGCATCGGCGCCGACCGCAAGCTGGATTTCTGGCGCGGTGTGCTGCGCCAGATGATCACGCGCGGGGTGCTGGAAGTGGATATGGGCGAGTTCGCCACCGTCAGCCTGGTGCCCGAGAAGGCGCGTCCCATTCTGCGCGGCGAGGAGCGGGTGATGCTGCGCGACGATCTGTAGCACACGCGCGACCGCAGGCGGGGTTCGCCGGATCGGGCCAGCAAGCCGCGGGCGGAGAACGCCGAGATCTCCGGCGAGGCGGCCAGCCTGTTCGACGCGCTGCGGCTGTGGCGCTCGGGCGAGGCCAAGACGCAGGGTGTGCCGCCCTATGTCATCTTCCATGATGCCGTGCTCCGCGAGATCGCGGCGGTGCGGCCGGTGAACGATGACGAGCTTGGTCAGATCAAGGGCGTCGGTGCCTCGAAACTGGCGCGTTACGGCGCCGGCGTGCTGACGGTGGTGCGCGCCGCGGGTTGAACCGACCAGGTCGCGGCCAGCAGGAGCTGGACGGACTCAGCCATGGCGTCGGCCTGCGCGGGCGTGAAAGCGGCCGCCACATAATGGTCGGGCCGGAGCAGCAGGATCACATCGCTGTCGGACCCGAACAGCGCGGCCACGCTGGGGCCGGTCTCGGTGACGACGGTGATGCCGTCATGGGCGGTGGCTTGTCCGGCCGGCAGGATGGCCACGCGTGCGGCCCCGAGCGTGCGCCAGATCGCATGGTCGAGGCGGGAGAACAGTGCCGCGGGATCGGTGGCGCGGATGACAAGGCAGAAGCGGGGACCGAGCACCTCGTCGAGCAGGACCTCGTGCCCCTCGGCGGTGCGCACGCGCGGCTGCGGAAACAGGCGGCCGACCAGTTCGGCGGAAGCGGGGCCGGTGCTGATCAGGAAGCCCTGGGTGAACTGCGGCTTCGGCTTGTATTTCATCTGCAACACGTAGTCGCTGGCCGGCGGCCACAGCCGAAGCGCGGTGAAGGCGGCGCGGATCGCCCAGCCCGCGAGCCGGCCCCGCGGCGCCATGACCTGGCCCATACGCAGGGCCAGGCGGATCATCGCCCAAACGTGGTCGCGCCGCTCCTGGGCGTAACTGTTAAGCAGCCCCGGCCCGGCCTGGTCGCGCAGCACGGCGGCAAGCTTCCAGGCGAGATTCTGTGCGTCGCGCAGGCCGCTGTTCATGCCCTGGCCGGCGAAGGGCGGCGTGAGGTGGGCAGCGTCGCCGGCCAGGAACACGCGGCCGTGGGACCAGCGATCGGCCACCCTGGCGTGGAAGCGATAGACCACCTTGCGCCGCAACGCCGCGCCGGGGCGGGCATCGTGGGTGGCCAGGAGATGGGCGATGTTGTCCGGCGCCAGCATGGCGTCGTCGGTCTCGCCCGGCATCAGCTTGAACTCGTAGCGCCTGGTGTCGTTCGGGCCGGGCAGGGTGATGCAGGGGCGCAGCGGGTTGCAGAACACCTTGGTATGGCGCTGGTCGTTGGGGTGGTTCTCAAGATCGACGATCAGCCAGCGCTCGTCGAAGGTGGTGCCGCCGAGGGTGATGCCGAGCTGTTCGCGCACCTGGCTGCTGGCGCCGTCGCAGCCGACCAGGAAGGCGCAGGTGAGGGAGCAGGGCGTGCCGTCCGGTGCGGTGAGGTGCACCTGCACGCGGTCGCCTTCGTCGGTGAAGCCGGTGAACCGCCAGCCGAAGCAGGCGGTGACGCTGGGTGTGGTCGCGAGGTTGTCGCGGAGCTGCTGTTCGAGGATGGGCTGGCGGAAGGCGTTGCGGCTTGGATAGCCGAACGGCGTGCCGGTCGGTTCCACCTTGGCGAAGCAGCGCCCGTTCGGGCCGTGGTAGTGCGAGCCGTAGCCGGGCACGACCTCGCGCAGCACGGCATCGATCACGCCGGCTTCCTGCATGGTGCGCAGCGATTCATCGTCGATCGACACCGCGCGCGGCTCGGTCACGGTCGTGGCGTGACGCTCGACCAGCAGCGTGGCGATGCCCTGGCGGCCCAGCAGGTTGGCCAGGGTGAGCCCGGTCGGCCCGCTGCCGATGATCACCACCGGCACATGCTGGGACGGATTGCCGGGGCAGCTGTGCAGGGTCATCAATCCATGCCTCGAACGGGTGATATCCTTATACCAACGGTCATAAAGAATGACCGTTGGTTTGAGTCTTGGTTTGGCGCGCCGCCGCCGGCCAACCCGGCGCGCGATACCAACGGCCTTGATCGATGGAAGAGTCATCGATCAAGGCCGTTGGTATTATATATCGGGAATTTGAGAGAACAGACAATCCATAATTCCCTTTATATGGGAATTGATGTTGACCCTCAGTTGACCTCGGCTAGACTGGGGCCACGTCCAAACGCGACAGGAGCCAACATGTCCACAGCGGTGCGCGCCGGGGCCTATCTGCATCACCTGCAATTCCAGACCCCCGATCCCGCCGGCCTCGCGGCATTCTATGGCCGGGCTCTGGACATGAACGTGTCCGCGCTGCCGGATCGACGGTTCCTGTGCCAGGGGCCGCTGCGGCGGATGCTGTTCACGAAAGGTGTGGCCAAACAGCTCGACTTCGGGGCGTTCGCGACGCGTGACCGGGCGGGGCTGGACGAGATCCGCGCGCGGGCGGCGGCGGGCGGTGTGGCGATTCTCGCCTCGCCCAGCCCGCTGTTCGGCGACGAGGCCTTCGCGGTGCAGGACCCGGATGGCACCACCATCGTGTTCGGCCTCGGCCAGGCGGAACCGGCGACGCAGGGGCTGCGCGGGCCGTTGCAGCATCTGACGCTGGCGACGCATGACGTGGCGGCGATCGAGGATTTCTACGTGGAAAAACTCGGCTTTCTGGTGTCCGACCGGGTGCGCAAGCCGGACGGCACGGTGGCCACCTGCTTCATGCGCTCGAACCACGAGCACCACACGCTGGCCTGCTTCAAGGCGGACCGGCAGGGCGTGGACCACCATAGCTATGAGGCCGGCGACTGGTCGGTCATCAAGGACTGGTGCGACCGGATGGGCGGGCTGGAGATTCCGATCGTGTGGGGCCCCGGCCGCCACGGTCCCGGCAACAACCTGTTCATCTTCATCGACGATCCCGACCGCAACTGGATCGAGATCTCGGCCGAGCTGGAGGTGATGTATGACCGGCCGGTGAAGGAATGGCCGCATGCCGAGCGCACCCTGAACCTGTGGGGCCGCGGCATTCTGCGCAGCTAGATGGCCGGTCTTGCCCGCATCATGGCGGTCCTTCGGCTCTACACGCCGGAGCGCCCTTCCTGGACGGTTCCGGCGATGGGCGAGGCGCTCGGCCTGCCGTCCAGCACGATCTACCGCGCGGTGAGTGAGATGGTGGCGTCAGGGCTGCTGGAGGCAGGTTCAGAATCCCGGTATCGTCTGGGACCGGCCTTCATTGAGTTCGACCGGCTGACCCGGCTGACCGATCCGCTGCTGCAGGCGGGGCGCGGGATCCTGATTGACACCGTGGCGCAGGCCCGGCTGCCCTGTGTGGGGCTGCTATGCCGGCTGTACAGCGATACCGTCATGTGCGTTGCCGACGCGGCCGCGCCGGGGATCGATTTTCGGTCGAGCTATGAGCGGGGACGGCCGATGCCGCTCACACGCGGCGCCACCAGCAAGGTGATCCTGGCCCGGCTGCCGCCGCGGGGCCTGTCCGCGCTGCTGTCGCGCAACGGGGCGGCGATCGCCTCTGAGGACTTCAAGGCCGAACTGGCGGATATCCGCCGGCGGGGGTTCGCCGTCAGCCGCGGCGAGATCGATGCCGGTCTGGTCGGGCTTGCGGCGCCGGTGGTGTGGCCGGCGCTGGGGCTGATCGCCAGCCTGAGCCTGGTGGTGCAGGCACGGGACCTGCCGCCGGAGCGGGAACGCGGGCTGACGCTGCTGCTGGTCTCCGCGGCGGGGCTGCTGAGCGAGGCGCTCCGCTCCGCCTCAGATGAACTGCCCGCGGAGAAAGCCTAGCGCCGGCAGCGGCTTCCAGCCCTTCGGCAGGTCGGCGCGGCGGACCGGGGCCACGCTGTAGCGCGGCGCCGGCTGCTTGCAGGTGCGCAGAAAGCTGGCGTGGTCGCGCACCTGGGCCTCGCGCCAGGCGCGGTCTGCGAGGGCGGCGTCGCGGCTGGGGTAGAGTTCGGCGATGCGGTTGGTTCGTCCGATCGAGGCCATCACCGCCCACATCGTGTCGGTCGAGGTGGCAAGGCGGGGGGTGAGGCTGACGACCTGGCTCATCCAGTGGTTCCGCTGCGATCAGGCTTGAGAGCGTAAACGCAGGCTGCTGCTTTCCGCAATCACCATCACGCCTGCAGCAGGGCGGCGGCCTTCACCGCGAAATAGGTGAGTACGCCGCTGCAGCCGGCGCGCTTGAAGGCGAGCAGGCTTTCCAGCATCGCCTTGTCGTGATCCATCCAGCCGCGCTCGACGGCGGCCATGATCATCGAATACTCGCCCGACACCTGGTAGGCGAAGGTCGGCACCTTGAACGTGTCATGCACGCGGCGGCAGATGTCGAGATAGGGCATGCCGGGCTTGACCATGACGGTGTCGGCCCCTTCCAGCAGATCCATCTCCACCTCGCGCAGCGCTTCGTCAGAGTTGGCGGGGTCCATCTGGTAGGTTTTCTTGTCGCCGCCGCGAAGGGCTCCGGAGGAGCCGACGGCGTCGCGGAACGGGCCATAGAAGGCGGAGGCGTATTTGGCGGCGTAGCTCATCAGGCCAGTGTGGATAAAGCCTTCGCCGTCGAGTGCCGCGCGCAGCGCCGCGATGCGGCCGTCCATCATGTCCGACGGCGAGATGATGTCGATGCCGGCGCGGGCCTGGTTCAGCGCCTGGTGGCAGAGAATGGCGAGCGTTTCGTCGTTGGCCACATAGCCGTCGCGGATGACGCCGTCATGGCCGTGATCGGTGTAGGGGTCGAGGGCCACGTCGCCGAGCAGGCCGATATCGGGGAACTCACGCTTCAGCAGGCGGGCGGTCTGGCAGATCAGGTTGTCGGGGTTGGCCGATTCCGTGCCCTCCGCATCCTTCAGCGTCGGCGGTGTGGCCGGAAACAAGGCGATGGCGGGAATGCCGAGCCGGGCGGCGGGCTCCACATGGGCGGCCAGCCGGTCGACACTGACGCGGACCACGCCGGGCATGGCGGCGATCTCGGACGTCTGGTCGGTGCCGTCCATGATGAAGATCGGCCAGATCAGATCGCTGGTGGAGAGGGTGTTCTCAGCCACCAGGCGGCGGGTCCAGGCATGGGTGCGGTTACGCCGCAGGCGGGTGGCGGGGAATGGGCCGACAGTCACTGTGCGTTGCTCCCTGGCGTGTGGGGGAAGCTTTGACCCGGTGGCGACGGGCGCGCAAGACGGCTTCCGGTCAGGGGGTGGGAGTTGTGCGGGACTGCACGTAGGCGCGCAGCACGGCGTTGATGCGGGTCTGGTAGCGGGGGCCCTGGGCGCGGAACCAGGCGAGGATGTCGGCGTCGAGGCGGATGTGGACGGGCTGTTTGCGCAGGATCGGGCCGTCGATGATGGTGTTTTCCCAGCCTTCGGGGAGGGGGCCGTCTTCCTCGTCGGCCATCCGCTCGACTTCTGCTTGCGGAATTGCCATCGCGGCCTTCCAATCCGTCTGGTCGCCGCCGTTGGCCAACATTTCCTGGATTTCCTCATAGGTGGCGCTGACCATAGTGCCGTTTCTCCGCATTTCGGGCTCTCCTTTAAGAAATCAGACGGATCTGTGTGTCACGCCGCATCCAGACCAGGGCCACGAACTGTCCGTCCATAAGACCTATGGTGACGTAGCGCTCCTCATCGCCTCGTGGAGATTGGAGCGTGGCGGTTTGGTCCGACCGCAGGAGTTCCGCGCCGCGCGCAAGGTCCAGCCTGTGTTTGGCCAGATTGATCGTACGCTTCGCCTCATCCCAGACGAACGACAATGTATCCATATCTGTATACACAATCAACGATCTTGTTCCCAAGCATGCCCGCAATGTGCGACGCCGCAATTCCACTCCCGAGCCTGCGCGTGCTAAAGCGCTGCGATGAATACGGAACTTCCCTCAATCGCCCTCGGCGCCGACCATGGCGGCTTTCGGCTCAAGAACGCCCTGGCCGACTGGCTGCGCGCCCGCGGCCACACCGTGCTCGATTTCGGCACCGACACGCCCGACAGCGTCGACTACCCCGACATCGCCCACCCAACCTGCCAGGCGGTGATCGACGGGCAGGCGCGCTTCGGCGTGCTGGTGTGCGGCACCGGGCTTGGCATGTCCTACGCCGCCAACCGCCATCCCGAGATCCGCTGCGCCATGGTAAGCGAAACCACCTCGGCCCGGCTTGCGCGCCAGCACAACAACGCCAACATGCTGGCCGTTGGCGGTCGTATGATCGGTGAGGAAATGGCGTTTGATATCCTCGCCACCTTCCTTGCCACCGCCTATGAAGGGGGTCGCCACGACCGCCGGATCGCCAAGATTTAAGGACCCAGCCGATGAACGAAGTCTCCAACGTTGCCAGCCTGCAGCGCTTCTTCTCGGCGCCGCTGGCCGAGGTCGATCCTGAGCTGGCCGCCGCCATCGGCCACGAGCTGGTCCGCCAGCAGGACGGCATCGAGCTGATCGCCAGCGAGAACATCGTCTCCGCGGCGGTGCTGGAGGCGCAGGGCTCGGTGCTCACCAACAAATACGCCGAAGGCTATCCCGGCCGGCGCTACTACGGCGGCTGCGTCTATGTCGACGTGGCCGAGCAGCTCGCCATCGACCGTGCAAAGCAGCTGTTCGACTGCAACTTCGCCAACGTGCAGCCGCATTCCGGCGCCAACGCCAACCAGGCGGTGTTTCTGGCGCTGCTGCAGCCCGGTGACACCATCCTGGGCATGAGCCTCGATGCCGGCGGGCATCTCACCCACGGCGCCGCCCCCAATCTGTCCGGCAAATGGTTCCGCCCCGTGCAATACGGCGTGCGCGCCGAGGACGGCCTGCTCGACTATGAGCAGCTCGAACACCTCGCCCGCACCGAAAAGCCGCGCATGATCATCGCCGGCGGCTCCGCCTATTCCCGCGTCATCGACTTCGCCCGGATCCGCAAGGTCGCCGATGAGGTGGGCGCGTATTTCATGGTCGACATGGCGCATTTCGCGGGCCTCGTGGCCGGCCACGTCTACCCCAGCCCGCTGCCGCACGCCCATGTGGTGACCACCACCACCCACAAGACGCTGCGTGGCCCGCGCGGCGGCATGATCCTGTCCAACGACGCGGATCTGGGCAAGAAGATCAACTCCGCCGTGTTCCCCGGCCTGCAGGGCGGGCCGCTGATGCACGTCATCGCTGCCAAGGCGGTGGCGTTCGGCGAGGCGCTGCGGCCGGAGTTCCGCACCTATCAGAAGGCGGTGGCCGAGAACGCCAAGGCGCTGGCCGCGACGCTGGTGGCGCAGGGCCTCAACATCATCACCGGCGGCACCGACAGCCATCTGATGCTGGTCGATCTCCGCCCCAAGAGCGTCACCGGCAAGGCCTCCGAGGCGTCACTGGAACGCGCCCATATCACCGCCAACAAGAACGCCATTCCGTTCGATCCGGCCAAGCCTGCCGTTACCTCCGGCATCCGCCTCGGCACGCCCGCTGCGACCACGCGCGGCTTCGGCGTGGCCGAGTTCGAGGAAGTCGGCCGGATGATCGGCGCGGTGCTGGACGGTCTGTCGAAGTCCAACGACGGCACCAACACAGCCGTCGAGGCGGAAGTTGGCGCGCGCGTGCAGGCCCTGTGCGCCCGCTTCCCGATCTATCGATGACCCAACGAATGAAAGTTTCTTTGGTTCTTTCTTTTCAACGAAAGAACTTCTTTTGTGAAAAAAAGAAGCAAAAAACTTTCATTCGCTTGGGCTGCGTCTAGCCATGCGCTGCCCGTTCTGTGGACATGAGGATACGCAGGTCAAGGACAGCCGTCCCACCGATGATGGCACCGCCATCCGGCGGCGGCGGTTCTGCACGGGCTGCAGTCAGCGATTCTCCACCGTCGAACGGGTCCAGCTGCGCGAGATCACCGTCGTCAAAAGCGACGGCCGCCGCGTCCTGTTCGACCGCGACAAGGTGTCCCGCTCCATCCACATCGCGCTGCGCAAACGCCAGGTGGACGAGGAACGCATCGAACGCATGATCAACGGCATCGTCCGCAAGCTCGAAGCCTCGGGCGAAGCCGATATCAGCTCCAAACAGATCGGCGAACTGGTGATGGACACGCTGAAAGAGGTCGACGCCGTTGCCTATGTGCGGTTCGCCTCGGTCTACCGCAACTTCCGCGAGGCGAAAGACTTCGAAGCCTTCCTCGGCGGCCTCACCGACCCCTCGGACGGCAGCCCATGAACGATCTCGAACACATGCACGCAGCCCTCGGCCTGGCGCGACGCGGCCTCGGCAACTGCTGGCCCAACCCCGCCGTCGGCTGCGTGGTGGTCAACCACGGCCGCGTCGTCGGCCGCGCCGTCACCGCCCCCGGCGGCCGGCCCCACGCCGAACCGCAGGCGCTGGCCATGGCCGGCGACGATGCGCGCGGGGCGACGGTCTACGTCACCCTCGAACCCTGCTGCCACCACGGTCGCACGCCGCCCTGCACCGACGCGCTGATCGCAGCCGGCGTCGCCCGCGTGGTGATCGCGGTGCGCGATTGCGACAACCGGGTCAACGGCGCCGGGATCAAACGCCTGCGCGAGGCCGGCATCGTCGTCGAGGAAGGCCTGCTGGAAGCGGAGGCGCAGGAGGTCGCGGCCGGGTTCTTCAGCCGCATGTGCGGCGGCCGGCCGCTGGTCACGCTCAAGCTCGCCACCACGCTGGACGGCCGGATCGCCACCCGCACCGGCGAAAGCCGCTGGATCACCGGGGAGCCCGCGCGCCGCATGGGCCACGCCCTGCGCGGCCGGCATGACGCGGTGATGGTCGGCGTCGGCACCGTGCTGGCCGATGACCCCGACCTCACCTGCCGGCTGCCCGGCTTCAAGCCCGTGGCGGACATTCGCGTGGTGCTGGACAGCCACCTGCGCACGCCTTTGCTGTCGCGCCTGGTCGCCACGGCGCGGACGTCGCCCACCTGGATCCTGCACGCCCCCGGCAGCGACAATGCCCGCCTCACCGCCCTCGCCCATGCGGGGGTGGAGCTGATGCCGACGCGGCGCAGCGAATCGGGCGTCGATCTGCCGGCGGCGCTCGCCACCCTGGCCGAACGCGGCATCACCCGCCTGCTCGTCGAAGGCGGCGCCCAGCTCGCGGCCTCGCTGCTGCGGGCCGATCTGGTGGACCGCATCGCCTGGTTCCACGCACCGGGCGTGATGGGCGGCGACGCCTGGCCGGCCGCCCAGGCCTTCGGCGTTACGCACCTGGCCGACATGCCCCGTTTCATCCGCGCCACCGCCACGCCGGTGGGGCTCGACATGCTCACCGAACTGCGAAGGGCCGCCTGATGTTCACCGGCATCGTCACCGGGCTCGGCACCGTCCGCGCCATCACCCCGCTCGGCGCCGGCAGCGATATGCGCCTCGTCATCGCCACCCCCTGGGCGGACACGGCGGCCATCCCGCTCGGCGCCTCCATCGCCTGCTCCGGCTGCTGCCTGACGGCCGTGGCGCTGGGGCCGGACTGGTTCGCCGTCGATGCCTCGGCCGAGACGCTGAGCAAGACCACGCTCGGCGCCTGGCAGGTCGGCACAAGGGTCAATCTCGAACGCCCGCTGAAGGTGGGCGACGAGCTGGGCGGCCACATCGTCGCAGGCCATGTCGATGGCGTGGGCGAGGTGCTGGAGGCAACGCCCGACCACGGCTCCACCCGCTGGCGCTTCGCCGTACCGCACGCACTCGCCCGCTACATCGCGCCGAAGGGCAGCATTGCGGTGGACGGCGTCTCCCTCACCGTCAACGAGGTTGAAGCCGCCACCTTCGGCGTCAACATCATTCCCCACACGGCTTCGGTCACCCGCTTCGGCCAGCTCAAGGTGGGCGACAAGGTCAACATCGAGATCGATACGGTGGCGCGCTACGTCGCCCGCCTGACGGAGTTTGCATGAACGAGATGATGACAAGGTCACTCAGCGACCACATCGCCTCCGCCGAGGAACTGATCGCGGAGGCCCGCGCCGGCCGCATGTTCATCCTGGTGGACGATGAGGACCGCGAGAACGAGGGCGATCTCGTCATTCCCGCGCAGTTCGCCACCCCCGAGGCGGTGAATTTCATGATCCGCCATGCCCGTGGCCTGGTGTGCCTGGCCATGACGCGCTCGCGCGTGGAAAAGCTGGGTCTGCCGCTGATGAGTCAATCGAACGGCACCCGCCACCAGACCGCGTTCACCGTCTCCATCGAGGCGCGGGACGGTGTCTCGACCGGGATCTCGGCGGCCGACCGCGCCCACACCATCGCCGTCGCCATCAACCCGGACACCGGGCGCGACGACATCGTCACCCCCGGGCATGTGTTTCCGCTGCTGGCGCGCGAGGGCGGCTCGCTGGTCCGCGCCGGCCACACCGAGGCCTCGGTCGACATCGCCCGCCTCGCCGGGCTGCTGCCGGCCGGCGTCATCTGCGAAATCATCCGCGACGACGGCGAGATGGCCCGCCTGCCGGATCTGGTGAGCTTCGCCCAGCATCACGGCCTCAAGCTCGGCACCATCGCCGACCTCATCGCCCATCGCCGGCGCACCGAGCGCCTGGTCCGCAAGGTGGCGGAGAGCACCATCCAGCACGCCGTCGGCGGCGAATGGCGGGTCGCGGTCTATGCCAACACCGTCGACTATGCCGAGCACATGGTGCTCATCAAGGGCGACGTGCAGGCCCCCGGCCCGGTGCTGGTGCGCATGCACGCCGTCGATCTGCTGGACGACGTGGTGGGCGGCACCACCGCCACGCGCCTGCACGCGGCCATGCGCATGATCGCCGGGGAAGGTCGCGGCGTTGTGGTCATGCTGCGTGACACCAGGCCGGACGGCCTGTCCCGCCGTGTGGCCCGCATGACCGCGCCTGACGCGCATCCCAAGGAGCTGCGGGACTACGGCATCGGCGCGCAGATCCTCACCGATCTCGGCGTGACCAGCCTGCTGCTGCTGTCCAACACCCACCGCACCATTGTCGGCATCGAGGGCTACGGCCTGACCGTGGCCGGCCAGAAGGCTATCGTAGAATGAGCACCGCCGACGCAAAGCTGCCGGCCGCCCCCCGCATCGAAGGACCCGCGCCGCACGTGTTGGTCGTCCGGGCGCCGTATTACACCGCCATCGTCGATGGCCTGCGCGACGGGGCCGTGCGCATCCTCACCGAGGCCGGCGCCAGCTATGACGTGCTGGACGTGGCCGGCGCCCTTGAGCTCGCCTCCGCCATCAACCTCGCGGTGAAGGGCAGCCGGCGGTATGACGCCTGTGTGGCGCTTGGCTGCGTCGTCGAGGGGCAGACCGATCATTACGAGCATGTCTGCCGCGAGGCGATGAGCGGGCTCACCCGCGTGGCGCTCGATCACGGCCTGTGCCTCGGCAACGGCCTGCTCACCGTCAACACCGAGCAGCAGGCGGTGGATCGGTCCGTGGCGGATGGCCACAACAAGGGGGCCGAGGCGGCGGCGGCGGCGCTGGTTCAGCTCAACGCGGCCCGCTGGCTTGGCGCCGTCTGATGCCGGCCAACACCCCCCGTCCGCGCACCCGCACCGGCTCGCGCGTGGCGGCCGTCCAGGCGCTGTTCCAGGCCGAACAGGGCCCGACCGCGACGGAGACGGTGATCGACGAGTTCATCCGTTACCGCCTGGGCAAGCTCGACGATGCCGGATTCGAGGATGGCCGTATTCCGGATGTGGACGTGAAGCTGTTCGCCCGCATCGTGCGCACCGCCTCGGAGCACCAGGACACGATCGATCCGCTGCTGGCCAACAGCCTCACCGATGACTGGCCGCTGGCCCGTCTGGACCCGGTGCTGCGCGCGCTGATGCGCGCCGGTGCCGCCGAGCTGTCGATGGCCGACGGCGCCCCCGCCAAGGTGGTGATCAACGAATACCTCGACGTCGCCCACGGCTTCTTCGAAGGCGACGAGCCAAGAATGGCCAACGGTGTCCTGGACCGCATCGCCCACGTCCTACGCCCGGCCGAATTCCCCTCCCAGGTCGCGTAGGGCGGATGCAATCCGCCGCTTGAGACGGGAGCTCACCCCATTCCCCCCCTTCCGGCCGAATTCTCGCTGATCGCCCGCCATTTCAAACCCCTGGCAGGCGAAGGCGCGCTCAACCTCACCGATGACGCCGCCGTCGTCATCCCGCCGCCCGGCCGCGAACTGGTGATCTCCGCCGACGCCATGGTGCAGGGCGTGCATTTCCTGCCCGACGACCCGCCGGACCTGATCGCCCGCAAGCTGCTGCGCACCAATCTCTCCGACCTCGCCGCCATGGGCGCGGACCCCTGGGCCTATCTGCTGACCGTCTCCACCCCGCGCGACACGCCGGACACGTGGTTCGCCGGCTTTGCCGCGGGCCTCGCCCAGGACCAGGCGGAATACCGGCTGACGCTGCTGGGCGGTGACACCACCTCCACCCCCGGCCCGATCAGTCTCTCCGTCACCATCCTCGGCACGGTGGCCCCCGGCCAGGCCATCCGCCGCGGCACCGCCCAGGACGGCGACGGCATCTGGGTCAGCGGCACCATCGGCGACGGTGCGCTGGGGCTGCTCGCCGCGACCGGCCAATACCCGGACCCCACCGGCTTCCTCGCCGACCGCTACCGCCTGCCGCGCCCGCGCCTGGGCCTCGCCCAAAAGCCGCTGGTGAACGCCGCCATGGATATCTCGGACGGTCTCGTGCAGGACCTCGGCCATCTCTGCCGCGAAAGCGGCCTGGCCGCCGAGCTGCACGCAGGGCTGGTGCCGCTGTCCGACCTCGCCAACGCCGACCAGCTCGCGCTGTGCCTCACCGGTGGCGATGACTACGAATTGCTGATGGCCGTGAGCCCCGCGCATGAAGCCGCGTTTCAGGCGCATGCCACCGCCTTGCGACTGGCAGTCACGCGTGTGGGTCAGTTCCGGGCGGGCGCGCCGGATGTCACGGTGTGCGCCCCGCAGGGCCACCCCATGACCCTGCCCCGCACCGGCTGGAGTCACTTCGCATGAATCGCAACGTCTGGCTGCTGTTCTTCTGTCAGGCGTTGAACAACACCTCTACCATCGCCTTCGTCTCGATGAGCGCCATCATCGGCCACAGCATTGCCACCGACCCGGCGCTGGCGACACTGCCCTACGCGCTGCAGATGCTGGCGACCATGATCGCCTCCATCCCGGCCGGGATCATCTTCAGTCGGCTCGGCCGCCGCACCGGCTTCATGCTGGGCACCATGGGCACGCTGGTCGGCACCGTGCTCTGCACCGTTGCCGTGTGGCAGAGCAATTTTCCACTGTTCTGCCTGGCTTCCATCCCCTGCGGACTCGGCTTCGGCCTCGGTCAGCATTATCGCTTCGCCGCCTCCGAGGTGGCCGAGCCGGCGCGCCGCCCGCGCGCCATCGCGCTGGTGATGGCCGGCGGCGTGCTCGCAGCGCTGGTCGGGCCGGAGCTGGTCAAGCACACCAAGGATATCGCGGGCCCGCTGCTGTTCGTCGGCACCTACGCCATCCTCACCACGCTGCCGCTGATCTCCCTCGTGCTGCTCACCATCACCGAACTGCCGCCCGCCCCGCCCATCGTCATCTCGCCCACCCCCATCGCGCAGATCGTGGCGCGGCCGAACTTCGTCACCGCCGTGGTCGCCGGGCTCGTGGCCTACGGATCGATGAACCTGATCATGACCTCGACGCCGCTGCAGATGATGTTCTGCGGCTTCGGCGTGAACGACAGCACCGATGTCATCCGCGCCCATGCGCTGTGCATGTATGCGCCGGGCTTCGTCACCGGTCGCATCATCCAGCGTTTCGGCCCCCACCGCGTCATCGTCGCCGGCGGCGTGCTGACCCTGCTGTGCGTGGCGATGTCATACGCCGACCCGACGCTGTCGAACTTCATGATCGCCCTGATGGTGCTCGGCCTGGGCTGGAACTTCATGTTCGTCGGCGCCACCACCCTGCTGGCAACCGCCCACAGCAGTGCCGAGAAGATGCGCACCCAGGCCGCCAACGACTTCCTGGTGTTCGGCACCGTCACCGCCACCGCGTTCAGCTCCGGCGCCATCCAGGCCCAGTTCGGCTGGGTAAACCTGAACCTGACCACGGTGGTGCCGGTGCTGATCGCGCTGGGGTTGGTGGGGTGGCATTTTGCGCGGGGGGTGCGCTTGGTGCGGGTTTGAAGGAAGCGGTTCTTTTTTGAAAAAAAGAACCAAAAAACTTTCTTCTGGCTTTCGCGGACTCTTTCGGCGAGGCCGCGATCTCCTTCACGGCGGTAGCGTAATAGCCCTTGGCCTGGTGAAGCTCATCCGTCCCGCCTTCAACCCCCAGAGCGGCTGCGCGATCTCCGCAATCGCGGCTGTGGCGTCGGTGGCGTCCAGTGCCACCAGGTCGGCCGGGTTGCCGACGGCGATGCCGTAGTCCCGCAGGTTCATCGCCCGCGCGGGGCGGTGGGTGATCATGTCGAGGCAGGTCGCAAGATCGGCGGGGCGGCCGAGATGGGTGACATTGGCGTAGAGATTGGCCATGCGCGGCAGGCTGCCGTCGCCATAGGGGGTGAACGGGTTCAGCACGTTGTTGGTGGAGATCGAGCAGTTCACGCCGTGCGCCAGCAGCCGGTGCCCCTGCGCCACGCCGCGCGGCACGGCGTGGGTGGCGGTGCGGCCGGACAGGAACAGGTCGGTGCTCGGCAGCACCGCCACCGCCACCCCGGCATCGGCCATCGTCCGCGCCACCGCATCGAACCGCACGGGATCGAGCAGCGACAGCTGCGTCACGTGCCCGACACTGACCCGGCCGCCCCAGCCATAGTCCTCGGTCATGCGGCACACATAGTCGACCTGCATGCCCTCGGTCGTGTCGCCCATGTCCAGATGCATGTCGATATCGACATCATGGTCCCGCGCGATCGCGAAGATCCGGTCGATCTGCGCGCGCGGATCGGTGTCGCAGTACGGCGCCGCCCCGATCACCCGGGCGCCGCGCCGCAGCCCTTCCACCAGCAGTTCCTCGGTGCCGGGATTGTTGGTGAGGCCTTCCTGCGGAAACACGCAGATCTCGAGATCGATCGCCCAGGCATAGTCCCGTGCCAGCGCCTGCACCCCCTCGAAGCCACGCAGCCCGATACCGGGATCAAGCTCGACATGGGTGCGCATGCGGGTGGTGCCGTGGCACAGGCATTTCTCCAGCGTGCGGCGGCCGCGGGCGTAGACGTCCTGGGGTGTGAAATCGCGCTTGGCGGCGGCGGTGAGGCGGACAGCTTCGGCCACCGAGCCTTCGTTGGCGGGGCAGCGATCGAGGATGCAGGTCTTGTCGAGATGGATATGCGTCTCAACGAAGCCGGGGATGACGAGGCGGCCCTCGGCGTCCGTTTCTGGGGCGTCGCAGGTCAGGGTGGGGGCGATGGCGGCGATGCGGCCGTGGGCGATGCCGATATCGGAGAGGCCGCTCGGGAGTTGGGCGCGGCGGATGACGTGGTCGAAGATCGGGGCCTCTCCCTGGGTTTATGTCTGTGGTGGGATGCCGAAGGTGAACCGCCAAGTCGCCAAGACGCCAAGAGGAATGTGGGTCCGGGTATGTTGTTGGCCCGGCAGTCTCTCAGACTTCTTGGCGGCTTGGCGATTTGGCGGTTCAGCTTCCGAAGGCTGTGCCGCAGCGCCTGCTATTTCAGATCCACGGTGGTCAAATCCACAAACCAGGACTGCGGCGAGACGAAGCCGGTGATCTTCTTGCTCATCGCCCGCGGGTTGAGGTCGTGGACGATGTAGAGCCAGGGCGGATTGTCCACCAGCCGCTCATGCGCGGCCCGCGTCGCCGCCAGGATCGCCGCCGGGTCGGTCGCCACTTCCAGCGCCGCCAGGGCGGCATCGAACTTGTCGTCCTTCCATTGCTCGAAGTTGAACCCGTTCGGCGCGAAGTTGGCCGAGGAGAAATACCGCGCCATCACCGAGGCATCCGAGCTGGGCGAGCTCACATTCAACGCCATCGCCCCACCCAGCGCCGGGCTGTCCGGCGGCAGCCGGCCAGCGGTCAGCAGGGTGTTCCACTCCACCACGTTGAAGGACACGTCGACATTGCACGTCTCCTTCAGGCTTTGCTGCATGAACTCGTTCATCGCCAGCGGCAGCATCTGCCCGGAGCCTGAGGTGGAGATCATCACCTTGAACGACAGCGGTTTCGCGTCGGTGTAGCCGGCGGCCGCCAGCAGCGCCTTTCCTTTGGCCGCATCGAGTTTGTAGTGGTTCTCCGGGTTGCCGAACTGCGGGTCGGACGGCTTGAGCCAGCCCACCGCCGGCTCCGCCGTGCCGTTGAGCAGCGAGACCAGGCCGTCACGGTCGAAGCAGTAGTTCAGCGCCTGGCGCACCCGCACATCGGCCACCGGAGAGTTCTTGGCCCCCATGTTGAAGAACCACGGCCATACATGCGGGTAGGAGCCGGTGGTGATGGTGAAGCCGGCCTGCTTCAGCGAATCGAGCCCATCGGGCGGCGGCACCTCGATCCAGTCCACCTGGCCGGAGCGCAAGGCGGCCATGCGGGTGTTGGCTTCGGGCATGGGCAGCAGCAGGATCTTGTCGAGCTTCGCCTTGGTGCCCCAATAGCCGTCGTAGCGTTCAAGCTCCACGGATTGGCGTGGCGTGAAGGCGGCGATCTTGAACGGCCCGGTGCCGGCGGCGGGCAGGGAGGCCACCTCGCCCCAGTCATGTCCGGCCTTCTGGAACGAGGCCGGCGAGGTGAACAGGATGTAGACCGCCATGAACGGGAAATACGAGGCGGGGCGGGTGGTGGTGAGTGCCACCGTCATGTCATCGATCTTCTTGTAGCTCGCCATCAGCGGCACGCGGGCGCGGGTGATGCCGGAGGCGGCGGCTTCGAACTGCGGGCTGTCGGTTTTGAAGTAGCGATCGAGGTTCCACAGCACCGCGTCCGCATTGAACGGCGTGCCGTCATGGAAGGTGACGCCGGGACGGAGCTTGAAGATCCACACCTTGCTGTCGGCTGGGTCCTGCGCCCAGGAGGTGGCGAGGCCGGGCCTGAGGCCGGCCAGCTTGTCGGCGGAGGACAGGTCCCACAGCGTCAGCCCCTCGAAGATGGGGTAGCCGAGGAAGCGCATGCCTTCGAAGCCGTTGTTGGGCATGCCGGTGGTGGTCGGCACGTCGCTCGCCGTCATGGCGATGCGCAGCGTTTTCTGCGCCAGCGCGGGCGAGGTGAGGGCCGTCGCAAGGGCCAGGGCCAGCAATCCGCGTTTCATGGTCGCTCCTGTGGGAAAGATCAGTTCCGCACGTCCATCGCCGTGCGCAGCCCGTCGCTGAGCAGGTTGAAGCAGATGGAGGTGACAAAGATGCACACGCCCGGCAGCACCGAGACCACTGGCTGGGTGTAGATCGCCGAGCGCAGCGTGTTCAGCATCAGCCCCCATTCCGGCTCCGGCGGCTTGGTGCCGAGCCCAAGGAAGGACAGGCCGGAAGCCAGGATCATCGACACGCTGATCAGCCCGGTGGCATAGACGAAGATCGGCCCGAGCACGTTGGGCAGCACATGCACCCGCACGATGGTGAGCGCCGAGGCGCCGGACGAGCGCGCGGCCTCCACATAGTCCAGGTTGCGCACCCCCGTGGTGACACTCTCGGACACGCGGATGATCGGCGGGATGAACACCAGGGTGAGGGCGAGGATGGCGTTCGAGACGCCCGAGCCAAGTGCTCCCGAGATGGCCACGGCCAGCAGCACGGAGGGGAAGGCGTAGAACACGTCCGTCACCCGCATGATCAGCATGTTCACGCCGCCGCCCACGAACCCCGCGGTGACGCCGAGCAGGCCACCCACGAAAAAGCCGATGGCAACAGGCGTAATGCCGATGATCCAGGACAGGCGGCCGCCATAGATCAGCCGTGTCAGCATGTCGCGCCCCAGCTCGTCGGTGCCGAGCGGGTAGCCGGGAAAGCCGATCGGCTTCAGCCGGCGCAGCATGCTGCCCTGGAACGGCGGGTGCGGCGCGATAGAGGGCGCCAGGATGATGGCCAGCAGCATCAGCAGCAGGATGGTGCCGCACACCAGCGTCACCTTGTCGCGCCCCAGCCTGCGCCGCACGCCGGCCCAGTAGGTGCGCGGCGCTGCGGCGCGCGGCACGGCGAGGGCGATGGAGGCGCTCATGCGCGGCGGATCCGTGGGTCGATCGCCGTCTGCAGCAGATCGACGCCGAGGTTCAGCACCACGAAGAACATCGCCAGCACCAGGATCGTCGCCTGCAGCACCGGAATGTCGCGCTGGAAGATGGCATTGTTGAGCAGGAAGCCGGTGCCCGGCCAGGAGAACACCGTCTCCACCAGGATCGACCCGCCCATGAGGTAGCCGAGCTGCAGGCCCATCACCGCCAGCGTGTTGGGGGCGGCGTTCTTGATGACATGCAGCAGCACGCCGGGCCGCCGCAGCCCCTTGCCGCGCAGGGTGGTGATGAAGTCCTGGTTGAGGATCTCGGCGACGATGCCGCGCACGGCGCGGGTGACGATGCCCATCGGAATGACGCACAACGTCAGCGCCGGCAGCACCAGATGGCGCAGATGTGCCCAGTCCAGCCCGAAGGCGCCGCTGCCATCCGGCCCCGAGCCCATCGCCGGCAGCCAGTTCAGCGTGACGCTGAAGATGATCACCAGCACCATGCCAAGCCAGTAATGCGGCACCGACACGCCGGCGACCGCCACCCCCACCGCCGCCCGGTCCACCCAGGTGCCGATGAACGACGCGGCGAGGCACCCCAGCAGACACCCGCCGACAAACCCCATCGTCGCCGCCACCACCGCCAGGATCAGCGTGTTGACCAGCGCGCTCGCAAGATCCGGCCAGATCTGCCGTCCGGTGGCAAGCGACCGGCCGAGATCGCCGGTCACCACATGGCCCAGCCAGATCGCGAACTGCACCGGCAGCGGCTTGTCGAGCCCGTAGGCCTTGCGCACCTGCTCCACCACATCGGCCGGCGCATCCGGCGGCACGATGGCGTTGATCGGATCGCCAGGTGCGATATGCACGAGCATGAAGCACACCAGGCTCACCGAGAGCGCGATCGGCACGGCATACAGCACACGGCGGAGCAGATAGAGCAGCAACGGCGCATCCTTCAGGGGGCTGAAGGAGGATGGAGCAATGATTGTGCCAGCCGCCCGGGTATCAGAGCGCTTCGGCCACCCGCATCTCCACACGCAATCCGGCGGCGGCCGCCATGGTGACCAGGCTGTCCAGCCCGAACAGGTCGATCTTGCCCCGCACCAGGTCAGACACGCGCGGCTGCGTCACCCCCAGCAGCCGTGACGCCTGGCTCTGGCTGAGACCCTTGCGGGCGATATGCTCCTTGAGTGCGGTCATCAAAGCCGACCGCAGCCGCATGTTCTCTGCCTGCGCCGGCGTGTTCTCTATCGCATCCCAGACGCTGTCAAAGCGTTGGTCTGTCATCGTCTCAGCTCCTCCATCAGGTCCAGGTAGCGTCGCGCGGCCAGGTCGATGTCTCTCTTGGCGGTCTTCTGCGTCTTCTTCTGAAAGCAGTGCAGAACATACAGGCGGTCCCGCAAGCGGGTCACATAGATGACCCTGTAGGCACCGGTCTCATCCCGGATCCTGATCTCGCGGACTCCGGCACCGATCGAAGCCATCGGTTTCCAGTCATCCGGCTCGAACCCGCTCTGCACCCGGTCGATCTGGTAGCCAGCCTCGCGGCGCACGCCCGTCGGGAAGTCGCGAAGATCATCCAATGACCCGCCTCGAAATTCGACTTGTCGGGCACGGCCTGTCACCGGCGGATTATACAATATTATGTATAGACTGGCAAAGACATTCCGTTCCCCGCCCCGACCCTTGCGTGCCACGGCAACCTGGCCTCCAGTGCGGCCCACAAGGAGTGACCATGCCCGTCGGACCGCGCCACCGCCCCGCCACGATCCACGCCGATCTCGGCGACGTGTTCTTCGACCGCGTCACCGCAGCACGGTTCCCGCAAACCATCCTGCGCCACCGCAATCAGGAATGGGCGGCGCATGTGGGGCTCGACACGCTGACCGACGCCGAATGGATCGCCCATTTCGGCCGGTTCGAACCGCTCCCCGGCAGCTTCGACCAGCCTTTGGCGTTGCGCTATCACGGCCACCAGTTCCGCTCCTACAACCCCGATCTTGGCGACGGTCGCGGCTTCCTGTTCGCTCAGCTCTACGACGATTCCGGCCGGCTGCTCGACCTCGGCACCAAGGGCAGCGGCACCACTCCCTGGTCGCGCGGCGGCGATGGCCGCCTCACGCTGAAGGGCGGCGTGCGCGAGATCCTCGCCACCGAGATGCTCGAAGCGCTCGGCGTCAACACCTCGAAAAGCTTCAGCCTGATCGAGACCGGCGAGGAACTGTACCGCGGCGACGAACCCTCGCCCACCCGCGCCAGCGTGCTGGTGCGGCTCAGCCACGGCCATATCCGCATCGGCAGCTTTCAGCGCCTGGCCTACCAGCGCGACGAGGCCGGCATCGTCCGCCTGCTCGACCATTCCATCCGCACGCACATGCCGGACCTTTGGCACGACGACCTCGCCACCCGCGCCGCGGCCTTCCTCGCCGAGGTCACCCGCCGCGTCGCCCGCATGGGCGCGCAATGGATGGCGGCCGGCTTCGTGCACGGCGTGCTCAACACCGACAACATCAACATCACCGGTGAAAGCTTCGACTACGGCCCTTGGCGCTTCCTGCCCATCTACGAGCCCGGCTTCACCGCCGCCTATTTCGACCATTCCGGCCTCTACGCCTATGGCCGTCAGCCGCAGACTCTGATGTGGAACCTGGCGCGCCTCGCCGAATGCCTGCTGCCGATCGCCGATAAATCCGCTCTCGAAGACGCGCTGGAACCCTACGGCGACACGCTGCAGACGGAATACGCCGCCAGCATGATTCACCGCCTCGGCCTGCAGTCCCGCGGCCTGGAGTTCGACGCCCAGCTCGGCGGCCTGTTCTTCGCCTTCGCCCAGGAAACCCAGGCCCCGTTCGAACAACTGTTCTTCGACCTGTTCGGCAACCGAAGCCGCGCCCGCAGCCCGATCGCAGCCCTCTACGAAGGCCCGGAATTCGCAGCCCTCGGCGCCGTGCTCAATGACTACGCCGCCCACGACAAAGCACGGCTTGATCACGCATATTTCGCGCGATCCAAACCGTGCACCATGCTGGTCGAGGATGTCGAAGCTTTGTGGGCCCCGATTGCCGAAAACGATGACTGGTCAACGTTTGAGGCGAAGCTCAAGGAAACCAAACAACTAAAGGAAGCGCTTCTTTTCTGAAGAAAAGAAGCAAAAGACTTTCTATCATTGGAGCAGACCTCACTCCGGAGGAGGGCGCCAGCCGATAAAAAAGAAGCTCTCGCCTCAGAAGCCTTCCCGCTCCAGCCGCTTGCGCTCCATCTTCCGCGCACGCCGAACAGCCTCGGCAGCCTCACGGGCGCGGCGCTCAGACGGCTTCTCGAAGTGACGGCGCAGCTTCATCTCGCGAAAGATGCCCTCGCGCTGCATTTTCTTCTTCAGCGCTTTGAGCGCCTGATCGACATTGTTGTCGCGAACCAGAACCTGCACTTGGCCGGTCACTCCTTGCTATCTTTGCCAACGCCCGGTCAATCCGGGACGCGAAAAATCCACCCCGACCGGGCCTGCCGCATCGGGAGGCGGGCGCTATATCATGGTTTCCGCCACGTGCCATAGTGGTTTTGCCCCAAAACGACCCGCCAGACCCTCGGAGAGCGCATGTCCATCCTGAAAATCGTCCGCATGGGCCACCCCGTCCTGCTCCGCAAAGCCGATCCGGTCGAGGACCCGACCGCGCCCGAGATCAAGCGCCTCGTGCAGGACATGTACGAGACCATGGAAGACGCCCCCGGCGCCGGCCTCGCCGCCCCGCAGGTCAACGTCTCGCTGCGCCTGTTCGTCTTCCGCGTCATCCCCGACCGCGCCAGCGGCGACCCGCTGGACACGACGATCGCCAACAGCGTCGTCATCAACCCCACCGTGGACTTCATCGGCGACGACACCCGCCTGCGCTGGGAAGGCTGCCTCTCCATCCCCGGCCTGCGCGCCGCCGTGCCGCGCGCCTGGCGCATCCGCTACACCGGCGTGGACACCAACAACGCCCCGATCTCCCGCGAGGTCACCGGCTTCCACGCCGGCGTCGTTCAGCACGAATACGACCATCTCGACGGCATCCTCTACCCGATGCGCATGACCGACTTCACCCAATTCGGCTTCAACGAGGAGCTGGCCCGCGCCGGCGCCCTGCCGGGAGCACGCTGATGTCCCACCCCGAACGCACGCCGGAACGCGACGCCGCCATCACGGCCATGCTGCCGCTGGTCGATGAACACGGCTGGTCGATGGCCACGCTGCGCCGTGCCCTGGCCGCGCCCGAGGACGCCGGGCTGCTGTTTCCCGGCGGCACGCTGGACCTGATCGAAACGTTCGCCGACATGGCCGACCGCCAGATGGAAGCGGCGGCGGCGGATCTGGCGGAGATGGGCCTGACCCGGCGGGTCCGCGCCGTCATCGCCATCCGCTTCGCGCAGCAGCGCCCGAACCGCGACGCCATCCGAAGGGCGCTGGCCATTCTGGCGCTGCCGGGGCGCGGCGTGCTCGCCGCCCGCATCACCGCCCGCACGGTGGACAGCATCTGGCACGCCGCCGGCGATCGCTCGGCCGATTTCAGCTGGTACACCAAGCGCGCCATTCTCGCCGCCGTCTACAGCGCCACCCTGCTGTTCTGGCTGCGCGACCACAGCGAGGACGCCACCGACACGCTGGAATTTCTCGACCGTCGCCTCAAGGGGGTCGGCCGCATCGGCAAGCTGCGCGCGCGACTGGACCGGATCGTCACACGTTTCACGCCGGCCACGGCATGAACCCGACATGCATGGCGTGCTAGACCCACGTCATGCCCCTCATCCGCATCGTCCACACCACGCAATACCGCTACGCCGCCCCGGTCCGCTTCACCCGCCACCGGCTGATGCTGCGCCCGCGCGACAGCCACGATCTGACACTGACCGATGCCGTGCTCGGCATCACGCCGCCAGCCGCCCTGGCCCGCTGGGCCCATGACGTGTTCGGCAACTCGATCGGCTACCTCGATTTCGGCGACGCCAAGAGCGACACGCTGCGCATCATCTCCACGCTGGACCTCGAACATTTCCCGCCCGACACCAGCCAGCCGCAGACCACCATCGACCCCACGGCCGAGTATTTCCCGTTCCGCTACGCCGCCGAGGAGTTCCCCGATCTCGCCCGCTCGCTGGAACGCCACTATGCCGACCCCGAACGGCAGATCGACGCCTGGGCGCAGCGTTTCGTGCCGAGCGACGGCCGCATCCGCACCCTGGATCTGCTGACGCGCATAACCGAGGCGATCCGTGACGATTTCACCTACGAAAGTCGCGACGCCGAGGGCACCAACCCCCCGCTGGTGACACTGGACAGCAAAAAAGGCGCCTGCCGCGACTTCGCTCTGCTGATGATGGAGGCCGCCCGCGCGCTCGGCTTCGCCGCCCGCTTCGTCAGCGGCTATCTGTATGACGCGGCCCAGCTGGAGACAGACGCCGCGATGGTCGGCGGCGGCGCCACCCATGCCTGGTGCTCGATCTATCTGCCCGGTGCCGGCTGGGTGGAGTTCGACCCCACCAACGGCCTGATCGCCGGCCGCAATCTCATCCGTGTGTGCACGGCGCGCACGCCAGAGCAGGCCGTGCCGGTGGCCGGCGGCTTTATCGGGCGCGAGGGGGATTTTCTGGGACTGGACGTGGACGTAAAGGTCTCGGTACCGCTGCCCCCCGAGCCGGCCGAACCCGCCGCGGGCCCGCCGCGTTGATCTTGCAGCGCCTGCCAAAATACTGGGAAAATGTCACGCGGTGCAGATCAGTAGACGGCCAAATCGAGCCGATATCATAACTCCGTGAACCCGCTTCCAATGCCGCAACGTCACCATAATTTTTTGCAATATGAAAAGTGAAGTTGTCGAACAGGAATTGGAGTCCTCCATGATGCGTGCCAATCGTGTAATGTTGCTCTTCGTGGCTCTCGCTACGCTCGCCGGATGTTCCGGAATGAACCGCACCGAGCAGCGTGCCCTCAGCGGCGGTGCCATCGGTGCCGCGGCCGGCGTGGGCCTCACCGCCCTCACCGGCGGCGGCAATCTTCTGGTCGGTGGCGCAGTGGGTGCCGCCGGCGGTGCCGCCATCGGGGCGCTCACGAAGTAGGGGCGCTGCGGAAGCGATCGGGGACGCGCGTCAAACCAGGGCGATGGCGTCCCCCATCGCGACCCGTCCGCCTTCAAGTACCTCGGCGTGAATGCCCAGATCGGCATGGCCGTAGAAACGGTGCAGCTCCAGCACCGGATTGGCATCTCGTTCCGCCGTCTCGGGGTTCACCTGCGTGGCGGGGCATCGCACGGTTCGCTTGGTCACGCGCAGCCGGGCGCCGCCCACCAGCAGCTCGCGGCCCACCCAGTCCAGCTCGGTCAGCGCCGGCAGGCCGGAGAAATAGATGTTGGCGCGAAAGCGCAGCCGGTGGCGCTTCTCTCCCAGCTTCGCCTCCAGGTCGGCAATGCTGGCCAGGTTGATCAGGCTCACCACTGGGGTCTTCTGATCGCCGAACACGTGCCCGGGCACGTGATGAAACACCGGTGTGCCACGCGCCTCCTCGCCCAGATAGAAGCTGAGCCACTGTGCCAGCAGCGCCCGCCCCGCGGCTTCCAAGGGGCGCGCTGTCACGTCCGCCCCGCCAGGGGCGCGAATTGTCAGCAGGCCCCGGGCCGGATCGAACTGTGACTTCAGCGACGCGATTTTGGCGTTCGCCATCAGGCACATGAAGTTGGTCTTCTTCAGCCATTGCGGCTGGACAGGGTCGAACGGCGCATCGCTCTGCGCCAACGCGAAGGCGCGATCCCACGGGAAAGCCCTCCCGGCCTCCACGGCGGTTTCCTCCAACGCCTCGGCCGACAGACCCTTCACCGGATAGCGATACAGATGCTCGATACGCACGTATCTTCCCCCCTGGCAGGCCCCCTTGAGCCGGATGAAATCATTCCCCAGATCCACGGTGTTGGAAAGCAGGACCGTCGCCTCTGAGAGGGACGGTCCGAACCACGTCGCCTTCTGAAAGGGACATTGAGATGGACATCGAAAAATTCACTGACCGCGCCAAAGGGTTCCTGCAGTCAGCGCAGACCATTGCCATTCGCGAATTCCACCAGCAGCTCACCGCCGAACATCTGCTGAAGGCGCTGCTCGATGATGAGGAAGGGGCTGCCGCAGGCCTGATCCGCGCGGCCGGCGGCGACGACAAGACGGCGCGCACCGCCACCGCCCTGGAACTCGGCAAGCTGCCGAAGGTGCAGGGTGCCGGCGCCGGTCAGCCGCAGATCACCCCTGCCTTGGTGCGCATTCTCGACGCGGCCCAGCAGGCCGCCACCAAGGCCGGTGACGAATATGTCGCCCAGGATCGCCTGCTGGGTGCCCTTGCCGACTCGGACAGCGGCGCCGGCCGCGCTCTGAAGGCCGCCGGTGTCACTGCCAAATCGCTGGAGAAGGCGGTTGCTGACATTCGCAAGGGCCGCAAGGTCACCAGCCAGAACGCCGAGGCGACCTTCGACGCGCTGAAGAAATACGCCCGCGATGTCACCGAGCTGGCCCGCGAAGGCAAGCTCGATCCGGTGATCGGCCGTGACGAGGAGATCCGCCGGACGATCCAGGTGCTGGCGCGGCGGACGAAGAACAACCCGGTGCTGATCGGCGAACCCGGCGTCGGCAAGACCGCCATCGTCGAGGGCCTTGCTTTGCGCATCGTCCGCGGCGACGTGCCGGAGGCGCTGAAGGCAAAGCGTCTGCTGGCGCTGGATCTCGGTGCCATGGTCGCGGGCGCCAAGTTCCGCGGCGAGTTCGAGGAACGCCTGAAGGCGGTGCTGGCCGAGATCGAGTCCGCGCAGGGGCAGGTGATTCTGTTCATCGATGAGATGCACACCCTCGTCGGCGCCGGCAAGGCGGATGGCGCGATGGACGCTTCCAACCTCATCAAGCCGGAATTGGCGCGCGGTGCTCTGCACTGCGTGGGTGCCACCACGCTCGACGAGTACCGCAAGCATGTGGAGAAGGACGCGGCGTTGGCGCGTCGTTTCCAGCCGGTGTTCGTCGGGGAGCCGAGCGTGGAGGATACGATTTCGATCCTGCGCGGCATCAAGGAGAAATATGAGCTGCATCATGGCGTGCGGATCACCGATGCGGCGCTTGTGGCTGCCGCCACATTGTCGAACCGTTACATCACCGACCGATTCCTGCCCGACAAGGCGATCGACCTGATGGATGAGGCGGCGTCCCGCCTGAGGATGCAGGTGGACAGCAAGCCTGAAGCGCTCGACGAACTCGACCGGCGTGCCCTGCAGCTCAAGATCGAGCGTGAGGCGCTGAAGCGTGAGGAGGACGCGGCCTCCAAAGAGCGGCTCGCCAAGCTCGAATTCGAGCTCGCGGCGATCGAGGAAAAATCCGACGCCATGACGGCCGCGTGGTCGGCGGAGAAGGGCAAGCTCGCCGAGGGGCAAAAGCTGAAGGAGCAACTCGACCAGGCGCGCAGTGATGTGGAGATCGCTCAGCGCAAGGGCGATCTGCAACGTGCGTCCGAGCTGCTCTACGGCGTCATTCCCGATCTCGAGCGGAAGCTGGCCTCGGCCCAGGAGGGCGGCAAGCTGGTGAACGAGGCGGTGACGGAGGAGGGAATAGCCTCGATCGTCAGCCGCTGGACGGGCGTGCCGGTGGACAAGATGCTGGAAGGCGAGCGCGCCAAGCTGCTGCGCATGGAAGATGCGCTGCGCGCTCGTGTCGTCGGCCAGGAGGACGCGCTGCGTCATGTTGCCAATGCGGTGCGGCGCGCGCGTGCCGGGCTGCAGGACCCGCATCGCCCGATCGGCTCGTTCCTGTTCCTCGGCCCCACCGGCGTCGGCAAGACCGAACTGACCAAGGCGCTTGCGGAGTTCCTGTTCGACGACGACAAGGCGATGCTGCGCATTGACATGAGCGAGTTCATGGAGAAGCACGCGGTCTCCCGCCTGATCGGCGCGCCTCCGGGCTATGTGGGCTATGACGAGGGCGGCGTGCTGACCGAGGCGGTGCGGCGGCGGCCGTATCAGGTGATCCTGTTCGACGAGGTGGAGAAGGCCCATGAGGACGTGTTCAACGTTCTGCTGCAGGTGCTCGATGACGGCCGGCTGACCGACGGGCAGGGACGCACGGTGGATTTCCGCAACACCATCATTGTGCTGACCAGCAATCTCGGCGCCGACATCCTGGCCGCCCAACCGGACGGCGAGGACCTGGCGATGGCGTACAAAGGGGTGATGGAGATGGTGCGCCACCATTTCCGGCCCGAGTTTCTCAACCGGCTCGACGAGATCGTGCTGTTCCGCCGGCTGCAGCGGGCGGACATGGCCAGCATCGTCACCATCCAGCTCGGCCGCCTGTGCCAGCTGCTGGAGGGCCGCAAGATCGGGCTGGACCTGGACGCCAAGGCGCTCGATTGGCTGGCGGCCGAGGGGTACGATCCCGTGTATGGCGCACGGCCGCTGAAGCGGGTGATCCAACGCAGCCTGCAGAACCCGCTGGCAGGGTTGATCCTGGAAGGTGCCATCAAGGACGGTGAAACCATTCATGTGTCGTCGGATATCAATGGTTTGGTGATCAACGGACAGCTGGCCGAGGCCGCCTGAAGGCGGAAATCCGGGGGGGCATGCGGGAATCGCATGCCTCCCAATTTCGCGTCAAAACAAGTCATCTTTTGGTCATGGTGGCGGAGAAAACCGCAGAAGACAGCGGATTTCACGAAGGTTTCACTGGTTCTGCGTGGGTTTCACAGGGTGACTCATTCTCGTTGACACCGTGAGCCCGTGGCCGTAGAAACCGCCTCCCGATGTCGAGCTGCTCTGCAGGAAAAGGCAGATCACTTTAAGTCGGTTCTGCTCTTTCACAAGTAAATCAGGAATGGAAGGGATACGTTGGCGGCGCTCCATGCTTGCTCTGCGGAAGCGGGGCAGGGATTGTGTTCTGGGGTATTGGGTAGGTTTTATGACCGGCCTGATCTTG